>NZ_JBALDL010000098.1:0-46699 GCF_036917465.1 Nostoc sp.
TGACGCAAGTCGAGAGAGTAGGCTTTCATTGCCACCAGTTATCAGTAAAATTGCTCTTTTCTATTGTACTGCACTAGACTAATAACCGCTATAGCTTTCCCAACATGGCACGACAATACGAGGATTTGCGTCCCAGCCTAAGAGGACTTCTACTGGATGGGTATATTATTTTCTACATAATTATGACTTACGCCTTGACAGAAAACAATAAATATATATCCCGGAAAAACCATATTTCTAGTAGGGGTTTAGCAATGCTAAACCCCTACTCCACGGTTAAGTGATCGGTAAAAATATAATTAGTCAAAGTCTGAAACAAGCTATTTCGGTGAAAGCATACTATGACTAATTTGTACAGTGCGTAAGTCCTAATAATTACTGGTGAAGGAATTGAAATTGTCAGAGTTGTTAGTGGCAGACGTAACTTAAAATCTCTGTTTGCAAATCCAGAAAATATGTAATTAATAAAGCTGACCTTGCTTGATCGATCAAAAGCTCTATCTAGTATAACGGCTCAAGAGTTGTTAGTGAATCGTAGCAGTACGCTCAGATGTCATCCCATCAGGTGGGAAAATACCAGCGATAGAGCATTTGGTTTGCCAAATGAAGAACAATTAGTTAACATACCATATCAGTTTTCCGTCTCCTCAAATGAACATGGACTTACGCAAACAATAGTCAAAACCCTTATTTCCAGGTAGGGGCAATTCATGAATTGCCCCTACCGAGTTCACTTTTGTGTAAGTCCTATGAACATGGCAGGGTTCATGGATTTTTTATTGACGAGATTTTCTACATTGTTTGGCTAGACCCATATCATCTGTTGTACCCAGCCAAAAATTAAGGAATTATCGCCACGTTAATTACCTGTTGCACCAGGACAGATATTTAAGCGGTACATGATGTAAAACCGCGTCCTATTTGGGGCAATAAGACACGGTTTCATAAAAGTATTTAGTTATAATATTACAAAAATCAAAGTAAGATTTGATTTATACCAAATTAATCCATCTACTGAGATTTGCTTTCTGGTTGATTAACTTTCTCTGTTATCGGAAAGATTTGGCGATCGTAGCTTGTCTTTTCTTGAGTTAGGGCGATCGCACTAAAGAAAATGGCACTTCCCACAGCCAAAGCTACCATAGGACGTTTCAGCAAGACAAAATCTCTGATAATCCTAGCTAAAGGTCGGCTTTGACGACGTAGCGAGGAAGCAATCATTAATTGTCTCCAAGTAAACGGGTCGCGGACATAATGACCGCTTTGGCAAACTACTAGCCTTTCCTGGCAATAAGGACAGCAAAATAAGCCCATGCGCGTTTTAATTGGTTTTGGTGTGGCATTTCTTTGGCAAATTGGGCAAGTAACATAATGATTATCAAAGGTGTGTATATTCATTTACCTCGTCCGCCTAGTCCATTTACTCGCTCTATAAGAATAGCTATATTGAATTGGGATCGATACTTAGCAGACTTCCAAGTATGGTGTGACAACAGCCATCAATCACACATACATTGTATTACTACCAAGGATGGATCAATAGTCGCAACACGAGTATAGCTAGATTTAGGCCAGGATGACTCCTAGTTAATGTTTGCGGGTGCATCCACCTAGCCGACAAAAACTTTGTTGTCTCTAGCAAAAATAGTGTTGGCGCTCACTTGCACCCTACTAACCATCTTTGACCCTCCAATAATAATTGTCGCCCATTTAACCATTCTCCCCACAAAAATTTTGCACAATGACATTTTTTGCTAAAGCTTTGTAAATCAAGCAAATAAAGTCTACTTGTCTGGTTGCTAAATAATGGCTCACAATGAGAAGTAACAGATAAAAATTTAAATTTTTTCTTACATTTACCCCGCCTCTCAATGACTCTCCTGCCTCCCACTCAACTGAGGAAGGTAACGGAACAATCTGCATTTCCTACACCTTCTGCTCATTTAGCTCACTTAATTAATCGTTTTCAACCATCCCCAGAAACAGTTGTCCTGTTTTTAGCCATGCTCATTGGCGGTGGTACGGGTATGGGTGTAGTCACCTTTCACTATTTAATCCAGTTGATTCACAAGTTGATGCTGGAAAATTTAATGGGTCAAATCGGTGTCTGGGGTGCTTGGACTTTAGCTTGCGTTCCGACTCTTGGCGGGTTAATTGTTGGCTTGATGCGCTGGCGCACTCAAGACTTTGGCCCTGGACTTTCATCTCTCATCGCCGCCTCAGAGGGAACAGAGATTAAGCGACCACTACGACCAGTCACGAAAATGCTGGCCGCATCTGTTTCTTTAGGGAGCGGTGCTTCTTTGGGGCCAGAGGGGCCAAGTGTAGAAATTGGCGCAAATTTTGGGATGTTGTTCTCTGAAATCCTGAATGTATCTCAAGAACGACAACGTTTGCTTTTAGGTGCTGGCGCGGCTGCTGGACTTGCGGCAGGATTTAATGCTCCCATCGCTGGAGTATTTTTTGCCCTAGAGGTGGTAATGGGAGCGACATCTTTCGCTACTTCTGGCGTGAGTGTGGTGCTGTTAGCGGCGGTGGTAGCAGCATTAATTGCCCAAATTGGTTTGGGGACACAACCTGCTTTTGATTTACCCGCTTATCAAGTCCGCAGTCCTTTAGAATTACCCCTTTATCTGGGCTTGGGTTTAGGGGCAAGCCTTGTTTCTCTGGCTTATACGCAATCAATTCGGGGAGCAAAAGCCTGCTTTGCTGGGAAGGTTCCAGGTTTTACCTTTTTGGGACGCATTCCTGAGCCGATTCATCCAATTATTGGTGGTGTAATAATTGGCGCAGTTGCTTTGCATTTTCCGCAAATCCTGGGCGTAGGTTATGAAACTGTAGAAGCGATGCTTCAGGATGTGGAGTTTCCTCTTTCCCTGTTGGTGGTGCTGTTGGTGGTGAAGCTACTAATGACTGCAATTAGTACAGGTAGTGGTTTTATCGGTGGTTTGTTTGCACCAGCTATGTTTTTAGGTGCTTCTTTTGGTTCAGCTTATGCCAAAATTTTAGCTGTGGCATTCCCGACTATTTGCGATCAAATGGCGGCTCCCCCAGCTTACGCAATGGTGGGAATGGCAGCAGTACTAGCTGCTAGTGTCAGAGCGCCGTTAACGGCTATTCTAATGCTATTTGAATTAACTCGTGACTATCGGATTGTTTTACCGTTGATGGCAGCTGTGGGTTTGAGTGTTTGGTTAGTAGAAAGGATTAAACCAACATTTAACTCTAACTCTAATTTACAACAAATTGGTCTTTCGGAATTGAAAGATGAACAAGCGGAAATTGTGCAGCATATTTTGGTAGAAGATGCCATGCACCCCGATCCAAAAAAATTACCTGCAACTCTTGGAATTTTAGATGCAGCTGTAGAAATGATCCGCGATCGCACCCGGAGTGCTTTAGTAATTGATGCAGCCGAGCAATTAGTTGGTATAGTTTCTCTGGAAGATATTAACCGTGTCCTTGCTCTTTGGCAAACTTACCCAAGTTCGGTAACTGAAATTCCAGATAATTTATCCAGTCAAACTCTCATAGACATTTGTACTACTGAAATCCTCTATGCATGGCAGGATGAACTATTATCTGAAGCTTTAGACCGCATGAATTTACGAGGCTTGCATCAATTACCAGTGGTAGCACGAGACAAACCCGATTGCATTCTGGGTTTACTAGAAAAAGAGCAAATTGCATTAACCTGCAATTTAGCCGTTACGCGCAAAGCACTTCGTGACTATTTACCACTATTACCCACCACAGATATAGTTATTAGTCATTAGTCGTTGGTCACTGGTCATTGGTCATTGGTTTTCATAAAGGACAAATGACAATTGACTAATGACCATGTATATTTATTAAGCTGTGGCTTCTATAGTTTCATCACCTTCCCGATCTTCTGGATCTACCTGTCTCAGCCGAATGTGCTTTTTGCCTAAAGTGATGATAAACTCATCTCCTGGTTGCAGATTCATCTGTTTTGTATAAGCTGAACCTATAAGTAAGTTACCATTCGATTGCACACTAATTCTATAGCTAGCACTACGTCCACCACGCCCATTAGCACTGGGTGTACTGTCCAACTGAATGCCTTCAGCATCAATTAGGGCATTTAAGAACTTCATCATATTGACGCGCTCTATACCGTTTTTGGTAACGGTATAGTAGCCGCACTTCTTGGCTTTGTCTTCTTTGCTCTCGCTCTCTAGCTCTTTGACTTTTTTGAGCAGTTCTTCACCGAGTAGGGGTTCAATTTTTTTCAGTTTAGGCATCAACTTAGGTCGAAAATGAATGTTTGAAGTGTTGGAATCGATTTTATTTTAGCTGAGGTTGAGCTAATAGGAACATAATCTTTTAGTTTTTATCTCAACCTAGCCAAGTATATTACACTCAGATGCACAATTGTTATGCCATTAACAATATTGTCAATACAATCTATTTTAGAGAATGCCGACAATGCTGATAACTATATATATAGTTTGTAAATCACTGCTAAGATACATGTTTAAGTTTTCTAAACTAACGCTCAAAAGCTTATTTATTTGCTGAGGATTGATAACTGAGTTACAGAATGATAAGTAAAACTGATCCTTAGTTATTGCTCATTAGTTATTTACAAAAGACAAATGATAAAAGACAAACAACAAAACTTGCCAAAATGAAACTAACTACCAGAGGACACTATAGTGTCAAGGCGTTGCTAGATTTGAGTTTACAGCCAAAATATGGGCCTGTATCTGTGAGAGCGATCGCTAAACGTCAAGATATCCCAGCTCCTTACCTCGAAAAATTACTAATAGAAATGCGTCGTGCATCAATAGTTAAATCAACTCGTGGTAGCATTGGCGGATACCAATTGGCAAGAGAACCTGCACAAATATCTATAGGACAAATTTTAGAAGCAGTTGGAGAGACTAGCCATTTACCTCATCACACCCCAGCACCTACACAAGCTGAAGATTGGGTAACATTTAGCCTTTGGCAGAGACTCAACCAAAAGCTCAAAGAAGCTTTGTACAGTATTACTCTGGCAGACCTTTATTATGATGCTCGTAGTTGGCAAGCTTCTCTTGGAGAAGAAGCTAGTTTTGTGGTTTAGTCAAGAGTCAACAGTCTAACTAAATATTGACCCTTCACTATTAACCCTTGACTCGTGACTTATGACCAATAGTATCTATATCTTAATAATTGCTGCATTTTTAGATTACTTAATTGGCGATCCTTGGGATTGGCCTCATCCAGTGCAAGTTATGGGGTGGGTAATTTCTCGCCTAACCAAATTTTCTTTCCAATTGTGTAAAAGTTCTTTTGCACAACGCCTAGCTGGAATTGTACTAAGTATTATCCTAATAATTGGTAGCGGTCTTATTGGTTTTTTGATTATTCAAAGTGCCAGATGGATTCATCCGTTGTTGGGAATTGCAATAGATAGCATTCTTTTGGCTAGTTGTTTTGCTGGTAGAAGTTTACGAGCAGCAGCAGAGGCTGTTTTACAACCTTTAACAGCAGGAGATTTAGAAAAGGCTCGGAAGATTTTAAGTAATTACGTTGGTAGAGATACCCAAAATCTCTCGCAAGCAGAAATTTTACGAGCTGTTTTAGAAACGGTTGCAGAAAATGCCACCGATGGAGTGATGGCTCCGCTTTTTTATGCAATTTTTGGTGTCTTTGTGCCAATTGTGGGGCCAACTCCCTTAGCTTTAGCATACAAAGCCAGCAGTACCCTTGATTCAATGGTGGGCTACCGAGAAGCACCCTATACTTATTTGGGATGGTTCTGTGCGCGGTTGGAAGATTGTTTAACTTGGCTACCTTGTCGGTTAACCGTCGTGACTCTGGCGCTGTTATCGGGTAAACCGAAAGATGTTTGGCGAATTTGTCGTCGGGATGCAATTAACGATCCTAGTCCCAACTCTGGTTGGAGTGAGTGCGTCTATGCGGCTTTTTTGGGCGTGCAGATGGGGGGTACAAATTGGTATCGTGGGGTAGCTAAGTACAAACCACTGCTAGGAGATGCAATTTATCCCATTACTGTAACTTCTATTCACAATGCTTTGCAGCTAACTCGATCTTGTTTTTTGCTATGGTTAGGCATAGCGATCGCAATATTCTTAATACTCCCAAACAATTAATGATAAATGTAAAGTTAGCAATTAAGAATCGCGTCTCGCACCTTTTGTACAGACAAAGATTTTTCGCATCTCTCCTAACTCCTATCTGATAATTCCCTATGTCTGCCAAAGTAGTTGAAATTCTCTCATCCGAAGAAATCCGTCGTACCTTAACTCGCCTGGCTTCTCAAATTGTGGAAAGGACACGTGATTTGTCTCAATTGGTGCTTCTTGGTATTTATACTAGGGGTGCATTACTCGCCGAATTGTTGGCGCGTCAGATTGAGACGTTGGAAGGTGTAGCTGTGTCAGTTGGCGCTTTAGACATTACATTTTATCGAGATGACCTTGACAAAATTGGATTGCGGACTCCAACGAAAAGCGAAATTCCTTTTGATCTGACAGGGAAAACGGTTGTACTCGTGGATGATGTGATTTTCAAAGGACGGACAATTCGTGCTGCTTTGAACGCAGTTAACGACTATGGTAGACCAGAAGTGATTCGTTTAGCTGTATTAGTAGATAGAGGGCATCGAGAATTACCAATCCACCCAGATTTTACTGGCAAAAAGTTGCCTACTGCGAAAGAAGAGATTGTCAAAGTTTACTTACAAAATTGCGATGGACGAGATGCAGTAGAGTTGATTGGAGATTAAGAGTTAGGAATTGGGAGACGCGATTAATCGCGTCTGTACAAAAGTTGGGAATAGCCTTGTCAAGGTGACTTTTGATGAGAGAATTATTGCAGCAGCGATCGCCATTTGAAAAAAATTGCACGAGACGGGGCAAATACTGGGTGCAATCAAAGTCCGGTGAACGTGATGGTAAGAAGACTAACAGAAAAATCTCCTCCTAACTAATTACCGATATCTTCATTCCAAAGTTCTGGGTTAGTTTCAATAAACTCACTCATCATTTGTTCGCATTCATCAAGATTAAGATCAATTACTTCCACACCGTGAGATACCATAAATTCTTTAGCACCAGGAAAAGTTTTGGATTCTCCGACGATGACTTTTTTAATACCGAATTGTACCACTGCCCCAGCGCACAGGTAACATGGCATTAAGGTTGAATATAGTATAGTACCTCTGTAGCTGCCAACTCTCCCAGCATTGCGAAGACAATCGATTTCGGCGTGAGTGATAGGATCGCCATCTTGCACACGCTTATTGTGTCCTCTGCCGAGAACTTTGCCATCCTTGACGAGAACCGAACCAATCGGAATTCCGCCTTCTTGTCTGCCTTGTTTTGCTTCTTGAATTGCAGTTTCCATAAATTCATCCATATTAATTCTCCTTTTATGTCAAAACAACTTGTATTAATGGATCACGATGGCGGTGTAGATGATTATCTAGCAACCATGCTGCTGTTGACGATGGATCATATTGAACTCCTTGGCGTTGTTGTTACGCCGGCTGATTGTTATGTCCAACCGGCTGTTAGCGCCACACGTAAAATTATAGATTTGATGGGATTTTCTCATATCTCGGTTGCAGAAAGTACTGTGCGCGGGATCAATCCATTTCCTACTCTCTATCGCCGTGATTCGTTTATCATTGACCATCTTCCCATTCTCAATCAAAATGAAACCATCACTACACCTTTGACTGAAGAAACAGGTCAAGATTTCACGATCGAGGTGTTACGTAACGCATCAAGCCCCGTAACATTGATGGTAACTGGGCCGTTGACCACAGTAGCAGCAGCTTTGGATAAAGCACCGGATATTGAAGCCAAGATTCACAAAATTGTTTGGATGGGAGGTGCTTTGAATGTCCCTGGCAATGTGGAAAAAAGTTTAGAAGCTGGACAAGATGGTTCCGCCGAATGGAATGTTTATTGGGACGCGGTTTCGGCGGCGCGGGTGTGGAAAACGCAAATTGAAATTATTATGTGTCCTTTGGATTTAACTAACAATGTCCCAGTCACATCGGAGTTAGTGCAAAAAATGTGGGGACAACACCACTATCCCATCTCTGATTTAGCCGGACAATGTTATGCACTAGTTACCCCCCAAGATTATTATTTTTGGGATGTATTAGCAACGGCTTATCTAGGACATCCAGAATTTTATCAACTGCGCGAATGGGAAACAGAAATTGTCACCACTGGCGTGAGCCAGGGGCGTACTAAAGTAGTTCCTAGTGGTCGGAAAATTTATGCAATGGATCAGGTTGATAAAGACGCTTTTTATGATTACATCTTGCAACAATGGGCGCGTTAAATTTATTAATTAGTCAATAGTATAATCTGCGCTATCTAGACGATCGCAGTCATATCTACCTTTAATCTCTTGATTGAAAAAGCTGCCAACTGAGTTAGAGGTATGTAAATCTTCCCAAGTATCCTCTTCTACGCCTAAGTACTGATAAACAGATCCACTTTGAAATTCAACTTGCAAAATTTGCTCGTCGCGATCGTAGCCGACAGCGATCGCCATTGATGAGCTAACTGGTAACATAGCAATTGGTTCTTCATAAGGTAGTGCAGTCGTTTCAGCAATGGCCTCGCTCAGTTCTTGCAATCCTTCATAAGCTTGTATCGGTGCCGGAATTTCCAAAAACTCTAGTTCGTCGCCTCGATCGAGCAACAACTGCAAATATCCATCAGAGTGAGCGATCGCTACTAAACTGCTCAAGTCTACCTTAGATAGCCTCATTAATTTTGCTTTCCTGTTGGCGTAGTGGGGAGTATTAAAGTTTTATGCAACACTTAAATGCTTTAATAGTACAAAGGTACTATTAAAGCATTTTGATGTCAAGTTTTTTTCGCCAAGGAAGAATTTTAGGTGTGTAGTTTTGCGTAAGTTATACGATCTACCCAGAGACAACAGCAGAGTTAATCTCATTAAAATGGGATCTCTCTGTTTGCAAATAACGATAAAGACGATTCAGGGCGTTGATATGAGCGTAAGCTGCGGCTACCACGATATCAGTATCAGATGCTTGTCCAGAGAATATCCGCTCTTGATGCTTCAAGCGAACTGTCACAGTTCCCAGTGCATCAATCCCTCCAGTCACAGATTGAACAGAAAACTCAATTAGTTGATTGGGAATCTGCACCAATCGATTGATTACTTGATACACTGCATCCACTGGGCCAGTGCCGACACTCGCATCCGTGAGGATTTTGCCATCGGGAGTAACAATTGTAATGGTTGCAGTTGGGCAAGTGCAGTCACCGCAGATTACCTGGACATGTTCGATTTGGAAGCCACTTTCTACTTGAATCTGCGTTTCATCTCGAGCGATCGCTTCTAAATCCCAATCTGAGATTTCTTTTTTCTTATCGGCGACTTCTTTAAATCGATTGAAGGCTTTATTTAAGTCTGCTTCGTTCAATTCAAAACCCAATTCCTTGAGCCTTGTACGAAAAGCATTTCGTCCTGAGTGCTTACCCAAAACAATCCGATTTTCTGGCAAACCGATCGCAGCAGCTTCCATAATTTCATAAGTCTCGCGGTGCTTGATAATCCCATCTTGGTGAATACCAGACTCGTGGGCGAAAGCGTTTGCTCCCACGATCGCTTTATTGGGCTGAATCAGCATTCCGGTTAATTGGGAAACCAAGGATGAGGTTTTGTAAATCTCCTGAGTCTTAATATTAGTCAGGGGTGTATCGGCATCAACCGAACGACCAAAATAAGGGTTGAAAAATGGTTTACGAACCTGCAACGCCATCACAATTTCTTCTAATGCGGCATTCCCGGCTCGTTCCCCAATGCCATTAATGGTACATTCTACCTGACGTACACCGTATTCAATTGCTGCTAAAGCGTTAGCTGTCGCCAAACCCAAATCATTTTGAGTGTGAATGGAAAGAATCACTCCATCAATATTGGGAACATTTTCTCGAATTCCTTGAATCAGAGTTCCGATTTCCTTGGGTGTGCAGTAACCAACAGTATCAGGAATATTAATTGTAGTTGCACCTGCTGCGATCGCACTTGACAAAACTTCATAAAGAAACTCTGGCTCAGTGCGGCTAGCATCCATTGGCGAAAATTCTACATCCTCTACAAAGGATTTGGTGTATGCAATCATTTCTGATGCGATCGCCAATACTTCACTGCGAGACTTTTTCAATTGATATTTCAGGTGAATATCAGAGGTAGAAATCATCGTGTGGATTCTCGGACGAGCCGCGCCTTTCAAGGCTTCGGCGGCGGTATGAATATCTTGGCGAATGGCTCTAGCTAAACTGCAAATGATTGGCCCGCCAGGTATTCCGACTTGTTCAGCAATGGTTTTGACAGCTTGAAAATCTCCCAGACTAGCAACGGCAAAACCGGCTTCAATTACATCGACACCAAGGAGAGCTAGTTGATGAGCGATCGCTAATTTCTCTTCTACATTGAGGGTTGCGCCCGGTGACTGTTCCCCATCCCGTAGCGTGGTGTCGAAGATGATAACTCTATCTGGTTGAGATGCGATGCTCATAACTGTCTCCCGTGGTATTGAAGGGATATTTCAAAAACTTACTTTGGATATTGTATACAATTTTTTTGATTTTGTATACAATATTCAATATGAACTTAAATGACTTAGCTGCGAATGTGCTGCAACAACAACGCAGTACGCCAGATTTAATTGCCGATGCTTTGCGGGAAGCGATTCTGCGCGGCATTTTTCAGGAAGGACAATCTCTGAGACAGGATGAAATTGCCACTCAGTTTGGCGTTAGTCGCATTCCCGTGCGCGAAGCCTTGAAGCAGTTAGAAGCAGAAGGATTGGTGACACTGCATCTAAATCGTGGGGCGATTGTATCGGTGTTGACAGCACAAGAGGCGCAAGAAATTTGTGAAATTCGTAGCGCCTTGGAAGTGAAAGCGATGCAATTAGCAATACCCAAGTTCAGGGAAACAGATATAGAAAAAGCGGCTGTGATTTTGGAAGCGACAGATAAAGCAACTGATGCAGGTGTGTTGGCAAAACTCAACTGGGAATTTCATGCGACGCTGTACGCCACTGCTGAACGTCCCCGGTTGCTGGCGATGATTAAAACTTTACACGTTAATTGCGATCGCTATGTTCGCGTACAATTGGTAGAGATGGATTACCAAGAGCGATCGCAAAAAGAACACTATCAACTCTTAGATGCTTGTCAAAAGCAGGATACAAAAGCTGCTGTCAGGCTACTAAAACGACACATTGACACCGCAGGAGAACAGCTAATTACATACTTGCAGCAAATTGCTCAGAAACGCTGATTATTAAATAGACATCTCCAGAAATTAAATATGTGTTATGCAGAACCCTTGTAGAGACGTAGCACTGCTACGTCTCTACTTTTAATGATCTACCAGAACAGATTAAACGGGAAATTTCCACTATCCTGTCAGAGAAATAGGTGGTCATTCATGAAAAAACTGATGCAGCGTATTAAGAGATTATTGCAACGTATCATTAAAAGCTTTGCATCTAATACTCCGCAGACATTGCCCTTAATAAATTCTCGCCCATTAAACACATCTATTCCCAGCGTTTCTCCCCGATGGGAGTCTGGTTTGGTGCTTGTGTGTTCACAATGTGCAAACGAACAGTCAAATAGTTTTCGTCCAGCTAACAAAAGCTCAACGGCTTCCGAAGACTTAGAGAATTGGTTGAAATCTCGTTTAAAACTTGAGGGATTATGGGGTGAATTTCGGGTCGTTAGCACCAGTTGTTTAGGAGTTTGCCCAAAATCCGGCATTACTGTGGTTATTGTAAGTAATGGAAGTGACGGTAATAGCCCATGCCTAATTGTAAATCCTCCCAGCGATGTCTACGACGGGCTACGCCTACGCGAACTTCTTTATTCATACATCAAACATCATAAAAAGTAGAAAATACTTTGTGGTTCAGTATCCTAAATCCACTGAAATATATAGATAATTCGTAGGGTACTACAGCTAGCTGTGCTACCCTCATTTAAATTAAAATCGATTGTATCCCTTACGCTAACCGCAGATAAGAACACTTTTGTAAAAATCCAGATGCCTTATTATGGGCATCTATATTATGAGTATGTGCTGGTGTAGGTCGAATAATGCCATCAAACAGGTCATCCAATCCGTAGGGAGTGAAAAATTGCCATTGGCCTTGTGCATCTAGTCGAACTCCAATAGCAGTAGCGGTGTGCAACCACTCTGCGATCGCATCTTCTGTACTAGTGTAGGTTCTACTACCAAGCCGCCACCGAGCAAAACTGGCTTGATTTTTGACATCAAACTCATCATGAGGAAATTGTTCTGTGAGACTTGCTTTTGCTGCTAGTTCCTGAGAACGATTTCCCTCTATATCAAAGAATGCAATATCAAAATCTTTAATAATTAACCCACAGTCATTACCAAAAATTGAAGACCAAACTGTGTTTCTGACTGCACCACCGGCTAACCACCAGTTAGGTAGATTTAGTTGAGCGATCGCAGGTAATACTCTATCAATAGGTGTATCAGCTAAAATCATCTGTAGAGGATTACTATTCATATCAAACTCCTGGGATTGTCAACTAGAGGGTGAGAATACGATAGTCAAGCTAACGCCCTCAGTTGGGAGTTTAACTGATGACTGTAGCAAAGGATAGAATAACAAAGTTATACTGATAAATTACTTTAATGAACATATTAAATTATTTAAAATAGTAATATTAAACTCAAATTATAAGTTCGGTTTGTATATCATATAATTTTACGTACTCGTCTGTAAATCATGTTAAATAAAGCTAGCACAGAATCAATATTTTTATATAAAATCTTACTGGACATATTCAATTATGTGATTTAGCTAAAATTAAATTCTAAACAGAAATTCGGTTCCTTCTCAAAAGTTTTAACAGTTATTTCTAGACAAGGTTGATGAAAAACGATACACCACAAGAATTAAAGCAAGATCAAGAAATTGGGCGCTTGATTGATGAGGTAATGTCATCATCTCTGACTGATGAACAGTACCGCAAAAAGATGCAGCGACGCAAAGAAGTGCAAGACAAGCGCATAGCAGAAGCTGTACCAGAAAAAGGGTTAATTATTGTAAATACTGGTAATGGTAAAGGTAAAACTACTGCGGCTTTGGGGATGGTGTTACGGTCGCTAGGTCACGGGTATAAAGTAGCGATCGTTCAATTCATCAAGGGAAGTTGGGAACCTTCAGAAAAAAGGGTTTTCAGTTCTTGGGAAGACCAAATAGAATTTCACGCAATGGGTGAAGGCTTCACTTGGGAAACTCAAGACCGCGATCGCGATCTTGACAAAGCTAGCGCCGCCTGGGAAAAATCATTAGAATATATCCGCAACCCAGATTTTCATCTGGTATTGTTAGACGAAATTAATATCGCCCTCAAAATGGCTTACTTACCATTAGACGACGTTTTGGCGGGTTTGGCGCAAAAACCAGCTAACAAGCACGTTATTCTCACAGGACGAGGCGCACCGGCTGGTTTAATTGAACGTGCTGACCTCGTAACCGAAATGACCTTAATTAAGCACCCTTTTCGCGATCAAGGCGTTAAAGCGCAACCAGGAATTGAGTATTAACTTCAAGATTATTTGCACATTTGCAACGTACGGCGATCGCTAGCTGTGATTGAATTTAACTGATAAAAGTCTTGCAGAGCCAAAGAATAAGGATAACTGCTGAAATCATCTTCACTGACTCTAGGTAGTGTATTGTTTGCAGCTACCTGATTCGACTGCGGAGTACTGGCTTCATTTGACGTACTATTAACCGTCATTGCCAGTTCTCCTGACTTGTTGAGCGTACCTTGAAAACAATTAAATTCTGATTGGGGCATATACAGCGCACCAGTTATCTTGTCCTGTTGCTTCTGAAATATAATGTAGCCTTGACCAAGCTGGTTTGGTTTTGGGGATTGACCATAGAGATAAACCCCATCTTTTACAGGAAAATTCACTTTTGGTAAACCTTCTGCGCTTTTTGTTGCTCCTTGAGAATCTGGAACCAGTGCTGTGGTTGTCGGGAGTGTTTTTCCGCTCTTATGCACAAAAATATCCCTCTCTCCAGCCGCCGCTCTCATCTGACTTCTTTCTTCTCTAACTCTTCTTAATTGAGACAAAAGGGAGTTTTCGGAGATTTTGGTTTTATGAATCTGAGCCGATGATAATGGAGAATCTGTAAACGATACTACTTGAGTCTGCTTGCCTATAAAGCCCAAACCGAGAAGTAAGCCTAAGCCGGCTAGGGAAATCCCCCACTGGCGGGGAGATAAGAACTGATAAAGGTTGTTAAGCACCCTACTTCTCCTGTTAAAAAATCAACTAAGTTCTCTAGAACTTATTTAAACTATAACCAAGTCTTAATTGTCAAAGACTTAGTTCCCGATTTATATTACTATTGTCCAAAAAATAAAACTGTCAAAAACTAAAGTTTTTATTTAATCTAGCTCAACAACCCTAGATTACCACCAGTTAGAGTCAGTGAGCGATCGTGACTAATTAAAAGTTTGTAGTAAGGGCTTCAGCCCTATTTTACGGTCTGAAGCCCTTATTACAAAACAATTTAATCAACTTTACATTGCTTAACATAGATTGATTTATTTTTAATAGATTCATCTCATAGGGTGAAGTTAATCAGAAATTAAATCTTCTCAATCAACATCGGTTTTCTGGCATCTTTTTTTTACTTTTTAATGAAAAAATACTGATATTATTTTATCGGATGCATTGCCGTAGAAATACAGCCCTTATCAGCATAAAAAAATCGCCCCCTAGACTTTAGGAGGCGGATCGCCAGAGTAGTGTAGAGACGCGGAATTTTGCGTCTCTATATTTAACTAGCAATGTATTCTTGGACGTTGGCGCGACGGCGACGTAGATGAGCTAAAGCCTGATGCTCTAGTTGACGGACACGTTCGCGGCTGAGATTCAATCTCTCACCCACTTTCGCCAATGACATTTCATTGCCATCTTCTAAACCGAAGCGTAGGGCTAAAACTTCTCGCTGTTGCGGGGTTAGTTCTGCTAGCAGGTTGTTTAAATCTTGGCGTAAGAATTCCTGGTTGGTGTAATACTCTGGTGATGGGCCACTATCTTCGAGCATTTCTTGCAACTCAGTATCCTGATTCTCGCCAACTTTAACATCCAAAGACACTGGTTGACGCGCCATGTTCAGGTACTCACGGATCTGAGCAGGTTCTAGTTCCAGTTCTTTGGCAATTTCGGCTGGCGTGGGCGATCGCCCCAAGGTTTGAGCCAACTCACGCTGCACTTTCTTGATTTTGTTCAATTTTTCGGTAATGTGGATCGGCAACCGGATAGTACGTCCTTGTTGTGCGATCGCGCGGGTAATAGCTTGGCGAATCCACCAGTAAGCATAAGTCGAGAATTTATAACCCCTCATTGGGTCAAATTTCTCCACACCCCGCTCTAATCCTAGTGTTCCTTCCTGGATTAAATCCAGAAATTCCATATTCCGCTTTTGGTATTTTTTCGCAATAGCAACGACCAAGCGCAAATTCGCTTCGATCATTTTTTGCTTTGCCCGCTTACCTTGCGCTACCGTTTGTTGTACCTCAGTTTCCGATTGCTGAACCACGTCAGCCCACTCTGACATATCCGGTTCGCGGTGCAGTTTCTTTGCCAAAACCTCTTTGGCATCAATGAGCGTCATCATTTGTAGAACCTGCTTCCCATAGATAATCTCTTGTTCGCGGGTTAGCAGTGGTACACGACCAATTTCTCGCAGATAGGTTCGCACCATATCAGCCGTGAATCTGGTGTTGAGGTTTTCCGTTTGGGTATTGACAGTAGGCATTGGTGCGTTGTCCTCTACTCCGTAATTAAAATGTATTTTTTATTACTAAAATAGCCTTATGAAGTTAGTAAATGTATCAGGAAATACCCGGTAGCTACTAAAAACAATTATCAATTGATATAGCCGTTGTTAAGACGGTAAGCCCCAAGATAGATTCCCCTACCTTCCCTAAATTTTTCAATCTCTTATAAGCACACTGGTTATTTTTGAGAATTCTTACTTTAGCTAGTTACTCAGAGTAATGAGCAAATCGAAGTCGGTATGAGTTCACTTACTTTTATAGTACGATAAACCAGGCAGATAGTAAAGTATCTTAAGATAAAGCTTTAAATTATAATTCAAAATTGCTCGTTTGAAAAAAAATTTAGGCTTCCTTGAAATTACTGACTATATATATAGTGACCCCAAAAACCCCTCTTCTGTTGCCAAGAACTAGCCGGATAACCGAACTTATTTTCCTGTAAGGATGGAGGGATGTTACGAATTGGGAATTGGGCATTGGGCATTGGGAATGGGGGAAGAGAATTAAGTAGTTAAACAAAATTAAGACATGAAACTCTTATCCAGACTAGAAACTAAGGTTAAGTAAATAATTCTGTGCGATTACTTAAACCAATGACCAATGACAAATGACCAATGACAAATGACAATTTAAAATCCCAAGTCAGCTTTGGCGAGTTCAGCCGCAGCGAATACTTCCGCATCAGGTTTTTCTTCCCAGGCTGGCTCACCAATTTCTTCGTAAAAAGTTGCGTCGTAAGGACGAGTACGTACTACTACTGGCATGGGAACGGCATGACCCAAAATTAACGCTTGTTGCTTAGAGTCTAACTTTGCCAAAACCGATCGCAGTCCGCTACCACCAGATACACCCGTAAAAATCGCGTCAATGTCTTTTTCGTCATTAAGCAAAGCGGTAATCCGAGTCCCAATCTGGGACATAATCTCATTATCAATACCCGATGGACGTTGATCGACTACCAAAAGTGTGACGAAATACTTTCGCAGTTCCCTGGCGATAGTCCCAAAGATAGTACTTTGTACTACTCCTGGGTCAAGGAAACGGTGCGCCTCTTCAATGGTAATCATCAACGGCGTGGGGCGATCGCAAGGATTTTTGCTTTGCAGAAATTTATCTGCTTTTTTGACGTAATGCTCGTGGATACGTCGGGTGATCATATTTGTCACCAACATATAAGAGAGCATATTAGACTGGGAACCAAATTCTATCACAACATTCTTCCCAGATTCCAGACATTGCACAATTTTACTAATATAATTTTGGGGGCAAACCGCTCGCATATACTTCAAGCTGTCCATCCGCAAGAGTTTGCGCTGCAATGCCATAATCGAGCCTTTGTGTCCGCGCTTCTCGTCGCAAAACATCTCGATTTCTTCGTTAGTCATGTTCAGCAGTTGGACAATCCAAGACTTGCCAAACTCACTATATAAAATATTGGCGTTATCCAGGGCTGCGTCAGAGAGTCCTAAATCTCGGCTACATAACTTAATATCTTCAACTTCAATTTGCTCGTAACTCAAATAAAGTTCTTGAGCATCACGCACACCCCGGCGCTTTGTCGATTCCGGGTCGAGGGTATAAACTTCTACCTTACTAGGAAAAAGTTGCTTTAATCCCTTAACAGTACTTACATTCTTCCCTTCTGCGACGGCTTCCCAGCCATACTCAGAGTGCATATCAAAAATCAAATTCACTGCCGCACTTTTACGGATAACGCCAGCTAAAAGTAACCGTGTTAGAAAGGATTTACCAGTACCAGATTTCCCGAAAACCCCATTACTCCGTTCCACAAAGCGGTTTAAATCGATACAAACTGGCACATCCATATCCAAAGGTTTCCCGATGGAAAAATTGCGCCTTTGGGGGTCATCTTCCCAACCAAATACGCGGCGAAAATCGTCAACACTTGCATCGTAAACTTGACTAAAGTGGCTAGGAATAGTTTTAACAGGCAACAATTCCATCGTCGTGCTAGTTTGTGGCACAAATGAAGCCAAACCCGTCACTGATGGGATAAAGGGATTTGCCGATTTGCCATTTGTTGGGGAGAAAGATTCTTCAGTTTCGGGAGTGAACATCAACATCGGCGCGAGGTTGATAGTACCATAAGTACCACTTCCGGCTAAAACGTCTCGTAAAAAAGTGTCTTCCCATCTGGGGGGATTTGCAATAATTCGGGCATTAGCAGCCCCCAATGCTACATCTGTCAGCATACAAAAAAAGCGCGATCGCATCCCTTGCACAACAAGAAACTTACCAACCCGCATATCTTCCACAGAAATGTCAGGATGCAATCGTACTTCTAAACCTTCAGTTAGAGAACCTTGAATGACCGAACCTAATGGCTGTCCCGAATTCATCTGATTAGTCATTTGTCATTTGTCATTGGTCATTGGTCATTGGTTATTGGTTATTGGTCATTGGTCATTCTCCACCCTATACCCCATGCCCAATGCCCAATTATCTAATCAATCTGAATTGAAGTTGGCGCACCCCCTGCAGCTGAGGTGCTACTGATTAATGGTTTACGGAATTGAGCGTAAATGCGATCACGCCAGGTAAAGAATGGTTCATAATTTATATTCTCTGAAAAAATTGGCAATCCTTTTCCTCTAATAGAAGCTGGTAAATCCAGATAGGGGCCAGGGGGGAACTTGAGCAATATCGATAAGCCCGCTACTGATAAGTCAGCTAAAGTTGGCTCATCTCCAGTTAGATAAGGACTATCTGCCAATAATAACGTTAACGCTTCCAAGTCTTGTTTTAAAGATGCGATCGCTGATTGGATTACATCTGGACTATAACCTACCCCAAAACCTAACACTGTCAGTAAGTCAGTAGGTACTCCTCCAACTAGACTTTTAAATATATCTGGTGTTGATGTCGGTAATAAAGACTTGCGGAAATTTTGATCTTGACTTATGGCTGCAAATAGTGCCTTTCGACCTTTGATACCTATGGATTCATCCGCCCATTCTTCTATCAATAAAGTTAAACCCCGTTTTTTGCGATCTTGAGGTATTATTGGGCGATCGGGATACTCTAAGTCTAAATACTTAGCTATTTCCGTAGAATCCGCAATATATTTATTCCGATCCTTTAATACTGGGACTTGTTTCTGACCAGTCAACCGGAACAGTTCTACTTGTCCAATCCCAGGCGTAACCTCTATTTTACGGTAATCTAGTCCTTTGAAATCTAGAATTAGGCGTACTTTCTCTGAGTATTGAGATAGTTCCCATTGGTATAATTCCAGCATGTTGTATACCTGATAACTGGTCAACTTCTTAAACTTTACAATTGTATCTTTAGTTAAAGTAATTTTTCTTTACATTAATTGCTTTTTGTCAATCTAATTGAGATTATGATTGAACTAATGCCTGGTTTTTGGCAAGATAATCAATTTAAAAAGTATAATTTTCTAACTCAAGTATCAAATAATTAAATAATTTCATCCGGCATACATAAATAAACCTAACGCCTCAGTTCCAAATTTTCAGTACTTAGTTTAACTTCCGTCATTGTGAGTTGTAACTAATACCTTGTAGATGTGAAATTTTCATCCTTTTTTAGAGTTGACGCTACACCAAGTGAGGCTTTTTAACTCTTGTTGGTGTAATAGGAAAAATATACTTATTGCATAAAATATGTGGTAAATATATTTTATACTTATCAGTTTGATGCGAGGTTAGATATTTTACCTCACGAGCAAAAAATATTCTGACGAAAAATTTTACTTCCCTCTTTGGTTACATTTTGTGCATAACAAAATGTTATAAATCTTTATGTAATGTGTGAACAAAAAGACAAACAAAATTTATGAAGACAAATAACAGCAAATTGCTAACCACCTTAGCAGGCATAGCAGGATTCACTAGTTTAAGCCTTCTCATTACTTTACCATCTGAAGCTAAAGAGATACTAAATCCTAACCCCAGTATTTTCAACGAAGCTCCCTACAACAAAGGTCAACGCCTGCAAGTAAACGCTCAATACACACCTACTCAGGCTGCTTCTGAAATAGAAAAGGGCAATACCAAGCGCAAACAAGTAGCGCAGAAAGGTAGTGTGACAAATCCCAGACCAAGTATTTTCAGCGAACCTCCTTATAACCGTGGTGGTAGCGCTACACCTAGTGAGCCAACACTACCCACACCACGTACAACCCCCGAAACTCAACCTAGTGAGACACCTACTCCGACTCCAGCACGGCCAGGGGCAAGCAGCAATCAAGGTAAAAACTTGTTAGCATTGGCAGAGTCAAACGCTTCTTTTAAAACCTTAACCAAGGCTTTGAAAGCAGCAGGGTTGACAGGAGCTTTGCAAGGCAAAGATAACTTAACTATTTTTGCACCCACTGATGCAGCTTTTGCTAAGTTGCCACCAGATGCTTTGAAAGAATTGTTAAACCCAGCCAACAAAGAAGTATTGCTCAAGATTCTAACTTACCATGTAGTACCTGGGAAAGTATTGTCCACTGATTTGAAGTCTGGTGAAGTTAAAAGCCTTGAAGGTGGCGTAATCAACGTTAAGGTTGATCCCGCTACTGGTGTAACTGTCAATGATGCTAAAGTGACACAAGCAGATATCACAGGTAGCAACGGTGTGATCCATGCAATCGATCAGGTAATTTTGCCTCCTGACTTGTAGCTTGTAGGTATTAGTACAATCGGTAACAGAATTAGCTCGGCATAAAGTATTAATACATAAAAATTCCGTTCAATGTTAGTTTTGGACGGTTTTTTTGTAATAACAGCGAGTTAAATTGGCAACCCCATCTAATGGTTTTGCTTTTGATTTGCAATCAGCTTTTGGTCTTTATCTTGCATTTCTAAAAGTTCAGGGATAGTAACAAAGCTATAGCCCTGTTTGCGAAAGTTGGCAATAATTTCTGGTAAAGCTTGTACAGTTTTAGAACGATTACCACCACCATCATGCATCAGCACAATCCCACCTGGTTTGGCTTTTCTGAACACATTATTAATTAACTTTGGTACAGCAGGACGCGAGTAATCTACAGAGTCAGATGACCAGAGGATGATGGCATATTTGCTATTTCTAGCGTAATCAGCCACCCCATTGTGCATGATTCCCCCTGGTGGTCGAAACAGATTTGTTTTAATCCCTGTCACTTGATAAATTAGGTTTGCTGTGTGGTCAATTTCATAAGCAGCTGCTTGTGGATTCATGAATTGATACCAATGATGCCAAGTATGATTACCAATTACGTGACCTTCAGCAATCTCCCGCTTGAGTAAGTCTGGGTAATTCTTCACATTCTGCCCAATGACAAAAAATGTCCCTTTGATTTGATTTTGTTTGAGAATATCAAGTACTTGGGCAGTGCTTTCAGGCCATGGCCCATCATCAAAGGTGAGAGCAATTACTTTATGTTGGGGAGTCAGTTTTGCCGCGTCAACTATTGCTCCTTGAAAGCTTGATGGCACACCATAGGACAGACCCTTTGTTTGTGCTTGTTGCTGCCAAATTTTAAGCATCGTTGCTTTTAATTCTTCAATCTGTTGTTGAGTTCCAACCTTGGCTGGTGGATTACTTACATTTATATTTTCTGTACTTTGGGCCTCAGATGATCTTGACTTGATAAGCATCATCGTGGTGGTACTCAAGACAAGCAACGCTATTAATATTTTTTGCACACCAAAAAATGACTTATTATCCTCCACTTCATAGCTCCTTCAAGGGTAGAACCATTTTTTTCACAATACTTCTGGCCGTTTTTTATCCTCTTGCAAGCATTGTCATGCAAACTACAGCATGATTGGTATATCTTTTAAAGTTAGCTCCAACCCTGACTCCGAAAAAATGCCTTACCCTACGAATAATCTAAATATTTATAAATAAAACTTTCACCAGGAAGGTGCGAGCCTTCTTGTGACTTAGCTTTTGTAGACGATGAGGTATGAGGAGAATTTAGAGAACTATAAAAGGCAATTAATTTCGCCTTGTTAACATGAATATACTTAATGTAGTTTAAATATTGCATATCGCATTGACGAAGCCATTGCAAAATTATGACGAAGATGTGACCTTCCTTGAGTGATGAAGGCACAGGGCATATCTGTATTATTATTAGAGTAATCTCAACAAAAAATGGAGAGAGTTATGACAACTGTAACCCAAATGAAATGCGCCTGTTCAACTTGCCTGTGTATCGTTTCAGTTGAGGATGCTATTAAAGAGGACAGCAAATACTATTGCTCTCAAGGTTGTGCTGAAGGTCACAAAACTATCAAAGGCTGTAGTCACACTGGCTGTGGCTGTTGAGTAATGCTGAGTTACCGAAATTTAGATTGCGATGTGGCTCTCACTGCCTAACCCTTCTGGAAGAACAGTTAGGCAGTGAGATAGAATATCAGCGACCGAAGTTCCGACGATCGCAAGCTGAAACTCCCACTTCTAGCGATCGCACACAGTAGTGATATAATTCCCAGTGAGCAAGGCTGTAGGCATTCTCTTTACTGAGTACTCAGAACTCTTTTGGTCATAGACTAGACATTACATCTCGTGCAACTGCTAAAGTTTGGTCAATGTCTTCTTCAGTGTGAGCAAAAGACGTAAACCCAGCTTCAAATTGAGAGGGTGCTAAGTAAATACCACGTTCTAACATACCCCGATGGAAGCGTCCGAACTTAGCTGTATCAGACTTTTTCGCATCTTCATAGTTATGAACTGGGCCAGAGGTAAAGAATAAGCCAAACATGGCGCTGATTTGACCGCCGCAAGCCGCATGACCAGTTTCTTTAGCAATTTGCAGCAAACCATCTGCAAGCTTTTTAGTAATCCGCTCAAGATAATCGTAAGTACCTGGCTTTTGTAGCAATTCTAAAGTCTTAATCCCAGCAGTCATCGCTAAAGGATTACCAGAAAGAGTCCCAGCTTGATATACGGGGCCAGCAGGGGCAACCATTGACATAATATCTCGGCGACCGCCATAAGCTCCTACTGGCAAACCACCACCAATCACTTTACCCAAGGTTGTTAAATCGGGAGTCACGCCAAATTTTTCTTGAGCGCCACCGTAAGCAATACGGAAGCCTGTCATCACTTCGTCAAATACTAATAAGGCTCCATGCTCGTGAGTTAGTTCGCGTAATCCTTCTAGAAAACCCGCGTCAGGGGCAATAAATCCAGCATTACCAACAACTGGCTCAAGAATAACACCGGCAATCTCGTCGCGGTTTTCTTCAAACAACGCTTTGACGGATTCTAGGTCATTGTAAGGTGCGGTTAGAGTAGTGCCAGTTGCCGCTTTCGGAACTCCTGGTGAGTCTGGTAAGCCAAGTGTGGCAACACCAGAACCTGCCTTCACTAGAAATGCATCAGCGTGTCCGTGGTAACAACCTTCAAATTTGATGATTTTGTCTCGGTTGGTGAAAGCCCGCATCAGCCGCAAAACTCCCATACAGGCTTCAGTTCCAGAGTTAACAAATCTGACCATTTCGATACTAGGAACGGCATCGATGACCATTTCTGCCAAAACATTTTCTAGCGAGGAGGGAGCGCCAAAACTGGTACCTTTTTCTAAAGCTTCATGTAATGCTGCAATTACTTCTGGATGAGCATGACCACAAATAGCTGGCCCCCAAGTGCCTACATAGTCTATATATTGGTTCCCATCTACATCCCAAATATATGCGCCTTTAACACGATCAAAAACGATGGGTTGTCCGCCCACAGATTTAAAGGCACGAACTGGAGAACTGACTCCTCCGGGCATGAGATTTTGAGCGGCAGCGAAGACTTCTTGTGATTTTGTTGTTTTAATTGTGGTATTTACCAAGGTTCTCTCCTAACAGTGGGCAATAAAAAGCTCTATCTTAGGATAGTGTCAAAAAGTGCTTAGAATTTCTATCCTATATAAATAGCTGAACCAAAAAATAATAATATGTTATATAAGTCGAATAAAGACTTGCCTTTAGATATTCAAACTCGATTATCTGAAGCATACCAGGATCTTTACCGAGCAGCTTTTAACTCGGCCATCCATTGGTATGGTGAGGCATCAAAAGCTCACAAAGTTGCATTAAGTGCTGTAAAGATGCAGTCTGCTATGGAGCGGAATGTTCTTGTTTCGAGCTAGAGAAGATAGTGAAATTCAAAAAACATATCAGTTGCTCTATTCAGAATGGTATCGTGAATTCATGAATTATTCTGATTAGAGCAAACTAGCTGGTATGTCTTCTAACGATTCGCGATCGCTGCATTACGCCATCCCTGTTGAAAAAATTCGCTACGATGAACGGGGTTTAGTACCTACAATTGTCCAAGATTATTTGGATGGTACTGTCCTGATGATGGCGTGGATGAATCAGGAGTCGTTACAAAAAACTTTGGAAACTGAAGAAACTTGGTTTTGGAGTCGTTCCCGGCAAGAGTTATGGCATAAGGGGGCGACTTCTGGACATATTCAAAAAGTGCAGAGTATCCGTTATGACTGTGATAGTGATGCGTTGCTCATAGGGGTAGAGCAATTAGGAGATGTTGCTTGCCATACTGGAGAGCGCAGTTGCTTTCACCAAATAGAAGGAAATATTGTCCCACCACCAGGGGATACATTGTCGCAATTATTTCAAATAATATGCGATCGCCGCGATAATCCTACTGAAAGTTCTTATACCTGTAAGCTATTCGCAGGTGGTGATAATAAAATTTTGAAAAAGATCGGTGAGGAAACCGCCGAGGTGGTGATGGCTTTTAAGGATGATGAAGCAGATGCGATCGCAGGTGAAGTGGCTGATTTGCTATATCATACTTTGGTTGCCTTAGCTCACCATAAGGTTGATTTGAAAGCGGTATATCGGAAGTTGCAAGAACGTCGTCAATAGAGTTAGCCCTACTCAGGCAAAATCCGATTCAGATACTGTAAAATTACTAAGACAATCAGCACACTCAAGGGAAATCCTAGCCAGTAACTATCTGTAATAACTCGCGGTTGGTCTAATGCCCATCCACCCAAGGGATGACCAATAAAAGACCCAACAGACCAGCAGACAGCGTTGACGGAGAAATAAACGCCGCGTTGATTTTCGGGGGCTAACTCAGTAACTAAAGAGGCGGCTGATGGGGTATAAGAAACAATTGCAACTGCAAATACTCCCAATGCCAATGCTACCCAAACTAAATTATCAGATGGGGCAGTGCCGCTTACCCAAATGAGTCCAAAACCAACTGCCCACAGAATGGCAGAAAAGGTAAGCGCGAGTGTGTGAGAACAGCGTTTTAAGGCAATGGTAACAGGTAACTGAAAAATGATAGCTAGCACCAGATGCCAAGCAAATAGAACGCTAATGGTAGTTTGAGCAAATCCTTCGGTAGTACTTTTGATAACAAAGTTTTTGAAGTAAAGCGGCAGGGTGCTGTGGATTTGAGAAATATAGATTGTGAAGAATATATTAACTGCTATGTAGACCAGGAAACGGCGATGTCTGGCAACAAGCCGCTTTGCGTCTACGCTTAATACTGCCATCCAAGAAGCAAAATGTTCTATCTTTTCAGGTTCCTCTATCTGTGGTTGTTCGTTTCGACTAATTCCCACATAAACAACCCCAAAAAATACTAAAAAAGAGATGGCGTCAATGACAAATAGCCATCGATAACTCCCAATTACCGCGATCAAAAACCCAGCAATCACAATTCCGATCGCTAACCCAAGATTATCAGCTAGTCGAGCTAATGCAAAAGTTTCGCGGCGATTGTCAATTTGGCTAGCGTCAGCAATAACAGCTTCAGCTGCCGGCCAATAGAAACCTATCCCTAAACTGCTAATCAAGCTACCAACTACCAAAATAGTAAAATTATTGGTTGCAGCTAAAACTAGAGAACCAATTGCTGAAATCGCCGTCGCTAGCAACAAAGTGCGGCGGCGACCCCAGCGTTCAGAATCAGCCAAAGAACCACCTACAATCCTCCCCACAATGCCGGAAATCGAGGCGCTACCCAAGGCTACCCCAACACTGGTTGCAGATAAACCAACTTCATTCACAAAAAAAATGGGGGCGTAAAACAGGGTACAGCCAGTGCCAACTTCCGAGAGAAATCTACCTATTGAGAAAATCCAGACTTGGGGATGTATTGAGGGCAGCCACGATGCTAGCTGAGATTGAGAAGCTAATTTCATGAGTTTAGATGTCATGGTTTGGCGACATTTTTGTAATTCTTATCATTGGCTGCTATTTTTCTCACTCATTCCACAGGGTTTCCACAGGGATTTTAACAGTTTTCCACAGGTTCACTACGAGCTAATAGGCTTCTTACCCTCTGACTGGGGATTGTTAATTAACAGTGCTAAGGAACTTTAAGGACTGAGTTTTTATAAAGTAAAGTAACGAAAAACAGACTCAAATGCCTATTATTCGTTCGTATTTATTTTTTATACAATCATTTTTAACATTTCGCAGCATTGACAAACCCACCCCCTCTTGGCGCACAATGATTCGGCTTGCTCTTGTAGTTCGTTCAACCGCTAGTATCAAATGTGTAAAATATATTACCTAAAATGTAAGCGTAGATTGTCGGACTGACAAAAGAGTGGTGAGGAAGCCAATTGGCGCTTTACCGCAAGCAACTTGTCCCTTTTGATTATCCTCATAGGAGGAAAATCTCATGAAATCAACGGTTAGCATCTTTACAGAAATTCCCGAAACACTCCACGAATCCTTAAAACACTACTTAGAAACCCATCCCGATTGGGATGAAAATAGGGTATTGACGGCGGCACTATCATTGTTTTTACTCCAAAATGGGGATAGCGATCGCCGTGCTGCCCGAGTCTATCTGGAAACTTTGTTCCACCACTCCACAGTAGAAACGCCCAGTATCGATTCACCCGCAACAGCTAATCTATTAGATACCCCATAGGTACGGGCGTTATTCTGGCTTATTCCAAATATGGACATGTTTTACAGCACTCCATCAATGGGATTTTGATCTAAAGCGATCGAGCATATCGGGGCAATACCATACCAATTAAAATAATATTTGCGACATATAAATTATTCGTAAGGGCATAACAATATTTTGCCCCTACTTATCTGTCGCATTATTTTTTTAACTTGGTATTAAGTAAGTAGGCGAGAATAAATCAAACTAGATTAAGTAATGTAAAAAATATTGAGATTAGTTTGTAGTTAGGGCTACCCTACGGGAACGCTGCACGAACAGCCCTCATTTGAGGATTAAAGTCCTTACTGCAAACCTTTAATTATTTACGCCGCTCTTACAACAAAAAAGATCAGTTGACTCCCAAGACGGTTCGGTTAAGGTTATTTGATGAAAATATATAGATCCTAAAGATGCGATAAATCGCAGTCAGGACGAAGGACTGATTATTGTAAAGGCGGCGATTTATCGCGTCTCTTGCCTTAACCGAACAGTATTGAGTCGACTCCGATCTAGAAATTACGCAAAACTACACAAAGTAGGGGCAATTCATGAATTGCCCCTACTTTGTGTGCGTATTTTTTTACATTAGTGTCAACTTAGAACCTGAGCAAAGGTCATTTGCAGCTACACAAACAAAGCTCAGGTCACTATGCTCAGAGAAAACAATATCTCAAATAATTGCCTAGACTATAAAAACTCAGGACTTGGCTTCCACCTGTTGGGGGTGAGCAGGAGATTCAAACTTATAGCCTACGCCACGTACAGTTTGAATTAATGCTGGCTGACTAGCATCAATTTCAATTTTTTTGCGAATTTGACCAATATGTACATCTACAACCCGTTGATCGCCGACATATTCATAGTCCCACACCTCTTGGATTAGTTCTGCCCGCCGCCAAACTCGACCTGGATGACTTGCTAAAAAATGCAACAAGTCAAATTCCAGAGCAGTTAAGGGTACTGCTTGGTTATTAAGTGCTACCTCCCGTCGTACCGGATCAATCATCAGTTTTTCAAATACCAAGCGTTTCTGCTCGGCAGTTGTTATTACTCGCTGCCGTCTCAAAATCGCTCCAACTCTGACTTCTAGCTCTCCCAACCCAAAAGGCTTGGTGAGATAGTCGTCAGCACCTTTAGCAAAACCGCGAATTTTGTCAGCTTCATCAGCACGACTAGTCAACATCAGAACAAAAACACCATTACGACTTTGCATCTCTTGGCAAAGGTTAAACCCCGTTACATCTGGTAGATTCACATCTAGAATCACCAAATCAGGGTTAAATTGCTCAAATAGAGCTAAGGCTGTCTTTCCGTCTTCGGCAGCCTCCACCTGATAGTTCTGCTTAATCAAAAAGCGTTGGATTAAATTCCGAACCGCAGGGTCGTCGTCAACTACAAGAATCTTGGCAGGAGCCATGACCATTACTTTGCACAAAAATTCGTAAGATTAACAAGAGAGTTGCGTAAAAACGCAGTTGCCACCTTGGGACTAACTAAGAATCTACATGGCTAATGTATGAGAATCCCGATCGCTCAAAAGTAAATACTGACTGTAATCAGGATTGTGGGTAATGAGAAGGCGAAACTTCTGTTAGCCACAGTATATAAGCGTTCTGACTTTAGCCGCAAGAGTTCTTGACACCAAAACACCTTCTCGATCCTAGTTAGGTGGCAACTTAAAACGTTTCAATTTGAAATCGATATGCGGATATATACCACAAGCGATTATTCAGTATAATTAAAAAAACTCTATTAGGGCACAGTAAGTTGCCAAATTGGAAGCAGTAAACTTGATTTTTTCATAAAAACTATGAATTTTAGGTACTCTCCGTTCAAATTCTAGATTAAAGCCAGAATTAGGCAACGACATGAGGGTATACACGGAGTTATAGCGATATGTTAAAGTAACTATAGTTAAAACTACCAAAATAATGGGTCTAAAGCCCAGCCGTTCTAGGGCGGCTTTTGGTATACTAGCAATGGTGGAAAAAGTAATCAACCACACTAAAAACCTTGCTGCCGAAAGGCGAAGCACTGCACCTTGAAAATTGAATCTATGCGGTTCTACTGCATTTTTCTAGACTCCACCTCGCAGTAGGTAAAAGATTCAGAGGAGCTAGGTAAACAGTATTTTGAAGCATTTTTGTTTCAAATCCAAAAAATAACTTGGAGAAATCCTTCCTTAGGTAGGGCATACCCGTTCGCGTAGCGTGCCGTTAGGCATAGTCGCTTGGGGAGAGTCCCACCTCTGGGCTAGACACTGCAAGGTATCTAGTTTTAGTGGCCTCGGAGAACCAAGAATCCTCTCTTCGAGACGCGAACGCGAACGCGCCTTTAGGACGAGGAGTGTCAAAAAGTCAATCAAACTAACCCGTGCTACTATCCTGGTAGGGGATAAAATAAATCGAGACTTTAGTTTCGATTAAAAAAAACCTAAAGCTGTTTTTTTTCGACAAAAGACTGCCGCTGACTGAGGCTGAAGTAACAAACTCCCATGAGCGATCAAAATCCCTACGAAAAACTTGGGGTATCAGAAGAGGCTAGCTTTGATGAAATTCAGGATGCTCGTAATCGCCTATTCGAGCAACATATTGGCGATGCCAAGCATTTAGAAGTAATTGAAGCCGCTTACGATGCGATTTTAATGGATCGCTTACGGATGCGCCAGGAAGGTAAAATTAAAGTCCCTGAACGTATCCGGTTTCCAGAGTTGCGAGTGCAATCACCTCCTAAAGAAAGTCCAACGCCTCGTGAGCAGTCACCTGCATGGCTGCAACGGATGCTGGATCAGCCAACACCTGCGGATATACTTTTACCAGGAGCTTGGTTTCTGGGTTTGAGTTCTATCAGCTTGTTTTACCCAGAGGGAGGCCAGCAGGTTTTGCAGTTAGCATTGGTGGTTGGGGTAGGCACCAGTATTTACTTCCTTAATCGCAAGGAAGGCAAATTTGGCCGAGCAGTTTTGTTTACCCTGATAAGTTTAATCATTGGCTTAATCGCTGGGGGACTAGTTGCTGGCTGGCTCTTACCACAAATATCATTCATCACTCTGGGAACGAATCAGTTCTCTACTGTCGTAACGTTTATATTGTTGTGGTTGGTTAGTAGTTTTCTACGGTAAACCCCTACATGTAAGCAAATTTCTATAAAGAATACATGGTTTATGTGTGTTCTTCTCAAATAATGGAGTCAGGAGTCAGAATAACTATTATGACTCCTGCTTTAATTTGTACGATTAATTCAATCTGTTACAGCTACAAAGCCTTTCTAGACAAGGTGTTTAGGTTTTAAGACTAAATCTACAGCAGCGCTGAAATCCTTAACGATTAAGTCGGGGTGGTAAAGTTCTAATTGGGTGCGATCGCGGATACCACATTCCACAGCCATCACCTTAATACTATAATTTTTAGCAGCAGTGATATCGGCTTCCGTATCTCCCACCATCCAAGTATCAGTAGCCGGGGGCAGTTCTTTTAATGCCCTAGCCATTAACAAAGGCTTATCTTCAATATCACGAGTTTTAACGTAGTCGTTACTCAGGCAATAACAACGATTTTCCGGGAAAAATCTCCCTAAATCGTGTTTTTTAAAAGCATAATCTAGTTCCCGAACTCGGCGCATAGTCATAACTGCTAAATCAATTCCAGCTTGTTGAATTTTTAACAGTGCATCCACAGCACCAGGCGCGAGAGTGTCATAGTTGAAATAAGCTTCTGTATGCACAGTTTGCCGCCGCAGCTGGGCGAATTCTTGAGCTTGGGCTTCGTCTAACCCTGAATTTAAGGCAATTTGTTTTTCAGGAACGCGCGATCGCTTTAACTGCCAAAATTCCGCTTTCGGAAGTTCTTGCACTACTTGGTTTGGGTGACAGGTTTTCTCCAAGCAGAATTGATAAACACGGTAGTATCGTTCCGAAACGTCAATAATTGGGCCGTCGAAGTCAGTAATCAGTCTTAGCATCGGCGGAAAATGTTAATTTTTATTAAAATTATCTCAGATGTTTGGCTATTTTTATACGAACAATCTGCACTATTAAGTTTAGCTAGGCTTTTTTTTGTAAAAGTAAAAGGTATTAAAGTAATCAATCGCTTCTTTAGGAGAATAATTATAATCAGATTCTTTTATCCAGTCATGAAATTTATTAGCTTCTCCCTTCAAAACTTCAAAGTAATGAATTCTTACTGCTACTCTGAATACCGTTTCATGGTGGTAAAAATCATCGTCATGTATTTTTAGATTTTTTTCATAGTAGCTGTTTATAGCTTTTACTGCTGAATTATCTGTATGATAAAAGTATCTTTTGAGATACTAAATAACTATTTGAAATAAGCGCACAGTGTCTTCATCAGTCTGGAATGAGAAATTAATCATCCAATACTCCCGTTAAATAAGTCTGCTGCTTGCTGTGTATGAATACTTGTTTGAATTATTCCAGTACGATCTAAAACTTATGGGTAGACAAAATATCATGAAATGGCTACAGAATAAAAATTGTAGCAATTCATGGTAAAACAAAAAGAGCCTTTATTGGTAACAAGCTAGATTACCGGAATTTTACGAAACACACCTCAGATGGGAACTTGGACGCGCCGAATATTTAGTACTAAAAGGATGTTTTAAAAGTCAAAGCGGGTCAATAATTAAGATTAGTAACTTTGAAAACATACCTCACTAGATCGGGAACCGCTACATCAGAATTTTATTGCAAAGTACCGCGTTTGATTTGTTCGCTTTCAATGGCTTCAAATAAGGCGCGAAAGTTACCTTCGCCAAAACCTTTAGCTTGGAAACGGCGCTCAATAAACTCAAAGAAAAATGTCGGCTGTTCAAATATTGGCTGGGTAAAAATTTGTAGTAATAAGGGCGCGGCATTTCCTCCCTCTAAAGGAGTATGTTCTTGCCAGTCTATGAGAATTTCTTGTTGGGCGATCGCCTCAATTTCTAAAAGTGATAAAGGCAATCCTGGACGCTGTTTGAGTTGAGTGTAATAGGTTTGAGGAACTGAGAGTAAAGATAAACCACTGGCACGAAATTTAGCGATCGCACTCACCAGATTAGTCGTCCGCAAGGCAATATGTTGAATTCCTGGCCCCCGATTGACATCTAAAAATTCCTGAATTTGAGAATTTTTGGAAGCTGGTTCATTAATTGGCAATTGGACGCTGCCGTTGTGCGAAACCATAACCTGGCTGTGTAAAGCAGAACGATTGGTTTTAATTTTAAATGCTTGCTGGGGCTGAAAATCTAAGATATTTTCGTACCAAGCGACGGCATTTTCCAATTCACCAACTGCCACGTTTAACACTACGTGATCTATGGCAGTAATACTGTTGTCATTTGTCGTTTGTCCTTTGTCAAAAACCAATGACGGATGATTACTGGCAAATGACCTTTCTATCAACGTATGAGTCAATCCACCCCAGGCGGCAATTTTGCCACATTTGAGAAGTGTCGTACCTATTTGACGTTCCTGGGTGGGTTGTAGGATTGTAGCACCGTGTTTTTGAGCAAGTGCGATCGCAGCTTCTACATCTTCTACAGCAAAAGCGACATCTGCTACACCAGGGGGATAGTTACGTAAAAACTCCGCAACTGGACTTGTGGGCAACAGTGGTGAAGATAGAAAAAAGCAAACAGCACCACTTTTAACCACTTCTGTACAAGTGTGAAATGAATTGCTGCGATCGGCTACTGATTGAAAACCAAGATGGTGTACAAACCAATCCCGCCACATTTTGGCATCTTCTACATAGAAATGAACGTGAGCAATTTTCATAGATACTCAAAATCCAGCATAACAGTTTATATATCTGTAAATCTTGCCTTTTTTGCTAGATTTTCACGTCCTTCCTAAGCAAGAATTATCTAGGCGCACTCCCCCTTTAAAAGAACAAATGACTATCAGGTTGAATGTTAATTTCCATTGGCACAGCTTGCGGTTCGGCAGAAAGGGCAAAGAAAATCGCATTGGCAGCAGTTTCAGGACTGAGCATTTTTTTCCGGTCTACTTTTAGGTTGACATTATCCCAGAAAGGAGAATCTACCCCACCAAAGTAGAATAGCGTGAACTTGATACCAAAACGCTTGAGTTCTTCTGCCATGCACTTGCTAAAACCGACAACACCAAACTTAGAAGCAGAATAAGCTGCTGCCATCCCCATCGAATGCTTGCCCAGAATTCCTACCACATTACAGATGTGACCAGATTTGCGCTTTTGCATCTCTTCAGCAGCCGCCTGAGTGGTATAAAAGCTACCTTTTAAGTTGACATCTAGCATCTTATCTAAATCAGCCGGTTCCAAGCTGTTGTAAGGCTTGAGTATACCGACACCTGCTGCATTCACTAAAATATCGATTTGACCAAACGCCGCGATGGTCTTTTCTATCAAAGTATCTACCTGTTGGGGGTCAGTAATATCAGTGGGAACAGTCAAAACTTCCCCTGGTAAATCAGCAGCCAGTGTTGTTAAACCAACAGCATCTCTCGCAGCCAATACCAACCGGACTCCGGTAGACGCAAGTTTGCGTGTTAAAGCTGAACCAATACCACCAGTAGCACCGACAATAACGACAACTTTATCCTGCATTCCAATATTTATATTTCTTTACATCTTTTTACATAATACAGAATTACAGGCTCAGGTTGTACGTAGACATCTAGAAAGTATTTACTCGCTGAGTAGCGCCATTACCTCATATTCACTGCCACTTGCCTTTAATGTAAATGTGGGAGATGATTTTAGGTATTTGCTAAAAGTGGAACCTAACTTTAATTTTTTAATAATTGAATTAGGAGATTCTCCGGTTATTTTTTGTAATTCTGAACCTAGCTTAGATACAGATAATTTAGTGTTGGGAGAATTTATTTGTATATCTTGAATAATTTTAAATAATAATTCATCTAATGTTTTCCCACTAGATATTTTCTGACAATTTTCTTGTTCTTGTGGAATAGATTCTGTAAGTGAGTTATTTAAAAACGGGATTATTTTCTCACTTTCTGGTAACTTGGGATTATGTTTAATCTCGATCTCGCATCTTTCTTGAAATAAAGTTGCAACAGCTACTAAACTGTTTAATCGTTCATTAATAGATTCTTGTTCAGCTTTAATTAAATCTTGAATTGTATCAACCACTTTTTCAAAGGATGGAACTTCTGTTGCCATTGGTAAGGAATAATCAGTTAATTTGCCAGTATTCCGGTTTTGTATATGCAAATTTTGTCCTTGTCTACGTACCCAATAGACAATCAATCCCTGGTTTTGAAGTTCGTTACAAAGGTGGATCAAAATTCCATCGCCAGAACAGACTAAGATTTCTTTAACTGTTGGATAGTAGCGTAAGATACAAGCACCAAATGCGATCATTTTTGCATCAGCACTATCCTTACCTCCAGGCACATGGACAAGTTGATAGCTACGGTTATATAGTTCAATATCTTGCTTGCCAATACTTGGATTTCTCCAGTTAGCAAATGCAATTTTTACTTGGAGAGGATATTCACAGACACTCGCTAAAAATAATTCTGAATTAATATCTATTTTTAAGTTTTCTACATCCAAAAGTAGAAGAGATATTCCTGTTTCTAACTTAGATTTAATTTCATTTGATTGTTGAATTTTTAGGATTAATTTAGAAAATACCGCAGATTCTAGCCAATCAGAATCAGATGATACTATAGTTTGCAGCAGTTCTTCAGCAAATGTAAGACTGAAAGGGCTAAGATTTTCCTCTGAGATTTTTTCTTGGGGTAAGTCTTTTCCTAATGAAACTTCCGCCGTTTTAGCTATAGAGACTTTAGTATGTCCGTTGTTGTTAGCAAGTAACTCACCTTCCAGCGAACGAGGGAATGCAGGCTCAAGAAATTGTTTACCACAATTTTTGCAGAGGTAATTCTGCTTGTCATTCCGACGACCATTTTTCCGATATAAGGTAGATTCGCACCGAGGACATTTCATTTTGTGATTCAAGTGGTCTAGAGCAGATACTTTAGTCTAAGTATACAGTATAAAAAACGACGGTCAACATCAGTTCGCATTGTCCAATAAGTAAGTGGGTCAAATTAAATATAAAACCTCACCCTGCCTCCAGTTTCCCTATCCTTAGTAAGGAGAGGGATTGAGGGTGAGGTTTGATCTTATATTTAATTACGCCTACCTACTTACAAGAAAAACTCAAAGCAAGCAGAAATGAAATTCCACCCCTAATTTTCGCTTGCGCTATGTCGTAGCCCTATGAATAGCTAGAATTTAAGAAACGCTTCAACTGACGCGGGCAAAAACGTAGTCGCGGGTGCGAGAATCCACGGGGTTAGTAAATATTTTATTTGTAGTCCCAAATTCAATCATTTGAGTAATCCGATTTTCATTACTGCAAAAGAAAGCCGTAAAATCAGATAGGCGAGTAACTTGCTGCATGTTGTGAGTAACAATCACAATTGTTAACTCAGAGCGCAAATTATGGATCAAATGCTCAATTTTCATGCTAGCAGCAGGATCTAGACCTGAACAAGGTTCATCCATTAACAAAACGTTAGGTTTGACTGCTAAAGCCCGGGCAATACATAATCTTTGTTGTTGACCACCAGAAAGTTCTAAAGCAGACTTGTGCAGCTTATTTTTCACTTCATCCCAAAGTTCAGCAGATTTGATGGCAGACTCAACAATCCTGTCTAATTCTACTTTCGGATGCCATCCAACTAATTTCACCCCATAAGCAACATTATCGTAAACGCTCATGGGAAAAAGGTTTGGCTTGGGAAAAACCATACTAACTTGGCGACGTAAGCGATTGATATTAACCCGACGCTCATAAATACTCTGTCCAAAAAATTCTACTTTTCCTTCAACTTTTACTTCTCCTTCTAATTCACTCATCCGATTTAACGATTTAATAAAAGTAGACTTGCCACAACCACTAGAACCAATAATTGCCGTGACTTGGCTTTGATAAATATCCATTGACACGCCTTCAACTATCTTTTGAGTGTCGTAAGAGAAGCTGAAGTTTTTGACTCTGATGGCTGGAATTAGTTTACTCATATTCCCAAAACGTGTGAAACAAAACTTAAGTAAGTAAAATAGTATAAATCAAGGACTCTGTTTCACTATGTTACTCCCAAAAGGAGATATTCATGGAAATTACGTAGCTATATATTTAGTTATACAGCAGATAAACTGTTAGTAGATATTCATATCAAGACTGTGTTCCAAAATTTATCTTTAATTTACTTTTTATATCCGTTTTTAGCGGCTTAACCTAATATAGGCGGTTTGCAATTGTGTAGAGTAGAGACAATTCGTAGGGGCGCACATCTGTGCATTGGTGTCAATTTAAGCTCAAACGCTTATCCCACAGGCGTTTTACCTCACCCCTCATTCCCATACCCAACGTATCGGGGAGGGGAGGTGATGCGGATATTGAGTTTCTTCACAAGGGTTTCACCTTAAGTTGACACCTATGACATCTGTGCGTCCCCACCTGTAGCTCATTAAAATGAAAATCGCTATACCTTCTTTCTTATTAAAAAGGATTTGGGCTGGTTCTATTTAAAATAGCAATAATATTTGAATAAGAATTCAGAAGACCAGATAGCTCGACAAAAATCAATAAGTCACGTCAAGAACATACCTTAACCGAAACGCCCTGAAATGTAATCGCGGGTGCGAGGGTCTAGTGGGTTGTTAAAGATTTGCTCTGTAGCGCCAAACTCAACCATTTGACCAATTCGACTTTCATCCGTGCTAAAGAAAGCCGTAAAATCAGAAACGCGAGCGGCTTGCTGCATATTGTGGGTAACGATCGCAATCGTCAATTCAGACTGTAAACTATGAAGCAGTTCCTCAACTTTCATGGTGGCGATAGGGTCAAGAGCCGAGCAAGGCTCATCCATCAGCAGAACTTTCGGCTTGACTGCTAAGGCACGGGCAATACACAATCTTTGTTGCTGACCACCAGAAAGCCCTAAGGCTGATTTATCAAGCTTATTTTTCACTTCATCCCAAAGAGCAGCGCTGTGAAGTGCAGATTCAACAATTTCATCTAATTCTAATTTTGAATACCTACTTGCTATTCTCATCCCGTAGGCAACATTTTCGTAAATGCTTATTGGAAAAGGATTCGGTTTTTGAAACACCATACCAATTTGACGGCGTAACCGATTAATGTTGACACGAGAATCGTAAATATTTTGACCAAAAAATTCTACATTTCCTTCAACTTTCACAGGCCCTTCTAATTCGCTAATGCGGTTAAGAATTTTAATGAAGGTAGATTTACCACAACCACTAGGTCCAATAATTGCAGTTACTTGGTTTTGGTAAATATCTATTGACACATTTTCAATCGCTTTTGTTGTGCCATAGTAAAAGCTAATATTTTTAACTTTGATAGCTGGAATTAGGTTACTCATGCTTACTCAAGGTGCGAAATCAAAATTTATCAAAACAGAATTCAGGAGCCAGAATAAATAATAGAGAACTGGCAATTTAACAAATAGATTTAAGACTTTTTACTAAATATGAGATTTAGTGGTTTTAAGCTACGAGACAATTCAGAACAACTAATATTTAAGGCTCTTCAGTACTTAGTATGCTAAATTAATCTGCTAAAAAGCTGAAAATATTGCTGCACAACAAAAACAGGCATTGTTTTTAACATTTTAGGCAATTCTTGGGACTTAAGGGTTCTAAACTTTACTTTAAAGTCTAGCTTTGATATTTAACTAATAATTTGGCATAACAGGTACTGAAGAACCATATTTAATTTTGACTGATGAAATCTAACTTCTGAATTTTGTATTCTTTTCATTTTATTCTTCTGTGTCTAATAACTAAGCGAGAAATAATACTGACACATAAAATTAAGCCGAGTAGCACTATAGAAGTAGTCCATACCAATTGGCTTTTTTCTGGGTCGGGGTCATTGTAGAGGTTAAAAATCAATACTGGTAAAGAAGCTGTTGGACTTAACAATCCTTCTGACCAATCTAGACTAAATAAAGCAGTAAAAATTAAGGGTGCTGTTTCACCAGCAGCACGAGCTACAGCTAATAAAATGCCTGTAGTAATTCCGGGGATTGCAGTAGTGACAACAATACGAAAAGTAGTTTGGAAGCGAGTTCCGCCTAAAGCAGCAGAGGCGAGGCGTTGAGATGTGGGAATCAGTTTTAAGGATTCTTCTGTTGTCAGTATAATCACAGGTAGCATAATTACACCCAAAGCAAAACCACCTGCGATCGCACTAAATCCTTTAGTTACTAAAACTATCACACCATAAGCAAATATCCCGACAACAATTGAAGGCACGCCTGTAAGAATGCTGGTGATAAAACGAACAAAACTAGCAGTTATGTTGCTTTGTCCAAATTCTGCTAAAAAAATTCCTGTCATAATCCCTGTGGGAATGCTTAAAATAGCACCAATTACTACCATGATTATGGTTCCTAGAATGGCGTTGCCAAAGCCATTATCAATAACTGCTTTGACAAACATTTCTGATTTGAGTCCAGATATTCCCCTAATGAAAATTTCCCACAAAACTGATAATAAAGGAATGAGTGCTAGACCTGTAAAACCAAAGGCGATCGCATTCATTGTGGATGTAAATATTACTCGCTCTGTTGGCAGAGGACTGCATAATTCTGCTGCCAAAGATTCATCCGTTTCTGACTGGATGTAACCACTCATAAGTTTTACAAATTTTGATAGATAAAGGTTTTTCTACATTCGTGATAAAGTGTCATTTATTTTTTCTGCCAACCCACTTAACCAATAGTACAGCGCCAATATTTACAGCTAGAGTCAACGCAAACAAAATCAATCCCAAATAGCTTAAAGCACCTATATGCAATCCCGGTTCAGCTTCGGCAAATTCATTAGCTAATAGAGAGGGAATTGTATAAGCTGGATCGAGTAAAGATGCGCTAATTTGAGCAGAGTTACCAATCACCATAGTGACGGCCATTGTTTCACCTAAAGCACGTCCTAAAGCAAGCATGGCTGCACTCACAATTCCAGAGAATGCAGATGGTAGCAAGACTCGAAAAATTGTTTCCCAACGAGTACCACCCAAAGCCATAGATGCACTACGTAATTCTTTAGGGATAGCCATTAAGACATCACGACTAATTGCTGCCATCGTGGGCAAAATCATGATGGCTAGAATAACTCCAGCAGTCAACATATTAGTCCCAGAAGGATCTTCTGTATTAAACAGTGGTATCCATTTAAAAGTGCTGGCTAGCCACTTTTGTAAAGGTTCTAGAACTGGAATAAAGACAAAAATCCCCCATAAACCAATAATTACACTAGGAATTGCTGCAATCAATTCAACAACAAATGCTAGGATCGTTCGCAGCAACGGAGGTAAAAAATTCTCACTAGTGACTAAGGCTACTGCTATTCCCACCGGGACAGCAAATAAAATAGCGATCGCACTACTGACTAAAGTTCCATAGATATAGGGTAATGCACCAAAAATCTGATTACCTGTATCCCAATCTTTTCCCCACAAAAACCCCAGTCCAAACTGCTTTATCGCTGGTAGAGCTTCGGATAAAATTACCCAACTCATCAAAAATAATACTGCAACAGTAATCACAGCAAAAAGGTGTACTAGCTGTGTAAAGCCTTGGTCAAACCAGAAATTTGTGCCACTGATACCAGTTAGATTGAAACTTTCATCGTCTAGATTTGAATCATCTAATGAATTTGCCATTACAAATCAATAAAATAGTTTTTTATAACGACTAGAGTGAGTTATAAACTCACCCTATTAAAAGAGGAAATTAGTAAAACAATCCCCCTTATTCCTTCTTTTAAAGAGGAATCTAAAACCCCCATTTTCATCAGGAGGTTAGGGGATCTGTTCTACGTAAATCTTGAAAATTGCAAATTAAGGTTTAACAGAGTTATTCACTGTTTGCAAAACTCGATTTGCCACATCAGATGGAATTTTAGTGTAGTTGAGGTCATCATTATATTGTTGACCATCTTTCAATACCCAATTAATCCATTTCTTAATTGCATCAGCTTTAGCAGCATTAGCATACTGTTTATAAACCATAATCCAGGTTAGACCAACAATTGGATAACCTTGTCCTGGATCTCCTACGAAAACGCGGTAATTATCTGGAAAGGTGACATTTGACAAAGCTGCATTTGCAGATTGTAAAGAAGGAGCAACAAATTCTCCTTTCTTATTTTGTACCAGTGCTGATTTCAGATTGTTTTTGACAGCATAGGCATATTCAACATAACCAATAGAACCAGGAGTACGAGATACTATAGCAGCTACACCCGGATTGCCTTTGCCTTTTAGGACGTTTGGCAAATTCCATTTTGGAGCAGTGTTAGCTCCAACTCTGCCTTTAAAATAACCACTGGTAGCACTTAAGTGGTTAGTAAAAATGAAAGTTGTACCGCTACCATCGGCGCGAACAGCAAATTTAATTGGTTGATTTGGTAGATTAGCACCTGGATTATCAGCTTTAATTTTTGCGTCATTCCATTTGGTAATTTGACCTGAGAAAATTGCTGGTAATGTATTGCGGGACAATTTGAGTTCATTAACGCCCGGAAGATTGTAAACTACAGAAACGGCACCGCCTGCTGTGGGTACTAAGATTACACCGTTCTTGACTTTAGCGATTTCATCATCTTTCATTGCAGCATCACTACCACCAAAGTCAACGGTTCCAGCGATGACTTGACGAATACCGCCACCACTACCAATTGCTTGATAGTTAATTTTCAAGTCTGGATGTTTCTTCTTCACTTCACGAGCATACCGTTCGTAAAGGGGAGCCGGAAAAGTGGCTCCTGCACCATTAAGAGTTTCAGCTTGTGCGATCGCACCAAAAAATGGACTAAGTACAACAGAAGTTGTCACCACTGAAGTAGCTACGACACGATTCAAAATGGTGGTCAAAAAAATCATATAACCTCTGATTAAAGGAATACTTTCGTGCTGTAATTCCAGCCTTAATCAAGTTAAGTTTTTTATGGTTAAACTTTATTTAACGTTTAATGAATAAAAAATTAAGATGTGTTTAAATCTTAATTACAACAATTTTTATTATTGATATTTGATTGACTAGATTAGTTGAATGAAAATATGCTCACAAAAAAATTAATTTTAATTTAAATAACTAAAAATGATTAAATCACATATTATGAAAATGTTATATTATTTGTCAGTTTTGGCATATTTAAATACAAGAATAAATGGGTTGGCTTGAATGAAATATTAATGAAGTCTTAACTTAAAAGTATTTACCTTATTTTAAAATATTTATTCAATTTACCAATCCGCCGCTAACTCAATTATTTAATGTTTGCTTACGGCTACAATACAGCACCAAAAGTATAAATAATCCCATTCCTGCCAGATATTTAATTGCATCAGGTATACTGGGATTAGGTGAAAAAAAGCCTTCGATCGTACCAGCAATCATCAACATTGGTACAATCCCAAATACTAGCTGCACCGCTTGAGAACCGTAAAATTTTAGTGCATCACCACGGCGATATTTACCAGGAAATAAAATTGATCTTGCTAATAAAAATCCTGCGCCACCAGCAAAAAAAATCGCGGGTAATTCCAACGAACCATGTGGAAACACAAAGGCCCAAAAAGGATAAGCCAGATTATTTTGACCAACCAAAGTGCCAACAGCACCAATTAATAAGCCATTAAATACCATCAAATAGGCTGTGTATAGCCCGACTGTGATACCACCAGCAACAGCACCAAAAGATACCGACAAGTTATTAATCGTAATACTACTGGATGCTAGAGGTTCAACACCAACAATTGATCCCATCCATAATTTATGCTCATCTCGCACCTTGGTAATCAAATTGTCAGGTACTATCAACGACATAAAGCTGGGGTTTTGCCAGGAATACCACCAAGCCACTAGCGCCCCCAGTAGAAACAATGCTGTCGCAATAGCGATGTATACAAAGGTTTTTTGGACTACAGATGGTAATCCCCATCGGTAAAATTCTAGGATTGCGTGCCATTCCTGTCGCCGCGAACCTTGGTAAATCTGGGTATAGGCACGAGTTGTTAAAGATTGTAAACTTTGGATCAAAGTATTGCCGATTTGCTGGGTACGGGCACGAGCCAAATCTGCTGCTACTGAACGGTATAAACTCGCTAACTCTCTAATTTCTGCTGCGCATAGGGACTTTAGCCCTTTTTTTTCTATCTGCTTTAATAAGGCATCCAGACGCTGCCAATTTGGTTCTCGTCGCGCTATCCAACGTTGAATATTCATGAATTTTGGGAAGACTGAGTTTAACTTAGCTTAAGATAGCCTCAAATTCATCTCCGTAGTTTCAAGGTAAATTTGCCATTATGTCTGGAAACTTTGGATCTCCCAGTCAGATACAACCACTGAGTGTAGGGAACGTTGTTAGTGCTGCGGTGCAGTTGTATCGTTCTCATCTGAAGACTTATCTGAAACTGGCTGCGATCGCTCACTTGTGGGTTATAGTTCCGATCTATGGCTGGGCAAAATATGCAGCGATCTCTGGACTAATTTCACGCTTGGCTTTTGGAGAATTGATTTACCAACCTGAAAGTGTCCAAGATGCCAGCAGCCATGTTAATCCCCGTCTGTGGTCATTTTTAAGAGTTGGTTTTCAGGTAAGTATATCTTTGCTGGTAGTTTATTTGGGATTAGCGATCGCAGGTGGTATTTTCTCTGCCTTGTTAGGAGTGTTATTAGGAGGAATATTAGGTACTGCGGGTGTTATAGTCGCAACCACATTGGCAATAATCTTAATGGTAATTATTTTGCTATTGGGACTAACCTGGTTCTACTCGCGTTGGATAGTAGCTGAAGTACCACTAGCAGTTGAAGAAAATATTAATGGTGGCGAAAGTGTTGCCAGAAGTTGGGAGTTAACTAAAGCCTCAGTACTTCGCATTCAGGGCGTTGTTTTGGTTGCTTTTTTCGTTACAATGCCATTACTGTTTGTATTAAATTATATACCTAGCTTATTCCTCATAAAGCTTGAGCCAGGTACTGTTATCTACGGAATTGTGTATTTTATTTCATGGGTGGGTAGCTTAGTAGGTGGGGTTTTAGTGATGCCATTCTGGCAAGCACTAAAAGCCGTTTTATACCTGGACTTGCGGACTCGGCGTGAGGGTCTAGGTTTGCAGTTACGAGAACCTCCCACACAAGATTTTGGTTAACTCAACACCTTAATTCAACTCTATTAATTTTCAATTGATTAAAATATGCGCTTTTTTAATCGCATCACATTCCAAACTCCAGAAAGTGTAGAGTTGGAATTTACTTTAGCAGGAATTGGTAATCGAGCTTTGGCACTGCTGATTGACTATACAGTGTTGGGTGTAACTTTGGTTCTGTTTATCCTTACCTGGACTGTTTTCTCCACGCAAATGATAAATTTTATTGAAGATACTTTTACGAATTTACCAAGTTTAGATATTTGGTTTTTAGCAATTTTCTTCATTATCGCCTTTGCAATTTACATTAGCTATTTTGTATTTTTTGAAACTTTATGGTTTGGGCAAACCCCAGGTAAACGGGTTGCTAAAATTCGCGTGGTTCGAGATGATGGCAGACTCATCGGGTTACAACAAGCAACTCTACGTGCCTTACTGCGACCCTTTGATGAGACTTTATTTATTGGCGCTTTTTTAATTATGTTGGGTAGTCATGAAAAGCGCTTAGGTGATTTAGCTGCCGGCACAATTGTAATTCAAGCTGAAACACCGATTGCATCCGCGACATTGACAATTTCAGAACAGGCAAAAGTACTTCATGAACAGTTAATTCAAATTGCCGATTTATCCAAATTATTACCCGATGATTTTGCTGTTATTCGTGAGTATTTGCAACGACGATCTACAATGTCATTAAAGGCAAAAGCCTCAGTATCTTTAAAGTTAGCCGAGCAAGTAGTAGCTATTATTAATTTAGAAAAGCTGCCAGAAGATATTACACCTGATGTATTTTTAGAGGCTGTTTATCTCGTTTATAAACAACCAAAATTTTAAATATAAAAACTATACCAATACTGAACTAAACGCGCACAAACAAAATCCCCGACTTCTTTAAGAAGTCGGGGATCTACGGGTTGCTGAATTCCTGGGTTTATTGTTCAGATAATATGCAGATCATGTCAAAAATTTAAAGTCGGCCAGTCTGGTTCACGATAATAGCGTGTCATGTTGTCGAATTTTCGCAATTCGACGCGATGAATCGAAAATTCGGGCAAATTAAACAGCCATTTTTCATTCAATTCAGAAAGCTTTGTGCTGAAACTTGTCCGGTCTAAATCAGATGAAACCTCCCCAAAATAGGCTAATGTAACATGGGCTGTGAAATGATAATGCTGCTCAATACCCAAGGCAATTAACTTGGGATTTTGATAAATTGTTCGGCGAAATTTAATAATTTCCTCGTAGCAGCTTTCATCCTGGGGTACTAAACAAACCGCTATAGCTCTCGGCATCAGTATCAGTCCCAGCATTTGCCATTTAATCGGATGACTCCTGTTTGTCATCAATTGTTGATATTGCTGAAACATTTCGGCTAAACAAGAGGGTAGCTCCTCGTCAAAGCTGGGATTTTTTTCGTAGGCATCAAGGTAAGCATTGTCCCAAATTAAATCCGCTAAAGTCAGATGGAAGCTAGCAGGAGGTAGAGGTACAATCAAATTACGGTTTACAGGCAACTGCAAAATTTCCTGTTGGTAAGTCTGTAATTTGGCATAAAAAGCAGAGTTTTCTGATTCTTCTCCTGCCGGCGGGGTAATTAACGTATAGCCAGGAAAAGACGCTGCTTCTCTCAAGCCAGAATTTGGCTGAAATTTAGAAGATTCCTGAATATGCTGGGCTTGCGATCTGTAGGCTTCTGGCAGCGTTAATCGTGCTAACCGATTTAAGTAAGTTTGATAGTTGTCGTCCAATCTTCATGGCCTCACGCTCTCACTTGATAGATTTTAGGGAAAATTACCCCGATTAACAGAATGATTTCAAAAGTATTTAGTTTTTGGGAGACGCGATGAATCGCGTCTGTACAAAAGGTGGAGTTAGAGATACGCGATGAATCGCGTCTGTACAAGAGTTTTAAGAATTCTTCCCAATGCCCAATTGAGGTTTATCTATGCCAATTTATTTTTACTGGGGTGAGGATGATTTTACGATAGAAAAGGCGATCGCTATGCTGCGCGATCGCGTCCTCGATCCCAATTGGATCAGTTTTAATTACACTGCATTCACCCCAGATCAGGCTGATGCTGCTATCCAGGGGTTAAATCAGTCCATGACACCCACTTTTGGCGCTGGTGGGCGGTTGGTATGGCTGGTAAATACAACCCTGTGTCAACACTGTCCAGAGAATGTTTTAGCAGAACTGGTGCGATCGCTACCTGTCATTCCCGAAAACTCATTTTTATTACTCACCAGCCGCAACAAGCCAGATGAACGCCTCAAATCCACAAAATTGTTAAAACAATTTGCTACCGAATTCCGAGAATTTCCCCTCATTCCCCCTTGGAAAACAGAATTACTGGTGCAATCTGTTAATCAAGCAGCCCAAACTGTGGGACTAAAACTGACTGCCAATACTGCCCAGTTGTTAGCAGAATCTGTAGGAAATGATACGCGATTGCTCTACAATGAAATAGAGAAATTACGGTTATATGCCCACGGTAGCAACAAGCCTTTAGACGTAGATACCGTTACAAAGTTAGTAAGAAATACTACTCAAAATAGTTTACAATTAGCAGCAGCAATCAGAACAGGAGATACAGCGAAAGCTCTGACAACCTTGGCAGATATGATCAATGCTTCCGAGCCGGGATTACGGATAGTTGCCACACTGATTGGACAATTTCGCACCTGGCTATGGGTGAAGATTATGATAGAAAGTGGGGAGCGCAATCAACAAGCGATCGCTATTGCTGCTGATATCGGTAATCCCAAACGGCTCTACTTCTTACAGCAAGAAATCAAGCTGCTTTCTGTGCAACAACTAATCTCTTGCTTACCTCTATTATTGGAGTTAGAAGTGAGCCTCAAGCAAGGAGCATCAGAAATGTCAACATTCCAGACTAAAGTCATCGAACTTTGTCAAGTATGCCGAGGGAGTTGACAATCAAATATAAAAACTTGATGTATTGAACAGTTGCAGGAACTTCCAACTCCGAAAAGAATTCAAATTTCTTATAATATCCCTGATGTAGTTTTGTGTCACACACTATATGAAGAAAATTTCTGATTTCCTTTGCCGATCTAGCCGAAAGCGAATCCTTTGCCAATCATTCTTTTTCGGCGCGATTGTTACTACAAGTGTGATTTCCAACGCTTTTTTATTGAGTTCAAAAGCTTATGGTCAAACTCCAGCACCAATAGCTAACAATAGTCAAATAGACAGCTATGCTCAAGCTGTGCTAGCAATGGAACCAGCACGTCAAAATGCCTTTGAAGAAATTAAAAAACTTATTGGCAATGGAGAAATTCCTAAAATTGTTTGTAACGATTCTAATAGCATGAATGGTCTTCCTAGAAAGGCTCAAGATATCGCAGTAAATTACTGTAATCGCTCTCAAAAAATTGTCCAAGATAATGGTTTGAGCATCGATCAGTTCAACAAAATTACTATAGAACTACAAAATAACGATATCTTAAAACAGCAGGTTTACAATACGTTATTACGTCTGCAAAAGAGTCCTGATTCTCCATAGCTCCAACTTACATCAAAAAAGGTTGTTGCCCAATCCCCTCTAAGTCCGTCCAACAAGGCTGGCGACTACCGTAGCCAACTCAGCTGCTTCAATACTGGAGTTTAGACTAAAAGCGATATGAGAGAACGCAAACCAAATGGAATTAGAGGTTAAAAATATTATCTTGTCAGTCTCAAAGCATCCGCG
>NZ_JBALDL010000099.1:0-33127 GCF_036917465.1 Nostoc sp.
TGATTTATTCCCATATTACAGGGAGTGATCGTACTGTAACCGTTGGCAATACCGACAATGGCTTTGTTGAAATCTTCATCTTTAAAACCAACTGCCCGCAGCATAGCCCGATTTGGCGATCGCTGCACCCCTTGCGTCACAACTTGGCTTCTTAAGTTCTCCGACATCGTTACATCTTCCTCTGACTTCCATGTATGAGTATCATAGATAGCAATTTTTGAGATGTCCAATATATATTTATGAATATTTGAGACTTATAAAATATCAAAACTATGGAACTGCGACACCTGCGCTACTTCATTGCTGTAGCTGAGGAACTCCACTTTAGTAGAGCCGCAGAGCGACTTCATATCGCTCAACCGCCCTTAAGCCAGCAAATTCAACAGCTAGAAGCAGAACTAGGGGTAGAACTTTTTCAACGCAAAACCAAACGACAGGTGCAACTAACGGAAGCCGGACAAGTATTTTTGCAAGAAGCTTATCAATTGTTCGCTCAACTAGAAAAGGCAATTGATCTGACTCAACGGACAGGTAGGGGTGAGAAAGGACAACTACGAATAGGTTTCACCACCTTGGTAACTTACGATTTGCTGCCTGTGATTTTGCGGCGGTTTCGAGAACAGTTTCCAGAGGTAGAGTTAGTATTACAAGAATTAACGACAACTCAGCAAGAACAAGCGCTATTCAATCACCGTATCCATGTAGGTTTTGCCCATCCACCTTTAGAAGACAACACTTTCAATCAAGAATGCATTCAGCAAGAAGGACTAATTATAGCTTTGCTAGAAACTCATTTCTTAGCTAGACAAGAAAATATTTCAGTGCGATCGCTCTTGAACGAAAATTTTATTATGTTCCCCCGCTATTTAGGCCCTGGACTTTACGATCAAATCCTGAGTCTTTGTCAGCAAGGGGATTTTAGCCCAAAAGTGACTCAAGAAGCAATCCAAATGCAGACAATTATCGGGCTAGTGTCAGCAGGAATGGGGATTGCGATCGTACCGTCTTCTTTGCAAAATCTTCAAAGGGCTGGTGTAGTTTATCGCACTTTAGAAGAAAAAACACCATTAGTAGAAACGGCTGTAGTATGGCGACAAGAGGATATGACACCTGTTTTACGGGAGTTTCTACAAATTGTGAGAAGTGTTAAAAAAGCGATCGCCTTACATCTTTCGTAGGATAAATCGGGGACTATTGTTTGTGTGAGTCCTCACTTTGTTGAGTTAAGCACGTGCTAGTAAGGGAGCAGCAGCTAATAAGCTTTTGGTATAAGGGTGCTGAGGATTGGCAAAAATCTTTTTTGTCAGACCGATTTCAACAATTTTACCGGCATTCATCACAGCAATACGATCGCACAAAAATCGAGCTAACCAAAGATCGTGGGTGATGAATAGATAAGTTAACTCAAATTCTTCTTTTAATTGCAACATCAAATCCAGCACTTGCGACTGCACGCTAGCATCTAACATACTTACTGGTTCATCGCAGATCAAAAGTTTGGGGTGAGTAATCAAAGCACGAGCGATCGCAACTCTTTGCTGTTGTCCACCAGATAAATCGGATGGATAACGTTCATAATACACTTCTGGCGGTGTTAATCCAACTTTCTCTAGCATCCAAAAAACTTGTTCTTTTGCTTTAACGGTATTGGCTAGATTGTGGATAAATAAAGGATCGGCGATACTTTGTCCCACCGTCATTGCTGGATTAAGACAAGCATGAGGATCTTGAAAAACCATTTGGATTTGTCGCCGTGAGGAGCGAATTTCTTGACGCGACAAGGTAGTTAAATCTTGTCCTAAAAACTCTACTTTGCCACTGGTGGGACGAATTAGTTGCAAAATTGTTCGTGATAGTGTGCTTTTACCACAACCTGATTCGCCGACTAAGCCGAGAATTTCTCCGGGATAGAGATCCAGGTTAATACCATCTACTGCTTTAATAGTCTGGGTTTGTGTGTTAAACAGTCGTTCGATAAAGTTAGGTTCTATCGTATAGTGTTGTTTGAGTTCAGTAATACTCAAAATTGGGGATTTATCATTAATAATCGGTAATTGCTTTTCTGAGTGATTGGCAATTATCAATTCTCCATCATCTTTTACTGCTTGAATATGTAAAGCTGCTTTTAAGAGCGATCGCGTATATTCATGTTGAGGTTGCCTAAAGACGGTTTCTGTAGAACCCATTTCGACCATTTTGCCGTGGTACATAACGCCAATGCGATCGCAATGTTCAGCCACCATTGCTAAATCGTGAGAAATCAGCAACAATCCCATGTTTTCTTCAGCGCACAGGCGAGTTAATTCTTGCAATATCTGCGCGGAAACAGTGACATCTAAGCTGGTGGTGGGTTCATCAGCAACAATCAACTTGGGGTTGAGAAGTAAAGCTAAGGCGATCGCAACCCGTTGGCGCATTCCACCGCTAAATTCGTGGGGATACTGATTCCAGCGACTAGCCGGAATATTCACCTTTTCTAAGGTAGCAAGTGCTTTTTTTTTGGCTTCCCGCGTTGATAATTCTGGTGAGTGCGCCTGAAGGGTTTCAATACAATGCTTACCAATCGTCATCAACGGATCGAGTCGTGTCATGGGATCTTGAAAAATTAAGGCGATCGCCTCTCCTCGAAACTTCCGCAACTGGTTGGGCATTAAGTCAAACACCGACTGTCCTTGAAATGTCACCCGTCCCTCAATACAACTAGAGGCTGGTAGTAAACGCATTACTGCCCTTCCTATAGTTGATTTGCCACAACCAGACTCTCCCACCAATCCCATTTTTTCACCTCGTTGCAAGGTGAAAGATACATCATCAACCGCCCAGCTTGCCTCTTCTCCACTCCGTTGAGGATAGGCAACTCGCAGATTTTCGATACAGAATAAGGCTTCACTCATAGTTTAGTTATCAGCCCTGGGCTACCAGCTTTTATAATTTCAAATTTAAGATAGTCTATCAGATTAGTATTAAACCTCCGCTATCCGAACATTTTTTTGTCTTAGCGAATCCTTGACAGTAGTGATTTATACTGCTTGTCTGACTTTTTAATAGTTAATGTTAGGAGCCAAGCAAGTAAGTAGGTAGACGTAATTAAATATAAGATCAAACCTCACCCTCAATCCCTCTTCGATACTTTGGAGAGGGAAGCCGGAGGCAGGGTGAGGTTTTATATTTAATTTGACCCACTTACTTCTTTTTACTATTAAGCTAATTAATGTTCCCGTTCTGGATGATAACCATCGTTTATTCGTTATTATCACTGAGGTGTATTGACAGCATCCCCTAAGTAGTATTATTCCCAAGAGTGTAACCCAACTTAGGAGGGTTGTTTCCTATTTAGGATATTGGATTAAATCAGCCAGTTTTAGATATTTACAAGTTAATTTAATTAATTAATTCAACCCTTTGTGTGAGGTAATTAGCAAAGCAATAAGTGTATTTTGTTTATAGTAAGACCAACAGAAGATGGTTTGAAACAGCATTTACATAAAGAATATATCAATCATGTTAAACCTGATATTAACTGGATGTATTAAAATCAAAGCATTACTGCTTTCAACAGCTTTTTTACTGGCTGTACAAACTTCAGCCAATGCTCAACAATCGGTTCCTAGATTGACTCCAGCACAAGCTCAAAGTTTATCGCGTGACTTAGTTCCATATAATTCTCAAGACTTTTTTAGGCAAGGAAAAGACTCGATTGAGAGAGAAATTCAAATTCTTAGGCAAAGGCAACTACCATCACTTAAACCTCTTCTTAAGATTGATTCAGTACAGCAGATTAAAAGACCACCTACTCAGCAAAAACCTGAATAGAGTAGTCCGCTTTGATTTATGAATTAATTTGTGTGGGATGCGAAGTGCAAGTGCAATATGCAGGCAACAGGAAAGTTGTACTGAGTTTGTTCAAAAATCAAATCTGAGTTCTGTATCTTACAGCAGATTGCAACTTGGTGAGGTACAGATAATCGTAGGGACACAACATGTTGTGCCCCTACCCGTGTACTTCATTTACCTGAAATACGCTGTATCTAAGTAAGAAGTATTATGCTGTTATGACATTTTAGATCGCTACTTCTTGTACTGCTATTTCTTAAGCTATAGCAGGTAAATTGAATTGCACTCTCAGGCATTACAATGATTATGCTCTGCTTTCGATTAACAGAGCTTTTATATTTTGAATAAACTTTGCAACAAAAATTTACGATTTTAATCGTCTAGCAAACTCATCAACGCTTGAACTTCAACATCTTGCGGCTCTGACAATTGAGACTGTAACTTTAATAATTGACTCTGTAGTGCTTTTGCTACATGGGGCATGTTAGATTCTTGGGCAATTTTTAACTGATTTTCTTTAATTTGGATTTGTTGAAGCAAGTTGTTTTCAACATGAATTGAGTTGTAATGTTGAGCAATCATAGCTTTACATTTTTTATCAATCTCTAAAGGGCAATTAAATTTATCATCAGTGTATTATTCCACACTTTTATCAGTTTTTAAATATTTGATGATTTAATCTTGAAGGAATTGCAAAAAATAAATTATTATAAATTATTTTTACATTTGTAAGGTAGCACAACTGTGCTAACTTATTATGGAGTGTTTTTTTAGCTGGAAGTCCCTGCTGAGTCATGGTGTTTACGGGGATGGCAGGACTAATACACCATGCCCATCTTTTTAGAAGTTTTTCCAAAAACGGAAATTATAATCTGGCAGTTATCAATTGCATGAATTTAAAGTTTAAAAAGTCAAACATTTTTACGTTTGTAAAAATCCTATCTACAGTGCTTATAACCAGCGCAATCGCATTAGAATCGGGGAATATTTATGCAGAAATAAATAATATTAATATACCAATTAGCCTAAATCCAATTTTTTGGATTGAGCGTTTTGCCGTGACCTGCCATTTTATTGAGGGTATTATAGCAGCTTTTTATGCACCTTCAAAAAAAAAGATGCCAATACAATATGCTGCTTATACTTTTTTTGTAGGCACTATTGGGTTGTTAGAACTGTTTGATCGAGATGATGCTTCTACGTCTTGAAGATGTGAGGTAGCGATCGATCGCACCTTATGTAAAATTATTAAATCCCCGCGACAGAGCAAAAGTTAGTTGCGGGGATTTTTTCATACAAGTGGCTGATGAATCTGACAGGCAGAAGGAGGTATAGTTTGTATAGTAAGTTTTTGCTGCAATTTTATTTTGATACTAAGGAATTAAAAAATGTCTGCTGATACTCAGATAGTTAGTTATGTTGAAGAAAGTGAATTTGATGTTGTTTTAAATGGAAGTGAAGAGAAAGTAGTTGTTGTTGATTTTACTGCTACTTGGTGTGGCCCCTGTCGGCTGGTCAGTCCGTTAATGGAGCAACTTGCCGAGGAATACAAAGGCCGCGCTAAAGTCGTTAAGGTAGATGTTGACAGAAATAAGCCTATTTTTAAAAGATTCGGTCTTCGCAGTATTCCAGCAGTTTTAATTTTCAAAGATGGTATTTTAGCAGAAACCATCGTGGGAGTTTCTCCTTATGAACAGTTTAGTGAAGCTGTTCAGAAGCTTCTTGAGGCTGTTCCAACCTAATTTGTAATTCAAAAGGGTTTTGACGCGATTCAGGTGGTGTTTAAATTCCCCGAAGTTTTGAACATCGGACTTCTCACCACTTGAAGCATAATTGTGAAATATGCATTTTTAATGCTGCTCTTTTCGCCTATAAAGTGATTGCAGTAAACCACTAGAATATTGTTTTGAGTTAATAAGCTGCAATTGTTCTTCAGGGGTAGGCGGTGGGAAAAGCTGTATACCGCCACCTAAGATAGTTGGAATCGTTGAAATAATATATTCGTCAATCAAGCTGTGCTGAAGAAACGAATTGATTAATGCTCCGCCACCCACTAGCCAGATATTTTCAAAACCTTGAGCCTCTATATTTACTAAGGCGTTCTTTACTGTGTCAGAAATAAATACAACATCTTCACGGTCAGATTGGAGATGGCGTTTGGTGAAAACAAATGATTTCTTTCCCGGATAAGGCCATTCATCAAAACCAAGTCCTACTTCATAAGTATTGCTGCCCAAAACAATAGCATCAATGGATTCGTAGAAATCACCATAACCGTAGTCTTCCCCCTCTATATCAAGGATTGATAGCCAATCAATTCTGCCATCGCTGCGAGCAATATAACCATCCAAACTAGCTGCAATGTAGAGTGTAACTTTCGTCATTTTACTTTCAATTAGTTACGTTTTTTGATTGTGCGATTTAAACCGACCTGCAATAAATTCTCGCTTAGATAAATGCTTTGTATTGCGTTTGGTAACTCGCTCTCGCCACATTTTGAAACTAGATTCTTTCATTTCGCGCCTCATTAAGGCAATTACCTGTTTCTCCAGCAGTCCAAACTGAGCCTGAATCGCATCAAAAGATGTTCTATCTTCCCATGCCATCTCAATGATGCGATTGATGCTTTCTGAATCGAGGTTAGGTAGCTTCATTCCTTTTCTGGCAATTGGTAAATTCGAGACTATATATATATTTTACTTTTCATTTTGAAGAACCGTTGTGTCTGCTGCACCCAGTTGTAGACTATAGAGGTTGGCATAGACACCTTGCCGATCGATGAGTTCGGCGTGAGTACCTTGCTCTACAATTTGTCCCTGCTGAATTACTAATACCCGATCTGCCTGAGTAACTGTACTGAGACGGTGGGCAATTACGAAACTGGTACGACCTTGCAGCAAACGTGCGATCGCAGTTTGTACTAGCGCTTCTGTGCGCGTGTCAATGCTGCTGGTGGCTTCATCAAGAATCAGAATTCGCGGGTTAACTAACACCGCACGGGCAATACTGATTAGTTGTCGCTGTCCCTGGCTTAGGGGCGCTCCCCGTTCACCCAATTGGGTTGTATAGCCTTGTGGTAGTGAGGTAATGAAGTCATGTACATTTGCCAGTTGTGCAGCCTCTTCAATGTCAGCTTGAGTACTATAGGGAGCGCCAAAGGCAATGTTTTCAGCAACGGTGCCAGTAAACAGAATATTGTCTTGCAGGACGATGCCAATTTGTCGCCGCAGACTGGCTTGAGTAACACTACGCACATCAATATCATCAATTTTCACTGCACCGCCAGATACATCGTAGAAGCGCAAAATCAAGTTAATAATTGTGCTTTTTCCCGAACCAGTCGGCCCAACTAATGCAATCATCTGCCCTGGATAGGCGTGCAAATTCACCCCTTTGAGAACCAATTGATCTGGGTTGTAACCAAACTTGACATCCTCAAATCTCACTTCCCCCTGAATGGGTGGCATTTCTGTTGCATTGGGTGCGTCTTTGAGTTCTGACGGTTCATCTAGTAATAGAAAGATTCGCTCTAATCCAGCGAAGGCAGATTGAGCTTGGGTGTAAAACTGGCTGAGAATCTGGATAGGGCGGAAGAACTGCTGGACGTAAAGTAAAAAGGATGTCACCACACCCACTGTTGCAGCCCCAGTGACGGCAAGATAACCCCCATAAGCCAGAACCCCTGCGGTTGCGAGTGTGTTCAGAAAATCGATGGAGGGCAAAAAGGCGGAAGTAATTGCCACTGCCTCAACGTTGGCATCACGATTGGCAGCGTTGAGAACGTCAAATTCTGCGATGTTCATCTGTACCCGATTAAATGCCTGTGCTTCTCGAACACTGACAATATCTTCTTCCAACTTGGCAGAAAGCTCCCCAATCGTCTGTCGGGTAACGCGAAACCTGGCTCTTGCCCAACGTGCAAATACACTTGTGGTTAAAATCATCAGTGGCACAACCAGGTTGCTCAACAAGCCGAGTCGGAGGTTGATTGAGAGCATGGCAATGACTATACCAATCAAACTGAAAATGTTGCCGAGCATTTGCGCGATCGTCAGTCCAAATGCTTGATTTACGGTATTGACATCATTCAGTAGGCGGCTCATTAAATCGCCCGCTTCGCTGCGATCGAAAAAACTGAGGGGCAGACTTTGAATTTTAAGAAAAATATCTTGCCTCAATTGAGCTAGCAATCGCTGCATAATCCAGCCGACTCGAATAATTTGACCCCTGGTTGCCAAAACTCCAAGTCCGTAGTTCAGCGCTAGTAACCCTAATAACATTAGGAGTCCTTGCAAATTACCTTGGGCAATTAGGTGATCGATCGACCAACCGAGGAAAAACGGGCCAATTGCCTGGGTTGCAGCACCAAAGAATACTAATGTCAAGGCAATGGGAATTTCTTTGCGATAAAGTAGTACGTATTGTAAAAAGCGCCGCAGGGTCGGGAGTTGCTGACTCGACTGCTCAGATGCAACAACAGGAACTGTGCTTGTCATAGCAATTTTAGATTTTGGATTACAAGGTTGTTACAAAAATTTTAAGCAATACTATTTATGTTAGTTTTGGATTATTTTTTTCTTTCGCCTTTACCTGAGATTCCAAGATTGCCCCGTAGAGGGGGCTGTTTTCCATCAATTCCTCGTGAGTGCCTTGGGCTACTAATCGGCCTTTATCCATGAGAAAAATGCGATCGGCATTCTTGACAGTGCTAATGCGTTGAGCTACTACAAAAGTTGTACAAGCTTTTTGACGCATTAAGCCATCTAGTTCGGCTTGAATATGGGCAGCAGTAGCGGCATCTACGGCTGAGGTACTATCGTCTAAAATCAGAATGCTGTAATCGGTTAGTAAGGTACGAGCGATCGCAATTCTTTGTTTTTGTCCGCCAGATAAGCCTACGCCCCGCTCACCGACAATCGTCTCGTAACCATCGGGTAGACCGATAATAAAATCGTGCATTTGTGCAGTTTTTGCAACCTCAATCACTTCCTCTAGGGTTGCATCGGGTTTAGCGTAGGCAATATTTTCGCGGATTGTGCCAGAGAAAAGGGTGGTTTCTTGAAATACAATCCCAATTCGCGATCGCAGGCTTTTGAGGGTAAAATCTTTTACGTCTCGTCCGTCAATACGAACTGCTCCCCTGGTGACATCATAAAAGCGGGCAAGCAAGTTCATAATTGTGCTTTTCCCGGAACCAGTCATCCCTAAAACGGCGATTAGTTCTTTGGGCTTTGTTTCAAAGGAAACTTCTTTGAGAGTTTCAGTACTGGCTCCCGGATAGCGAAAGGAAACATTTTCAAAGGTGATTCTACCAACGCAGGTGTCAAACGGGACAGCACCGGGGCGATCGCGGATTTCAATTTCCGCATCGACAACTTCATAGACTCGTTCAGCAGAAGCAGCTGATTGAGCGATCGCAGGTGCTGCAAATCCAATCAACAAAATAGGTTGGAGAATTAATGCGAGGTAGGAGTTAAACGCCACCAATTCGCCGATGGAGAACTTACGCCCAATTACCTGCGCTCCCCCATAGCCGAAAACTGCCAGTGTTACCAAATTACTCAGCAAAAAGATAAACGGGAAGGTATTATGGATGGCGTTAATGGTCTTCATATTTGCCCTAATTAGACCATCATTTAGGGTTGTGTACCGCGACCTTTCGGTTGATTCCCTGACAAAGGCTTTCACTACCCGAATTCCGATCAAGTTCTCTTGCAATATTGCATTCAGGTTGCTCAGTTGCTCTTGTACTTGCCGAAAAAGGTTGTTATTGCGAGTAACAAATCTTGTCATCAACCATGCTGATATGGGAACTGCTGTTAGGGTAATCAGTGCTAGTTGCCAGTTCATTACTAGCAAAACTACCGCAATAGTCACCAATGTGACAATGCCACCAATGACCTGAATCAGGCTAGTACCTACAAAGGTACGGATCTGCTCAATATCGCTCGTGACACGGGTTAACAGTTGGGAAGTCTGCGCTTGGTCATGATAGCTGAAACTGAGATTTTGAATTTTGCTAAAAATCTTGTTCCGCAGGTCATAAGCTACACCCTGAGATGCTGCTTCTGCCAAATAGCTTTGTCCAAAGTTAAACAAACCACGAGCGATCGCGGCGAGTACCATCCAGGCAGCGCTGTATAGCACAATTTGGAGGTTGTTTTGGCTAATACCCTGATCGATTCCCCATCTAAATAGTTGGGGGGTAACGGCATTTGCGATCGTCAACATCAACAAGCTGACCAATGCTCCTAGTGAAGTCCATCGGTAAGCGCTTAAACTTTTAAGCACGCGCCGCATTGGTTGTATTGACGAAGTTTCCTGGAGTTCTGGTTGCTGAACCACTGAAATGCACCCCTGTATCTTTGAAAAATTATCTCGCACTTTGATTATAAAAAACCAATTGCTCAGTAGGTAATATGGGATCTATTTGTGGTGATAAGTTGAAATTTGGATTCAATTTTTCGGACACCGACATGAGAAAATACTTATTTGGCAAGCATTGCGACTAATCCATTTGAATACCGAAGAAAACCAAAGAACGAGAATAATGTCCCAAAATTTTGATAATAATTCCCAACTTCCCTCAGATAAGATGTCAACTGCTATCAGTCGCATGGCAAAACCAAGTTCTGAGTTCTACTCTATTTTTTCTAAAGAAGAAGTTATAGGGATAATTCATGCACTAGAAGTCAAACGAGAAATACCTCTAAAGTATTCTTATAAAGGTAGAGGTGCAAAAATCTGGGACGATTTTTATCAAAAATATGTTATTCCTAGATGGTATCGAACATCGAATGTTGAAATTGACCTTTTAAATGAAAATTTCAATTACTTTAATAACAGTATTCAAACTGGTACAAAAATAAATATTGTAGATGTTGGTGCAGGTAATTCATATCCTGTTAAAAAATTTATTCAAAGACTTCATAAGTTGGAAAAAGTAAATAAATATATAGCTCTAGATATAAGTGAAGAACTACTTCATGTATCCCAAAATAATTTTAAAAAATGGTTTCCTCTAATCGAGTTTATTAGTTCCACAATTGACATAGAAAATAATCCTGTACCTATAACCTTATTTCAAAATAAAACCGATATTGAAATTGACAATACAGCAAAAATATTTTTCCATCTAGGTGTTACTATTGGAAACCATCAAAATAGAGATGAGGTATTCAAAAACTTTAGAGATAGTATGGGAAAAAACGATTGTCTGGTGTTTACCAATGAAATTGGCTTAAACTCTACATGGGATGGAAAGGTGAGAGGTGGATGCAAATATCATGTAGAAGAAATATATGGATGGGTTAAAAATAAAATTGGGATTAAATCTGAAGACTGTGAATTGGTTAGAAAGTATGATTTAAAAACCGATAGTATAATTGCTAATATCAAACTACATCATGATTACACTATAAATTTCAACCGAATGGGGATAGCTAAAAGTATTGAAATTTCTGAAGGGGAAGAAATTACTATTTGGCGACATCATAAATTTGAAATTCCTCAACTTTTGCAAGAATTAGAACGTTCTGGATTAGAATTTATTCAATATAGTATTGACAAATATAAATCACATATCATGGTAATTTGTAAAATTGCCAGTAACTAACAATTAGCATCAAGATCCCCGACTTCTTAAAGAGGCTGTTTGAAAAGTCCTCTCATTGGTAGCAAAACATTTCAGATCCCCCTAAATCCACGCCACGTGCTTCAAGTCGGCAGAGCCGCCCAACGCAGTGGCTCCCCTTAAAAAGGGGGGCTTTGATTCCGGTTCCCCCCTTTTTAAGGGGGGCTGGGGGGATCTCTAAGTTCCTAAAATCACAGCGAAATACTTTTCAAAAAACCTCTAAGAAGTCGGGGATATAACTGTTCCGATGGTGTAAAGAAAATATTTATTTATGATGATCCTAAAAAATCAGTTTGACTTGGTTTTCACATCAATTAAATATACATCAAACGCGGTGTAGGTTGAGGAATTGAACGTCCTAAATCTTTAGCCGTTTCTATCCATTCCTGCATAACTAATTCTACATTATGCAGGGCTTCTTGATAAGTATTACCGTCAGCAGCACAACCTGATAATTCTGGTACTTGTGCAATAAAAGCTTGATCTAATTCACTCCAGTAGAGAATAATTTCATAGCGAAACATTATTTTTACTTCCTAACTTATACTTTATAATTACTGCACGGACTTGTTTAACTTGATAACTTTTGGCTTTTCCTTTTTTATGTTGGAGGTTTAATATTTCCTCAACATCGGCTTTGACAAAAATGCGATGATCGCCACGAATCCGTTCATCAAACCCTAGCGTATATAAGAGTTGCCACAATTGGGCGAAAGGGATGTCTGTATCAGAAGTCCCAGAGAGAATTTTTTCTAAGAGTTTGTCTTGCTGACTCACGTTTTTCTAACTGTCTTAATGCTTCTATAGTCTCATATTTATTTAAAATCAGGACATCCAAGAGCAAATGGATCTTACAGATGGTTTATTTGAAACGATATTTTGCACAGTTTTGACTAGCGTGGAGTGCATCATTTTGCTTGACATTAATATCTTGGTTATTTTTTATAATGCGATCGCACAGAGACGCACCAAAAGCTATAGTCTGGTAAACACGGTGTATTAAACCTAACGGAGAACCCCTATACTCAAATTTACAAGTGATATAGGTAACTACAGAGGTCAAATTGTTGAGATTGCTAATATCATAAGCTGAAGTATAAATCCATCTCAGTTAATGCTGACTACTGAGCAATAAATATTACGCGAATATGAAGAACCAAATTCTAGGCGCAGCCGCATTTTTAACTACGATTAGTTTGACAACAAGCGTACAAGCAGCGAATTCTGAACATATTAGACAGTTATTAGCAACCAAACAATGTCAAAACTGTGATTTGATTAATGCAGGTTTAGTGATGGCTGACTTATCTGGAGCCAATTTGAGTGGGGCTAATCTCACCGGTGCTAACCTCAGCCGTGCAAACTTGAGTGGTGCAGATTTGCGGGGTGCAAACTTGAGTGGCGCTAGTTTATTTGGTGTTAACTTGAGCGAAACTAAATTTAGTGGAGCAAATTTGGCGGGTGCTGATTTGAGAAATAGTTATCTAGTAAATGCAGAACTGACTGGTGCTTACCTAAATGGTGCTAACTTCCAAGGTGCAGTTGGGATACCATTACAAATTGCTTCCCCAGGAGAATTTTATGCTTTGGGTGTAGCAGAAGGTCAAAAAGGCAACCAACAACAAGCAATCAGTTATTTTAATCAAGCGATCGCTATTAAACCAGAATATGCAGGCGCTTATTTAGCTCGTGGTATCGCCCGTTACCAAATACTAGATAGACAAGGTGCATTAAAAGATGCCCAAGTAGCTGAAAAATTGTTTACATCCCAGAACAATAACTCTGGAACACAAACAGCGCAGGCTTTTATTAAAGAACTGCAAACACCCGTAAATGAAAAGGTAAAGACAGGTAATTCCAATTTCGTTGACTTGTTTGGAAACATTGGCTCACTCCTACTCCAATTCTTGCCTTTTTAAGTGCTTCCTTTTTGAGGGTACAAAACAAATGACTTTATCTAACGAATTATGGGCAGCAAATCAAGACTTAGCTCAAGCTTGCCTAGAGCATCCTTTCGTTCAAGGCATTGGCGATGGTACTCTTGAACAGGTAAAATTTGCTTACTACGTAGGACAAGATGCTTTTTTCTTAGAAGCTTTTGCCCGTGCTTACAGTATAGCCGCAGCTAAAGCACCAGACTGGTTAGGTTTCACCACATTTCATAACTTAGCTAATGGAGTTTTAGAAGAACTGCGGTTGCATAGTGGCTATGCTTCTCAGTGGAAAGTCAATTTGAACTCCGTGAAACCGGGAGCCGCCACCCGTCGCTACACTGACTTTTTATTAGCAACTGCTTGGGGGCAAGACGTGGGTTTAACTGCTGCGGCGATGTCTCCGTGTATGCGTTTGTACGCCTTTTTGGGAGAACAGTTAGCTTGTAATGGTATTCCTAATCATCAATATGGAGACTGGATTCGCACTTACAGCAGCGCAGAATTTCAACCACTAGCACAACAATTAGAAAGTTTGGTTGACAATTATGCCACTAGCAATTCTGTTGTGCATTCAACCTATCGTTATGCTATGTTTTGCGAACGCGACTTTTTTCAGGCTGCGTGGGAGTGTTTAAGCAACTAGCCGATAGCCGAAATGAAGTGTCAGAAACCTCTTCATCTTCTTAGATGGGCGGGGTAGTTCATAAGATTTTGACTATTTTTAGGACTTACGCAAAACTACACGCGGTAGGGGCAATTCATGAATTGCCCCTACCGGAAAATCAAAGTTTGGGTTATTTTTTGCCTAAGTCCTCTCTAAATTAAGCAATGGTTAATCAGACATACACAGCTGATGTCTTAGTTGTCGGTGGTGGAACCGGAGGGACTGCGGCTGCTATCCAAGCGGCGCGACGGGGAGCCAAAACGATTCTGGTAAGTGAATTTTCTTGGTTAGGGGGAATGCTAACTTCGGCTGGAGTATCTGTACCCGATGGCAACGAATTAGAAGCTTTTCAAACAGGGTTATGGGGCGCGTTTTTGCAGGAATTGCGACAACGACAGCCCGGAGGATTAGATAACAGTTGGGTAAGCTTTTTTAGTTACGAGCCTCGAATTGGGGCGGAGATTTTTGCCAATTGGGTGCAGGAATTGCCAAATCTGCACTGGATTTCTGGACAAGTGCCAATAGAAGTGTTCCGTCAAGGTGATTCTATTACTGGTGTGCGCTTTGCTGATTTTGCTGTCACAGCTAAAATTATTCTCGACGGCACAGAATTAGGAGATTTATTAGCTTTAGCTAACATACCTTACCGTTGGGGCTGGGAATTGCAATCTGAATGGGAAGAACCCAGCGCCCCAGTGACTTTTAACTCTTTCACCAAGAAATATCCGGTGCAAGCGCCCACTCATGTAGTGATTATGCAAGACTTTGGTGATGTAATGTCTCCAGAAGTTCCGGTTGCCCCTAACTATAATCCATCACACTTTACAAGCGCTTGGGATGGTTATGGAGCAGAGACAGTCTTGCAAACTCTCACGCCGGGAGACTCGGACGCGCGAGGTTTGCGCTTTTTGAATTATGGACGTTTGCCTGGTGGTCAATTTATGATTAATTGGCCAATCTGTGGCAATGACTACGATCGCGGACTAGAGCGGCTGATAGAGTCAGATGTGTCTAGAGATGAATTCATCCAAGAATCTCGCTGGCACAGCCAAAATTTTGCCCATTTTATCCAAAATCAGCTTGGTCGCCGCTATGGTTTAGCAGAAAAAGTATTTCCTCACGCCTCTACAGCTTTTGCACTGCATCCCTATTACCGAGAAAGCCGCCGCTTAGTGGGGCTAACTACTGTCCGCGAACAGGATATTTTGCCCATCGCTGGGGGAAGAGTTGCATCTATATTTAATGATGCGAGGTTTTGTGAAACGATCACAGTTGGTAATTACGCCAATGATCATCATTATCCTGGTGTTCAATTCTCACTGCAACCAAAATCTATCCGTTGGGGCGGACGTTGGACTGGGACTCCCTTTACAATTCCCTACAGTTCACTAATCCCAGCCACTACAGATGGTTTCTTGGTTTGTGAAAAGAACATTTCTGTCTCCCACATTGCCAATGGCGCTACCAGATTACAACCTGTGGTTATGGGCATTGGTCAAGCAGCAGGTATGGCGGCGGCGATGTGTGTTGAGTTAAACTGTCAGCCGAGGGATTTACCTGTTAGATCCCTGCAAACAGCTTTATTAGAGGATAATCGCTCAAAAACAGCAATTATTCCTTTATTTAATCTTCCACCCAATCGTTCGGATTGGCTGCACTGGCAACTGTATTACTTAAATAACCCACAAGCCTATCCAGATAGTGGTTATTGCCCTTGTCCATCGGAAAATGAGTACCCTGACTCTGTTTTTGACCAGGCATTAATTCGAGAAACTAACTGTTTTAAAGGCATTTTCTCCCACTTGGATCGGGAGGAATATAGATTTGCTGTCACAGCACCAGCCGCATGTCAAGGGCAAAATTGGCAGCTTGTGACTTTGCGATCGCATATCGACGAGCAATTACGCGCTTATCCCCACAAACAATTAGTTACATTGTGGGGTCATTACAATCACTCTGGTAACTGGTTATTAGTCGAACATTTAGATGGAGGATAAAAAGAGTTTATTTTCAGTAAAACAGAATACTTTTTGATGAATTGTCCGGATATTAATCAAAAAACTAAGTATTAGTGAAGTGGAGAGTTCCAAAATAGACATCTGCTATGCGTGCTGCCATTTCACTTTTAATATCGAGTCTGGTATTCGGCCCCTTAGCTTTTAACTGCCAAGCAATGGTCAATCACTTATCAACTGGGCTGCCTTCCACGTCTACTTCGGAACAGTGGCTGTCGGCGGAATCTGAACAAGCTTCAGATGATGCGCCACGTCATCGCGGTAGTGGGCGTAGGGAAGTTCACAAAAATTCAGAAATACCTTATGTTGTGGTTTAACTACCGCAGGGTAATGCCTTTTTTTCAAAGGAACCAAAGTACCAGAAAACACGATGTTGTGCTAACATATTTAACACAGCTTTTCTGGTAGAGATATATACAGTTGACACACGAAAATCTTCAGCGATCGCTTAGTATTTCAACTGCAAGCTTTGTATATCATAAAGTTGGTTTCAATTCTGGCGATCAAAATGCAAATCAAATTAAGTGCCTTGATCAACAGCATTAACTACTCCTCAAAAGCTACATAACTGTTGCTCATATTCCTGGGAAGCTCTGCATCTCAATCCTCAACGGCTCTAAAAATAGATGTTACTTAGGCTATCAGTTAATCTAAAACACATCTAATAGGACTTACAAACTTTACAAAAGACTTATGATGTGAATTAACGTAAACACGTCGTTTCAGGTTTTTTATTGATGGTAAATACACCCGTATCGTAGGGGCAATTCATGAATTGCCCCTACGACGGATCTGGTTTTTCAAATCATCTTAGTCATTTTAATTATTTTACACCCAAGGGCAGATGCAAAATTTTGCATCTGCCCTTTTTAGTTAAAGTTTACTTAGGGCAAAGGCAATGAACAGGTATTATCTCAAGCTGGCTTATGAGCAATAAAATACTTGCTCATAAAATGGACTTGCATCTCAATATTCTCAAAGCCTACTCTCTGTAAACGTTCTACCAAGTTATCAATGGTGTAATGCTTGTAATAGGGTTCATGGAAAGTTTCAGGGAAAGAGTCCATCATATATTCCAACTCAGGTGAATCATTCAACTGAATTGAGTCACAGATAATAAACACTCCGCCTGGTTTTGTTACCCGAAAGCATTGCTCAATAATTGTTTGACGTACAGATGCTGGTAACTCATGAAAGAGAAAAACAGAAGTTACAGCATGAAAATAGTCATCTAGATAAGGTAACTCTTCGACATTACCTTGCAAAAGTTGCGGTAGTTCTCCCGGAATTTGGGATAGTAGTTCATTTGCTTTCCGCAAATAAGCTGGTGACAAATCTGTGCCAAACAGAGATGCTTGAGGCAGGGCTGCCCGAATTAACTTCAAAGTTCGCCCAGTTCCACAAGCTACATCCAAAATACGGGCTTGCCGTGGTGCAACCGAATCAATTGCTTTCAGCCCTGCCTTGAGAGGAGCGAGAATTCGCCGCCGCATCGCATCAGCTGCCCCACCAAAAAGAATTTCTACTTGTAAGTCATATAAATTGGCTGACAAGTCACTCAAATAGCCATTGCTTTGGTGATGGAAGTTCTGCAAGTAGTAGCTGGGATAAGCATCTGTGTCAATTTCGGGCGAAAAATCTTGGTAATTCTGTTGTTTAACCCGCTCCCACATTTGAGCATAATCTAGCCACACTAGAGGATAGTAGGAAAAAAAGTCTTGCCAGGGATTATCAAACAATAAACTTTCCGGGTAGACACTTTTTTGAGCATCTTGCCAGTCTGTCTCCAGCAGCTGGTTCAATCTCTGTTGAAGCTTGGCTAAAATCTCATTTGGGATGGGTTTGGTCTTTTGTTCAAGTGTCGGATACACCAGGTTCCTCAACTGTGAACTTAATATTTTGTGAGCCAGACCAAAGTAATTTTTGCCCTGCTGAAAGGTTTGATAAGTCAGCTTAGTTAAACTCTCAGGCATAAAAATAGCTTAAGTTTTGATTACTTTTATATAAACTATTGTAACGAAAAAATTATCTCCTGTTGGAAAGGTAAAGGCTCCCAGGTGAGATAAAGGTGAAACCATCGAATCAGGCAGGGGAATTCTAGAATCTCTGTTCCTGCTTACCTGCCTCTTCGGTCAGATGATTTTAGCCATCAAAGGTTTAGGGAAAAAGTACGTCATATTGTCAGCAGAAGCAAATATAAATTTATGTAAAAAGTAGCATAAGCTACAGAATTTTTATTATATTAGTATTGTGAGAAAAAATTATATATTCACAAAGTTTAGAGAGGACTATGGTTATGTCTATTGCAGATAAATCTCGTGCGCTAATGGTGCGTGAACATCAGCAAGTTAAAAATCGCCAACAATCAATACTGATGCGGGCTGCACAAGAACTTGGTCTTCCTGAAGAAGCAGCGCACTACTGGAACCCAATTCAAGGGAAGGTAGATGCTAGCACTCGAATGATTTATGGGCCTAGTCATGCTTCTATGAGCTAAGTTTCAAGAGTTTTAAGCTGGATTTTTTGAGTGAACATCTCAACTGATAACTCTGGAAAAAAAAGCCACCCTTTACTCTAGGGTGGCGAAACTGATTAATTTTAGTTAGATACGATCCTTAATTAAGCATCGTAATAGAGATAAAATTCGTAGGGATGAGGACGTAGTTGCAACTGTTTGGCTTCGTTAAGCTTGTAGTCAATCCAATTTTCGATAAAGTCTTCCGTGAATACTCCTGATTCTGTCAAGAAAGCGTGATCGTTTTCTAGTGCTTGCAATGCCAGTTCTAAAGAACTTGGAGTTGAGGGAACCTTTGCCAGTTCTTCTGGAGAGAGTTCATAGATATTTTTATCTAAGGGTTCACCAGGATGGATTTTGTTTTTGATGCCATCAAGACCAGCACAAAGCATTGCAGCAAATGCCAAGTAGGGGTTAGATGTCGCATCTGGACAACGGAATTCTAAACGCTTGGCTTTGGGGTTCTTACCAGATAGAGGAATACGGATAGAAGCAGAACGGTTCCCTTCGGAGTAAGCCAAGTTAACAGGAGCTTCATAACCTGGTACTAAGCGCTTGTATGAGTTGGTGCTAGGGTTGGTAATTGCTAACAGCGCTGGTGCGTGTTTGAGAAGACCACCAATGTAGTACAACGCCATATCGCTCAAACCAGCATATTTATCACCTGCAAACAGAGGTTGTCCGTTTTTCCAGATGGACTGGTGACAGTGCATTCCCGAACCGTTATCGCCAAAAATTGGTTTTGGCATGAAGGTAACGGTTTTACCGTGTTTTTTGGCAACGTTCTTGATGACATATTTGTAAATCATCAACCAGTCAGCCGCTTCGATCAACTTCCCAAAGCGAAAACCTAGTTCGCACTGACCACCAGTAGCAACTTCATGGTGATGCTTTTCAATAGGCACACCTAATTCTGCCATCATCAACAGCATCTCTGTCCGCATATCTTGGGAAGAATCTGTTGGGGAAACTGGGAAGTAACCTTCTTTGAAGCGTGGTTTGTAACCCAAATTGGGTTTTTCGGCTGTACCCTCTTTCCCAGAATTCCAAGCACCTTCTTCGGAATCTAAAAAGTAGTAGCCTTCGTTAGCAGTTTGTGCAAACCTAGCACTGTCAAAGATAAAGAACTCAGCTTCAGGGCCAAAGAAGGCTGTGTCACCAAGACCAGTGGAAACCAGGTAATCTATTGCTTTCTGGGCAATAACGCGGGGACAACGGTTATACGGTTCACCTGTGCGGGGGTCTTTGATACTACAAATTATACTTAGTGTTGGCACTTCCATGAATGGGTCGATCCAAGCAGTGTTGGGGTCGAGTACCATCGTCATGTCCGATTCGTTGATCGCTTTCCAACCCCTGATGCTGGAACCGTCAAACGGTACGCCATCAGTGAATGCAGTCTCATCGATTTGGTCTTGGAACAGTGTGAGGTGCTGCCAAGTTCCTACTGTATCGATGAATTTGAGATCAATCAGTTGAATTTTTTCATCTTGAATTCTCTTCAAGAGTTCTTTTGGTGTTGTCATTGTTACTCCTTCTCTACCAATTTCCTAAAGTAAACCAGAATCTTTCTTCCAAAGCATCCTAACCCTGCTGATCTCAATCAGACCGTGACACACCAGAAATATCTTAAATAGTAGACATTGGAGGATTTTGTAGCTTATGTTACAGATATCTAGATTATCAGGTTATATTAACCTTTCAGCGATCATCTGTACAAAACTGGAAAGTTCATCATATAGGGGTCAACTTTGGCATAGAATCCTTAAATAGTGGATAGATTGTTTTTGTGCCGAATCTATTTTAAATAGCACAAAAATTTACTGGTGCATAAGTGCAGCCAAATAAATATCAAACCATAAATAGAAAGGATTGGGAGAAAAAAGAATGCGCGATGCGGTAACAAGTTTAATTAAGAATTATGACTTAGCTGGTCGGTATTTTGACCGGAATGCGATTGATAGCCTGAAGTCTTACTTTGACAGTGGTACTGTCCGAGTCCAAGCGGCGGCGGCGATAAATTCTAATGCGGCTGCACTTGTCAAGCAGGCTGGTTTGAAGTTATTTGAAGAACTGCCAGAATTGATTCGTCCTGGTGGGAATGCTTATACAACTCGCCGTTATGCAGCTTGTCTGCGGGATATGGACTACTATCTGCGCTACGCCACCTATGCACTGGTTGCTGGAAATACGAATGTGTTGGATGAACGAGTGCTACAAGGGCTGCGGGAAACTTACAATTCTTTAGGAGTGCCTATTGGGCCTACCGTTCGCGGTATCCAGATTCTCAAGGATCTGATTAAGGAACAAGTGGCAGCAGCAGGTGTGGTTAATACTGCTTTTGTGGATGAACCATTCGATCACATCACACGTGAGTTGAGCGAACAGGATATTTAGATTTTAGATGGGTAAGGTGTCTGCCCCGACATAATAAATATAAGTAGCGATCGCACTTTTGTCTTTGCTGAAAAAGAGCGATCGCTTTTTTGTGAATTCTATCAGGTGATAAATCTGGATATGGGAAGTTCTTTACCAGGCAATTTGCGATCGCTCCTGCACAACTCGCTGATATACTTCTTCAGTTTGCCTAGCTAATTTTGGCCAGCTAAAGCGGCGCTCTAAATCCTCATAAGCATTATCCACCAGCCATTGCCGATAACCTAGATTTTTCAAAACTTCCAAAATTCCCCAAGCTAAAGAATCGGGATTATTCACCCAAGTCACAATACCTGTTTTGGTATGTTGCACTACTTCAGGAAAACCACCAGTATCAGAAACTACTACGGGAACACGGGAAGCAAAGCTTTCTAAAGCGACAATTCCAAAGGGTTCGTAAAGGCTGGGAAACACAGCACAATCAGCGACAGTTTGGAATTTATCTAGGTAATCATCGGAGAGAAAACCGGTAAAATAGCAATGATGCCAAATTCCTAAATTCCAGGCTTGGCGCTTGAGATGGTCAGTATTGCCGCCACCAACGATGACAAATTTAACATTACCTCCCATTTCTAAAAGGATCTTGGGTGCAGCATTAAGTAATATCGGTACACCCTTTTCGTAAGTCATGCGACCAAGGTAATAAACTATTTTCTCATTGTCTGTGGCAAATTGGCGGCGAAAATCCAGCGCATGAAAATCTACGTGATGCTGTTTTTTTTCGGCTCGGATACCGTTATAAATGACATCGATTTTGTCCCAAGGGCTTTGTAATGCTCGTTCTACTTCTTGGCGCATATAATCGCTACAAACGATAATTCGCCAAGCGTTGAAAGCCAGCAAGTTTTCTTTGCCGTTTATATAGCCTTGGATATCTGTGTGAATACCGTTATAGCGTCCGTATTCGGTAGCATGAATTGTGGCAACTAGTGGTATTTTAAAACTATGCTTGAGAGCGATCGCAGCATCTCCTACTAACCAGTCATGGGCATGAATTAAATCAAACAGCCCTTCCTCTAAAATCAACTTACCACCGTGATGTCCCATACTCAGGTTGAGATTGACTACCCAGTGGAAAAAGTCGTTACTATATGCCACTGGCACGCGATGTACCTTCACTCCCTCAACCACCTCATACATTGATGCCTGACCAAATTCGGCTGTAATCAGGTGGATTTCATGCCCCAGCTTTACCAGTTCTGGATACAACTCCGCTACATGTCGCGCAATTCCCCCAACAATCCTTGGCGGAAACTCCCAACTCAGTACCAATATCTTCATCTGCTAGACTCCCCCACACTTTACAAATATCCAAAAACCTACATTTACCTAAAAATACAAGGGTGGCAAATGTAGTGAGTATGTTTACTAAAATTGTTAGATTTTTTAACTGTTATTTTGTTAAAGCTTATCAAATATCCAAATAAACAAAACACTCCAGACACAGAGGACAGATTGTAAACGTACATCACAGGGCTGTATCCCGCTTGCTAGAGTGTGAGTCATTCACGTAGAATATAATGCCATTGTTGCAGCAGTTCTCATGACTTCATCTGCGTCATTTGACACATTAGAGTCTTTACAGGCGGATATCGCTGAATTGATCGCTCGTTTACCGACATTAAAAAATCGGCAACTTATTCAGCAAGCACTTGCTACCATTGTTCGTCTAGCTGATACCGAGATTGAGCGTCTTGACTGGAAAATATTGTCGGCTGCGTTAGCAGATATGGAACGCGGTTTCCAGCTATTTTATGATTACCGACACGTTCGCAAAGTCACCATCTTCGGTTCTGCTCGTCTAGCACCAGATAGACCAGAGTACCAAATAGCCCTTGAGTTTGCTCGTACTATTTCTCAATTAGGATTTATGGTGATGACAGGCGGCGGCGGTGGAATCATGCAGGCGGGTAACGAAGGCGCTGGGCGAGAAAATTCCTTTGGATTAAATATTCAGTTACCCTTTGAACAGGAAGCAAACCCTTTTATAGAGGGCGATCCCAAGCTAATTAACTTCAAATATTTCTTTACCCGCAAGCTGTTTCTCCTCAAAGAAAGTGATGCTATAGCCTTATTTCCGGGAGGCTTTGGCACTCAAGACGAAGCTTTTGAATGTATGACATTAACCCAGAATGGGAAATTTGGCCCAGTCCCTCTGGTTTTAATCGATCGCCCTGGTGGTGATTATTGGCGCTCTTGGAGCAAATATATTGATCAGCAATTAGTGGAAAATGGTCTTGTCAGTCCTGAAGACCCTAGCCTTTACACGGTGACAGATAACCTGGATGTCGCTTGTAATGCCATCACTTGTTTTTACCAAGTTTATCACTCCTGTCGTTATGTCAGTAATCAGTTAGTTATTCGTTTGAAGACAGATATATCAGACGTTCTTGTAAAGCAACTCAATGCTGATTTCAGTGACATTCTTGTTAAAGGACAGATTGAAAAAAGTCAGGCATTACCTCAAGAAGCACAAGATGAAACTGCTGAACTGCCCCGCCTCATTTTGTACTTCAATCAACGCGATTTAGGGCGCTTGTATCAGATGATTGCCACAATTAATCAGATGGGTAATCCTTCACCAGAAGATGTAGCGCATCCAGAAAGGAAGTAATTCAGGACTTACGTAACAATAACTGAAACCCTAATTTCTAGGTAGGGGCAATTCATGAATTGCCCCTACAATGTTCGGTTTTGCGTAAGTCGTATAGCTCCTTTTTCAACCCGTCGAATTCACGTTTCTTTATAAAAAATCAAGATTTTATGGAACGTCTTTTCCAATCTTGGTTAATTAAGAAAATTGGCGTTGCTGAATCATGGGATGATTTCGCTCAATTTAAAACTAATTATCAATGGTTTCACCTGCCAATTCATCCCGCATTTATGCAACGCCAGAAAATTAATAGATAGTTGATTGAGCCAATTGCAAAATTCGTCTTTACAAGCATTTCTGCAATTGGCTTAGATGTATTGATATTACAAGCAACCTACAATAGGTAAGCAAACTTTGGGTTTAGGAATAGAATTATTATTTGATGATGGTTGTGAAACGCGAGGTTTTGGCGTATCAGGAACGGGAGCAAATGAACCGTCAGGATTAATAATAGGGATATTCCGAAATTTAAACACTCCGTTATAAGCAACGTGTATTTCTAATAAACTGATATAAGGAGTTGAAGTGGGTACTTCCGCAATATCAATAATAGCCTTATACTTTATGTCTTTTACAAGATTCATATTTATAGAGCCATTACTTCCAGCAATATTCTTTCCGATTTGAAGTCTACTGGGACGATATTCATTACCTTCCGAGTCTACCATTCTAGAATTAAGCATGTTCGACCCGTAAGCTTGATCTACATTACTGCTTAGAGAAAAGGTACAACTAACTATCTTCATTTTTCTTGCACAGAATTTTAGTTCCGCGATAAAAGAATAAAGTGTTTCAGTTTGAATTGTCTTATCACTATCAGGTTGCTGGGAACTTGAATTTGGGCTTTGTACAGGTTTTCCACAGACAACTTGACCCGATGATGTTTTCATGCAAACCTCATCGGGAGATGCTAACGCAGGAATACTAAATACTGATACACCAAATGTACAAAGAGTCATCAGTAGATAGAATTTAGAAGATTGAGAAGAAAAAAATGATTTCATGAATTTGGTTAACCTCTAACTATGTACTTACCTTACGCAGTGACTAATTATATTATTTATAGGCTTATATTAGTAACCAAAGTTGCAGGTTATTCAGGCTCCGCGTGAAAAGCATCTTGAGAGGAATGCGATAGCAGGCAACGAGGTGTGTGGTTGCGCGTAGCGCAACCACAAGACCCGACTGAATCAAAAAATTTGTGTATTTTATAACAGTCTAAAAAATGACTTAATGTATAAATTTTTACTGCAAAGTAAAAGCAGAAATAAATGCTTCTATCTTCAGTAAAAACTCATCATAAGTTACTGCATGAATTGACTTTGAAAAAACACAAGTAATCGCAGTAAATACAGTCTCAATATAATGTCTTATCGATTACTTAATGTATTATTCCAAGGTTCGTCTTGACGCTTATGATTCTTTTTACACATAACTTTTTAATTTACCAATTTTGCATTTCTACTAATTCCATACACAATTCATTAATTTGCTCCAAATCAGGTTTATGAGGTAGAGCAGACTGTTCATAAACAGTTTCCATTTCAGCAACCAAATCTTCTGCCATTTTCATCACCTGCTCATAAGAATACTCACCCTTTAAAATAGCCTTTAAATCCTCAACATCACCAGCTATTCTTCTATCTACAATCACTTCACCTTGTCGCAATATTTCTACTCCACTGCGTAACAATCTAATGCAGTGCATCCCATGTTTAAGGTCAAAACCCGACTGTCTTTCCATTTCTGCCCTAGCCGGATTTCTATTTTCCTGCCAAGATAAGTAAGCTTTCCATTCTCTTAAAGCTATTTGATAACTTTGGCTTTTCTGAAGCAGGCGGATAAAATCTTTACGGCTATTGGTTAACTTTTGAGTATATTCTAAAGTTTCATCAGGTAAAGTATATTGTTTTAACACTCCTTTAAAATCAATATCTGCTGTTAACAATTGGTATAACTGCTCCGCTTCTTCCAAAAACTCAATCCGCCCTCTGATTAAGTTATAAAGATATTCCAGAAAAGCATTTAGCTCATCTTTACTGAGGGGTGCTTCGTCCTCTATGGCAAAGTCAGATGGTATTGGTTTTTTTTGCGGTGGCTTTAATAACCATTTACGATGAGTTTCCATCTTTTTGATTTGAGCAAAGGCATAACCAGTGTAAGTATGTTTTACCTTCTTACTCAAAAATAGCTGCTTATGATTAATTAAATGTTGTCCAACTGCGTTGACAAAAGGATAGTTATTTAACCAGAGCAATTCTAAAACATTAGGATTCGCACCCGCTAATAACTGGAGGATTTTTCTTAATTCATATATAACTGTGTCTTTGTTCCCATCAATGAATGGAAATATTCCTGGTTCATCCCAACCAGTATCTTTTTGTTCGATGCGATCAAATCCCAAATAGTACCTTTTGGGTGCAATAAAGACTCCCCGATAATCAAAGTCTGAATCAGGACGATTTAAACCATAGCCGTGGCTACCTGCCAAACCAATTAAAATAGTTCTTTGCTCAACTTCTATTCTTTCCATATCACCTGATTAAAATATAGTCATCCTAACTCATGAGTTAAGCAGGTGGCGAGATGGGAAGCAAAGTTGCTTAGTTTAAGAGGTTGAATGAACAAGTGTTTTGCTGTGATTTTAGGCACTTTTAGATCCCCCCTAACCCCCCTTAAAAAGGGGGGAACCGGAATCAAAGTCTCCCTTTTTAAGGGGAGCCACTTGCTTCACTTGGCGAGACCCCAAGTGAAGCAAGTGGCGTGGATTTAGAGGGATCTAAAACTTTTGATACCGAAAAGAGGACTTTTCAAACATCTTCTAATATAAATGCTCCTCTAGGAAGATGATACAACGCTATCCCTTGAGGAGCAAAAGTTATCGATTCAGTTATTCCTATACTTTCAGTTTCTTAGAATAGGAATTATCTAGGATTAATGTGTCGTCTAGTCCCCCATCCTGGATTAACGATGGCGGCTAAATCTTCTTCAGATAACTTGTTGATTTCATTGTCCAGTTCATCAGCCGTGAAGTCATAGCCACGCTCTTTCGCAATCTTGATGAAGGCTTTTGGATCGGCTGTCGCTTTGAGTCTTTGCTGTAATGCTTGATCTTGTTTTACAGCTTGAAAAAGTCGGGTAGCATTTAGCTGTGTCATGAGAATCCATCTCCTGTTTTAAATATCAGGTTTGAATGTAATAATTTGATTTTTTCGATTCCCTAAATTCTGTTAAGAACTATTAGATTAGTCGCGTAATTTTAATTTTAAAATAAATAAGAAAAATGTGTGGATATTGACAAGAAACTATAAGTTTGAGTCTAAAATATTTCTACTAGTTTATAAAAGTCAGCCCTAAGATGGAAGCATTATTGAAATAATAAGCATGAATTCTGATTTTTGGGTAAGCGATCGCCATCACAAATTCTGCCAAATAAAAACTTGACTTAGCACCTATCAATAAAATAGGATATTAGATTGTCTGTCTAATTCCTGCTCGGATCAGGTAGACATATTACAAAGGCTGGCAAAAACCTCTCTACAAGAGATCAAAACCAGCTACCTGTACGGCAACCTCAAGGACAATTTAATGACCTACGCAATTATTGAAACTGGCGGCAAACAAATACGAGTAGAGCCAGGGCGGTTTTACGATATTGAACTGCTTCCGATCGAACCAGATGAAAAAGTTACAATAGACTACGTATTACTCGTGCAGCACGATGGCGAAGTCAGCATTGGACAGCCACTAGTGACAGGTGCGACTGTAGAAGGGACTGTAATGCGACATTACAGAGGTCGTAAAGTCTTGGTATACAAGATGAAGCCGAAAAAGAAAACCCGCAAAAAACGGGGGCATCGTCAGGAAGTTACCAGACTTATGATTGACTCCATCACCCTTAACGGTGAAGTGTTTGTGGCCCAAGGAGAAGCGGAGAAGGAAAGCCCCGTTTTAGATGAGACTCCTGCTGAAGAAGTTGAAGTCGCTGCTGAATAATAAAAAGAAGTAGATACAAAAGAGGACATCATGGCTCATAAGAAAGGAACAGGTAGTACACGTAACGGTCGTGATTCTAACGCCCAACGTCTGGGTGTCAAGCGCTATGGCGGTCAAGTTGTGCGTGCAGGAAACATTCTCGTGCGTCAGCGCGGTACTAAATTCCATCCTGGTAATAACGTCGGTATTGGTAGCGATGACACTCTGTTTGCCTTAATCGACGGTGTTGTAATGTTTGAAAGAAAAGGCAAAACCCGTAAAAAAGTTAGTGTTTATTTACCCATAACTGCTGTGAAAGCAGCCCCTGCTGAAGCAGTAGCAAGTTAGAGTGTGAGGGTGGGTAACATTGCCCACCCTAATCGCTAGTTAGCGCTGGCATGATGGTCAGATTTATATAGATTTCTAAAATTTTCTAAGAGGATGTCTGAGAAGTATCAAATATTTATTGATCCCCCCTAACCCCCCTTGAAAAAGGGGGAATAAGAGTGTTAAAGTCCCCCTTAAAAAGGGGAGCCACTGCGGTCTTGGGGTCTCCCCAAGTGGAGCATGTGGCGTGGATTTAGGGGGATCTCTAAGCATTCGGTGTATACAAAAAACTTTTCAGACATCCTCTAAAAGTCGCTTTGTTTCTCTGTTGCCCATAGATTAGTATCAGGATCGTTAAAGCGCAGATATTCTTCATTAACAAAATATTACAAAAGAAAATTTGGTTACTTAGCTTGCTGCCGTAAATATTTTATATCAAGTCTTAAGCACCAATTTTTGCATGTTCTAAAGTTCACATAGCTCATGCAATTCAGCATGAGGTTTTGCTGAGATAATATATACCTAAATTAGGTTCTGCTTTGAACTACCATGAATACCTGAGAAAATGCTGAGAATGAACTGAATTTTCTCAAGGGATAAATTTATGAAAATCATGGCTTAGTTTCAATAAGCTCTCAGTCCCCATAGAGATACTTTGGATGTTGGGGATAAATCAAATGTCAGTAGCAAAAGTTTGATGAAATCCTCATATAAAAAAGGCATCTTTTTTACCTCAATAGCCTTTAATAATTTGCTGTAGCTCTAATTTCCCTCAGTCAATCAATACAAAAAGAACTATCCAAAGGACGAAAAAAGACTATGAACTGGAAAATACTTTGTTTAATTGCTGGTTTAAGTTTAACCGCTAGTCTCACTGCTTGCTCTAGCAGTCCTGCAAGCAACAATCAAATTGCCCCTGAAGCCTCTCCTGCGATGGGCAAAGATGCAATGGGTAAAGACAAAGCTGGCGGTGCGATGGGCAAAGATGCGATGGGCAAAGACAAAGCTGGTGACGCTATGGGCAAAGATGCGATGGGCAAAGACAAAGCTGGCGGTGCTATGGGCAAAGATGCGATGGGTAAAGATAAGGCTGGTGACGCGATGAGCAAAGATAAAGCTGGCGGTGCTATGGGCAAAGATGCGATGGGTAAAGATAAGGCTGGTGACGCGATGAGCAAAGACAAAGCTGGCGATGCTATGAAGCAATCCCCGGCTTCCACCAAACCCTAGCCACACCCTTGATCTCACTTTTCTTGTAAGATTAGGGGCTGTTTACCAGGAAAATCTTAAGCCAATCCCTACACTTTGGCGCTTTGACATCAACAGGAGAAATTCTGATGAATCACAACCTGCTCCACCGTCGTCAGTTACTTTTTTATATTGGCTTAGGGGTTGTCGGAATCGGTGCAGCCACAACACTTTCCAACTTCAAAAAAGTGAATGCCCCTTCTATCTCTCCGGCAACAAGTAATAATACGCAAGACTCGGAAACTATTGTGAAAACTCCGGCAGGTAAGAGTTTACCAGAGTTTCAGGGTATCAGTGAGTGGCTTAATTCTACTCCTTTGGCGATCGCCGATCTCAAAGGCAGTGTTATTTTGATCCAGTTTTGGACTTTTGCTTGTATTAACTGTCAACGTACCCTGCCCTACATTACTAAATGGCATCGGCAGTATGAGGCGCAGGGACTCAAGGTGATTGGTATCCACACACCAGAGTTTGCTTTTGAGCGAGATCCGAACAATATAAAAAAGGCGTTACAAAAACACCAAATTACTTATCCGGTTCCAGTGGATAACGAATATAAAACTTGGAACGCCTACGAAAATCAGTATTGGCCCCATCTATTTCTAGCCGATCGCCAGGGTTTACTACAATATGACCATATTGGTGAAGGAGCATACGAAAAAACAGAGCAAACTATCCGCCAGCTATTGGGGTAGAAGGAATTATGACGACTTCTACTTTATCAATTAGTCTGGCTTTGTTCGGGGGAGTTTTGAATGTCCTTTCACCCTGTGTTTTACCGATTTTACCAGTGCTATTAGGCCGATCGCTCCAATCGCATACTTACGGGCCAGTCGCGCTGGTGGGGGGATTAATCGCTGGTTTTGCACTAGCAGGTAGTTTACTAGGTGTAACAGCAAGCTGGTTTACGGGTTTGGCTAACTTATTACGGAATTCTGCGATCGCGCTTCTTTTATTTTTAGGATTACTCGCAATTTTCCCCACCTGGAGTTACCGAATATTTACTTATATTCCCATTGCTAATTGGGCTAAGAAACCCCCACGAATCGGACTTATGGGAGAATTCTGGTTAGGGACTCAGTTGGGGCTTTTATGGACTCCCTGTGCTGGGCCAGTTTTGGGAGGAATCTTAGTCTTAGCGGCAGTTAATCATCAAGTCGCAGGTGCATTTTGGCTGCTGATTGTTTATGGAATCGGAGCAGGTTTGCCTTTATTAGCGATCGCCTACGGTGGGCGAGTACTTAGCAAACGCATCCTCAATGTCCGTCGCCATAGTGCAGTGTTACAGCGCGTGGGTGGTGTTGCGATCGCAGCGACAGCAATTGCTATTCTTCTCGGTTGGGATGTTCAGATACAACTTTGGCTAGCTCCCTTGTTTCCTACTCAACCGATATAATTCGTAATTCGTAATTAGAGAACAGGGCAACTAATTTTAGTTATGGAAAATAAAAAATGCGTATTATCTTTATTTCAGATAAAACTGACTTATCTATGCACTTTTAACTACGAATTACGAATTACGGATTATCATGGTTTCATCTAAACGTAAAGCCCGTTCAACACCAAGTCAGACTTTACTTTCAAAGACCTTTCACTGGATTAATATCATCAGCCTCATGTTGATGATCGCTAGCGGATTGCAAATATATAATGCTAATCCAGTATTTGGCGGGCGTGAAGGTTGGCATTTTCCCGATTTTCTGTTGCTGGGAGGTTGGCTTGGGGGTGGCAGAAACTGGCATTTCACTGCTATGTGGCTATTTTCACTAAATTTACTTTGGTATGGAATCTATATCTTTATAACCCGTCGTTGGCAGCGTCGCTTTGCCGATGGCGGTGATTTAAAAGCATTGCAAGTCAGCCAGAACCCAAAGCGCAAAAATTACGCATGGCATCGGCTAGTTTATACTGCTATCATTCCCGTGTTGCTTCTGGCAATATTGAGTGGTTTGGCAATGTACAAACCTGCGCAACTGCATTGGCTTTCGGGGCTATTTGGTAGTTGGCAAACTCTCCGCACTGTTCACTTTATCACTGTTCCCACAGTCATACTGTTTACAATTGCTCATTCCTTACTTGCCCTGAAGGTAGGAAGCATCCGTCTAGTTAAGTCTATGTTTGTGTAGAGGTAATATGAGTCTGATTCTTCCCAAACGCACCCTATCTCGTCGCCAATTACTACAACTATCTGGACTTTCAGGGGTAGGCTTTCTTTTAGGTGGTTGTGGGACAAATTTGTTCTCAGATAATCTGCGGCAAATATCTGAGCCGCTAAACCAACGTCTGGAAGCACTATTGTTAAGTCAAAAACCAGTTCCAGAATTTCCTGTCAGTGCCATAGAAGCAGATAAATTGCTGATTAATACCTTTGACTTCACGCCGCAAATCGATCCGGCGCAGTTTCGCCTAAAGATTGATGGCGAGGTTAGTAACCCAATGCAATTGAGTATGGCAGATATTCAAAAATTTCCCTTGAGTTCAATGGTAATTCGCCATATCTGTGTTGAAGGCTGGGCTGCGATCGTTCAATGGGGAGGCGTGCCATTGCGAGACTTGGTAGCGCTGGTACAGCCGAAGTCAAATGTCCGTTATGTCTACTTTAAATCTGCTGATGGCTATTATGAAAGCTGGGATCTCGCCTCTGCTGTCCATCCGCAAACCCTCATGGCTTATCAAAAGAATGGACAACCGTTATCAGTTGACAATGGTGCGCCCATGCGTTTGGCATCCCCAGTTAAACTGGGCTACAAACAAAGCAAGTGGGTGACTCAAATTACATTCGTCAGCAATTTGTTACCTCTTAAAGGCTATTGGGAGGATCAGGGCTATGAGTGGTTTGCAGGGTTATAGTCAGCGAAATAAATATTGAAGAGTAAAGAACTGAAAAGGGTTTGAGATTGCCACGGTGCGATCGCAAGCAGCCCAGATATGTAAAAACATAAGCTATCATTGCCAGCGTAATGAAATGGAGCGAAGCAATCACAAAGTCTAGATACTGTGATTGCTTCTCTACGAGACGCTCCGCCAACATTCTGCTTTGCTTCATTAGCAATGACAATCTATTTAATAAATTTGTTTTCATTGGGATACTCCCTTGCGATCGCAATTAATTTGTGTTTAACCGCAGATGATATGATTGCGATCGCTCTACTAGCATAAAAAAGCATTCACGAGTATAAAAGCCTCTTTAATGGAGCAAAAAGACTCGTTGACGGAGATAAAATACTCGTTGACGGAGCTAAAATACTCGTTGACGGAGATAAAATACTCGTTGACGGAGCTAAAAGACTCGTTGACGGAGATAAAATACTCGTTAACGGAGCTAAAATACTCGTTGACGGAGATAAAATACTCGTTGACGGAGATAAAATACTCGTTGACGGAGTTCAGAGGCTCATTAAGTAAATAAACAAAAATAATTTACAGTTATTGCGATCGCACCCTTCGCAAAGCATACCGTAGAGAAGTAGTTTTAGGTTGTGCGATCGCACTATTTTGCTTCACTGCATTTGCAATGACATTGTGTAATTAATTATCTTGCCTACTTATTAGACTGGGATTTGAATCCCAGGCGGGTAATGTAGCCGGTGCAGATTATCTAAATTACTGAAACCAACGCCAGACAAAAGTAACCATTCTCCTGAATTAAGGCTGACGATTTTGCCGCAAGGCTTCCAGATTTTCACGGTAAGTTATTGTATCAGGATGATTTGCTCCCAAACGTTTTTCAGCAATCTCCAAAGCTTCGATGTACAAAGGTTCGGCATTGCTGTACCTTCCCTGTGATTTGTAGAGGAGTGCCAAATTGTTCAGGCTAGTTGCCACATTAGGGTGTTCATCCCCCAGCAGGCGTTTTCTCATCGCTAAAGCTTCGATATACAAAGGTTCGGCAT
>NZ_JBALDL010000100.1:0-15849 GCF_036917465.1 Nostoc sp.
GAGGAACAGGCATCAGTCAATATGCCATATGTTTCGGGAAATCATATTTCCTAGTTACAAGCCCCATCCCCTCGTGGGTGGGGCAGTTGACTCAAAGTATCGATGAAGCAACTGAAGTGTTTAGTATTGAGCTAGACAGTCTCAGAGCAGTAGTAGGACAAAACCTCAAGGTGACACTTGAGTTGGCTGATGGTGTCAGCCTTGTTGATACCTTAAGTCTGGCCAAAGTTAGCCAGAATGATGCTGGTCAACCTGTTATCGCCTTGGGAGAGCTTTACGAGGGTGAAGACAAACTTCTCGGCTTAAGTTTAGTGATATCAAGCGCTCAAATTGGCGAGTTACCTGTGATGAAACTGCATTACAGCGCCGATGTTGTCCAAAATGACCTCATTCAAAGCGTCTCAGGCACAGCAGATATTATTGCTAAAGTTGGCACTGTTGAGGAAGCTGCTTTTGCCTCTACGAGCTATATCATTCTTGAACTGAGTCGCCTCACCATTGCTAAAGCCAAAGAAACTGCCCTCGATTTAGCTGAACATGGCAAACACCAACAAGCCGAAGAAATCCTCCGTACCGTTGTGAAAAATTTGCGGGATAAAGGGTTAAACGAGAATTTTGAAATTGCTGAAGAGATCGAGCAACTTGAGTATTTCGCGGGTCGAATCGCTCAAAAAGCTCTGGGTAATGCCGGCCGCAAAGAATTGCGAGATCAGTCTTACCAAACAATGAACCGCAATCGCAGCGATTTGGTGGGGCGCGGTGTCACTGCTGGCGATGAAGTGTACGCAATGCCGGTTGTGAATGAAGTTGGTTCAGGGGTTGAACTGTATTGCGTTCGGGAAGGGGGTAAACTACGGGTCAAAGTCATATCCGAGGGTTACGATTCTAGTAAGAATATCCAGTTTCCCCGGAGTATTCGGGCTGAGGGAGCAAGATACGTTGTTGAAGGTCTGGAACTTTCAAGCGAAGGCACTTTCTACCGCGTACATGGCAATATCACTCGTTTTGCTCAACCGGGTGAAGCAGATATCTTCGTTACTTCTAGACAATCAAATATTGCTAATACAGGCAAAGCCTCTAAAGGCCCTGCCAGTGCCGCCGACCTACCCACAACTGACATTGTAAAGGACGGCATTCTTGTTCAGTGCGTCAAAGATGGCAGCAAGTTACGCGCTAGAGTAGTTTCTGACGGATATGAACCCGATTGGAACATGCGTTTTCCGCGATCGGTTCGTGAAGAAGGAATCCTTTATGTGGTTGATGAAGTAAAAACAGCACCTGATGGCAAGTCTTATATTGCCTGTGGTGAAATTAAGCGATTTCTTCAACCGACTATTACTGTATCGCCATAAAATTATAACCAACAGCACTCAATCAGTTAACAATGATTCACTTTTGGTAACTTTTTTTGACAAACCATGAATAGGTAGGCGTAATTAAATATAAGATCAGACCTCACCCTCAATCCCTCTCCTTAGTAGGGCTACCGTGTTTGAATTACCCCCCTTAATCCCCCCTTATAAAGGGGGGAAACCGGAAAATCCAGTTCCCTCCCCTTTATAAGGGGAGGGTTAGGGTGGGGTAAAACCTTGGTTAGTCAGCTATTTTCAGACTTGTGTGTAGACTGTAGCCTTAGTAAGGAGAGGGAAGCCGGAGGCAGGGTGAGGTTTTATATTTAATTTGACCCACTTACTTAAAGCCACTGTTTACCATCACTTAGTTTCAAAAGGAGAATATCTTGGATGGCTCGAAATAAGAAGAAATCAGCCGGGTTCAAGTATGAGCATCCACTTGATTCTAGATGCCCTATTTGTTGTATTGTCCCGCCCCATATACTAAAAAGTGTCGTGGTGAATGGCAATCCCCAGCAGCGTACTTGGGCTTTTCATACATTAAATATTTCGGCACAATTTCTAGGACGGAGAAACGTCGTAGGTAATATCTCATTTGCACCTTCTCCGGGTGAGAAGCGCCGTACCATCTACGATGCAAAATATGGACAGCAACTTCCTGGTACATTGGTGCGCGGTGAGGGAGATCCTCCAAGCAGTGATGCGGCAGTGAATGAAGCCTACGATGCTGCTGGTGCTACTTATGACTTATTTCATGAGATATTCGATCGCAATTCCGTTGATGACAAAGGACTACGTTTAGACTCCACCGTGCATTATGGCGTTAAATATGACAATGCCTTTTGGAATGGCGACCAAATGGTTTATGGTGATGGCGACGGAGAACTGTTTCAACGCTTCACGACATCAATTGATGTAATTGGGCATGAACTAACTCATGGTATAACCCAGTATGAAGCGGGTTTACAGTACTATGGTGAACCAGGGGCATTGAATGAATCCTTTTCTGATGTCTTCGGTTCTTTGGTGAAACAGAAGATCAAAAATCACACTGCACAAGAGGCTGATTGGCTGATTGGGCAAGGTCTTTTAGTACCAACTGTCAAAGGTACTGCCCTCCGCTCCATGAAAGCACCGGGAACAGCATACAACGATCCAGTATTGGGTAAAGATCCTCAACCAGGCCATGTGAAAGATAAATATACTGGTACTGATGATAACGGTGGGGTGCATATCAACTCAGGAATTCCTAACCGGGCGTTTTATTTAGCGGCTGTTGCGATTGGTGGCTATGCTTGGGAAAAAGCTGGCAAAATATGGTATGTAACTTTACGCGATCGCTTAAATGCTAAAGCAGATTTTAAAAAAGCTGCAAACGTCACCATTCAAGTTGCTGGCGAACTCTACGGTAATGGTAGTGATGAGCAAAAAGCTGTGCAGAATGCTTGGCAAAAGGTAGGAGTTATTTAGAGAGACGCGATGAATCGCGTCTACAGGAGTTATACCTGCCACTACCTCACTCAACACTCAAGACTGATAAATCTGTTATTTGTTGTTGTTACAGTGGAAGGTGAGAACTATCATCTTCCAGTTTAAGTATTTATTCCAATTAAATAACACAACGGAGAGCAAAAAATGCGAGTATCATTTGAACGTACAGGCGGCTTTGCTGGAATCAGCAAGAAGACAACCGTTGATACAGATACTCTCCCGCCAGATGAAGCTGCGACACTTCCCCGACTGGTGGAAGTTGCAGATTTATTTAGGCTACCTGAACTAATTACTTCGCCAAATCAAGAGAGCGATCGCTTTCAGTATAAGTTAACAGTGGAAGATAACGGTAAGCAACATACAGTGACTGTCAGTGAATCAGAATTGCCAGGAACCTTAAGACCACTAATTGAATGGCTACAAACCGCAGCACAAAAAAGGTAATTTACTGAAGAGGTTCAATAAAGGCTGACATAAATCCCATAAACAGGAGAATGTGGAGTTGTGGGTGAAGAAAATAGAAATTTGAATTCCCCAGAAGAAAACCAAACTGATGATTTTTTGGACGTAGCATCTGTAAAAGAGAATTGGGGTGGAGACGGAAGAGGGCGCATGAACCTATCAGGAAGGTGTACAGCAATCTCCAAACAGTATGTACCTCGTCAATACCAATTCTTTGATACAAATGCCGTACCAGAAGAACACGGTTGGCGAGTGAGTGGAATGCCAGATAATGTAGCATTTGGTAGTAGGCGATCGCTAACCTGGCATGACTGTGGTGCATCAACTTCAAAAGTAGTTTTACCGCCTCAGTTTGAAGCGCCTTCTGGCTTCTTTACTGCCGATTTAGAGATTTTTGTACTCAGGGGTGCAATTCAATTAGGTGAGTGGCAATTAAATAAGCATGGCTACTCCTTTATCCCCGCAGGAGTGAAAGTAGGCCCTTGGAAAGTGCTAGGCAATGAAGAAGTTGAAATACTCTGGATGGAGAATGGCACTATTCCATTGAAATATAAAAGCGCAATCAACGATCATCCAGATGCTAGATTGCGTGACTTCATCCCTGCATTGGATAGCAAATTGCTACCGTGGAGTAAGACAGATACAGTTCAATTTGAGATATCTAAAAAAAAGTATTTAAGAAAAGATAGTAACGGGGGTGGAGTATGGCTGCTTGCTATCTTGCCACATTACGATGGCAAGTATCAAATGATTCAATCTTATAATGAAGAAGCATACGGATTAGTTGGATACTGTGATATAGGAAATTACAGTTTTGCAAAAGACCACTTTGGCTATTGTCCTAGCTTTAGCACTCTTCCTACACATACAACGGACGATGGGGGTTTGTTCTTTGTGAGAGTTGATAGAGATTTATCACAAGTTGGAACAGTTTTGTCATATAGGAATCCGGTTTGATTTTTGAACAAAATTAAGTATATGTAGGGTGTGTTACGGCTTCCGTAACGCACCATTTATAAGGATTTGGTGCGTTACGCTGTCGCTAACACACCCTACATATCTGTTCAGAAATCAAATAGTAGTCCTATATACACCTTAAGACTAATAGGTTTGTTAAGCAGCAAAGTTTTTGTGACAATTACTAGAAGGTCTTTTTAAATAGCGTCCAGTAGGATATCCCAAAATCTGCCCGTTGTTATAAATAAGATTTCCCCGCAAAAAGGTACTTTTTACCCTTCCAGTTAACTCCACTCCTTCAAAGGGTGTATAACCTTGTTGTGACTCTGACTCACCAGCACTTACCACAAAGCTTTCATTGGGGTCTACCAGCACCAAATCAGCATCATAGCCAACAGCAATATCACCTTTTTCTAACAACCCAAAGCGCCGCGATGGATTCCAAGATAGTAACTTAGCCATCTGATTGTAAGACATCCCCCGCTTGCTACCCTCACTAAATACACCAGAAAGTAAATATTCTGTACCGCCAAAACCAGACTTTGCTAACCAAATATTATTCGGGTCTTTATTACTTCTTTTTTGTTCAGCAGAACAGCAAGCGTGGTCGCTAACTATCCAATCTACTTGGTTATTGAGTACTGCTTGCCATAAGTATTCCACATCAGCACGAGGGCGAATAGGGGGGTTAACTTTTGCCCAAATACCATTAGGAGTATCCACATCTAATAGCAAATGTCCGACAGTAACTTCTCGCCGAAAATTGATATGAGGAAAAGCAGTTTGCATAGTCAAAGCTGCTTCCATTGCTTTACGCGAACTCAGGTGCAACAAATTGATATTTGCACAGTTAGTTTCATTTGCCAAATAAGAAGCAATGCAAATTGCTAAACCTTCGGAATGAGGTGGACGCGCTGCGCTGTAAGCGTGTAATCCGCTAAGACTAGAATCGTTTTCAACTATTTTGGTATAGGCGTTGAGAATTTCTGCAACTTCACAGTGCAAACTCAAGCTGATAGTATCTCGCGCTTCTGGATGTTTTTCCATCAAGCGAGTTAGACCGCGCATAATAAATTCAAAATGGGCGAAGTCGTATCTTTCCTGTTTATTAATCATCAAAAAGAGATTTTGCTGGTCTGATAAACCATGCAACCCATAGCCGCCATAAAACATGAAGATTTTAAACGAAGATATACCGTATTCCTCAAACAATAGAGGTATTTCATCGATATGCTGGCTAGCTATAGGTGCGATGTGATAGCCGTAATCTACAAAAAAATTACCTGCGGATAACGCCAACACCTCTGGAAAAAAATCGCGGTAGGAGCCGCCTTTGTTAAGATAATACTGCCCTGTACGAATATAATTCAGGCTGGTAGTCACGCCTCCCATTGCGGCTGCTTTGGTTTCAGTCACAGCATCTTTGTCGAGGGGTTGATAGATACCTACGTGCATGTGGGCATCCACGACTCCAGGAAAGCCTAGCAGGTTTTTGCCATCAAATACCTGTTTGCCTGTGTCTGCGCTAATATTAGAGGCAATCTGAGCAAATTTTCCATCCTTAATGCCTAAATCAAGTAGTTCGATTGCATCCTGATGGGGACGAACTACCCGCACATTTTTAATAATTTGATCTAATACGAGAGTTTCAGACACAGTAGACCTCACACTAAAATGAGTTTAGTCAGGAATTCCAAAATTGAATCGGGACGAAGACCAAATCTCATTATTATATAACGGTTTTTTATTAAATCATCTTCAGGAGAAAAGACAATGGAAAGCTTTAATGAATATCATATAGATCCGAATAAATTTACTTTTCTCAAAACTTTTGCAGATAACTGGCAAGTAATTAGAGATGAGTATATACGCTTTATTAATAATGCATCTAATGAAGAGTTAAAATTTACTTACGATATTCTTGGGCCTAAAAGCCAAACAATTAAAACTAAAGGTAAATCCAAATACAGCGCTTTTGGTATCTTATTTCAAGGTATGTTTATTGAAAAATATATTCAAGCGTATCAAATACAATATCCTGAGTATGGGTCAGATGAGGCATCAAAAAACGCACTTGAATTAAGAGAGAAATATTTCCCAAATTTAGCTAATGTAATAAAAAATGTGAACTTTATTGATGATGATATCATCATAAATGTATATTATGGTACATTCCATCCAGGCTTGGATATCAAGCTGCATGTAAACTATAACCCTCACATGAATCGCGGCTATTTAGGATTAATAGTGCCAGAGGGAGATGTGGCTATGAAAATATGTCACGAACAACTTTATTGGCATGAAGGAAAATTCCTAGTTTTAGATCATAGTTATCCACACTGCCCGCATAATTATACCAATTATGATAGGACTGTCTTGGTTGTAGACTTTTTTAAACCGGATAAGCCTAGAGATGAAGTAATCCGATTTGAGAAAGAGCAAGTTACAGAAAGGATGCAAGATAATCCTTATAGCTTAGGTGTTTTTGGTAAAAGCGATAAGGCTAAAGAAGAAGATTTTATTAAGTATGGTTTAGCTCATCAGTTAGAGTGGGATAAAGCTTTGATTTAGAAATGAATGTAACAATCTACAGAAAGTTAATCGCAAAGCAACTTAATCAAGATTTTAAATCTGCCGTTGAAATTGTCGAAATTCCTATTTCCAAACCTGCTGCTAATCAAGTTTTAATTCAAAACAAATTTGCTGGCGTTAACGGTGGCTTTGATACTTTACTTTGCCGTGGTGATGTTCCGTATCTTAATTTAATTCCTCCCTTTGATTTGGGTGTGGAAGCTGTAGGAACAGTTATTGCTATGGGTGAAAATGTCAAAGATTTTCAAATAGGTGATGCTGTCATAACTACGGCGCGTGGCGGCGGTTATCGAGAATATCAGCTTATCGATGCAAACTTGGCGGTGAAGGTACGGGAAGCTACACCAGAAGTTTTAACCTTGATTCCTACAGGTGTATCAGCGTTGGTGGCATTGGAACAAGCGGGGGATATGAAAAGTAATGAAGTGGTTTTAGTGACAGCAGCAGCAGGAGGAACCGGTCATATTGCGGTGCAATTGGCAAAGTTAGCTGGGAATCATGTCATTGGTACTTGTAGTTCTGAGGTGAAAACAAAATTACTGAAAGAATTAGGGTGCGATCGCATTATCAACTATCGTACAGAAAACCTCAATCAAGTTCTCAAGCAAGAATACCCCAGTGGGATTAATTTAATTTTCGACTGTGTAGGTAAACAAGTTTTTGATACCTGCGTTGAAAACTTGGCAGTGCGGGGACGCTTAGTAGTGGTTGGTTTTATCTCCGAATACGCAAAAAATGTAGAACAAGTTACACAACCACGTCTTTATCACCAGCTATTTTGGAAAGCTGCTTCTGTGAGAGGCTTTCTCATGCCTCATTATAAGGAATATATGGCAGAGGCACGCGATCGCCTTTTAAATCTGTTCTACACAGACAAACTTAAAGTTGCCGTTGACCCAACCCACTTTAACGGCATAGAATCAATACCCGACGCTGTAGAATATCTCCTCAGTGGTCAGAATTGTGGCAAAGTAGTTGTGAGATTTTAAGTAGCACGGTATTAGTTTATATCCAGTCAGGGGTGAGAATGATACAAGATTCAGAAAATACTTTAAAAGTTGCTCGACAGGCATTTGAGAGTCTTACGCATGGGATGGCAACTGGAGAGTGGGAACCATTGTTAGATATGCTCACAGAAGATTTTACCCTTTGGTTCCCAATGGGTAAATTCCACGGTTTGAATGTCGGAAAAGAACGAGCTAGAGAATTTTTCGAGTATGTTTTTGAAGCCTTCAGTCCTGGTTTAAACCTGACTGCTCTAGACCGTGTTACCAGCAACGAAACAACAGCTGTTTTTGAGTTTCGAGATGAAGGACTTTTGTTCGGTGAGCTTTACAAAAATCGGGTAGCGGTTTCTTTTGATGTGCGTGGAGACAAAATTTGTGGCTATAGAGAATACTTTGGCAGTGATGGAAAATCATATTAAATAACTTGTAATTACGAATTACGAATTATTTAGTTTCTCTCAGGGTTGAGTTGGTTGATTTCTTTGCATTTAGCTTCTGCGGCTTGATATGCTGCCAAATAATCTTGACCACCTAACATCACATCACCATAATATTCATAAGGTGGATCGCCATAAATTGGCAATGGCTCATCTTCTGGATAATCTTCTTTTGATTCTTCAATAATGGCTTTCAGTTTTTTAACTGTTAGCCTTTGTGCTGCAAAATACCAGAGTTCTTGGGGATTTTTGTTCAGGTGGGGTAATGTGGGATCGATAATGCGTACCTCAGAGGCATCATCTATCTCAATCCAACTGTGTTCAATTGGTCTGTATGGCTTTCCCGAAAAAGTTAAAAATCCTTGAACATATCTTGCTCCCTCTGTAGACAATGCTGCTTTGTAAGCATTATCAAACGGAGTACTAGCTCTGCTGTTTATACGTTCAGCAGTTGTGATTGACAGCGTTTCATCCAGTAGTTTGTTCATTAATAGCAAGGATTAGAGCAGCCATGAGAATATATTATCACTCATTGGGAATGGGGAATGGGGAATGGGGAATTGGGAATCGGGTAAAAATGACAAATGACAAATGACAAATGACTAATGACTAATGACTAATGACTAATGACAAAAAAGAGCCAGAGAGTTACTTCTCTGACTCAAAGCTGGAGACAAAAGAATCATCAAATAAACCTAACTTAGGTAATAACCTAAATTCTTCCCAGGTTATGCAGCCCTAAAACAGCGCCCACTCCTAAGATGTGACCAAAGGCGGTGGTTGCTAAAAGGGCTGGTAAACCAAAACCACCAAAGAGATTAGCTGAAGGTAGTCCTGGTTCTGCGTTGGGATATTTGATGGTCGATTTGCCAAAGGCAATGGCAATGATATTAGCAATAATGATAATCAGTCCGACTGTCGGACTCCATTGCAGGGGTGTAGTTGCAGCAGCGAGTAAGGTTGAAGTAAACACCTGATTTGCTCCTGAAATTTATTAATGATTAAAAATATAATCTGAAACTTTACGAAGCAAATTCAACAAATTACCCGATTTTGCATCAATATTTAACAGTTATTCTTACTACTTAATACAACTTGAGTTCATCGGAGTGAGTTCAATACCGTTCGGTTGAGGTTTTTCGATGAAAATTCTAGATCGCAAAGACGCGATAAATCGCCGTCAAGACGAAAGTTTTACTCCCAAATCCTATACTTTCGCCTGTTTAAGAGTTACCTTTTGAAAAACTCCAGTTTTCAACTTGGACGAGGTTTAATTAATTAGATTTTCATAAAAAAGGTGAAAAAGTATAACTTTTATTTATCAAAAGGATGAGAACAAGTAGAGATTTTCCTCTATCTAAAGGAATTAAATATCAATGCGTAAGTCCTAAATTATACTTTTGGTAGAAGATATAAAAAAATATTTAGATATATATAAATTAAAATAAATATTAATCAAAGTTTCTAAACAATTCAGGGAAGTGTGTTAAACACGAACTGGAAACAGCCTAAAGCTTTGTTAAAATCAGCAACACACAAACTATGAACTCTATCACCGAAAAACGTATCGCCTTGATTTCCGTCCACGGAGATCCGGCGATTGAAATAGGGAAAGAAGAAGCTGGGGGACAAAATGTTTATGTGCGCCAGGTGGGTGAAGCACTAGCGCATCTGGGATGGCAAGTTGATATGTTTACCCGTAAGGTGAGTCTGGAGCAAGACTTGATTGTTGAACATAGGGACAATTGTCGAACTATTCGTTTAAAAGCTGGGCCCCTTGAGTTTGTGCCGCGAGATGAGATTTTTGAACATTTACCAGAATTTGTGGATAATTTCCTCAAATTTCAAGTAAAAAATGAGATTACATACCAGTTAGTTCATACTAACTACTGGCTCTCTAGTTGGGTGGGGATGCAATTAAAGAAAATCCAAGAGAGTAAGCAGGTTCATACTTACCATTCACTAGGAGCAGTCAAGTACAACACTATAGAAAATATTCCTCTGATTGCTAGTGAACGATTAGCTGTGGAAAAACAGGTGTTGGAAACAGCAGAGCGAATTGTGGCGACAAGTCCGCAAGAACAGCAACACATGCGATCGCTAGTTTCCACTGAAGGCAATATCGATATCATTCCCTGCGGTACAGATATTCAGCGCTTTGGTTCCATTGGGCGAGAAGCAGCGAGGGCTGAACAGGGAATTACCAAAGATGCCAAAGTTGTATTATATGTAGGGCGTTTTGATCAACGCAAAGGTATAGAAACCTTGGTGCGTGCGGTAAATGAGTCTGGGCTACGCGATTCTAATAATCTCCAGCTAATTATTGGTGGTGGTAGTACTCCAGGTAACAGCGACGGCATTGAGCGCGATCGCATTGAGCAAATCGTCCACGACTTAGGAATCAGTCACTTAACCATCTTTCCTGGTTGTCTCAGTCAAGATATTTTACCAACTTATTATGCAGCTGCCGATGTCTGCGTTGTTCCTAGTCACTACGAACCCTTTGGACTGGTTGCGATCGAAGCGATGGCAAGCGGTACACCAGTTGTAGCTAGTGATGTCGGCGGACTTCAATTTACTGTAGTTAATGAAGAAACTGGTTTATTAGCCCCAGTACAAGATGTAGGTGCTTTTGCGTCTGCCATTGACCGAATTCTCTTAGATTCAGAGTGGCGAGATGCATTGGGTAAAGCTGGCAGAAAGCGTGTCGAAAGCAAATTTAGTTGGCATGGTGTCGCCACTCAGTTGAGTGAGCTTTACACCCAATTGTTGGAGCCATCAGTAAAAGAACCTGCATTGGTTGTTAAATAGGGCTTCAAGCAACCTAATACACTCGGATAAAATCATTTTACACAAACGATAAATTCTGTAGAGAGACGCAAAATTTTGCGTCTCTACATTTTTTACAGGATCGTATTTTGCCTACATTAATATCAATATTAGAGATGATGGAAGTATACTGAGCATCGACCTTTGAACGCGAACGGCTATGCAACCAGTTGATTTCACCACCCTTACAGCTACTTGTAGCGAAATACGCGCTAACTGGCTGCCCTCGCGGACAGAACAGGTTTATCAGCGCGATCGCTACACTATTGCCATAGCATTACGCACCCTAAAACAGCGTGATTGGCTACAGATTTCTTGGCATCCCCAAGCTGCACATATTTGTATCGGCGATCCACCACCGCGATCGCCAGATACCTTTACCTTTAGCCAACAACTAATACACCAATTGGGTGGTTTGGCACTGGTGGGTATTGAAGCGATCGCCCCTTGGGAACGTGTTATTGATTTGCAATTTGCCCATCGTCCCGGAGAAAGCGCCCTATATCATGTCTATGCAGAAATTATGGGCAAATATAGCAACGTCATTCTCACCGACGCTAGCAATATAATTATCACCGCAGCCCATCAAGTCAGTCAGCAGCAATCTAGCGTCCGTCCCATCCAAACCGGACAACCTTATGAAACACCACCAAAACTGACTGGAAGTGTCCCCAGTTTGAGCGAATCTCAAGAACGTTGGCAAGAACGGGTAAGTTTAGTACCAGGAGCAATCAAGCGGCAATTGCTGAAAAGTTATAGTGGCTTGAGTGCTGCACTGTTAGATTTAATGCTGCTAGAAGCAAATATCGCACCAGAAACATCTACCGATAGCCTGAATCTTAACGATTGGCAACGGTTATTTGAGCGTTGGCAAGAATGGTTGCAAGCTTTGGATTCCAAAAAATTTCAACCCGCTTGGACAAAAGATGGTTACACCGTAATGGGTTGGGGTGTAGTTGAAAAAGTCAAAGATATTCAGGAGTTGCTCAACCGTTACTATAGTAACCAAATCGACCAACAGTTATTTTCTCAATTGCGCCATCAGTTGAGTCAGAAATTGAATAATATTCTGGCGAAATTGCGAAATAAGGCTCAAACCTTTAAAACGCGGTTGCAGCAATCAGATCGAGCCGATGAGTATCGACAAAAAGCTGATTTATTGATGGCTCACCTGCAAAACTGGGAACCAGGGATGAAAGAAATTATCCTGGCTGATTTTGAGACAAATTTGCCAGTAGCGATCGCTCTGTTGCCAGATAAAAATGCTGTCCAAAATGCCCAAGGTCTTTATAAACAGCACCAAAAGCTGAAACGCGCTCGTGCTGCTGTGGAACCACTATTGTTAGAAGTGCAGACAGAAATTGAGTATTTAGAGCAAGTAGAAGCTGCGATATCTTTGATGGGCTACGCCTACGCTCAAATAGACACCTACCAAACAGCAGAAGATTTACGAGCTTTAGAAGAAATCCGTGAAGAGTTGATTGGGCAAAAGTATTTAGAAGATCCAGAATATCGCAGTCGTAGCGCCAACGAACCCCCTAGTACCAACTTTCATCGTTACCTTACCCCTAGTGGCTTTGAAGTATTAATCGGCCGCAACAATCGCCAAAATGACCAATTGACCTTTCGTGTAGCTGGAGATTATGACTTATGGTTCCACGCTCAAGAAATTCCAGGGAGCCATCTACTATTACGACTAGAACCCGGTGCTGTGGCAGAAGAAGCAGATTTGCAATTTGTAGCCAATCTTGCCGCTTACTACAGTCGCGCCCGTCAGAGCGAGCAAGTGTCAGTAGTTTACACCCAGCCAAAACACGTTTATAAACCCAAAGGAGCAAAACCGGGAATTGCCATTTACAAGCAGGAAAGTATTCTTTGGGGAAAACCACAAATGGTTATTAGTCATTAGTCATTGGTCATTAGTCATAGGGCATTGGGCATAAGTTATTTCTTTCTTGCTTCCCCTGCTTCCTCTGCCCCTGACTTTTGCTATCTATACCCAGCGATCTGCTGAATTATTCTAATAGATAGAGGCTTTTGGGTTCTGTGCATATCTTTTTTTGATGAATATTCAGGAAAAATCTGTGTTGACTGTTACAATATTTGTTAAGAAAAGTTGCCCGTTGCATTTTGGGAACGCGCAATTGGGTTTTAACTTTCTTGAGAAGACAACGCAAAAAAATATTTTCTAGACCAGCTGTGGGAGGCTGGTCTTTTTGTATTTCGACTAACTATATACAGTAGTTTGCAAATGAAGAGTGCTGAGTGCTGTAAATGAGGTACAAAATGCAGGACTAAGAATTAGATATAAAGAGTTTCTATTTCTTGCCTCCTGCTTACTGCTTCCTGTCTTCTGCCTTAAAACCAGTAGCATTGTACTTCACACAAAAGAAAACTGCTGTATTGTCATCATGGGATATTGGGCTTAATTGAGGCGATCGCCTGAGATAGATTTTAAATCTGCGTGCGTCTAGCTCTTAACAAATATCCACTCGACCTCCTTGATAGGGGCTGACTGAAGTGCTTGACTCAATTCGGCGCTGCTTTCAAATTCGGTCTGAAACAATTCACAGGCTTCAACCTTGACTGTAAATTGTTTTTCCTGAAACGGCCAAGGCTTGACTATAACCGAGCGATCGCTACGCTGCATGATGTCGTAGCGCTGACCATCTGGGCCTTTGCTAATCTCTAAAAACCGCTCATCCTCAGGTAGTTCCTGCTGACAAAGGATGAGAGAAAGGCGATCGCACCATTGCATAAATGCATAAGCTGCATCAACTTCCTCTTTTTTGATGCCCAGTTCTTTGCGCCAGCGTTGCTGGTTTTGAAGTTGCTCATCTAAAATTTTGTCTAATTCTGCAAAATTACCCCGGCTTGGCTCATTTAAACGGCTAATATGCATGGAAATTAATAGAGCTACCCACCGTCCTCGGTAGCGAGCATTCTTTGCCAGATCGTCCAATTTGCTAATCCCAATCTCTGCATCCTTTTTTGTAGCGAGAGTGAAATCCTTGGGCGCACCTGCTTCAGTAATAAGGTCTTCTTCCCACTCTTTCTCTAAATCATCATGATGAGAAATTGCAGCTAGCGTTTCATAAAACCGTATTGGGGCATCTTGCGATCGCCATTGTCCTCCTAATTGAGCGGCTAGTAAAGCATGGGCGCGGTGATAAATAATTTCCCAACCATTTGGCGTAGCATTGACAATCACAAATCAATCTCCTGGCACTAATTTTTTATTTCGAGATTAGCTCACATAAATTTAATTTTTTTAGAAAGCTAATTTCTCGATTATTATTATGCTGATCATTGACTGCCATTACATCTGGCTTGGGATATATCCTATCTCTGATTAATTTGAAATTGCAGTTTTTCTCGTAATTTTTGTGCTTGTTGATAAGCGACTGTTTGCCCTTTATTTGAATTAGGTATTTCTGCTGTTTCCCAAGTTTGAATAAAGTAACTTAAACGAGTTCTCACTGCCCAAATTCCCATTGAAGGAAACAGAATTAAAGCAAGTATTATAGGCGAAAAAGGCAAAAATGGTAACTTGACTAGTCGTTGCAATTTCTGGAAATTAACAGCCCAAGGATGTAAAAATTCACTCCCGATGCAAACTACTGGAAGAATGGGAATATGATAGCGATGCCTACGGCGGGCTGCGCCTACGCTCAACTTAATAAAACTCACATCAAACTTTTCTAGTTGATAGCGTCTTTTCCAACCTTTCCGAGGGCCGCGGATACCTTCAGGCGCATATAAAAGAATTTTATCTTGAGCTATAGCTGCCTCAAAATTATCTAATTCGGCTCGGACACCACCCAAAACCTGCGACCATTTCGGTGGTAGCCACCAAATCACCCAAGGATGCTCAAATAATGCTGGACTTGCTACGGGCTGTACCACCCATCCTCTAGCTTCACTTAATAAATAACCCAAAGTCAAAAAATCCCAAGGAAAACACATGCCTGCGTGATTCATTGCCACAATTAATGGCCCTGTTTGTGGCAAGTTTTCGACTTGTTGTAATTCTCCTCGAAAATAGTATTTGACGATGGGGCCGAGAACTTCTTTGCGAAAAGCTTGTTGATATTTGGGATCAAATTCGCCAATTTCTTGTCGGGGTGAACGAAAACCAAGACGCAACCAACGACTCAGCATCGCTAGATAAAATCCGCCGGGAATTAAAAATAATCCATATTCGAGCCAATTCCAACCGTCTGGATCGGTATGATAGTGTTGCCAATGACGGTTGAATAAAATTAGCCAGCCTGGAGGATACCAAAGACAAAACCAATCAAACCAGCTAAATATATAGCCTTCACCTGGCGGATTTTCCAGCTGAGTGTCGAGGAGATTTTCGGAGTGTTGATTAATCAAAACAGTTAAAGTTCAGCCAAACATTTGATTAAAAGTGCATTATAGCTTTATGGTTTTACCATTGGGATCTGACTCAGGGTGAGCGCATCTCAAACCCTATTGACTAGAAGATTTAGAGAGATTATGTTGAGATAAGCACACAGTAAGAATAGTCATAATATAGAATCAACGCTGGCAAGTATATTAAATTCTTGGAAAGGAAATGATCCAGCCTGAATTTTTTCATAATTCAAATAGCATTGCTAAGGACTGGAGTTTAGACTAGGCTATGCAAAACGACCCAGCACTGCTGAGTTAATCAGAGACTTAGCGAAATGATGAATAATCTTTAGTATTAAACCG
>NZ_JBALDL010000101.1:0-12214 GCF_036917465.1 Nostoc sp.
GTTTGAGGAGATGATGTTATGTTGACTAATTTAGGTCTTTTAGAGTTAGTGTGACTATCTATGTAAAGTTTTGTATCAGCATTCAACATTTCTGCGTTAATCGCATTAGTCTTTACTCCTGACACTCCAAGATATAGGTGCAGTTATATCTAGTTTGTCTGACAAAAGTCGAGAGTGAGGTCAGTAAAAGTACGACGATTTAGCAGCCGTTTTTTGAAGCTCAAACCAATATAAAGAGGTAAAAAGGTTAGCTATTAACTCTTAAACTTGGCAGTGGATATGATTGAGTTTGCTTAAAATCGGCAAATTCACAGATTGAATTAAATGGGCAGAAGCGACAATGAGAACCAGGATTGGGAGGAAAAATTTTACTAAAGTTACTCCTTTTTTCCTGATATTTTTGCAAATCGTGTTGATGCTTGTGGGCAATATTAGCTAACTCAAATTTTAAAGATTCTAACTCATAATTATTAATACTAATTAACTCAGACTTTTTACATATTTCTAAATTATAAAATGATGCAACAGCTTCTCGTCCAGGGTAAAGATAACGAGCAGCTAATAAATAAACTAAAGCCTGTCGTTTGTCAAAAGCTGACTTACCAGTTTTGAAATCTAAAATATGTAAAGTCTTATCAGACTCAATAAAAACGCAGTCCATAGCCGCATATAAGCGAAAGCAATAATCTTCTTGTTCAACTACTATCGGTTTAGGAAAACCTTCATCACCCGGAGTTAATTGGATAATATCTTTATCCAACAACAACGGGGCATCATGATATTTTTGTAAAATTTGCAGCACTCGTTGCTGAACTTGAACGCTTGAGTTGCCTAATTTAAGTAGCTGTGCAACTCTTGCTACACCATCTACTTCCTTCAACAGATAGCTGTGATGATGAAACTCATAAATGCCTTTTTGGGCCAGTATGCCAATCCTCTGGGGTGCGGTGGCTTGCCCTAAAAGAGCTTTGACTTGTGGTTCGTGTTGCCGTGCTTTGATAAACCCCCGTCTCATCTGGCAATGCCAGCGTTCTTGCCCAGTCGCTGGGGCAACTAGAGACCAAAGGTGATAACTGGCAAAAGGTCGATCGGGGGTTGACATTGCTCAGAAACAGTGAGAGAAAATACGGTGGGGAGAAGTTTAAACTAAGGCTTCCTTAGAAAATAACTTCGGAGGATACTTGCTGCTACACAAGCTTTACGGGAAGCTTTTATAGTACTGATAATGTACGGAAGCAAGTGGCAAAAATGTCCAGCAAGATTAAATTTGGCACTGATGGATGGCGAGGGATTATTGCCGATGATTTTACTTTTGCAAATGTGCGGAAAGTAACAAGGGCGATCGCCACTTATTTAGAAACAGCCTACAAAAAAGACAGACCAGTACTTATTGCCTACGATACTCGCTTTTTAGCTGACCAGTTTGCCCAAACATCAGCCCAAGTCCTGGCAGACTTGGGTTGGAGAGTGAAAATTACTAATGGGGATTGCCCCACACCAGTAATTGCCTACAACGCCCGTCACCTAAAATCGGCAGGGGCATTGATGTTTACTGCTAGCCATAATCCAGCACGCTACTGTGGAATTAAATATATACCCGATTATGCTGGGCCTGCCACTCCAGAGATTACTGATACTATTGTGGCAAATATAGAAAGCGCATCGGATGAGTTGCCTGGGAGTAACCCATCAGGTTCAATTTCTATTTTCGATCCCAAACCAGATTACCTGCAATTTATCTATACCCTACTTGATATAGAACGGCTTAAAAGCGCTAATTTAAAGATAAAGTATGATGCTTTGTATTCTACCTCTCGCGGCTATTTAGATGAAGTTTTACAACATAGTGGCGTTCAGTTAGAAAGTTTACACAATTGGAGAGATGTTTTATTTGGCGGTGGAATGCCAGAACCCAAAGGAGAACAATTAGTTGAGTTAGTGGAAGCAGTAGTCCGCGATCGCGCTGATTTGGGCTTGGCAACCGATGGAGATAGCGATCGCTTTGGCATTGTTGATGAACAAGGAACTGTCCTTACTCCCAATACTGTGCTGCTAGTTCTAGCACGTCATTTGCTCAAAAACAAAGGTAAAACCGGCGCGATCGTCCGCACTGTGGCGACAACCCACCTGCTAGATAATTTCGCTGCTAAAAATGGGCTGCAAATTTATGAAACAGCAGTTGGTTTTAAATATATCGGCGAAAAAATGCGCGAAACTGCCGTATTAATCGGTGGAGAAGAATCAGGCGGTTTGAGTATTCTTGGGCATATTCCCGAAAAAGACGGGATTTTAGCCGATATGCTGGTGGCAGAAGCGATCGCTTATGAAGGCAAACCTTTGAGTCAACTTGTTAAGGAAGCGATCGCCCAAGCTGATGGCCCACTTTACAACAATCGCCTAGATTTGCACCTCACAGAGGCACACAAAACTTCCCTCATCGACTCTTTTACGAAAAATCCACCTACAGAGGTAGCAGGAATTAAAGTCAAGGAAATAGGGCGTAAAGATGGTATTAAGCTCTATTTAGATGAAGGTAGCTGGATTTTACTACGTCCTTCTGGTACAGAACCACTGGTGCGCGTCTACCTAGAAACCAACACTCCCGAAAAACTCACCAAAATCGCACAAGAGTTAGAGAGTGTCATTGCTAAATTAGAGGCATAAGAATTAGCACTTAAGAGTTAGGAGTTAGGAGTTGTAAATTAACAATTCTTAACTTCTAACTCCTATTACAGAGTTAATTATGAGTTACGAGTTCTAAATTAATAACTCCTGACTCCTCATTCCTAACTCCTAACTCTCACTTCAATCAAAGTATGAAAACTCTCGCTCCTTTTTTGACATCTCTAGTTTTAGCGGTTTGGGTAATAGCGATCGCAATTATTTCAGTCCAAAATGCCACACCCGTATCGTTAAAATTCTTAACATTCCAATCGATTCAAATACCAATGGGTTTAGTACTAGCTTTTAGTGCCGGTTTAGGGTTAATTGTCATGGCACTGCTCCAACCTCTCTGGGGACTAGCTGGTTTTCGCCAGCGTAATTCCCGATTGGAAGACGATGCAGAATTTTTTGTTGATGATGAAGATTTTTGAAGACTGAATAGCTATGCAGTAAGTAAGTGGGTCAAATTAAATATCAAACCTCACCCTGCCTCCGGCTTCCCTCTCCGATACTTTGGAGAGGGATTGAGGGTGAGGTTTGATCTTATATTTAATTACGCCTACCTACTTATTGGTGTTTAGACTAAGAAATGACAAAACGGCATTACTCAAAGATGAATTAGTAAAATCTGAAAAATATCAATCTTTTATAAAAAAATGTAAATCATTGTCGGCATCAACTTCAACAAACAGAATTATCCTTTATATCTCCTCCATCTCAACGTTCTCAATGTCGTTATTTTAATGTTGAGAAGTTGATTAACTGGGCAGAAAAAATGCTTTCGAAACCGAACTCAGTTCTGGCAGTTATGAATCTTGAATAGGCTGATGGTGGAGTTAATTATCTTCAAATTATATTAGACATAATTGATTCATCTAAACGCCAAAATATTCCGTCAGCTTATAATATATTCTTACTGATCAAATTATGGCTAAGTGGACTTAATGCCACTAACGTAAATCCTTTTTCAGATAAAAAGCTTATCATATCCATAAACAAAATTTCACCTTCATAATGTTCTTTAAATGATAGTTCTAATTGAAGTCCACAAATATATTTAATAGAAGAATCAGCACCTTCTAAAATATCTTTTTCATAACCTTGTGTATCAATCTTCAGTAAAACTTTATCTCCTGTTTGATAATACGTATTAAACAACATACTCGGCATTATATTGAAACCGTTTTTAGTAGTATGACTTGTGTTTTCCCGAAATCAATTCATGCGGTCACATATGAAGGGTTTTTACTGAAACTAGAAGCATTTATTTTTGCATTTACTGTTCGACAAGCCTTTATATTAAAAGCAACAATTAATACTTGAATATGATTCAGTAGTGGTATTTTTGATCGAGTCGAAGTTGCGGTGGCGCTACGTGCAACCGCAACTTCCGAGTGCGCGATCGCCTGAATCGACTGTTACCAAGCACCTAGAATTTCATAACCCGCAACTTGGATTACTTGCTCAAAGCCATTTAGAGTTGTCTCTTCATGACCGTATTTCGGTACTCTCTTCTTCTTGACTTTTGTCTCAAATCCTTTTAAGATTTATTTGCTGATAATCAGTCTGAAAAAGGAGATGAATAATATTACATCTCATTAATATTTGCTATCAATAGTAACTAAGGCAGATTGATGCTAAAACTTAAACAACTTAAACACAAGATTAATAAACTGCTTTTTGGTCGTTATAAACTGAGCTTGTTAGAATCTGACTCCTTACCAGCCAGCTACTTCGATCAATTCTACAGCAAAGATCCCGACCCGTGGAAGTACGAGACAAGGGAATACGAAGCTAACAAATATGCTGCGACGATCGCAGCTTTACCCAAAGAGCGCTATCGGTCTGCCTTTGAAATTGGCGGTTCCATTGGCGTTTTAACTGAAAAGCTACAAAAGCGTTGTGACTCACTCCTCTCGGTTGATATGTCACAACTGGCGCAGGATAGAGCAAAAGAGCGCTGTCAGCATCTCTCCAATGTCAAGTTCCAGATTATGCGTGTCCCAGAGCAATATCCCGATGAGATATTTGATTTGACTCTAGTCTCGGAAGTTGGCTATTACTGGAGCTGGAAAGACCTGAAAAAATCTCAACAGTGCATTTTAGAACACCTAGAACCTGGAGGACATCTACTTTTAGTTCATTGGACACCTTATTGGCGTGATCATCCGTTGAGTGGGGATGAAGTTCATAACTCGTTTTTTGAGTTGGCCCCAAATCAACTGCGGCATTTAAAAGGTCAACGAGAGGAAGAATATCGACTTGATTTATTCGAGCGAGTTTAAGAAATGAAGAAGAATTCAGGCTTAATATCCCCGAATTCTATTCGGGGGATATAAGATCAGCGTGACTCTGCCAGCTTAAAAACTTGGGAGAAAGGCAATACAATCAATGGCACTACTGTAGCTAAATTCCAAAGCCTCATCAAGAAGAAAAATTGGCAAGTAATTCTCCGAGGTCGTAAGCCTGTAGGTAGTATCGGTAGAAATATTTCTCAGAATAAATTAATCAACTTGCTCTCTATTTTTCTGTATCCTCTAGCCTCTATCCCTATTATTCAAGAGGTATTTTTGCATCGTATTACTTATATTCTCAAAAAAGTGGGTGAATCTTAAAATAATTTTAGGGTGTGTCATCAAATAGGTATCAATTTAATTTAGAATTGATATCTGAGTCAGAGTTAAGTAATTAAGAAAAGTACGATCATGACACACCGCTATGCTTTGCGGGATGACCAGTGGGAACGCATCAAAGATTTACTACCAGGGCAAAAACAGACTGTCAGAGTGATAGCTAAAAATAATCGATTGTTTGTGGAAGCAGTGCTGTACGAATACCGAGCAGGTATTCCGTAGCGGGACTACCCGAACGATTTGGGGTTCAAATAATATCGAGTGATCGCCACACGTTATGATAAGTGATCAATCAACTTTCTCAGATCAACTTATCTTGCTGCTACTATTATCTGGCTTAATTAATGACACGCCCTAGTTTAGGAAGTAACTCTAAATATTCATTTAAAAAAATTCACTCAAATTAGGTAAATTAACAATAACCATGCTGCAAGTTACTCTATTACATTTTCCCTTTAGTGGCTATACTCTTCAATTAGCAAATCAATTAGTAAATTATGTTGATTTGACATTCATTCACTCAGAAAAAATATATTCTCAATATAAAGATTTTATCGATCCGCGTATTCATATCATTAAAATTGAGAAACCACGTATCCGCAACCCACGCAATATATTTGTAATGTCTGCAATAATGCGAATGATTCGAGAAATAAAACCAGATGTACTGCACGTCCAAGAAAATAACGATCCTTGGTATGATTTAATGCTCCTTGGTAATACAATGCCGCCTTTAGTGACAACAATTCATGATGTATTTGCGCACCCTGGAGATCGCGATCTCATTCCTGGTACCCAATATACTCGCAAAATAGCTTATTATCGTTCCCAGCAGTTGATTGTCCATACTAAGTTGCTAAAAAATGCTCTTGTCCAGCAATTCCACGTGCCGTCCGCACGAGTTAATGTCTTGCCTCATGGTGAACTAGGTAGTTTGTTTCAATCTTTTTCAGGGAAGAAGATACGGGAACGTGAACCTTATACTTTGCTATTCTTCGGACGCATTTGGCCTTACAAAGGATTAAAATATCTCATACAGGCTCTACCTTTGGTTGCAGAACATATTCCAGAAGTTAAGCTGATTATTGCTGGACAGGGCGAAAATATTGAGCACTTATTACAAGCAACTGACAAAAAATACTACGAACTCTTAAGCGGTTTCATACTCAATGAAGCCGTAGCACCTTTATTCCAAAGAAGTACAGCAGTAATTCTCCCTTATATTGAATCTTCACAAAGTGGTGTCGCGACGATGGCGTATTCTCTAGGAACACCCGTAATTGCTTCTAATCTTGGCGGTTTAGCGGAGATGATTAGGCATGAAGAAGATGGCTTATTAGTAGAACCCTGTGATGTCCGTGGTCTTGCTAACGCTATTATTCGGCTATTAAGTGATACTCAATTACAACAGAAAATACAAGAAGCAGCTTTAATACGTTGTCAACAAGATTTGAACTGGTCAAATATTGCTGCTCAAACAGTAGATGTTTACCAAAAAGTAGCCATCAAGTAAACCTATAAATCTTAGGTTATGTGCTGGAGCAGTTAGGAAGATTAGAAGAAGCTGTTGCATCCTACGATAAAGCTGTAGAAATTCAGCCTGATAACCCATTAATCTTTTATAATAAAGCCTGTTGCTACGCTTTACAAAATAATATCGATTTGGCAATAGAAAATTTACAACAAGCAATTAGTCTTAATCCTAAAAAGTATAAAAAATGGCGGAAACTAGCTCTGATTTTGATAATATCCGATACAACACGCACTTTAAAAAATTAATTTCAGAAAAGTAGCAGTAGAGGTTAAACTAAGTGACAGATACCGTTGGCGAATTCCTCAAAGAGCTAAACTCAACCGATTAGTTTAGCAATAAAATAATTTAGAGCTTTCTGAGCAGTTTTATACCCAGATGCTTGCTTACCCAACTTCAGTTCAATTTTTGGGTCTACTGTAAGGTACATTTAGCAAATCAATCGCCCGTTTCTTCGCCGCTTCCCCACGCCTGTCATACTTACTTGTAGTGCTTGGTGACGCATGACCGGCAAGTTTCGCTATGGTGACGATATCTGCACCAGCATCTAATAGATTACCGATACAGCTATGCGACCGAGCAAAAAATAGCGATCGCTAACGGAAGGGAGAATGGTAGAAAATATAGATAAGGTTTTAGGAGAGCGATCGCGCTGTTATAAAATCAAAATGTCCATTCGTGTTCTGGATCATCTAGGGCGGTGCGGACAGAAGCTAAGTTAGCCAGGTCTTTGAAAGGGCTAGATTTAGCAATTTCTGTGAGGCTGAAAGTATTGCTATTATATAGCTTTAATCATACATAAAAAGTGATATTAAGGGATAGATAGCGCTTCTAAAGGACTAACAGGCATGATTAAATCTTGGATGGTGATTGGGGGCGTAGCTTTCTTGGTTGCTTTAGCCGCTAACGTGATTACGCCTAGCGATCGCCAATGGTTCAAGCGCTTACAAAGACCGAGATGGTTAACTTTTGAGGGTGCGATTCCAATTATCTGGACTGTAATATTTATTTGCGGTGCTTGGTCGGCTTATATTGTCTGGGAGAAAGACCCAGGAAGCACCTCAACCTGGTTAATCATGGGTTTATACTTGCTTTTAGAAATTGTGACCATTGCCTATACGCCCGTAATGTTTAGGCTTCGCAGTCTAAAAATAGGCACAATTCTTGGTGGCACAGGTTTTATCATTTGTGCTTTATTAATACTTGCAGTTTTAGGTTTTTCTGGGTGGGCGGCATTGCTACTAGTTCCTTATTTGCTCTGGAGTCCTATCGGTACTTACACCACTTGGCAGATGATCAGTCTCAATCCTCAAGATATCTAAAATTCGCACCAACGAATGATTAAAGCTATGCCCTAAATTGTCAAACTTGCAGTGTATGACTTGACAAAATACACAAAGCTTGAGGTCATTATGATTCCATCTTGGATAATAATTGGGGCTGTAACTTTTTTCATCGCCCTTGGTAGTTTCTTGATTACGCCGCGTGATGTTAAATGGTTTGCAAACTTAAGTCGCCCTCGGTGGCTAGTTTTTGAGCCGTTGATTCCGATCATCTGGACTGTAATTTTTATTTCCGGTGCAGCTTCAGCTTATATCGTTTGGGAAAAAAATCCAGGCGGCATTATTACTTGGCTAGTAATGGCTTTGTACCTCTTGGTGGAAATTATCACCGTTGCCTACATACCTATAATGCTGAGGTTCCGCAGTCTTAAAGCTGGGGAAGTTCTTGGGCTAGTTGGTTTGATTTCAGGCGTTGTCCTCGCAATCTGCGTTTTGCCGATTTCTCTAATGGCGGCGCTGTTACTTCTTCCCTATCTAGTTTGGACTCCCATTGGTACTTATACTACCGACGAGTTAAAGGAACTGAATCCTTTAGATGCATAAAGAAAGTATCTATGCAATACGCCCATAACGTGCTGTGACAGGATTGGCTGGATTCGATTGATTATTCAGCCAAGCCCACATTTGATCGCCAACAGAAAAATGCCACCACTCTCTAGGATTGCGTTGAAAGCCGACTTTTAACATTACATCTTGCAATAGCTGACGGTGAGCATGATACTGTTGTGCTTCTGGATGGTCATTATTGGCATAATAATCGGGATGCGATCGCTCTGACATTTCATCAATCGGCGAACCCATATTTACTATTTGCCCACAATCATCTACTAGCGTCACATCCACCGCCGCACCCGTACTGTGAGGAGGCGGAGTTTTTTCATCCAAACTTGGTACAGCCCAAATTCCATAAACCGCTTCCCAAATCTCTTGGCGTTGGTTTGGGGATAACTCCGCGTCAGTTAATCCCCTGTACTGTAGTGCTTGGGTGAAGCTGTAATCTACCATAAACTGCTGAACTGCGATCGGGCGATAAGCATCAAAGATTTGGATATGCCAGTTGGGATGCAGCAAATTAAGGTAATTTTGTGTCTGGATCAAATTTTCAATAACCCTTTGACGGAGATAATAAGGTGATTGTTCGCCATAGGGCGCACCTAATTTTTCATAAGGATGGGGAGATTCCACTGCAAATAATTCTAAAGGAATCGCCATTAGCGGTTCACCACACTCGAAAATTGGGATTTGATGATAGGGTCTCATCTAGTCAGCCACGCAGGACTTACGGATTTTAACGCAAGCACAGCATTCTGTGTAACGAGTCTCTTCTTCCTCTGTGTCCTTTGCGCTTCTGCGTGCAATACCAATTTTTCTCAACCCTGAACAGTAAACCAAAAACTTTTTTTCTAAAGGGGGAACGTTAATAATCTGCTATTTATACAAAGTAATATAGCGTTTCTGATTTGGATGCAATACACTTCAGACCTCACTTCCATTTCTCTCTCCTAAAAGGCTACGGTGTACACACAAGTTAAAAAAACTTCATCTACCAAAGAATTGCCGTGTGTAACGCTGGCGTGAGAAAGCTAAATTGTTGCAATCATGGCGATCGCCTGCGGTGGTCACTGACTTATACTGAGCTTGTCCTCAGCTTGTCCTGAGCGTAGCCGCGCAGCCTCTCTATGAGTTGTAGCTTTGTCGTATCCCTACGGGGATCTTGCTAGCAAGAGCGTCTCGCAGAGAAGTGCGGGCTACGCCAACGCATTTGTTATTTCGGGGTACTCATTTGTTATTTCGGGGTACTCATTTGTTATTTCGGGGTACTCATTTGTTATTTCGGGGTACTCATTTGTTGTTTCGGCGAACCCATTTGTTATTTCGGCGAACCCATTTGTTATTTCGGGGTACTCATTTGTTGTTTCGGCGAACCCATTTGTTGTTTCGGCGAACCCATTTGTTGTTTCGGGGTACTCATTTGTTATTTTGGGGTACTCATTTGTTGTTTCGGGGTACTCATTTGTTATTTCGGCGTGTCCCTAACGCACCCTACGAAACTACTAGAAGAGTTAAAATCTATGACACCGTAGCTCCTAGTCAATTAGGCGGATTAGGCTTTTTATCCCCCCAACCCCCCTTAAAAAGGGGGGCAAAAGTCTCTTAAAGTCCCCCTTCTTAAGTGGAGCATGTGGCATGGATTTAGGGGGATCTCCAACGATTTTGGGTTTGTACAAAGATGTGTGTACACCGTAGCCTTAGTAAGGAGAGGGAAGCGGGAGGCAGGGTGAGGTTTTATATTTAATTTGACCCACTTAGTTAACAGACTTCAAATTTTATCATTGACGGTTCGTTTTTTCAAAAATGCTCAATCAAAACCAAACACCTCTATTAGATGCCTTAAAAGCAAATTCAACTAGACCTCATGCGCCTTTTTACACGCCCGGACATAAACAAGGTGAGGGAATTTATCAACCCTTAGCTGATTTATTTGGTAAAGCTGTCTTTCGTGCTGATTTAACCGAATTAGCAGATTTAGATAATCTTTTTACACCCCAAGGCGTTATTCAAGAAGCACAACAACTGGCGGCTGAGGCTTATGGCGCTTCGCAAACATGGTTCCTTGTCAACGGTTCTACCTGTGGAATTGAAGCGGCAATTCTCGCTATCTGTGGCACAGGTGATAAAATCATTTTGCCTCGGAATGTTCATTCTTCTGCGATCGCAGGTTTAATTCTCTCTGGTGCAATCCCAATTTTTATCAATCCTGAATACGATCCAGTTTTAGATATCGCCCACAGTATCACGCCCAATGCTGTGCAATCTGCACTACAAGAACATCCCGATGCGAAAGCAGTTTTAACAGTTTATCCAACATATTACGGTGTTTGCGGAGATTTGAGTGCGATCGCCAATATCACCCATAAATACAATATTCCTTTACTCGTAGATGAGGCACACGGCGCACACTTTGCCTTTCATCCAAAATTACCCACTCCAGCTTTAGCCGCAGGTGCTGATTTAACTGTACAATCTATCCACAAAGTACTCGGTGCAATGACACAGGCATCGATGTTACATATTCAAGGTAATCGGATAGATAGCGATCGCATCAGTAAAGCTTTGCAACTCGTACAATCTACCAGTCCTAGTTATTTACTTTTAGCTTCTTTAGATGCAGCCCGTCAGCAAATGGCACTCTACGGAAAAATGCTGATGTCTCGCACATTGGAACTTGCCAATGAAGCGAGAACAAAAATCAGTCAAATTCCTGGATTATCTGTCTTACAAATTCTTAGCCCCCCTTCTCAAGGGGGGTTGGGGGGATCTCCCAATTTTGTAGCTTTAGACGAAACGCGATTAACTGTAACTGTTTCTGGTTTAGGCTTAACCGGATTTGAAGCAGAGGAAATTCTGGATGAAAAATTTGCTGTCACTGCTGAATTCGCTTCACTGCAACACCTCACCTTTATCATTAGTTTGGGCAACACCGCAACCGATATTGAGCAATTAGTACAAAGTTTTACCACTCTTGCCAAAGAATATCGCCGAACCAACTTGACTGTTACCAATCCTAATGGGCAAAATCTTTTAAGTACACAGGCTCATGCTTTACATTCTTCTCCCCGTGAAGCCTTTTTTGCCGTCAGCGAAACATTGCCTTTAGCAAAAACAAGCGATCGCATCTGTGCTGAAATCGTCTGTCCCTATCCCCCAGGTATTCCCGTGTTAATGCCGGGAGAACTTATCACCAAAACCGTCCTTGATTACCTACAACAAATCCAAGCAATGGGAGGCTTTATAAGCGGTTGTACTGATATTCATTTATGCACCCTAAAGGTAGTAAAAGAATGACTTACAGCGTATTGCAGGTAAATGAAGTACACGGGTAGGGGGACAACATGTTGTCCCCCTACGATGATCTGTACCTCACCAAGTTGCAATCTGCTGTATATGATAACTGGAGTTTAGACTAAAAGCGATATGAGAGAACGCAAACCAAATGGAATTAGAGGTTAAAAATATTATCTTGTCAGTCTCAAAGCATCCGC
>NZ_JBALDL010000102.1:0-3937 GCF_036917465.1 Nostoc sp.
AAAAGTATTAAGCAGCAACGCATCCCCGTAGTCCTCAGTTCTTCCACTTGCTCTTGCCAACCCCTTTCCAACACGTTAGGGCTAATACGTGTAATTAGTGCGTCAAAGCATTGATCTGACGTTAGCTGATAGTCGGTGTGACAGCATGGGCGTTACTTTACAACCTGACTAGCAATGCCAAGCTTGATAAAAGGTTGGATAAGTCATAGTTTGGGTGCAGTGCCAGATAACTTTGTAAGCCTTATCTGATAAATCATTTTTTAAGGCGGCGACAACTTTTGCCATATTATTAGATTCTGTTAACAAATCTTGTAATCTCTCTGCCGCTTGCATACGGGTAGATTCTGATTGAGAATTCCTGATTAACTCCACTAATGCAGTGATAGCAGTGAGATTATCTTTAGCTATTTTCCCTAAAGTATTTGCCGCTTGTCTACAAATATACTCAGATTGAGAATTCCTGATTAACTCCACTAATACAGTGATAGCAGTGGAATTATTTGGAGGAGCTATTTTTCCTAAACTATATGCCGCTTGTCTACAAGTTGATTCAAATTGAGAATTCCTGATTAACTCCACTAATGCAGTGATAGCAGTGGAATTATTTGGAGCTATTTCACCTAAACTATATGCTACTTGGCTCCGAGTATATTCCGATTGAGAATTCCTGATTAACTTCACTAATGCAGTGATAACAGTGGAATTATTTGGAGGAGCTATTTTTCCTAGAATTGATGCTGCTTGGCTCCGAGTATATTCCGATTGAGAATTCCTAATTAACTCCACTAATGCAGTAATAGCAGTGGAATTATTTGGAGCTATTTTTCCTAAACTATATGCTGCTTGCCTACGAGTAGATTCCGATTGAGAACTCTCTATGAACTTGACTAATATGGTGATAGCAGTGGAATTATCTTTATCTATCTCCCCTAAAATCGATGCTGCTTGCCTACGAGTTGATTCCGATTGAGAATTCTTTATTAACTCCACTAATGCAGCGATAGTAGTGGAATTATCTTTATCTATCTCCCCTAAAATTAATGCCGCTTGCCTACGGGTATATTCAGACTGACAATTTGCTATTAACTCCACTAACGCAGCGATAGCAGTGGAATTATCTTTATCTATTTTCCCTAAAATTAATGCCGCTTGCCTGCGAGTAGATTCAGACTGACAATTTGCTATTAACTCCACTAACGCAGTGATAGTAGTAGGATTATCTTTATCTATTTCCCCTAAAATTAATACCGCTTGACTGCGAGTTGATTCCGATTGACAATTCCTTATTAACTCCACTAACGCAGTGATAGTAGTAGGATTATGTGGGGCTATTTTTCCTAAAATTAATACCGCTTGGCTCCGAGTATATTCCGATTGAGAATTTCCTATTAACTCGACTAATGCAGTAATAGCAATGGAATTATTTGGAGGAGCTATTTTTCCCAAACTATATGCTGCTTGTCTACGGGTTGATTCCGATTGAGAATTCCTGATTAACTCTACTAATGCAGTCATAGCAGTGGAATTATTTGGAGCCATTTCACCTAAACTATATGCTGCTTGGCTCCAAGTTGATTCCGATTGAGAATTCCTGATTAACTTCACTAATGCAGTGATAACAGTGGAATTATTTGGAGGAGCTATTTTTCCTAGAATTGATGCTGCTTGGCTCCGAGTATATTCCGATTGAGAATTCTCTATTAACTCCACTAATGCAGTGATAGCAGTGAGATTATTTGGAGGAGCTATTTTTCCCAGAATTGATGCTGCTTGGCTCCGAGTATATTCCGATTGAGAATTCTCTATTAACTCCACTAATGCAGTGATAGCAGTAGGATTATATTTAGCTATTTCTCCTAAAATTGATGCCACTTGCCTACGAGTATATTCCGATTGAGAATTTCCTATTAACTCCACTAATGCAGTGATAGCAGTAGGATTATATTTAGCTATTTCTCCTAAAATTGATGCTGCTTGTCTACGGACATATTCTTTTTGAGAATTCTCTATTAACTCTACTAATGCAGTGATAGTAGTGGGATTATATTTAGCTATTTTTCCTAAAATTGATGCCGCTTGTCTACGGCTAGATTCTTTTTGAGAATTCCTTATTAACTCTACTAATGCAGTGGTCGCTTTTTTGCGCTCCGTCTCTACTAGTACAGCCCTAGAATTTTCTTCTATCTGTTGGTTAAATCTCTGCCAATCCTGTGTTTGATTATTGGAATAATCAACGCCCCAGGTGATGATTTGCTCTACAATTGTATCTGCCAAACTACAATTTTTAAACTCGGCAATCCCAGCTGCCGCTAGAAAATAGGCACGATACTCATAAAATCCTTTCCAGTCAGGAATTTGGCTTGGACTATTGCACCCATCTTCAAACTCTACTAACGCCTTAATAAATTCTTCCTTTAGATCCTCTTTTATATCCTCTCGCCCCAACCACAGCAAAATCACTTCTTTCCATTGTGGTTCAAATATGCGATAGCTTCCTTGTTCTGGATTTTCAGGAACGTGATTTAGAAAATAGTGCCAATCGTCAACAGCTAGCGCTGCAAAATATTCCTCAAAGGTGGCATGGTAGAAGGCATAAACTTTTTCTTTGCCAGGAGATTCAGATGCAATCCCTACATGGTTCAGCCAGCCGAGTTGCAATGCTTTGTAAAACAGCGATGTCTCATCATCTGGATAGCCTAATACCTTAATAATAAAACTTCTCCGCAACCGGAACCGTGAACCACCTTCGTTAATATCCCGTAGAGCTAAATGTCCCAAACCTAAGTTTAATTCCCTCTGCTCTTGTTCGCTAATTTGGAAACAGTTTTTTTTCCATGTGTAGAACTGCTGCACACACTGATGATGTAATCCCGCCTTTGTCTCTGGTAAATTCCCCTCCTGACCTTGCCAAATAGCACACAACAACGCCAACATCAGGGGAGTTTGCCCAAAATCCCGTAAGCGCACCCGTTCAACTAAGTCTAATTCTGCCTTTAACCGTACTCCTTTTTCACTATCTTTCCCAAACCAGTTATCGATAAACTGATGTACTTGTTGGGGATAGTCAAAGTCTAGTAGGCGATAGGTTTCAAAGGTTTCTAGTGCGTTACGATCTGCTTGCCAAACATTCAGCCGACAAGTTAAAACCACCCGTGATAAACGCCCTATCCATCTAGTTAACTGACAAAAAATTTCGTCTAATGGCTGGTGAGATGCTGACCCTCCATATATTTCATCCACCCCATCCAAAAGCAGCCATACTCGTCCTTGCTGAATTTGGTTTATAAAGTCATCCCGTATTTCTTGAGTTAACTGTGTTGGAGGAATTGCTTGCTCAAGCCAACTATTAAGTATATATGTTTCAATATCCGTAAAATTTATATTTCGTCCCAAGTCTGCTAGAGAAATCCAAATCGGAAATCCTAAGTATTTGTCTAATACCCAAAAAGCAATCTCTTGCAGCAGTGTTGTTTTCCCTGCACCTGGTTCTCCAATTACTGCTATCTGATTACCTTTAGTTTTACCTTCACCGCATTCTAAAATTTGACTTAAGAAAGCTCCATGCTCAAATCGCTGTTCTGTTTCATCAGGTTCATAAAGACGTGTTCCCACATCTGGGGAAAGGTTTCTCTGGTCATGTTTATCTGTTTTCGTCTTTTGCACCAGTATTAGGGGAACATAAATCTGCTTTCTTTCTTTTTTGGCAGATTCATCTTGCATCAAGAGGTTGCTGGTTATCCGGCGCTGCGGTTTTAGCATGATGCTGCACACTTCATGCCAGTTAATGGGAGTAGCTGTAATTTCACGTGGCGGAGTCGTCGTTTTTGCATCAATTAAGTCTGTTAAGCTGTTCCACATTTAGTTTGCAATAGCAGCATTACCTTTATTTTTTATTTTTCTTCCCCATTTAATTATTAACTCTCCCTGATTTAACAGC
>NZ_JBALDL010000103.1:0-10126 GCF_036917465.1 Nostoc sp.
TAGTGTCAATTTTACTCAAACATCGCTGAAACCTATATAGAGTAAGAGTTTTCAGTGCATCTTGCCCTTCATGACAGCTTCGCTATATCTACCCCCTGTAGTTGCTTCAATGGTTCTTCGAGTTTTTCTTAAAGCAGTAAAGTGGGTACAACCTTATCCCGGCTGTCTGCTAAACCTGCTTTTAGGGAACCAAGATATCCAAATATTGATAATGTCGTTAATTTCAAATACATTAGCAACCTTCGTAGCTCTTTTTCCAATTGCCAATCCAATAGGTGCAGTTCCGGTTTTTTATAGTTTAACAGCGAAGGAAACATCATCACAGCGTCATCAGCAGGCAATACAAACTGCCACGAATGTAGTTTTAGTTTTAGCTGTGTTTTTAGTAGCTGGCAGATGGATACTAGAATTTTTTGGGATTTCACTTCAGGTGCTACGGCTAGCAGGTGGATTACTTGTTGCTCATACAGCGTGGGAAATGGTAACGGTTCGTCAACGCCTTACTCCATCAGAAAATGATGAGGCTATGGACAAAGAGGATATTTCTTTTACACCAATGGCAGTACCGTTAAACCCCTAGACTTTGTTAAATGAGGAGTTCGTGAGTGATTCGGAAATTTTAAACCAATATCTCAATAATCAAATTTAGAAAAAATCCCACGCCAGGTGGGATTGTAAATTAATACTAATGTTTGATTAATAGTCCAATTCCAACTACCGCAAATGCAGTTGCAGCAACCCTCTGTAACAAATTTTGTGGGATTAAATGTTTGGCTTTATATCCGACTATTACCGCAATAGCTGTCACAGTCCAAAGCGCTAAAGTTGCAGAAGTGAAAATAGTGATGGGAGAATGATATTTTGCTGCTAAAGTAGCAGTAGCTAGCTGTGTTAAATCTCCCCATTCGGCAATAAAAATAGTCAAAAATGTTGATGTGACAGATTGAGAAAAACGACTTTTATTCCTTTGCTGATCACATTTAACATCTTCACCATCTGATTCCTTCTTACGCCACATCATAATTGCAAAAACTAAAAACAAAATTCCCGCGCTTATATGAATAAGTGTTGGTGGTAAAAGGCTAAATAAACTCCCAAATGCAACTGCAACAAGGCTTTGAATTACAAATGCTGCTGCTGCGCCTGTAAAAACTGCCAGAGGATGATGACAAGTGGCAAGTAATAAAGCTGCAAAAGCAGTTTTATCTGGTAGTTCCGCCACAAATATCAGTGCAAAAGTAGAAACAAAAAGATTTAATTCCATTGTGATATTAGCCGAGCAAGCTCCTCAGATTGATTACAATTTTCCTGAGTGAGCTTGAGCAGCACAGATGTACTCCACCAAGCTCACATCAGATGTGAACTTAGTGAAAGTCTCGCTCCCAAGCATAAAGATTTGGCTCAGTTAACTACTGAGACTCAAAAACTTGTCATCTGAACCAGGCAATTCGCCAGTATGTTGATTCAGATGTACTGACTTAATTGGCCAGCAGCTACTCCCTTTCAATCTTTATTCAGCCTACACTAAAAAAATGAAAAAGTCAGCTTTTTTAATTATTTTGAAAAAGATATCTTCCTGATTTTTAAATAATTGATTATCATATTTCTTTCATGATTAAGGGAAATTCCTTAATATTTGAATTTCTTATTTGTTTGCTCAGTATAACTTTTAAATAAAAAATTATTCCGAAACTGAATTTTTAACCAACAACGTTCGCGTAGCGTCTCCAAGAGTTGCTGAATTTCCCTGTTCTACCTGTCCCTGAGTTTGATTAGCGTAGACGTGAAACGGCTTGTCGTTAGACATCGCAGAATTTAAAGAAAATTCATTTGCGCGGTGGAACAAGTACCTTTGCGTTACTGAGGGCTAATGCTTAGAAGTCCACAGCATATCTGCAATGGGAATAATCACATGAAGCCGCTTGCATGGGGATTGCTGCTTGCTCGTAGCACTAGGCTTTTGGGGCAATGTACGAGTATATAGTTGCAGTCATCTTGTTCTCTCCTGAATACCAGTAAATCACTTATTTGTCAATTATCTGTGAGGAGTATAAAAATGCTCAACTTTCATAGTAGTATCATGATAAACTTTGAGCGCAATTTTTATACACCTAAATAAAAATCGGAGCAATATCAATGGCTAGATTTAGCGTTACCAATACCAACGATAGTGGTGCAGGTTCATTACGGCAAGAAATTCTAGATGCTAATGCCCTGTCAGGAAAAGACATCATTAATTTTGGGGGACTTTTTAATGATGGACTAGCTCATACCATCAGTTTGACTGGTAGTAGTTTAAGTATCACAGATGACATTACTATTCTTGGCAGAAATCCGAACTTACTAACTATTAGTGATAATAGTGCGTCCCGTGTTTTTGATATTACCAGTGGTGCAACAGCTACAATCAACGGGCTGACTATTACCAATAGTTACAATGCCGTAGAAGGAGGCGGTGGAATTTCCAATAAAGGTGTTCTTACCTTAAACAACAGTATCATCACTGGCAACACTGCTTATCAGGGCGGAGGCATTTCCAATCGGGGCAGCATGACCCTCAACCACAGCACCATCTTTCAAAACACAGCATCTAACAACGGCGGCGGCATTTTCAACTCTGGCACGATGACCCTTAACCATAGCACCATCTCTGATAACACAGTAAAGGTCAGTGGCAGTGGCGATTTTTTCAGCGGCGAGGGCGGAGGCATTTTCAACTCTGGCAGCCTGACCGTTAACCACAGCAGTGTTAGTGACAACACAGCAGTTAATGGCGGCGGTCTCTATATGTTCGACACCGGAAATCTATCGGTGAATAACAGCAGTATTACTGACAACCTGGCAAGTATTAGGGGCGGCGGGATTTATCTTAATGGCGACGGACCACTCGCTGGCACTATAACCGTGAATAATAGCATCATTAGTAGAAACTCCGCACTCAAAGGTGACGGTGGTGGTATCTATGATAGTATCCCTGGCCCTGGTTACTATGATACCACCGGCGCTATCATATATTACCCCGGTTTTAACCCTAAAATTATAACTCTAACTAACAGCATCATTACTGATAATTCGGCTGGGAAAAATGGCGGGGGCATCTATAATTATGATTCCAGTTTATTTCCTGGTAATCACACCTCCAGCACTATAAGCCTGAGTAACTGCATTATTACTGGCAATTTGGCTGGGGCTGATGGTGGTGGCATTTATAACTTGGGTATTCTAACACTGAGTAAAAGCATCATTCATGGCAACACAGCAAAAAGCGGCGGCGGTGGCATCTACAACGGAGGTTTTAGCTACCTAGGTGACAAAGCACCTGATACGATATCTTATGGCAACCTGACGGTGATTAAGAGTCTTATCAGTGACAATTCTGCATCCACTGGAGGCGGGATCTACAATTATGGCACTCTATCGGTGAGTTACAGTAGTATCAGTGATAACTCTGCCATCAACTACGGTGGCGGGATCTACAACTCTAGCTTTAACGAGTTCAGAAGGTACAATACATTCGGTATTGTTAATCTGAGTCATAGCAGCATTAATGACAATCAAGCAGGTACAGCCGGCGGTGGCATCTACAATGATCCCGACCAAGACTTTGGCACAACAAAAAGAGTGTTTCCAGGCAGCTATGTTACATACGACGGCTTAGGCATTGTTACCGTAAGTGATAGCATGATTAGTGGCAATCAGGCACACTTTGGCGCTGGAATCTACAATAATGCAACCTTAACAGTGGGCAACAGCATTATCAAGCACAATAAAGCTTTTGGGATCGAACTTAGTTCTGGTAGTTACGAGTCTGGTGATGGTGGTGGCATTTACAACAACTCTACTTACTATGCCACTGCCAAACTCAACGATAGTATCATTGCTTGTAACTTTGACACTTGCCAAGAGGATTCAAATAATCGTATCCAGCCTGATGATATAGCAGGTAACTTCATCAACAACGGCTATAACTGGATTGGCATTAATACTGCTACTACTACTACTGGTGATGCTGCATAATTTTTTAGTTGAAAAATCAACTGTGCGATCGCCTCCCGCCTCCCTCTCTTGTTGCAGTGTCCGAATCATTGTCACAGCGCCAGGGGGAATTGAACCTATACTTTTGCCTTTCCATGCCCCGCTTATCTTCTCTTTCCAATTGAATGCCCATCGCCAATGAAAGGGATTATTCGGGTCACGTTCACCAATCACACGGGGATAAAAAACGTTTGAACCATCAAGTAGCTTTTTAGTTTCGAGGTACTGATAAAGACAACCCACTGATTCCCCCTGTGAGGCTTTGACCCCTTTCTCGCTTGATTTTTCGGGTGTTGCAGATAACTCAACTATTACTGATTTTGGTTTTGGAAGTAGCGTATGACTTCGGGCTGTTTTAATCATGCAGCCACCTCTATGACCAAATCATCGGGTACTTCAAAAATCCCCAACCGCCCAATGTAGGGAATTGGTGTAATCTCGCGTGGATTCTCCAGTTTCCAATGGTATTGCCCAGCCATTCCCCAGCCAGACGCAACTTGTGAAAACTTGCAATCTACTATTGTGACAATGCCAATAACTTGACCGCGACGTAAAGAGATTAATTCTGGGATTACTACACCACACCCATGTCTTGACAAAATTCTTTTGCTAGTTGGTACTCTTTTTTGGTACAGGTTTTTGCGGCGTGAATGAGAATATCGCCACGATAATTGATAGGCCAGCCTCGATTTTCTATGTTTTTTGTGGAGTGGATTATTGCATAAGCCCAGGGTTGACGAACTGACAGTGCTTTCACGGTGTTTTAAAACTCCAATAGTTGAGGTCATGTCTGGTTGGGAGCGATAGCTATTGAAGCCATACAGTATTCGTCCTTGACGTTGCCGGAGACATCGCTGCCTTCACCAAACCATCGATTACTTCAAAAATTCCCAGTAGTCTAATGTCTAAAACTGCCGATGACGTACTAAGTTTTTAAACTTGGTAAACTGGTTATCAAATAGCAGCTTGACTGTACCAGTAGGGCCATTTCTCTGCTTGCGGACAATTAACTCGGAAATGCCACGGTCAGGAGAATCAGGATTATGAACCTCATCACGGTAAAGCATAATCACAACATCACTGTCTTGTTCCACCGCCCCACTGTCTCGAAGATCACTTAGTATAGGGCGTTTATCATTACGCTGTTCGACTTCCCGGCTTAACTGAGACAAGGCTAGGACTGGAACATCAAGATCCTTAGCTAATTTTTTGAGTCCTCGGCTGATTTGACCGACTCTCTGGGTCATGTTCATTCTTGAATCAGTACCCTCGGACATCAACTGTAAATAGTCTACGATAACGAGTCCGACACCACCATGTGTGGCTGAGATTTTTCGGACTTGACTACGAATCTCATTCATTGTGGGGCAGGAATTATCATTGATAAAAATCCCTTGTTCGGAAAGTTGTGCTACCGCCTGACTCAGGGGTTGCCACTGATTGTTAGAGAGCCGCCCCATTTCGAGTAAGCTGTTCTCAATGCCGGATTCACTTGACAAGAATCTCTGCACATATTCTTCGCGGCTCATTTCCAAACTGAAGATAGCTACAGGTAATCTTTGGGATTGAGCGACATTTTGAGCTAAGTTACCAGCAAGGGCAGACTTACCGACAGATGGACGAGCAGCGAGTATATACAGGCGTTTGGGGCGAAAGCCACCACCGAGTAAACCATCCAAATCATAGAATCCGGTAGAAATGGCGGGGCTAGATGTACCAGCATGGCGCGACTCGATTTCTTGGTAAGCGTCAACCAAACAGTCAGAAATATGAATCAGGTCATCATGAGAGCGCTGTTGTGTGACACTGAAAACTTTTTGTTCAGCAGCGTCAAGAATCAGTGGTAATTCAGTTTCGGTTTCATAGCCGAGATGTAAAATCTCGTTTGCTGCTTTGATTAATTGTCGGCGGTGGTATTTTTCCATGACCAATTCTGCCAGAGCGTCAATGTTGACGGCTGAAACTGTACGGTCAATGAGTGTAGCTAATTTATCTCGACCACCGGCGCGAAACAAAAGCCCATTGTCAGTTAGCCAACTGGTTACAGACAGCAAATCTGTGGGTCTGCCTTGTGTATGGAGCCGTAGCGCAGCTTGATAAATGTCCTTATGGCAGGAGATGTAAAAAGCATCCGCGACTAAGCGATCTACTATTCGGCTCATGGCATCTGGGTCAAGCATAATCCCACCGAGTATCACTTCTTCGGCCTCAATGTTTTGTGGCGGTAAGCGATCTTGTTCGGATGAAAAATTTAGTTTTTGTGTCATAAATACCTCTGTGGAAGAAGAATTCAGAATTCAGAAGTCAGGAGTCAGGAGTCAAGAGGATGAGGATTTTAAACCTGTTTATTCATTTGCCATTCGTACAAAATTCATGTCTGTTTTCTGAATTCTGACTCCTGACTCCTGTTTCAATAAGCTGCAAATTATTTTTACGCAGCATTTGAATGTAAGTGCAGATACATGGAGGGATGCGTGAGCTTTATCCACTCCAGCCATTTGTCCGTTGCACCTGGAGATTGCTGGTCATAGCGGGTACTAAAAGAAACACGAGCTTTGTCCTCGCCAACTTCATCTACACGATCTAAAAATTCGCTGAAGGTGGACTTGTGCCAATCAAGAGAACGGTTAGCGAAATAGCCGATGGGTTGTTTTTCATCAGGTTGTTGTTTTGTTAGTTCTGATGTGGCTTCTGGTTCGACAACTTGTGACCAATAGCCCATTAATTCTTCTAGCCCGGCTTTGGAGCCTTCTAAATTACTAATTGACTTGAGAACTGTGGGGATTTTCTCTTGCCAAGATTCACCCTGACCCCACTTAGCCCTGTGCTTGGCTATCAACTCCACCAGTCGGCGATCGCAGGTTTGGTAAATCTTGTCCCTGATAGCAGTACGCCAGGGGAAGCGCCAATTACGCATTTTGATTTCTGCCCTGTACACGGCAGGCAACGAGTCAGTTGCCATGATGCTTGGATCTACTAAAACCATGTCGATCAAGTCTTCAATCGACTGGAATTTTGGTTTTTTCAGCTTGTTCGATTGTTCGTTTTTATCGAACGACCCCACCGCAATAGTTGGTCTACAAGAGGGGTTATCGGTTTGTTGCAAAGACTCGGAATTTTTTGACAACGAAGTGAGTTGTTTTGGGGTTGGTTCTTCTGGAGTTGGTTTTTCTAAGCTTGGTTTTTCTGGAGTTGGTTCTTCAAGTTGAATTTCTTTCGTTGTTAAATCAAGTTCTTCTTTTTCACACACACTCTCTTGGGTGGGGGGCGCGGGTGGCGAAGCCAGGGGCGCATTGTGTGTAATCTCTGAAGTAATCTCTGTATCTATTAGATCATTTTCACCTTTTCGGCAATTGGAATTTAACCTTTTCGGAAAATCCATTTTCACCTTTTTGGCAATTCCATTTTCACCTTTTCGGAAATTCACTTTTTCGTCAAAACCAGAAGCTACCTGTGTTTTGATATGTTCAGGAGCTAATGGTGGAGTTTGTACTACAAGATTTAGTAGTTCAAGAAAATTCTCCCAGTCGATTCGGATATGTTTAGTTGGACTATTACCAAATTTGTAAAGCGCAGTCACAATTAGATTTTTGGACTCTAATAACTTGATAGCTGTATCAAATTGCTTGGGTGTAATTCTGCACTCTTTCCACCAATCATCACGCTTTTTAGCCAGCCATTTGTACCCCTCACGTTCAATTCTGAGTCGGGGTTGCCCTTCATGATCCGGTAAGTGCCAGTAGATGATCTGACTAAGTAAAATTCCAGCGATTAAGTCACCACCAGCCACGTCTACATAACAACGTTTGACTTCTATCGTGTCCCTAGAACGCGATTCCCAGGCTAGAAAACTATTTTGGTCAGTTAGCCAATTCATCTTTCTAGACCTCCTAGAATCAAGTTTTCTGTTATACTCATAGCTGCACCTGTGTTAAAACTTGTTACTTTGTCGTCATTCCCCTGCACTGCGCTATATTGCGGGGGATTTTGCTTGATTCACGTACCAAACGGAAATTCTTGTAATTGCAGTTGAAGGGGAAACTCTTTGATTTCGCCACCCTTATGATCGCGGGTTTTAAATTGTTGCCCTTGGTAGTAAGCATTCGCCCCCAACTGTTTCACAAACACAGGGGTTTTTGACTCGTTGCACTGTTGGACGATAGACTCAATCCATTCGATGTGGCATGGTCTAGAGTCTGTCCCTGATTCACCGCCGATGATAAGCCACTGGGCATCATTCAAATATTGGCTAATATCGCCTAAATCTTTTAGTAATGGCTCAACTGACCAAAACCTAACACTAGCTGGAATTTGGGCAATGAATTGACTACGTTCTTCAAGAGTGCGACGATTCTCTATAGAAGTTCCAACCCAAATATTAGAAGGTAATTCTTCTAGCCCATGATTAGAAAGCCATTCATTCATAGATGACAACATAATTTCTGGGCGTTTGGTGAGGATTTGGAATATCTGCTTTGGTGCTACGAACATTCCGTCTAATATTTCATGTTGCCAAAAACGTGGAACCCACTCACCAAAGACATCGGTCATAGAAGCAACGAAATGCCTTCTACTTTTTCTTTGAAAGCCCCATTTGCGAATAGCTTCTGTATCGAGTGTTAGTTCTGGTGGTTGCCCAGAGTAGGGTAGTTTGTTTCCACCAAAGAAAGAATTTTGATTCAGTTTTTCGCTATAACAATTTTTGCAGCCTTCAGAGATTTTTTGACACCACCAACCGCCTCCTTTGACACGGATGATATTATCTGTTTGGTCAGTCCATTCTATGTTTGTTGGCATAAATACCTCTGAAATTTGAAATTAGACAATACATTTGAAAATGGCAAAGAAAACACCTCTTACTGAATATGATTCCCCGTGGAAGCAGATGTTGCAGTTGTATTTTGAAGACTTCATGAGATTCTTCTTTCCTCAAACCCATGCTCAAATTGATTGGAGTAGAGGTTTCGAGTTTCTTGATCAGGAATTGCAGCAAGTAGTCCGCGATGCCGAACTAGGAAAACGACTGATTGATAAATTGGTGAAAATCTATCGCATTGGGGGCGAAGAATCTTGGCTGTTGATTCATATAGAAATCCAAAGTCAAGAGGAAACCGATTTTCCTAAACGGATGTTTGTCTACAACTATCGAATTTTTGACCGTTACGATCGCTCTGTTGCATCATGCGCGATACTGGGGGATGACAACATCAACTGGCGACCATCACAGTTTGGGTACGATTTGTTTGGTTGTACGATTGATTTTCAGTTTCCTGTAATCAAGCTGCTAGACTATCAACAAAGATTGTCGGAGCTAGAAGCCAGTCGCAACCCCTTTGCTACGGTGGTAATGGCTCACTTGGCAGCAGTGCAAACCCGCAGTAATAGGTCGCAAAGGAAACAATCAAAACTGAATTTAGTGCGTCGGTTGTATGACCAAGGGTTTGAACGCGAGGCTGTTGTTAACCTTTTAGTTTTCATTGATTGGATGCTAACGTTACCATTGGATTTAGAACTAGAGTTTAAAAGAGAAGTCGAACAATTGGAGGCACAACAGCGTATGCAGTACGTTACTAGTTTTGAGAGAATTGCTCGAATAGAATCTTTATTAAAAGGCATAGCTTTGGGATTAAAACTCAAATTTGGAACACCTGGACAAAACTTATTACCTGAAATTGAGCTTATTGAAGATTTCAGATTGCTGGAATCAATATTGTCAGCAATAGAAACAGCAAATACTATTGATGAATTGCGTTCTATTTATCAGACAGCAGATGACACACCGCTAGAAAATTAGAATTGTTTGATATTTGATTTTCAAGGTTCAGCAAGTTTTGAGTGCCGAAATTAGCGTTAATTAAGCACTCAATGAAGTATCGTTATCAATTTCTGCACCAAGCTGATCAAACAGATCCGCCTCATCACCCCAACAATCCCAGCCAACTCTAGACGAACGTGCGAACATTTCCAGCTTGGTCATATCAGGACACAGCTTTTCTACCTGACTTTTCCCGTTAAGTCTCGAAAAGCTTGTCCACAAAGGATTTAGGAAAAAGCACAGCATATACGATACAGTAATTGAAATCGAGTGCTA
>NZ_JBALDL010000104.1:0-79975 GCF_036917465.1 Nostoc sp.
TCTCAGTTGCACTCGATTTAATCAATCCTCAACATTTAAGAAACTGGTTTGCTAGTTGCTGTTATTGTACCTCATAACAGCCGTGAATGCTGTAAAGCTAACTAGTGGGGCTGTCATTTGTTCTTGGTAAGAGTTTAAAGCCTGTTTACATTTCGTAACATAGTTTGATTTATCTCCACCGACTTACTTAGTCATTTGTCAAACATGGAAATTGAGGCTTTTAGCCTGAATTTCCATGTTTCAAGAGACTCTCCTGCTTCTAATCTACTTATCAGTGATGTGAAGACTTTATCCCGGCAATCTTAGGCTATATTATAGCCCCCTCCTCACAAGCGGGGAGGGGGTTGGGGGTGGGGTTCTTGTACCTTACAAAGTCCGAGAACCCTTATAGATGTTTTTCAGCTTAGTCTAAGTTAGTGCCTGAGCAACTACTGGCGAAAGTGACTCATTTGCGGCTTGCTTCAACAATTCGGCTTTATCGGTCTGTTCCCAAGGTAAGTCTAAATCAGTCCGCCCAAAATGACCGTAAGCTGCAACGTCCTGATAAAAACGTCCGCCTCGTTCACTTGGTAAGTTGCGTAAGTTGAAGGTATGGATAATTCCTGCTGGACGCAGTTCAAAGTGTTGGTTGATTAATTCCAGTAAAGTTTCTTCATCCACTTTGCCGGTACCAAAGGTATCTACTAAAATGCTTGTTGGTCGTGCTACACCAATAGCATAAGATAGTTGAATTTCAACTTTTTCTGCTAATCCGGCAGCGACAATGTTTTTCGCCACATAACGAGCCGCATAAGCCGCAGAACGGTCTACTTTCGTGGGGTCTTTGCCAGAAAAAGCGCCGCCACCATGCCGTGAATAACCACCGTAGGTATCAACGATTATTTTCCGTCCTGTTAGACCAGAGTCTCCTTGAGGGCCACCAACGACAAATTTGCCAGTGGGGTTGACCAAAAAACGTGTTTCTTCATTAGGCTTAATGTCAATGTCGCCGAAAACAGGTTCGACTACTGCTGCCCAGAGGTCTTGTTTAATCTTGGCTTGTACACCTGCCTCATCCGTAATTTCCCCAATATTAGCTGTATGCTGGGTGGAAATTAGGATTGTATCAATACCTACTGGTCTTCCATCTTCGTAAACCACAGTTACTTGGGTTTTACCGTCAGGGCGCAGGTATGACAATTCACCTGTTTTGCGAACTGCTGCCAATCGGCGGGCAATGCGGTGAGCGAGACTGATGGGTAAGGGCATCAGTTCTGGTGTTTCGTTGCTGGCAAAGCCAAACATTATACCTTGGTCGCCCGCACCAATTTTGTCGAATTGTTCGTCACTATCTTGCTCGCGGGTTTCTTGAGCAGTATTAACGCCTTGGGCAATATCGGGTGATTGTTCGTCTAAAGCCAGCAGAACGCTGGTGCTGTTAGCAGAAAAGCCATTATCGGCATTGGTATAGCCAATTTCAGCAATTTTTTTGCGTGCGAGATTGACGAAATTTACATTGGCTTTGGTGGTTATTTCACCAGTGATTAGCACCAAACCAGTGTTAACTACTACTTCAGCAGCAACACGACTGCTGGGGTCTTGTGTCAATAGGGCATCCAGAATGGTATCAGAAATCTGATCGCAGATTTTATCTGGATGACCTTCGGTGACTGACTCGGAGGTAAATAAATATCGACGAGACAAAGCAAATTCCTCCTGACTTGAGTTTTTTAGCTGACTAAATGTGGTATTCAGTTCAACTACCTATATTTAACGTGAGTTCGATGAACCTTTCCCTGACTTGAACTTAAGTTCTAATCTGTTCCTCTCCAACTTGGAGAAGGACGGTTTTGCGTAGTAAAACCTCTGAGAGGTTTGTAATTCACCTTGTTAAGCGAACACCACATTAGCTGTCGAACTCACGTTAATTTATGAAATCATAACAATATTTATACTTCAGTAGTTAGTATCTTCCTAAGATTGATAAAAACCATTAATTATAAGGTAAGTATCTTTAAAAAATATCAATTGATACTAAATTATTTTCTAGCCAAAATGTATTTAATAACACAAAAAAAGGGAACGCCCAAAAGCGCCCCCGCAAACTTTGACACAAGCACTACTGCTTTTAAACCTGAACTGCTAACTTTGCTTCTGTAGCTGTTAACCGCTCATAAGCAGCTCGCATTTTCAAACCTGTAAGTACTTGGAAGAAACCAGTACCATTATTGGAACCTGGATACTCACGGTGCTGAAGTAACAAGTGAGTCAATTCACCCTGATATTTTGTGGATGTATTGCTGAGATGAGTTTCGATATAAATTACTTCTTCCAAGTTGTCAAATTGACCATCCACCTCTAGTACTGAGACATAGCGACCATAGTAAACATCTGAGCCATAGTATAGTTGCATACCAGGGTAAGAACAGGTTAGTTTACGTCCACAGGGAGTCCAATTAATTGTTGACCCTTCATCAAATAGGTAGGTTGGATCAAAGCCTTCCTTACCTTCTCTCTGAAGCATACGTACTCTTAGTACCCTACGCTCGGTGTCGTTTTTGATCAAGTTGGTAGGTAATACTTGGAGAACTACATCGGCAAATTCTCTTTGTGGTTCGATAAACTTTTCAAAGTCGGGTTTGCGAGAATTGATTTGTGCTAACACATCTTCGTAGCGATGACCGCGTTCAGCCATATCTCGCTGGATTTTCCAGGCAATTTTGACTTCATCGCTAATGTCAAAATAAACGCTGAAGTCGATTAGCGATCGCACCCGCTCATCATATAAAGGATGCAGCCCTTCAACGACTATAATGTGATTCGACTCCACCCGTTCTGGCGGATCGAGCAAGCCAGTTTCGTGATTGTAAATCGGCTTATCAATCCCTTGACCACTTTTGAGCGCTTTAATTTGCTCATACATCAGGTCAAAATTGTTCGCCCTGGGGTCTAACGCCGTTATCCCAGTTTCTTTACGCTGTTTGCGATCTAGAGAATGATAGTCATCCAAGCAGATAACTGTCATTAAATCTTCACCAAATAAATCTATCAAACGACGCAAAAACGTAGATTTACCGCATCCAGAGTCTCCGGCTACTCCAATCAGTACCACGCGTTCCGGCTTACTTGTCATAAATCCCCTCTAAAATACTAAAATTGTCTCAATATTTTTTCACACAGCAGATTCTGAAGCCAGGAGTTACCCCTTTGGTTTATCCTGCGTTCTTGCTACCTAGCACATCTATAAGACACCAAGCGGGTAGGCAACAAAGGAAGCAGGAGGCAGGAGGCAGGAGGTAGAAGTAAGCCACGTTTAAAAGCGTGGGGTTTAAGCTGTAGACACCTTATATATCGCGGCACTTTTCGCTCAATACAATTCTTCTTTTTGAACTGGGCTTTTGACCCAGAAATAAAATTTTCATTCATACTTCTTTCCTCCTGCCCTCTGCTTCTCCCTCCTGGATTCTCTTATAAGTTGCTACTCGTCGGACTAGCCTGAATTTTGGTGCCGGTAAGTATTTAATCCTAGTGGTATATTTGATTTTAACAGAATGGCGTATCCCATACAAGATTTGCTGTCAAGAAGAATTAGCGGATGTTTTTTGTCGTTTTTCCTTTGTAATACATCAGACAAATGACAAATTACAGCCTTAACGCAAAAATGTGCGCTAAGTAAATCTATGGACTTTGGTGCGATCGCCAGAGTATTTTATCAATAAATCGCCATTCATTTAACCCACCAGAGACAAGCATAGGAAACATCCACATTGGTTCACCACCTTCTACCTTGATACATGACATGGCAAAACTAGCACCGTGTTGGGAAGTAAAAGCCAACTTCTAGCCGCTTTCCTTAAGAATCTGGGTTGTAGAATTTTTAAAATCAGCCAATGTACCAAAGGGATATGTAAAAGCTGTTACCTGAACCCTAAATTTTTTCTATAGCTTCACGAGACACGAGAGTTTCTTGATAGGCTTCATCTAGGACTCATTTTCTAAAAAGAACGGTGTGTCATAGCATGAGAACCAATAGTAACTCCTGCTTCAGCAAGAGCTTCAACATCTTTCCATGTCAAATAAGGTTTTATCGTTTCACTATTTGTCTTGTAATTATTTCCGCTCTTATCAATATTGCTTGTAGTAATAAAGGCAACTGCTGGTATTGAGAATTCCTTTAAGACCGGCAGTGCTTTCAAATAAACAGTCCGATAACAATGCAAAATTCAAAATTCAAACATTTTAGACAATTTCAGACGTTCGCGTAGCGTCTCCCCTTGTGAGAAGAGGAGTGCGTTCTTGGGGAAACCCCAAGAACGCACTCTGGAGGATTTAAACCCCGACTGAAACTAGGGCTACCTTTATGGTTGGGGTCTTAAACCCTTTTATTTACGATAACTATTAAGATAGAAAGAAATGATAAAAGTTGCTGAAATACCCTTCTTAAACCAATTCACTTCTGAATGGAGTCTAATTTAAAAAAAACCTCATAAGGCAAGAAAAACTGTCTGAGGAAATTACGGCTAAGTACTGCACCCGATTTAGCATCTATAGGTAAGTATTGAGAACTGTAGGCTTCAATAGCTTGTCTTTTTTTGTCTTGAACATGATGAATAGACAAACGATAAGCACCTGCTAAATCTTCAAGTTGCACCTTCCCATCCGTTAGAAAATTGCAGAACATCCAAATAGCGTACTGCAACACATCAGTTTTAATCTCAGAAAACATAATTGCTTCTTGAACTAACTTATAAGTTGCTTCATGATCTTCACTACGGTCATGACGATGAGTAACATATACTTCTTCGGGTTGAAAAGATTGTAAGAGTTGAGCTAATTGCTCGATAGTTTGCTGGCGTTCAACTGAATTCAAAAAGTTAAGTTTACCATCAGGCCGATCAATAAAATGAATTTGTGATGGTTTAATACCTAAAATACTTAAAGCTTTCAGTGCTTCTTCTTTACGAATTGGAACTATTTCTCCAGCTTGAAATCGAGGATGCCAAGAATGAGAAGCTGCTCCATCAGTAATAAAAACAACTTGCACTGGGATATTCTGCTCTTGCTTAGATGCAATTAAACCACCACAACCTAGTACTTCGTCATCTTGATGAGGCGAAACTACCATTACCGATTTTTGACTAATATTCATAGGTTGACTAGCATAATGGATTAGCCATCTGTATAGCAACGCATTTAAAAATAGCTTAGATATCCACAATAATTTATTTTTTAATTCAAGAATAAAAGTTTTTGTATGCACTGTAATACTCCATTTTTTTCATAAATGTATTAGTCATTTTTAGCTGGGATATATCTGAATTATTAAATAATTTTTTGTTTGGGCAAAACAGCTAATAATAATTAATTTGCCGGAAAAATCTTCGTTTATATTACATATTTAATCCGACAGAGTTTATAGATTACCTCTGAAGCCTACTTTAATTTTTCCTTTTCTAATTTTTCTATCAATTATAGCAGGAAGGAAGGAAGTAAGAAGAGTAAAAAAATATGGATTGTCTACTATTTGGATTAAAGCCTGAAAGTATTCTTTTTTTTTGATAGACTCAACAACACTATAGTAAGGTAAAGAATTTTGAGAAATTCTTACTTTTTCAGATAAAGCTTGAGCTAAATTAGGAACGCGATTAACTAGATCCTGCATTGCCATCAATTCTGTAATTTTCAGGCGAGTTACTTCAATAATTTGCTTCGCACTCGAATGCACTAATGAACCTGGGCGAGAGCGATAAAAATAATATGGTTCTGGTATAAGTATAAATTTTGCACCAAACAATAAACACTCCAAATATAACCAAAAATCTTCATTTATTTTTAATCTTTCATCGTACTCGATACTGTTGTTAATTAAAAAATCTCGTTTAATTATAGGCTGTGATAAACCAAGATGTAATCCCTGTTTTCCAAATATATCGGTTTCTACAAAATAAAGTGTATCGATTAATTTTAGTTGTTTAATGCACTCTCCACCTTCACGAATTAATGTACTCCAAGGATAGTCTTTCCCATTTTCTATGAAAAATAAGTCATCTGCAACCATGTCAGCTTGTTCTGAGTATGCTATCTGTAAAAGTTTTTCTAATCGTTCTGGTGCATACCAATCGTCAGAATCAAGAACAGCTACCCATTGACCTTCAGCTATTCTTAAAGCACGATTACGCGCACCGGCCACACCAAGATTTTTTTCATTGGCTAATATCTTCAACCGCCGATCCTTAAACTTCTTTATTACCTCTAATGTGTTATCAGTAGAGGCATCATCAACAACAATTACTTCAATATTACTAATACTTTGATTCAAGGCAGAATCTATAGCTTTAAAAATATAATTTTCAGTATTATATGCTGGAATAATTATAGATACTTCAGGTTTCATGGTAGTTAAATTAAAAAATTTTTGTCCCAGATTTTTCACAAAGCCTGAAAAAGTGAATTCAAAAACTGTTAAAACGCCCAATTACAAATTTACATGAGTTTTAAAAATATTTGACAAAGATTCTTATTAATATAAACTCTATATCAAAAAGGTTAAGGCTTGATTAAGATAATTCCTAATTTTTTATTTCTTAGAAAAAATCTGATGCGAGTATTATGACTCTAAGTAGTGCGATCCTATAAGGTATAATTTTGTTTATCGCCAGGTTTTTACTTATAAATTACTCAAGCTACTCAAATAAAAGTGTCCGTGTTCAACTAAGGTGTTAATATGAGGTTGAGAGATTTTTCACATCAAGTAAAAATTAGTTATAGTTACTTAGAGAATAGTTATATTTGTCGTTATGTTCAAAGCTGAAGTTGTCCTAGTTGTGTAATTAACTATGACCAGGTGATAAATGTAGCTAAGAGTATTGTGGGGGATTAAAAGATTTGGGGAAGTAAAACCAATCGGAAGAAAACCTTCGGAGTTTGTCATTCTCCGATGTAAAGGGCTGGAGCAGGCAAGTAAAATAGTAACTTTAACTTTTGGAGAGATGAGCGATCGCTTTTACCAATCAAAGCAGCCTTGTGAGAATATCTACTATTATGAGTTGCTTCTTCGGTAGTAAGGTAAAAAGCTATCTCCCTGATAGGGGTGATAGTTAACGAAAAAAAGATTAAATTGACTCATTATTAACATTCTCCATAAGACTTATCCTTTACCTTAGAAGATGAACAGGTGTGTTTTTTGCTATGCCTGCATGTCTTTGGTGAGTGTACTTAGCAAGGCGTTAATTTAATGATGCCGTTTTTCCTTCAGAGCCAGTTTTGTGAAACGAAAATCCGGTAAACTAAAGCTGGCAAGGTAGGGGAATAGTTTTTTTTTGAAAAACGGTTAAGTAAATTATCGGAGTGGTAGAACGAATGTACAATCAAGGTGCTGTTGAGGGTGCTGCCAACATAGAATTAGGTAGCCGCGTCTTCGTTTATGAAGTAGTGGGTTTGCGTCAGAGCGAAGAAACCGATCAAACTAACTACCCAATTCGGAAAAGTGGCAGTGTATTCATCAGAGTACCTTACAACCGCATGAATCAAGAAATGCGACGTATCACTCGTCTAGGCGGCACAATTGTTAGCATCCAGCCTGTAACGGCTCTAGAGCCAGTTAATGGTAAAGCCTCACTTGGGAATGCTACAAGCGAAGTCAGCGAGTTAGCTACATCTGGGGAAACTGCTAACACTGAAGGGAATGGTAAAGCCACACCTGTAAATACTCATAGTGAAACCAAAGGTTTTGCTAAACCACCAGCTGAAGAACAGCTCAAGAATAAGGACAAGAAAGGCAACACCATGACTCAAGCGAAAGCCAAAAAAGACCACGGTGACGTTCCTGTTAACACTTACCGTCCCAATGCTCCGTTTCTTGGCAAGGTAATATCTAATGAACCGCTAGTCAAAGAAGACGGTATTGGTATTGTTCAACACCTTAAATTTGACCTATCTGGCAGTGATTTGAAGTATCTAGAAGGTCAAAGTATTGGGATTATTCCGCCAGGATTAGACAAAAACGGCAAGCCGGAAAAACTTAGACTCTATTCCATTGCCTCAACCCGTCATGGCGATGATGTAGATGATAAGACAGTATCACTGTGCGTCCGCCAGTTGGAGTACAAGCACCCAGAAACTAGCGAAACAGTCTACGGTGTTTGCTCTACACACTTGTGTTTCCTCAAGCCAGGGGAAGAGGTAAAAATTACCGGGCCTGTGGGTAAGGAAATGTTGTTACCCCAAGATACTGATGCTAATGTGATCATGATGGCAACTGGAACAGGTATTGCGCCGATGCGGGCTTACCTCTGGCGGCAATTTAAAGATGCGGAAAAAGCTGCTAACCCAGAATACGAATTTAAAGGATTCTCTTGGCTAATATTTGGTGTGCCGACAACTCCAAACCTGTTATATAAGGAAGAACTGGAAGAAATTCAACAAAAATATCCTGATAACTTCCGCCTCACTGCTGCTATCAGCCGCGAACAGAAAAATCCCCAAGGCGGTAGAATGTATATTCAAGACCGCGTAGCAGAACATGCCGATGAATTGTGGCAGTTAATTAAAAATGAAAAAACCCACACCTACATCTGCGGTTTGCGGGGTATGGAAGAAGGTATTGATGCAGCTTTAACTGCTGCTGCTGCTAAGGAAGGCGTAACCTGGAGTGTTTACCAGAAGGAAATCAAGAAAGCTGGTCGCTGGCACGTAGAAACTTACTAAGTTGGTCATTAGTCATTGGTCATTGGTCATTAGTTTTTGACGAAGGGCGAAGGACAAATGACAAAAGAAGCAGGATAATCAGTAGGTAGGGCAAACGCTCTACCTACAATTGTTATTTGTGAAATTGGGTGCAGAAATTGTGGGTGTGAAACTAGGAATACTGGGATTAGGCACCGTGGGAACGGGGACAGTGCAGTTGTTGCAAGATAGGGTTGGCCGTCACCCGTTGTTGCAAGAGATAGAAATCTATCGGGTGGGAGTCCGATCGCTAGATAAGCCCCGTGCTGTAGAATTGTCTACGGAAGTTTTAACTACAGATTTAGAAGCTATTGTCAACGATCCGGCGGTAGATATAGTTGTCGAGGTGATGGGTGGATTGGAGCCGGCGCGATCGCTAATTCTCAAAGCTTTGAGTAATGGTAAGCATGTAGTCACCGCCAACAAAGCAGCGATCGCCCGCTTTGGGGCAGAAATTTTTACCACTGCCAATCAAGCTGGCGTATACGTGATGCTAGAAGCTGCGGTGGGTGGTGGGATTCCGGTGATACAACCCCTAAAGCAGTCTTTAAGTGTTAACCGCATTCACACTGTCACAGGCATCGTGAACGGTACAACTAACTACATCCTGACGCGGATGCAAACAGAAGGCAGCAATTTCAACGATGTCTTAGCTGATGCCCAGCGCTTGGGTTATGCTGAAGCTGACCCCACGGCTGATATTGATGGCTTAGACGCAGCAGATAAAATTGCCATCCTCGCATCATTAAGCTTTGGTGGACGCATTAACCTACAAGATGTTTATACCGAGGGGATTCGGCAAGTTAGCAAAACAGATATTGCCTACGCCGAAAAATTGGGATTTGTGATTAAATTATTAGCGATCGCTAAACGTGATACTTCCTCATCGCAACTTTCCGTCAGAGTTCATCCGACTTTAGTGCCCAAAGCTCACCCTTTGGCTAGCATCAACGGCGTTTACAACGCCATTCTTGTCGAAGGAGAACCCATCGGCCAGGTAATGTTTTTTGGCCCCGGTGCTGGTGCTGGTGCAACCGCCAGTGCTGTGACATCAGATATCTTGAATTTAGTTGCTGTCCTCAAAACCAATACAGCAGTTGCAAATCCTTTAATAGCTTGTGGACATCAAGAATATTGCCAAATTGCACCGATGGTAGAACTGATAACTCGGTTTTATGCCCGTTTCCTCACGAACGATCAACCTGGAGTTATTGGTAAATTGGGAACTTGCTTTGGTAACTATGGCGTTAGCTTAGAGTCAATTGTCCAAACTGGCTTTCAAGGGGAACTTGCAGAGATTGTGGTTGTTACCCATGATGTGCGGGAGGGGAACTTTCGGCAAGCTTTGGCAGAAATTCGGGATTTTGAAGGAATTGAAAGCATTCCTAGTTTACTGCGTGTACTTTGAGATTAGTCGGGAGTGAAGCTCGTCAACTTGCTTTGCTCCAATTTTTAATTACCCCGAAGGATTACAATCTCCAGTTAACTAAGCAAGCTAAACTAAAAAATAAACTTCACCCCAGCGCGAGGCTAGACCTATGACCTCTGCAACCGATCCATCCACCGCCCTCACCCCGTTCCCCGACCATACGCAGCTACCAGAGTCAGACGGTACATTTGTGAAAAATTGGCAAGAGCATCCCCAAAGCATTTTACTCACTGACTCAATTACACCTATCCTTAAAAAATTACATCCTGAAGGTCAATATTGTATAGGACAGGACTTAGGTATTTACTGGCGCTTGACAGATCCGCCAGAACGAGGCGCAGAAGCACCAGATTGGTTTTATGTAGGAAATGTACCGCCTTTGCTCGATGGACAAACGCGGAGGTCTTATGTACTGTGGCGAGAATTTATTGCCCCCTTAATTGCCTTAGAATTTGTTTCTGGGGATGGTAGTGAAGAACGAGATAAAACCCCTTGGCAGGGCAAATTTTGGATTTATGAGCAAGTAATCCATCCCGCTTTTTATGGCATTTATGAAGCGAATAAAGCCAGTGTAGAAGTTTATGAATTAATTGGTGGACAATATCAGTTATTAGCAGCAAATGAACGCGGACATTATCCGATTACGCGCTTGGGAGTTGAGTTAGGCTTATGGCATGGAGTTTATCAAAACGCCGAATTGCCCTGGTTGCGTTGGTGGGATTTGCAGGGTAATTTGTTGTTGACTGGTGAGGAAAGAGCCGATCGCTTGACTGCTCAATTGCGTAGACACGAAGTGGCTTGTCGTTAGACATCGCTCGGTATTGAACCAGAAGCCTAATATTTTGGAATAGGGTTAAAGGTGCGATCACTCTGATGTTACCGGAGGCGATCGCACCAATTTTGGATTTGCCTGGGGAAGGTAAACAAGTAATAGACTAGGTACGTAGAGACGCGAAATTTCGCGTCTCTATTATTTGGGGAAATAGTAGGATTGAAATACGCCAGTTAAAAAGTCCCATTTGCTGATGTAGTAACACCAAGCATTACTAATAACTGAGTGAACAAACAAGTGTTAATACTAAGGAGTAAGGGCTGTGACAGATTTGAGTAACTACAACGCAGAATTAGCTGATGAAGAAGACAATGATGAAGAACAAGAAGAAAAAGTTACATTTCAGTATGACCCTGAGAAAATAAATATTGTTACAAGGGAGCCAACTATTGAGCAATTGCTCAGAAGAATTAACGAAGATGCGCTTGATTTAGCACCTGAATTTCAACGACAAGCAAATATATGGACTTTAGAAGCAAAAGGTAAATTAATTGAATCTATTCTAATTAGAATTCCATTGCCTGCTTTTTATATTGATGCTACAAATGAAGATGAATGGGTAGTTGTAGATGGCTTACAAAGATTGTCTGCACTCAAGCATTTTGTTATTGATAAAAGTCTTAAACTAGTTGGATTAGAATACCTGAAAGAGCTTAATAATAAAACCTACGACGAATTAGAGCGCAGATATCAACGTCGGATATTAGAAACTCAAGTTACAGTATATTTAATTGAAAAAGGCACACCTTTGGAAGTCAAGTATAATATCTTCAAACGTATTAATACAGGAGGTGTACGTCTTTCAAATCAGGAATTGCGACATGCTTTGAATCCTGGGCAAGCTACAAAACTTTTGGCTAATCTAGCTTCTTTCCCAGAGTTCAAACGTGTTGTTAATCTTAGCCCAGATAAAAAAAAGAGAATGGATGATAGAGAGTTTGTACTAGGATTTATTGCTTTTTATTTATTTTCTTATAAAGAGTATAAAGATGAAACTAGAGATTCTTTTTTAAGTAAAGCTTTATCGAAGATAAATAGTCTTTGTCAGGAAGAAATACAAAGCTTAGAAAAAATGTTTAAAAAAGCGATGAGCGCAGCATTTGATATTTTTAATAATAACGCTTTTCGCAAAATTTCTAAGAAAAATAAAAGAAAATTCCCACTCAATAAATCCTTGTTTGAAGTTTGGTCTGTAAATCTTGCAAAGCTCGATATTCAAAATATTGAAATATTAAAAGAGAGAAAAAAAGAACTAATAGATACTTTTGTTAAATATGTAGACAACGATACAGAATTTCTAGTATCAATATCTCAAGCAGCAAACAAAATAGAGCATAGATTTGAAACAGTTGAAAAAATTATCCAAGAAGTATTATTATGATTAATTCTCTAAGATTGACCAATTACAAAGCGTTTGAAAATCAGTTAATTGAATTTAAGCCACTAACTTTACTTTCTGGTCTAAATAGTACGGGAAAATCTTCTGTACTACAATCGCTACTTTTGCTCCGCCAATCTTATCAACAAGAATTATTGCCAAATGTTGGTTTAGCATTGAATGGTGAATTAGTACGTATTGGTACTGCTAAAGATGCATTTTGTGAAAGAGCCAAAGAAGATTATCTTGGTTTCGAGATTATTTGGAATGATGAAAAAAAAGGAATTTGGCGTTTTAGCTATGACCTCATTAAGACAGGTGCAGATGTTTTAAATAATTTAGATTCAAAATCACCGATTGAGAATGTCTATAAATTAAGTCCTTTCAATAAAAGATTTCACTATTTACAGGCTGAACGTCTCGGGCCACGAACATCTTATGATATGTCAGATTATCAAGCACGACGACTAGGACAGTTAGGTAGTAAGGGTGAATATACTGCACATTTTTTAGCAATTAATCAAGATAAAGATGTTCTTCAAAGTAAACTAAGACATCCGATGGCAAAATCTAACGCCCTTAGCAGCCAGGTTGAAGGATGGATGAGAGAAGTTAGTCCTGGTACAAGGATTAAAATTAACTCAAATTCAGATATCGGTTTGATGAGTTTGCAATATTTTTATGGGGATAGTAACCCTTATCGTACTACTAATGTCGGATTTGGAATTAGTTACACATTACCGATTATCGTAGCAGTTTTATCATCTTCTCCGGGTACACTAATTATAATTGAAAATCCAGAGGCACATCTACATCCTAAAGGGCAAGTCAAGATGGGTGAATTATTATCGCTTGCAGCTAGTTGTGGAATTCAAATACTAATAGAAACTCATAGTGATCATGTGCTAAATGGTATTCGTCTTGCCGTTCATGGAGGCAAAATTAAGCCGTATGATGTTCAGCTACATTATTTTCAGCGACAAGAAAAAGAAGGACAAACTGTTACAGAAGTAGTATCTCCACATATTGATCGCAATGGAAGAATTGATAAATGGCCTGATGGTTTCTTCGATGAATGGGAAAAAAGTTTAGATGTTTTACTTGAGCCTGCGGGAGAGTAAAAGGTGGATTTTGACTTAATATTAAATGAGTTATCTCTGCGAAATCCGGCTCCGAATGAACAAGTAGCACAGCAAAGAATGTCTGAGCTAATTAAGACCATAAAGGCAGTCAAAGCTCAAGGGGTAAAGGTAAGCCTCCGCACTAAAGAAGATTTCCATACAATAATACTTGCACCTAACTATCCTCTTCGTCACTGGCTTAATCATGCGGATCAAGTTGAACGACTTTTTATCAAAAATCTTGCAACTAAAGCACCTTTTTCAACTGATATTGCAAATTCAGAGATCCAATATCTTGAAAAGAATACTAGCTTATCTGAATTTTTTCATCAAGGAGAAATGGCTATTGGGCTTGGTATTGCTTATGTACTTAATACGATTGCAATCAGCTTCCTCTCTCAAGAATCCTGGGATTGTAACCGTGTAAAACTTGAATTTCGATATTTGGATGAAGATGGAGAGATAATTAGCGAAAGTGTAGAAATTATCCATGCTAGCCGTAGCAGCCATGTAGAAGAACACGCTAGTCTAATTCAACAAAACCAAGAGCGCATTTATCAAAATGTTAGCGATGGGTTAGAAGTTTGGAATCGCAGAGAGGAATTATTTCCTAACCTAGAATTCTGCGATGTTGTTAGAAAGCAGTTAGAAGATATCCGTACTGGACAGTTGGAATTACAGCCTGTTGTGAGCATATTATTTGAGCTTCACAAATGCACTAAAAACTGGAATAATGGCTATTTCAATCTTGACGGGTATCCTATTGAGGAATCGGGAGAAAGTAAACCAACGCTTGGTAAATATTTTAAAGAAAGAACTTTTCGTTGTCCTGATGGTAAAGATCGCTTATTTGAACGACACGTTAAATTAAGGTTCTGCAACTGGCGAATCTATTTTTTAGCAGAACAACCAGGAATAGTGATTATTGGCTATATTGGTCGCCATCTTCCTACAGTAAAGTATAGAACTTAATAGAAATATTGCGATCGCCCTTCTCCCTCCTTCCATTGCTAGACTAAAAAACAACCCTTAGTCCTGCAAAGGTAGCCTTATGACCTAGATCCTTTAGGAGTTGAGTTAGGTAATTTGGCAGGGACAATATTACAATATGGAATTACCCTGGCTACGGTGGTGGGATTTGCAAGGTAATTTATTGTTGATTGGTGAGGAAAGAGCCGATCGCTTGACTGCTCAATTGCGTAGACACGAAGTGGCTTGTCGTTAGACATCGCTCGGTGTTGAACCAGAAGTTTAATAGTAGCTTGAATCTTGACTCCTAAAATCCTAAATCTACAGCAATCCGGTGGGCGCAAGCAAACCCAGAAAAAGCTACTGCATTCAATCCTTGATCGGGAAAGGTACTATCCCCGACACAATAAAGTCCTGGAATAGCTGTGCGATTAAAGGGCATCTTCAATAATCCCCGCAATTTGCGCCGAGGAATTGGCCCATAAGTGCCATCCTGACGACCCAAAAAGCGGCGATGAGTGCGGGGTGTACCTACCTCCAAATAATCTAATCCTGCATCTAAACCGGGAAAAATATTCTCTAGGCGGTCAAGAATTCGCCCAGCCGCCTCTTCTTTCTTCGCTTCGTACTCACTCGGAGAAAGTTTTTGCCAATCATCAATCCAGTGAGGTGTGAAGGCATGAATAATGTGATATCCATCTGGTGCTAAATCTGGATCGAGCAATGTAGGAATGGAAACAAAAATTGTTCCTTCTACTGCTGTCATTTTTTCCCAATCTTCTAGCAAAATATGATGGCACTCTGTCCCCGCAGGTAAAACTGACTCTTTTACCCCGATATGCAAACTCAAAAAGCTGGGAGATTTTTGATAATTCTGTTGCCAATTTTTCTCATTATGTGGCATGTCTTCTGCTGGTAGTAATTGCTCAAAGGTATCCCAGCGTGTGGCATTAGAAACTATGCGTTTACCCCGATATACTTTACCATTTGCCAGTTGCACACCTACCGCTTTTCCTTTTTCTGTGAGAATTTTCGTAACTCTGGCTTCGTACTGAATTTTACCCCCAGCTTTCTCTAGACCTTCCACCAGTTTTTGAGCAATTTGTCCCACTCCGCCTTTAGGATAGTTAACTCCGCCATAATGCCTGTCAGAAAAGACCATCCCAGCATTGATCATTGGTGTCATGTCTGCTGGAACCACCGACCAGCAATAACATTCCATATCGATAAATTTCAATAATTGTGGATCTTTGATGTAGCGTCTGGCAAAATCCCCGGCATTTTGGGGCAGATACTTAACTAAACCGAGACACGCCAAAGGATGCTGGAAAAATACCCGCAGTAAATACCGAGGTTCTTCCAACGACAGCAAATCCATGCTGTTAAGGCACTTGAATACTTTTTGGCATTCGTCATAAAAGCGACGAATTCCCTGTTCTTCATGGCGAAAATTAGCAATAAGATTTTGCAAAAATTTTTCATAAACCCGGTCAACCTTCAGGTCTAAACCTTGGGGTAGATGATAGTGAATCTGTACCGGATCTGCGATCGCTTCTTGGCTGACATTCACGGCTGACAAAGCGCGGGTGAGTAAGTTAGTAGTACCGTTCTGTCCCAGTCCAAAAATCATCGATGCGCCAACATCGAATCGGTAGCCTTGGCGTTCAAAATAACCAGCGCTACCACCTGGAATCAAATAACGTTCCAGTACCAGCACTTTCGCTCCCTTAGCCGCTAACTGAGTCGCAGTTACCAACCCACCAATACCAGACCCAATCACGATCGCGTCAATATCTTGCATTTTGGTCATTTGTCATTGGTCATTATAGCGTTTCCTAATCACATGAGGTACGTCATAGCCCCCTCCTTGCTTGCGGGTGGGGTTCTTGTACCTCATTTAACTGAGAACCGCTATAGTTATTCTCCCCTATGCCCAATGCCCAATTCAATTCCCAATGACTAATCAAAAAAAAGAGGGACGAACCTGCTACTGCTGGCTAATCCCGTCTGCCGATCCTTAAAAGAGAGGAGAACACTGGATAATAATATAGCCTTGATTGAGAATAGATGTCAACTACTAATGAAAACTTTTATCAATAAAATTGAGAGGATTAATTTTAGCAGTCAGCCGGATGCAGGAAAGAGTATTATGGTGTTTCAGTTCTTGTACAATAAAAAGTCGCCTATTTCTGGCTATGACGCTACAATTGCGCGTTTATGTTCCACCCCATCCCCTGATCAAACACTGGCTGGCAGTCGCCCGTGATGCAGGCACACCTTCAGTTTTATTTCGCAGCGCTATGACTGAGTTGGGAAGATGGCTGACTTATGAAGCTGCGCGAGACTGGTTGCCAACCCAAGAAATAGCTGTGCAGACTCCTTTGGATACCTGTCCAGCAACGGTGATCGATCCGCAAATACCAGTAGCAGTAGTACCGATTCTGCGGGCTGGACTAGGATTACTTGAGGGAGCGCAGACTTTATTACCTTTGGCATCGATTTACCATCTTGGTTTGGTGCGAGATGAAGAAACACTGCAACCTCATTGTTATCTGAACAAGTTGCCAGAAAAATTTGACCCCCAAACACGAGTGCTGATTACCGATCCAATGTTGGCAACTGGAGGGTCGATTATGGCTACAATGGCAGAATTGACACAACGGGGTGTCGATCCTTCCCTAACCCGAATTGTTTGCGTAGTGGCGGCTCCACCAGCTTTGCAAAAACTGAGTGAAGCTTATCCAGGTTTAATAGTTTACACCGCTACTATTGACGAAAAACTTAACAATAAGGGGTATATTGTACCGGGATTAGGAGATGCAGGCGATCGCACATTTGGGACTTAAGCTAGTATGCAGCTAGGGCAGGAGAATATAGCATAACGACTGTAAAAGTTGCAAGGTTTGTTGAAGGCAGTAAAGATATGAGTCAGCGAGATGGTTTTGGCAGTGGTTTTTTAGCAGGGGCCTTTGTTGGTGGGGTATTTGGTGGTGTTATCGGGGCATTGATTGCTTCTCGACGCGATCCTCAATTGCTACCAGAGGATGAAACACAACTGACAGATAGCCAAGTCGAAGCGAAGAAAATAGCGGCAAAGCGCCGTCAGATGAAAGCCTCAGAAAGTGAGAGCGCTGGTATAGAAACGGCCCGGCGATCGCTAGAAGATAAAATTGCCCAGCTAAATGCCACAATTGATGATGTGCGGAAGCAACTGGGTAATGTGAATAGCGGTTCACCCCAAGCCAGCAATGACCGCTCTCTGACTAAAGACTCCTGATTCTTTGTTCAGGCGTGGTGAAAATATCTGGTGTGGCAAGTGCCAAATCTGCAAACACTTTTGACCTTGGACTAAATTAAAATTAGTAAAGATAAGACCGCGTTTGACACTTAGTAGGAAACAAAGCCATCCATGAGTTTACTGATTACAACACTAGTTACCTTTGTCACCTTTTATAGCTATTTGCTAATTATCCGGGTTTTGTTGACCTGGTTCCCGCAAATTGACTGGTATAAACAGCCATTTGCCGCTTTAGGCCAGATAACCGACCCTTATCTGAATTTATTCCGCTCAATTATTCCCCCATTGGGTGGGATGGATTTTTCTCCGATTTTAGCTTTCTTAGCACTCAACTTAGCTGGCGATCTTCTCAGAACCGTAGCTCGTCTGCCATTCGCACAGGGATTTTGATTAGTAGCCAAATAAACATTGTAGAGACGCTTTTAGAATTCGCGTCTCTACAATTTTGATAAAAACTCTGCACTTATTCTTTAGTCAATTAATTGTGCCAAGCCTTGTAGAAATCTGGGTAATTCATATTCTCAGCACAATGCCAGATAATGTTAAACACAGCTTCATAGCGATATGAATTGTTATTGTATAACTGTTCACTCAGATAGTCTTTTAGGGTTATGAGGACTTCTGGTAAATGTTCATTTTGTAGAATTTACGTTAAATTATCAGCTATTTCTAAAAGGCAGGATTCATAAGATAGCCAATATTCAGGAAACGAATTTTTATTTGCATTTTCTTCAACTTCAAAATCCTGATGGGTTTGAATTAATCTGATAAAGATGGCAATCAGTTCATTTAGCTTTTCTGTTTCTAATTTTATACTTGGGTTAAGTTGTTGTAATCTATAAGCAGCACTTGTCAAAATTGATTCATTTTTTGTGGTATTAAATAAGTGAATTAGAGTATCAATCGCCTGTTGATTATTGGAATCTATTTCCAGCAAGAGAAAAAGCGCACTTACAGATGTATACTCATCTTTTAAAGCAACCATTTTCCAGATGGCTTTAATTATTTGTTGCTGATAGTCATTAATTGGCGCTAGTCTGTCGGCTGCATGAAAATATATCCATTCCTCCTGAGAAGTTTCAAGTATCTTGGATAAAATGGTAATTGCTACTCTATTACCTGAATCGAATTTTCCTAGACATAAAGCAGCCTTACAAAGGAAAAATTCATTCTGATTGGTTTTAATTCTCTCAGTTAAAATAGTAATTGTAGCTTTGTTACCTGGCTCAATTACCATCAGATATCTGACAGACATATCGAGCAAATATGTATTCTCGGTAGTTTCGAGAATCTAGACTAAAGTATTTAACGCTATTGCATTACCTGGATCAATATCCCACAAAGCCGCAGCCGCAGCTGAAGAAATCACGTCATCTTTGTATTTTTGTATGAAATCTATTACGGTAGCGATCGCAATTTCATTATTTCTTAGTCTTGTTTAGAAAACTTTGGCTATTAGCTCAGAATGAATTACAGCAGATTGCAACAGGCGTGAGGTACAGATCATCGTAGGGGCACAACATGTTGTGCCCCTACCCGTGTACTTCATTTACCTGCAATACGCTGTATCCCTCTTCTGTCAGTTTCCGAAAACATTTACCATTTCTGAATTCTAGAGCTTTTGTATAGCAAGCGATGTCTACGACGGGCTACGCCTACGCGCGATTCTTTTCTAATAACAAATACAAGACCAATTTTTTTCTAATAGTATAGCTTGTATTGATTGCCTCATGAGGCTTCTAGCGATCGCCCTCCCGGAAACTGACAGAAGAGGGGTATAAGGCAATAGAGTTCAGGTAAGCCCAAAATTCTGATCTAGAGACGCGATTTATCGCGTCTTCAAAGACCAATTTGTTACACCAATAACCCTTAACTGAACCGTATTGAATTATAAGGTGGTTGTTAAGAATGGATTGAGATGCCAGTTAAAGTGTGGCTGGTGTATTGGCAGGCTTCACTTGAGGCTTTGCTTTGCAACCATCTGCATTCCGGCTGGTGCAGCTAAAGTTAACCCACGGCGCACAGGACGCACAGGACGCTTGTTTACTAACGATAGTTGAAATTCAGACAGAACAGTTGCCAAGACGATTTTCATTTCATACTGGGCAAATGCCATCCCAATACAGCGACGATTACCGCCACCAAAGGGTAAATATTCGTAAGGGGAATATTGTCTTTCTAAAAAGCGTTCTGGTTTGAACTGCTTGGATTGTGGGTAGACTTCTTCCCGATGATGCGCTAAATAAATACTGGGGACTATTGCCGTTCCCTGTGGTAGTTCGTAGCCCATAATTTTAAGTGGAGTTTTCACAAGCCGCACGAAAGCAGTCATGGCAATTGGGTAAATTCGCAATGTTTCTTGGCAAACTGCTGTCAAATAGGGCAACTTAGCTACACTACTCAAATCGGGGTTAACTCCAATGGTGTTGAGTTCCTGTTGTAACTTCTCACGCACCTCTGGTAAACGATCAATCCAGTACAAAGCCCATGTCAATGCAGAAGCGGTAGTTTCATGTCCCGCTACTAGCAGCGTCATTAACTCATCGTGTAATTCTTCATCTGACATCCCTTGACCATCATCGTAACGAGCAGCCATCATCAAACTTAAGATATCTTGACGATTTTGATTTGCTTGGACTCGACGTTCTCGAAGCAAAGTATAAATAAGTTGATCAACTTTTTGCCGTTGTTGCAGAATCCGGCCCCAAGGACTCCACGCACCGAAATCTTTTTGGATAAATCTGAAAAAGAAGGCGCTAGACATTACGGGCGAACTGATGAAGTCTAGTAAGTCACTTAGCGATCGCCTCAGTTCTTCAAAAAGCTCCCCTTCTTCCATTCCAAATACAACCCGTAGAATAACACGCAAAGTAATTTCTTGCATCGACTCACGAATCTTGAAAGGCTTGCCAATTTGCCATTGATTACTCACCTGTCGGGTTATTTTACAAATATCCTCACCATAAGCCCGCATCCTTTCCCCATGAAAAGGGGGAGTTAATAGTTGCCGTTGTCGCTGGTGGCGATCGCCATCCGCTAACATAAAGGAGCGATCGCCAAGCAAAAATTTTAGTCCTATGTTCCCTCTCCCAACCTCAAAATGGCTGGAATCAGCAGTAAAAATCTGCTCCAGCGCTTGAGGTTGACTAAAGTACACAAGATGGTTATCAGAGCGACTACTCCTAATTGTGAAAGTGTCGCCATAAGTTTTGGCAAAATCATCTACATATTTCACTGGCTGACTAATAAACTTGATCATCCTTAACCAACGGGGCATTTGCGGCCCATCAGGCAGATTGTAAGTTGCTGTCATAGAATTTTGGGGAATTGATGACTTCTGAATTTTATTGTTACGAGTTTTCATGTTATTTAGGGTTACAGAAAGCGGTATATTCATCTAGTAGGGAGTAGGGAGTAGGGAGTGGGGAGTAGAAAGTGAGAGAAAAGAAAAGGATAATAACTAATCACTCCTAATGATTAACTTAGTACTCAACACTCCTTCAAGTCAGCCCACGATCAAAAAACCTCACAACCAAACATGAAAAAGATTTATTCCCCACTCCCCACTCCCCACTCCCCACTCCCTAATCCTTGCTAAAGCAGTGCCAAAAATCATCGCTATTCTCAACGGTAAAGGAGGAGTCGGTAAAACGACTACCGCAGTCAATCTGGCTGCAAACTTTGCGAAGCAAAAAAAGGTGTTGCTGATTGATGCAGATATTCAAGGTTCTGCCAGTTGGTGGTTTGGGCGCAGTCAGCAGGGAATGGGATTTGATTTATCTCAAGAAACAGATCCCACACTTTTAGGTAATTTAGGAAAGATAACAGGTTACGATTTAGTAGTGGTGGATACGCCTCCCGCGCTGCGCTCTGAAGCATTAGTGGCGGTAGTTGCGATCGCAGATTATCTAGTTTTGCCTACACCCCCAGCCGCAATGGATTTAGCTATCCTCGTGGAAACAGTCAAGGAAGCCGTCATCCCCGTGGGAACCCCCCATCGGGTACTCCTTACCAAAGTCGATACGCGCAGTATTGGGGAAGCGCTAGAAGCAAAAAACACCCTCACTAGATTAGGTATTCCTGCTTGCAATACCTTTATCCGTGCCTATAAAGCTCATGAACGAGCAGCACTTGAGGGTGTAGCGATCGCTCAATGGCGAGGAAGTAATGCACGAGAGGCGGAGTCAGACTACCGCCGTGCGGCTGATGAATTACAGCGTGATTGGAGAAAATAATAATGGCTAGGAAACAAAGTCTCTCTGATTTATTACAAGAAGAGGCGCAAAAATTTACACCCCCAGAAGGGGAATCTGCGATCGAAGTGACAGCAGAAGCAATTGCCGAAGAAGAGGCTTCATCTGATGAGGAATCCTCAGCACAGACACTCGATCCAACTTCTACTAAGCGCACAAGTCCCACTAAAGCTGATTTAGAAGCAACTGTCAAAGAATTGACAACTAATCTAGAAAAAAGCCATAAAAAGGAAACATCTCTAGAGCTAGAAATTGCTGATTTGCAATCAAAATTATCTAAACAACAAACATTGGCATCCGAACATAAATTATTAGCACAACAGGTAACAAAAGAATTTGAAGAAACCAAAAAAACAGCGCTGCAACTTGCAGAAGCTAATTCCCAACTTATAGAAGAAAATAATGCTTTAAAACAAACAGCAGAAGATAATTCTAAAAAACTTGTTGTGAAAGAAACTACTGCTATCAAACCGGTAAAAGACCATTACAATCCCCTTAACTACAAAAAATCACATCGTTCATCGGAAACATTAGCTCAAAATCAACCACAAAATCAACCGAACGAGTATCCTGATAGTTCTAATGAGATGTGGTTACTTGACTAGAGTCAGTTAATCTATGGCGCTATAGGAATACTATTTAATTTTTGAAAAGATACGTAGGGTGCGTTAGCACAGAGAGTACGACACCATTATCCAGGGTTTTGTGCGTTACAAACTGCGTTCTAACACAACGCCAGTTGCTACAACGGAGGGAACCTCCCTTCGGGTTCACCAGCCGCCTACAGCACTGGATTCACCGCAACGCACTGGCTCCCCTACAATACCTAATTTTGTTCAAAAATCAAATATGATTCCTATATACAGCAGATTGCAACTTGGTGAGGTACAGATAATCGTAGGGGCACAACATGTTGTGTCCCTACCCGTGTACTTCATTTACCTGAAATACGCTGTATATGTTCGTAGTGAGCGATTCATCGCTCAAAACAAGAATTATCAGGACTTTAGTCCTGACTACAAACTTTAATTTATTTACGCTTCAGTACAAAAGTTTAAAATATGCTGCGTGGTGATTTGTGGTTGTTCCAAGTGAGGGAGATGACCACAATCTTGAATCCAGATGAGAGTACTGTGGGGAATTGCCCTTTTAAACTTTGTGGCATCATTAGTACCTAAAATCTTATCAGAATCACCCCACAAAATTAGGGTTTGTTGGACAATTTTTGATATTATATATAACTTAAAAGCACTATAACCACCACTTTTGGTAAAAGCAATCAAAGCTTGATTCCAACTCGGCATTTGTAGGTGTAATGCGCCACAACATAGAGCATCGACAGAAGCAAGACTTTGATTTTTATATCCAATACGGGAAACGCGATCGCGCACCTTCAGACTACTCAAAAATTGAGTTGCTAAATAATCCAATGGTGGGAACATGAATTTACTTAACGATGAACCACCCGCCAACCCAGCACTGTCAATTAACACCAGTTTTTTTACCACTTCCGGGTAAGTCAGCGTAAAATCAATCGCCGTTGCACCCCCCATCGAAGCGCCAACTAAAATTACAGGTTGGTTAATCAAGCTTTTCCAGAAATAATAAAGATGAGTTTTAATGGCAGTTGGGCTGTAAGCAATCCCTGAGAGTCTATCTGTAAATCCAAAACCCAACAAATCAACAGCCCAAGTTTCATTATCTCCAGAAAGTAGTGGCAAAAGCCGCCGAAACTCTAACACAGAACTGTCAAAACCGTGAATTAATAATATAGGAGTTCCACCACTCCCTTGCTTGACATAAGTTGTGGTAACTGGTTGATTAATTAAAGGAGTAGCGATCGCAGCAGTTTGAATACTCTGAGCTAGTGCGATCGAGGTAGATTCAGTCAGTTGCCCCACTGCTTTAGGAAGAAAATTCGGAAACATAAATTTCAGTTTATCGCACTAACTTGCTTTAACTCATCGTTGATTTCGTTAAACAACAAAATTACACAAACGAATAATATGCTTAAGCATTATTTGTAATACCTAAAAATAGTCTACTGGCTAATCAAAACATTCTAACTCTTGTACAGACAAAGATTTTTCGCGTCTCTCCCCACTCCCATAGAATTTGGCGGCATCAAAGAAAGTTTTGCAAAATGTCAAAATTGGGACTAAAGCCACGTACAATTGATATCGCCTATCCCTTAATCCAGGAGCTAATGCCATGCCAATGGCGGTTGGCGTAATTGAAACTTTAGGTTTTCCTAGTGTCTTAGCAGCAGCAGATGCAATGGTCAAAGCTGCCGCAGTCACAATTGTGTACTATGGTCAAGCTGAAAGCGCTCGTTTGTTAGTTGCCGTTCGGGGTCACGTTTCTGAGGTAAATAGAGCTGTTGAAGCCGGAATCGCAGCTGGAGAGGAAGTCAAGGTTGGTGCAGTAATTACCTACTACATCGTTCCTAATCCCCCGGAAAATGTTGAAACTATATTACCAATCCATTTCACTGAAGAATCAGAACCTTTCCGCATGTTCTAAGCAATTTTGCTATCAAAATCTGTAGCGAAGCTTCGTACAATTAACTTGTAGACCCCATCAGCGTTTATTCATACAGGAGATTAATAATGTCATTACAGGCAGTTGGAGCACTTGAAACGAAAGGTTTCCCTGCGGTGCTAGCAGCAGCAGATGCTATGGTAAAAGCTGGTCGAGTCACCCTCGTTGGATATATCAGAGTGGGTAGCGCCCGTTTTACAGTTAATATTCGTGGTGATGTTTCTGAGGTAAAAGCGGCCATGGCTGCCGGTATTGAAGCAGCAGAAAATGTATTTGGCGGTACCCTAGAATCCTGGGTGATTATTGCTCGTCCTCATGAAAACGTCGAAGCTGTTCTACCAATTGGTTACACAGAACAAGTGCAACAGTATCGAGAATCTCTAGAAAATCCCATTATTAGATCGTCGAACAATCGATAAATTCAATCCTTTGTGGGAAAATTTCAAACTAAGAATCCCCATAAATGAATTTAAAGATAAGTCTCATTTAAGGCTTCTGAGCAGTAAAGCTTTTGAGGGTTGCATTCTTTCTGTTTTTAAATTTTGCATAAGTTTAATTCTGAAGCAGAGGGAAAGCAACAGTCAGAGTCAATAGTCAAAATCAATATTGACTGTTGACTGTTCATTTTTATGAGTGTAAAAGTTTTTTAGAATAAATTGCCAATGCTAAAAGCATAGTTTTAACAACTTCCCACCACCATAAGTCTGATAATTTTTAGCTAATTTTAGATATTAAGATTTTAGATAACGGCTTACCAAATATCCTCTTAAACGCCAAATTAGGTATATTTAATTGAATAAAATAAAAATATATTGAGTTCAGGTTTAATTCTCCCTAACCCTCCTAAGAAGGGAGGGAATTAAGCCCATTTTAAGAAAGCTTGGGGGAATATTCGGGCGCAAAATATCACTAACAGCAAGTGTATTGAGATGTCACTAAGTATTTTACTACGTAATGGATGGTAGAGCGTTGAAAATTATATGGGTGAAAGAACGTATGATATTAAGTTAAATTAGATTCGTTCCTCGGCTTGGTTACAAAATGTCAGATTTTCCCAACCCTGTCTTGCAAAGCTCTATTATTGCCACTTTCGGGAAGATTTTTGTTCTCAGTTAAAAAATATAACTTTACAAAAAGTTTAAAATAATAGAATTGCTCCAAATGCCTTATATGTAAGGATTTGGGGGCATTTAAAAATTGAGAGCCAAACCCTGATGCGAAAGTTTTTGCATAATTCTCTTGAATTAAGACGTAATAAAAGTGGAATCACTGAGATATTTTCATGAAACTCATGAAATCTGGGACAGCTGCCAGTTAAACAATTAGGTAGGGACAAATGGGGGTTGTGATGCAAACTTCAAAATTAAGTTTCGAGGAACGCAATCTCGCTATGACAAAGGATATGGAAAAACTGGCTCTAGATTGGCAAAACCGTTTGGTTGCTGAATGTCCAGACCAAAATGAAGCTACTAGACAAAGTATTATTCTCTGGCTTTTGGGATCTGACTCAAAACGTTTTGATCTGTTAAACCCGAAGGAACTAGATATCGCCAAACAAGCGATGGAATATCGTTGGAGGATTTTACGTCAACGCTATTTGGGATTTGGACGGGAACGTGCTTATCGGAACTTGATAACGCGACTAGGAAGTTTAGTGACATTACGGAATAAGATTCAGACTTGGGTTTCCCTTAGTCGCGATCGCCAGCGTAGTGTTATGGATGTATTGCAAGAGGTACTGCAAGAATTACTGCAAACTGATGCCTATATGCAACAACAAATGGCCGATCTTGCCAAATATACAACCGATAGACGATTGGGAGATGCTCTGCTATTTGCCAGTGTAGAAGAATATTGTCTGCGACCAGTCCGCAATCAACCCCTATTAGCTTATCGGTTTGTAAATTACCTGCGTCGTACTCAGCGCGGTGGCTTAACCCAAGTGCCAGGCCGTGACTTGATTAGACTGGTGTCAGAAGAAGTTCTCACCGACGACAGTGACAATCGAATTAACTTAGTGGATACTCAAGCGATCGCAGAATATCAAGAAGCACAACAGCTAGAAGAACAACAAGTTTCACGGCAATCAGTACAAAAAGAACTGGAAAATTATTTACAAGAAAATCTGGGTACAGACGCAGTTGAATGGCTACGACTGTATCTGCAAGGTAAGTCCCAAGAAGAGATTGCCCACAAATTAAATAAGCAGGCTAGAGAAGTATACCGTTTGCGAGAAAAAATTAGTTACCATGCAGTACGTGTTTTTGCTCTCAAAGGTAAACCAGAACTTGTAGATAGTTGGCTCTCAATTTCCTTACAAGAGCATAACTTGGGGTTAACGCAAAACCAATGGCAGCAACTTGATGAAAAATTGACTCCTCTGGGGCGGCAAATCCTAGATTTGCGGAAAGCAGGTAACTCGATAGAAGTAATAGCCCAACAGTTAAAACTTAAAACCCATCAAGTGCTAGGCGAATGGACAAAAGTTTATCTTGCTGCACAAGCTTTAAGAATCAACGAGTAGCCAATTTAGGTGGTAGCAGACAAGGCTGATGGGAAGTGGCGAGTTGAGGAGCAGGGGAAAAAGAACTATTAATATTATGAACTTTTATACCCCATGCTCAATGCCCCCTACTCAATGCCCAATCCTCAGTATTATCCCCAGTTTATTATTTCAAATTCATCTTACACTTACGTTTACTTAAGTATATATAATTGAAATTTTAATAATCCAACAAAGTATCTTTATTAACTACCTAGTAAATTAGAGGCAAAATATAAATAAATACCACACAATCAAATTTATGTTGTCTTCAGAGGGTGAACTAAATAATACGGCAGCAAATGTAAAGCAAATGCTAACTGCTGCTCAAGCTAGATGTGAAGAAGGAGAGGAACGCAAGCAAATATTCCAACTGATAGATAGTCTTTTGTCCTTTGAAGCTTGCCTCTACCACCAGATTCTACCCTTTGAATTAGAAGACAAAAACCTCTGGTTAGGTATGGTTCATCCAGAAGACAGTGAGGCACTAGATTATGTTGGTGGTATTTTGTCTTATGTCAATTGCACAATGGTGATTGAAGCGATCGCATCTGATGCTCACCGCAGAATCTTGTCAGCCTACCTCAACCATAAGAATACATCCCAACTAGACGACCAACAAGCGCATCAGCCACCAGCCGACTCTCCCCAACAAAATAGCCCAGCTAGCGTTGCTGATGAACCTATTGCTTCTCTAAATACCGACTCTGAATCAAATCAGCAACCAATATTGATGCTATTTGAGACATCAAAGCGTCAACATTCTGGGCAGCGTGTAGATTTGCCTCCTATCCCAGAGCTAGATCAATCATCTCAAACAATGAGAAGTCATGAAGGTAAGACTTCTGAAATAGCTGCACCAAAAAACTTACCGATTTTGCCTACCCAAGTTCCCGAACTACTTACTCACATAGAGTTGCTACCAACACTACCACCAAAGAAATTATTAGAAGAATTACTAGGGCGAATTCTGACAGGTGGAATTGGTCGGCTGTATTTAGAAAGACAAGCTTACGAAGGCAGAATACTATGGAGTGACAATGGAATATTGCAGTCTGTATTAGATAAACTGCCGCTCTCTGTTTTTCAAGGAGTAATGAATGAATTAAAGCGGTTTGCTTCCTTACCTCTCATCACGGTTTCAGAACCAAAACAGGTAGAGAAGGAATACGTGCATCAAAAAAACCGCTTATTATTACGCTTGCGAGTCATGCCAGGAAACTACGGTGAAGAGGCAACACTGCAAGTCTTGCGGGGAGCAGCACTAAAATTCTATCAAGAACAACAATTGATGCGTCTGGGACGCGATGCTTTAGGAATTTCTCAGCAACTAAGTTTCAAGTTACATGAACTACAAGAACGGCTTTTACTGAATGCCAGCCTTGATTCTCAGCAATCAGAGGCAATAGTAGCCCTGAGTCAATTAGTTAAAAATTTAGACCAACAGATCAAAATACTGGTCTTACATAGCAATCCCCCAATAAATAGGGAATAGAGAATAAGGAATAGGAAAAACCCACAGCTTTCAAGGGTGGGATTGTAACAAGGACACCAAATTTAAGAGCGCTGTGCGTCTCGAAAAACATCTTTTTTCAAATAGGCTTTTTACACATAACTAAAGTTTCTATCACTCTTCTCAATTCCCAATTCCCAATTCCCTACCCAAAAGGTTTTGTCAGTAAAACCTCTGATTTCGAGCGCATACATAATTGTTATGTTGTAATAGAATTCTAGACCGATCAACCTTAGAGGTTCAGATCAAATAAATACGAATTTTGCGATCGTATTCTAAGTAAAATTACGGTTTAAAAAAGTTATAGTAGCGAAGTTATTTTCACGCTCTTGAATCCATTCCTTGCAGATATTTCATGCTAACTGAGGTTTTTAGTGAACTTTTCCCCTTGATGAGTACAGCCAACCCCCAGACCTTGGAATGGCTGCTCAACGTTGCAATTGAACATGAATACCCATCTGGGCGAGCCGTTGTCATGGAAGATGCCTGGGGTAACGCCGTTTATTTCGTGGTTTCTGGTTGGGTCAAAGTCCGGCGTACCGTCGGGGATGATTCAGTAGCTTTGGCTATTTTTGGTCGTGGCGATTTTTTTGGAGAAATGGCAATTTTGGATGAATCTCCACGCTCAACCGATGTCATTGCTCTTTCACCCGTAAACTTGCTTAGTATCTCCAGAGAGCGTTTTATTCAAATATTATTTAAAGACCCGCAGCTACATCACCGAATGTTGCAACTGATGGTGCGGCGATTGCGGCAAATTAACCAGCGTTTACAAATGCGGTCTTCACCACCAGCAGTCAAACTCGCTCATACTCTAGTGACTTTAGGTGAAAACTATGGTCAGGAATCAGACTTAGGAAGAGAAATTTTTAACGTTCCCTTTAAAGATTTAGCAGAGGTGACAGAAATCGGCGTTGATGAAACTACCAAAATCATGGAAAAACTCCATGAAAAAGGGTGGATCAAGATTGATAACGCTAACAACATCAATTATCTTGTGAACTTCAAACAGTTGATAAACTTGGCTGGTAAAGTGTGATTGCTTTATTTATTTATTCAGCGATAAGTAAGTCGGCGGAAATAAATTCAACTAGATTACGAAACGTAAACAGGCTTCAAACTCTTACCAATGACCAATGACCAATGACAAAGGACAAATGACAGTCCCCACTAGTTAGCTTTAATTGCACCGACTTACTTACAAATTGTTTGACTATCTTGGCCTAGTCACCCAATGTAGGTTTAAAATCTTCACCAAGCAAGCATTTTAGACCTATCCAAATCCCAAGATGCCTTCTAAGCGAATCTTGTTTATCAGTAACGGCCACGGAGAGGACAACCACACCTCTCATGTGATTCAGACCCTGCGCCAATTGTGTCCTTCTATTGAGATGGCAGCAATGCCGATTGTGGGCGAAGGAAAAGCTTACCGCAGCTTGGACATTCCCATTATTGGCCCAACCCAAACGATGCCCTCTGGAGGATTCTTTTACATGAAGCGCCTCTATTTGCTCAAAGATTTTCAATCAGGATTAATTGGGTTAACGTGGCGACAGTTACAAGCGGTGTTGCAGTATGCTCCCAATTGCGATTTGATTATGGCTACTGGAGATTTTATCTCCCAGACATTCGCTTACTTAACAAAGCGCCCTTACGTCTCGTTTATCTCTTGTCTTTCTGCCCTCTATGAAGGGCGGTTACGACTCAATCCGCTTCTGTGGCACGACCTTAATTCTTCCAGATGTCTGGCAGTTTTCACCAAGGATTCCCATACGGTTTATGACCTCCAACGGCAAGGTTTAACTAAAGCTCAGTTAGCTGGCATTCCGGCTTTAGATTGGCTCGTTCCTATTGGCAAAGACTTGCACCTGAAACCGGACGAGAGAGCGATCGCTCTCCTGCCAGGGTCGCGGATGCCGGAAGCCGCGCGAAATTTTTGTTTGCTGTTGCAACTAGTGGTAGAAATCGCCAAGGTGATGCCTGACTCAGGATTACAATTTCGTGCAGCCTTGATACCGAGTTTGATGGAGCAACTAGACGACATTGCCAAAAGTCAAGGTTGGCAGATGACTCAAGGCATACTCACTTATTCTCCTCCAGGAAATTCTCCTCACGAATCACCGATTGTAGAAGTGAGATGTTATTCAGATGCCTTCAGTGACATCCTATGTTACTCTACTCTCGTGATTGGTATGGCAGGTTTGGCAGTGGAGCAAGCTGTAGCAATCGGCAAACCGATCGTTCAGATTCCCGGAGAAGGCCCTCAATTTACCTATCAATTTGCAGAAGCGCAAACGCGGCTATTGGGAATTTCTGCCCAAACCATCGGCACTAAGCCAGCAACCCCTGAGATTCTCAAGCAAGCAGCTAAACGAGTAGTTGAAACTTTAGCAGATTCAGACTACCTCGCTAAGTGCAAAGAAAATGGCCCTGAGCGATTTGGCCCACCCGGCGCATCTAAGAGAATTGCCCGCTTTATACTAAACTCTCTAGGAGAAACTGAGTAGAAATTGCGTCAGAATTCAGGAGTCAGCACGGTTCGGTAACATGGTGTGGTAGGCTAACGCCGTAATGCACCTCAATTCTGACCGGAGGCGGAGCGTCTCCGGCTCCGCTCCTGTTAGCGGATAGCTAAGGTTTAGCCCATTCTGACTCTTGTAGAGACGCGATTAATCGCGTCTCTACTCTTAACTCCTGACTCTTGAATTCTTACTTACCTATGAAAGTCCGCTCTAGTTACTGGCAACTGTTGCCTTATCTTTGGCCCCAATGGCCGCTGTTAATTCGGGGATTGGCTTGTATCTTAGGATTTGTGTTATTTACCTTAGCAGTGCCCTATTTAGCAGGTCAGGTCGCTTTTTATCTTGGCCAGGGAAATGTTAAGCAGATTGCCTACTGGCTCGGACTAGCCACTTTGGTATTTTTTGTTCGAGGGCTTTGTCAATACGGGCAGAATGTCTTTATGATCGCTGCTACTCTGAACATGGTTTTAAACTTGCGTAAGCGCGTTTATGCTCACCTGCACAAACTTGGATTAGATTACTTTGAAACGACACAGACGGGAGACTTAACTTATCGTCTAACTGAAGATATCGATCGCGTAGGCGAGATTGTAGACAAGTTATCCCATCAGTTTATTTCCAATTTGTTGCAGTTAATTGCAATTCCCATTTACATGCTCTACCTGAATTGGCCGCTCACTCTTGCGGGTTTGATTTTGGCTCCTTTAATGGCTTGGTTGATCGGGCAATTTGGTCAGCGATTACTCGTGCTATCTCGCCAGAGCCAAAATCAGGTTTCCAATTTGTCGGCGATGCTAACTGAAGTATTTAGCGGGATTCGCGTTGTTCAGGCTTTTGCAGCACAAGAATATGAAGTAAAGCGATTCAATCAAGAAGCAGAAATCAATCGCCAAGCTAAGTATCGCGCTCTACAACTAAAATCCATTCAGTTTCCCGTTGTCGGTTTTTTGGAAGCAGTTAGTATTATACTGCTGTTTTTATTAGGAGGATGGCAGATTTCTCAAGGGCAACTGACATCTCAAGGCTTTATCAGTTTCTTAGCTGCTGTGGCTATACTGATTCAGCCAATCGACATGATGATTAGCAATTACAACGAGTACAAACAGACCGAGGCTTCTGTCGAACGTGTCTTTGAATTGATGCTGAAGCAGCCTAGCTTAAGTGAACAATCCAATGCTAAAGAATTACCACGAGTTGCTGGCAAGGTAGAGTATCGTCATGTCAATTTCGCCTACGATCCTAGCCAGCCAGTCCTCAAGGATCTCTCCTTGTACACTTCTCCTGGCAATGTAATTGCCTTGGTTGGTTCTTCTGGAGCGGGCAAATCGACTTTAATTAACCTTTTACTTCGCTTCTATGACCCTCAAGAAGGCGAAATTCTCATTGATGATATTGATATCCGCGATGTCACACTCACCAGCCTCCGCCATCAAATTGGCATTGTTCCCCAAGACATTACCCTGTTTTCAGGAACGATCGCTGAAAATATCGGTTACGGTCAGGAAGAATTAGATTTAGCAGCGATTGAGGAAGCAGCAAAGATTGCCAACGCTCACTCCTTTATCACCCAGTTTACCCAGGGTTATCATACCTGGGTGGGAGAGCGGGGAGTTAACCTATCTGGTGGACAACGCCAAAGATTAGCGATCGCCAGAGCCATTGTTAACGATCCTCGAATTCTCATCCTGGATGAAGCTACTTCTGCCTTAGATTCGGAGTCAGAAGCATTAGTTCAAGAAGCGATCGAACGAGTAATGCAAAATCGTACCGTGTTTATAATCGCCCATCGCTTGAGCAGTGTTCGTAGGGCTGACTGCATTCTCGTACTAGAACAAGGAGAGTTGGTTGAAACTGGTACTCATTCTTCTCTCATCTCACAGGAAGGACGCTATGCCCGTTTTTATGCCCAACAGTTTTACTCTACAGATGAGCAAGGGAATAGGGAGTAGATAGAGATGCGATTAATTTCGTCTCTACGAGAAGGGAAATCAAACATCGGAGAATCTTCCAGCAATGCAGATTTTGGGGCGTAGGGCTACCCCATCGTAGACATCATAGACTACTAAATATGGTTGAAACACCCAAATCGGCTGTAATAATTAGGTACAATGCATAAGTAATATATTAGTTATGCAAAAGAAATAAACTGTAATCTTTATTTGAGAGCAAGCGGATTTATCCGTGGGATCTTAACGACTAATTACTATTTTCTCTACAAGACGCTCCGCGATCGCTAAGGGGGATACCCCATTCACAATTATCTCCAGCACCAAGATGACTGAAGCAACAGCAACTCGTCCCAAGGTCTACATCCACGAAACTGGCCCAACGATTCATTACTTGGTAGCAATGTCTCAACCAGAAACCCATCTGTTTGAAGTAACTTTGCGCCTTGTTAATCATCCCTCACCGATTCTCGATTTAAAATTGCCGGTATGGACACCCGGTTCCTATTTAGTTCGGGAATATGCCAAGAATTTACAGGATTTTGTGGCTTTTGCAGAGGATAAGCCTTTACCTTGGCGAAAAATCAGTAAAAATCACTGGCAAGTAGACAAAACTGGTGTTTCAGAATTAACTGTACGTTACCGTATTTTTGCTAATGAGCTATCGGTACGGACAAATCACTTGGATGCTACTCACGGTTATTTCAATGGGGCGGCACTATTTTTTAGAATACCAGGCTGGGATAAGCTACCCATTCGCGTCACCATCGTACCACCACACCAGGAATGGCAGGTAACTACTGCTCTAACCCCCCTTGGGGAAGAAAAAAATACTTTTTTAGCTAGCGATTTTGATACTCTGGTGGATACTCCCTTTGAGATTGGTAGCCACCAATTATATAAATTTGAAGTCTTGGGAAAACCCCATGAACTGGCAATTTGGGGGAAAGGTAATTACCAAGTTCAGCAGTTGATTGCTGATATCCAAAAAATTGTTCAGGTAGAAGCGCAGATGTTCGGCGGTTTACCTTATGAACGATATGTATTTTTGCTACATTTATTTAGTCAAGCTTTTGGCGGTTTGGAGCATAAATACTCTTGCTCGTTAATTTACCAACGTTTTGGGTTTCGCGTTCAGGAAAAATACGATCGCTTTCTCCAATTGGTAGCCCACGAGTTCTTTCACTTGTGGAATGTCAAACGAATTCGCCCAAAAGCATTAGAGGTTTTTGATTACGACCAAGAAAATTACACACCATCATTGTGGTTTTGTGAGGGTACTACTAGTTACTACGACTTGTTAATTCCTTTGCGGGCAGGAATTTATGATATTAAGTCGTTTTTGAATAACTTGAGTAAAGAAATTACCAGATATGAAACAACACCGGGACGCAAGGTACAACCCGTTTCCGAGTCGAGTTTTGATGCCTGGATTAAACTCTATCGCCCCGATGCCAATAGCGGTAATTCCCAAATTTCCTACTATTTAAAAGGAGAAATGGTATCGTTGTTGCTGGATTTACTGATTCGTTCTACTTACAACAATCAGCGTTCCCTCGATGACGTGATGCTGAAAATGTGGCAGCAATTTGGTAAAGATGAAATTGGCTATACCCCAGAACAGTTGCAGGATGTTATCGAATCAGTCGCCGGAATCGATTTGACTGATTTCTTTGAACGCTACATTGATAATACCGATGATTTGCCTTTTAATCAGTATTTGGAACCCTTTGGCTTACAGTTGGTAGCTGAACAGCAGGAAGAACCTTACCTGGGCGTGAAAATAAATACAGAGAATGGGCGGGAGATGATTAAGTTTGTGGAAACTGGTTCACCTGCACAAGTAGAGGGAATTGATGCAGGTGATGAGTTGTTAGCAATTGATGGGATTAAGGTAACGGGGAATAGTTTAAGCGATCGCCTGAAAGATTACCAACCAAACGATACCATCCAAGTTACAGTTTTCCACCAAGACGAACTGCGTACTTATGCTATTACCCTCGCGTCACCACATCCCACTCGATATCAGGTAAAACCTGTTGAGTATCCTAACTCCACACAGCAGAAAAACTTTGCTGGATGGCTTGGAGTTGCGATCGCGACTGTTTAATTTAGGGCATTGGGCATTGGGCATTGGGCATTGGGCAGAGGGGAAAGACTTACCTCATTTCCCAGTCCCCAGTCCCCAGTCCCCAGTCCCCAGTCCCCAGTCCCCAGTCCCCAGTCCCCAGTCCCAACCTCAAGGCGTTCTCACTGCCCCAGAGTAAATCAAACCCCGTTGCAGATCCAGCGTTATAATCGCTCCATCTCGAATCACTTGCGTTGCCTGTTTCACGCCAACAATCACTGGTACCCCAAGACGTAAGCCAATTACTGCCGCGTGACTTGTAAGACTTTCCTCTTCCGTAATAATCCCGGCAGCTTTCCGAATAGCCTCAACAAAATCAGCGCTAGTGCGCGGTGCAACTAATATGTCTCCCGGATTAAAGTTACTAACATCCATACCAGTATTAGCCACCCGTGCGCGACCACTCACTAAACCTTGTCCTAGTCCAATTCCGTGACCTAGTACCGCCGTCACCACCTCAACCTTAATCAAATCTGTTGAGCCGGAAATTCCCTGGAGTGTACCAGCAGTCATTACTACTAAATCTCCCTCAGACAGTAATTTCAACTCCTGAGCCACGTTGATTGCAGCTTGAAATGTCTGACCAGTGGAAGGCAATCCTAGCACCAATAGCGGTTTTACTCCCCACACCATTTGTAGCTGCCGCGCTACATTCACATGAGGAGTCACCGCCAAAATCGGTGTTTGGGGACGAAATTTAGAGACATTGCGAGCAGTTGCTCCAGTTTGCGTTAGGGTCATGATTGCTGCTGCGCCTAGTTGTTCGGCAATTTGACCTACCGCTTGACTAATCGCATTGGGAATCGAGCGCCGGGCATCTTTTACAGAACGCAAGTTTAAATGTTGGACTTCCTCCTGTTCCATGCGGTCGGCAATCCGCGCCATTGTCGCTACTGCTTCTACAGGGAAGCTACCCACGGCAGTTTCATTGGAGAGCATCACTGCATCCGTACCATCCAAAATCGCATTTGCCACATCCGACACTTCGGCGCGAGTGGGGCGAGGATTGCTCACCATGCTGTCTAACATCTGGGTGGCGGTGATGATCGGAATCCCCAAACGATTTGCCGTAGCAATTAGCCGCTTTTGGAGTACCGGAACATCTTCTGCTGGCAGTTCCACACCTAAGTCGCCTCTGGCAACCATTACACCATCACATAAAGCCAGAACTGCCTCCATTTGTTCAATGGCTTCATGTTTTTCAATTTTGGCAATCACCGGCACTTGTTTGCCTGTACTGGAAATTAGTTCTTTAATTTCGATCATGTCCTGCGGATTGCGGACAAAGGAAAGTGCCACCCAATCTACACCTTGATCTAGACCAAACATCAGATCCTCTCGGTCTTTGTCGGTCATTGCCTTAATTGACAAGTAAACACCCGGAAAGTTTACGCCTTTGTTGTTAGAAAGTTTACCAGGTACGGTGATGCGACAATGCAAATCACCCTTGTCCCGGTTAATCTCCTCCACAACCATTTCTACTCGCCCATCATCGAGGAGGATTTTTGCGCCAACTGGGACTTCTTCGGCTAAATAATCGTAGGTGACGCAGCTAATTTCCTGTGTCCCTATTACTGGGCGATTTGTTAAGGTAAAGCGATCGCCTTTTGCCAAAATGATCGATCCGTTGTCAAATTTCCCCAAGCGAATTTTTGGGCCTTGCAAATCTTGGAGAATAGCCACTGGTTGATTTAGTTCAAAGGCGGTTTGCCGAATTAAGCGAATGCTACGCTGATGATCGGCATGAGTTCCGTGGGAAAAGTTTAGCCGTAGCGTCGTGGCTCCCGCTTCAATAATCGCCTTAAGCATTTCAGGACTGCTAGTAGCGGGGCCAATAGTAGCAACAATTTTTGTCCGGCGCAGAGAATCTCTTAATTGCATAGGGGCTGAAGTTAGGGAGCTATCTGGGAAGTCATCGTAACTTAAGTGGCATCTTCTTTTCGGTTACTGCTATATCAATAGATATAAGCAGCTAGAGAGGTTTTATCGGAGAGTGAGGGCTGTGGGATGACTAGATATAGTACATCAATCTTGTATCCATCCTCCCAACTAAAGAGTTTATCCCATCAACTTTTTGCCAATTGCCATACCCCATTTATCAGTCAAGATTAGTTCAAGTCTTGAATCATAGCGTTATTCATCTACTGATATGCAAAGCTGTGGATAAATATTGCTATATAAAAGGTTACAAAACTTTATTCTTCCCTAATATTTATCGTATATTCGTAATTAGGACTTACGCAAAACTTTTGCTAAAACCTTTATTCTCAGGTAGGGGCAATTCATGAATTGCACCTACCGCGTGTGGTTTTGCGTAAGTACTAGTTATGTTTGATTAAGAAGGAGTCAATGTTAGAGATGATCGCATCGGAGGCACAAAAGCCACTGACAATCCCGCCCAAGGAATTTTTAGCGCCTCCTGGTGATTTTAATCGCACGCTACTGCTGTTTTTGGTAGCTGTAGCAATGCTGGTGTTATCTAACTTTGGTTACTGGCTTTTGGAATGGCCACACTGGCTATGCTTTAGCGTTAACACTATTGCTTTGCATTGTGCTGGGACAGTTATTCACGACGCTTGTCACCAATCAGCCCATCGCAACCGGGTGATGAATGCGATGTTAGGGCATGGTAGTGCATTGATGCTAGCTTTTGCTTTTCCAGTATTTACGCGAGTACATTTACAGCATCATGGCCATGTCAACCATCCAAAAGATGATCCAGATCATTATGTATCCACGGGTGGGCCGCTATGGTTGATTGCAGTGCGGTTTTTATACCACGAAGTATTTTTCTTTCAACGGCGATTGTGGCGAAAATATGAGCTACTAGAATGGTTCATTAGCCGCTTGATTGTTGGTGTAATTGTTTATATCTCAGTGCAGTACAACTTTTTAGGTTACATTCTGAATTTTTGGTTTATACCCGCTTTTGTGGTGGGGATAGCACTGGGATTATTTTTTGACTATTTGCCCCATCGTCCTTTTGCAGAGCGCGATCGCTGGAAAAATGCTCGTGTCTACCCAAATCCAGTTCTCAATATTCTGATTATGGGACAGAATTACCATTTAATTCATCATTTGTGGCCTTCGATTCCTTGGTATAATTACCAACCTGCGTACTATGTGATGAAGCCACTCTTAGATGAAAAAGGATGTTATCAAACTTCAGGATTGTTGCAGAAAAAGGACTTTTTTGAGTTTGTTTATGACATCTTTTTAGGAATTCGGTTACATCACCAAAAATAATAAATAATTTTGGATTATTCACAGTCAGTAGTTATGCCAAGAATATCAGCTTTTAGTGGCTGATATTCTTGTTAGTTTTGCCAGCTTTTAAAGTTTGTGTGTGGTTAAAAACGCTTCAACTTCCGCATCTGTTGGTTGGGAAGCGATCGCACCTGGTTTAATGGTAGTCAGCGCCCCAACAGCACTGGCGTAGGTAACAATGCGTTTTGCTGTTTCGGCATCCCGCAAGCTGTGGATGCCATTCTGACTCAGTTGATAGATGAATCCTGCCAAAAAGCTATCCCCTGCACCAGTGGTATCAACTACGGGGATGGAAAAGGAGGGTAATTTGCCTTCATTTTCACCCAGACAGTAGGCGCAACCATTTTCTCCATCTGTTACTAATACTCCTTCAATACAAGCCAAACGGTAAGTGATGGCTCCGGGATCTGCGGTTTCAAATAGCCATTCCGCTTCTTCTTTGGAGAGTTTGAGGAAATCGACTTGCTTAAATAATTCTGGAATTTTTTGATGAGCAATGTTTGGCTCGTCCCAAAATACAGTTCGCCAGTTGACATCTAGCACAATCTTCAAATCGTAATGTTCTGCTAACTTTAGGGCGCGGTAAATTGCCTGTTCGCTTTCAGGATAGGCTAATTCTAAAGTACCCAAAACCAGAAAATCTGCCTCTTGAAATAGCGAATCTGGTAATTGTTTAGCTTGTAGGCGAGTATCGGCAAATTCTGCGGTGTCATACTCACCAAATCCGGCAAAAGTGCGATCGCCAGCCAGATCCCGTGTAACATAAACTTGCCGCGTTGGTGCTGTAGGATGGCGTTGTACCCCTGTTGTATCTACACCGACATCTTGTAATAGCTTAACCAGTGCATTTCCTGGTTCATCTTCACCAACGGCTCCAATAAATCCTGCTGTCATCCCCAACTTCACTAAAGCACAGGCTACATTCGCTGGCGCCCCTCCTGGGTAGGGAGTCCAAGATTTAACTTCTTCCAGCTTTAACCCTAATTGATCGGCTAAACAATCAAACAAAATTTCGCCGAGGCACAAAACACGGGAATTGCTCATTTCATTTTAGATTTTAGATTTCGATTTTTGATTAAGAATTTACAGTATAAAATCTACTACAATTTTTGCTAATATGTCCCCAGTTCTTCATAGAATGAAATAGCAATTTTTACTACTCCATAACATCTATATGCTTCAATAAATTGCCTAAACTATCTAAATATTTATACTATCTTTTTTCTTAAAATAAGTGTTATATAATACTTGTATGTTGTCGTGATTTATATTCTTGCCAACTTGAAATCCAAAGAAAATATTGACAAAAGTATTACTGCTAACACTTGAAACCCCTACCAACAAAAGAATCTTCTAGAATTAGAAGGAGCGATTAAGTACATATACCAAAGGAGCATAGAAATAGTTATGGCTGGTGGCAAGTCTCAGACCCCCGTTAGTCTGTCAGACAGAGAACTGCAAATTATCGACCTAGTGGCCGCTGGCTTAACTAACCAAGAGATTGCAGGAAAACTGGAGATTAGCAAACGTACAGTTGATAACCATATCAGTAATATTCTGACCAAGACCGAGACAGACAACCGAGTAGCTCTTGTGCGCTGGGCTTTACAGTGGGGCAAGGTCTGCTTAAATGATTTCAATTGTTGTCTTCTGCCTAACCAGATCGAATAAACAATTTACTAGTAGCAACATAATTGCTCTAGTATGGTACGCTGACAAGCCAATTTTGAGGTTTACTGATTAGTTTCCCTCTTCACGCCTAAGTTTTCAGTGCGAACATTCTACCAAAAGTTCCGAGTCCTTCACTCAGCTGGAGTTTATGTTAGTGGAGCCAGCTGATCCTCGGACTCGGAAACTATAAAGATCAGAATTCCTTTCAAATTCAGCAGAACCAGGCTAGGCACTGAGTACCCAGTGCTGAGTGAGGACAAAGGGAGATAAGTGAAGGAGAAGAATTAATAACTAATGACAATAAACAAAAATTAGCAACAATTCAGTGGTGCAAGCGTTACATTTGAGAGAAATCTATATTGCTCCATCGGCTTGGAGAGCGGTGTTCCAATGAATACTTCTGCTTCTTTTCAGGGTGGCTCGTCTCCCTTTGAATTTTTTAACTTTGATTTTACGACACCTGTATCTGAGAAAGTTCCAGTACCAGAATATCGCCCTTTAGAATTTCCGCAACCTACACAGGATACCGACTTACTCAAGCAGCTATCATTTATTCCAGGGTTGAAAGAAATTCTAACGATCCGGCAGGTTCATGCCTTAGAACACGCTACTGTTTGGGTTCTTAGCGAATCACAAAGCGGCCAACCTGCTAACGTTCAACTAGATAACGAACTATTAGGTGGTTTGTCTACTGAGCATGGATTTTACCTTTATGGTGAGGTAAATATTAGTGATTTGCGGCGTGCGATCGCACTTGCTCGACATCGCCTCACTAGTGGAGAATGGAATTTAGCTATACATCCCCGTTGTGGCACAAATTTATCAGTAGCAATGCTCTTAACAGCAGGACTAGCTGTGGGTGTGCATTTATTACTACCTTTTCGACCAATCGAGCAAATTATAGGGTTGGGCTTGGCAGCGACGACAGCAGCAGAACTCGCACCTGATTTAGGTTCCATAGCACAGCGTTACCTAACAACAGCCATTCCTTTTAACCTAGCAATTGAAAATATTACCCGTACACGCGACGTTTGGGGGCGTGACGCACATTTTGTTAAAGTGGGCTGGGAAGAATGAGGGGGCAGGGGAGGCAGGGGAAGAAGAACTATTAGATTATTACCCCATTCCCAATACCTAATTCCCAAATAATTAAAATTATGAGAAAACTTTACTTTTTACTTCCTGGTACAGATGGCAAATTTGCCTGTGGTGGTCTTTGGGCTGAGTTAAAAGCACTTAAACTGGCTCAGAATTTCTCTAGTACTGATGTTGTAACTTACCGTCAACGAGAAAAAGATAAGCTTTTTCTTGATGATTTGCTCAAGGACAAAAATTTAAGTGATGTAATTTTTGTCATTAGTTGGGGATTTCATATAGCTGAACTCGTGGCTAAACTTAAGCAATACAATGTTGTTTACCATGCACATAGTGCAGGTTATCCATTTAGACTACCTCCGAGTATTCCGATTGTTACTGTTAGCCGTTATACAATGGGTTACTGGGGAGAAAAATCACCAAATTCTCTGATTTATTATTTGCCAAATCAAATTTCTGATGAGTTTCAAAATTTAGAGCGAGAACGGGATATTGATGTTTTAGTTCAGGCTCGAAAATCTTCTGAGTATTTAATTAAAGAATTGATTCCAACGTTGCAAAAACGTTGTAAAGTATTGGTTGTTGACTCATACATAGAAGATTTACCTGGACTATTTAACCGAGCTAAGGTTTACCTCTATGATTCGGCTGAGTACTGGTTACAACAGCGTGTTAGTGAAGGATTTGGTTTGCAACCAATGGAAGCTCTTGCATGTGGTTGTCAAGTATTTTCTAGTGTCAACGGGGGATTGGCAGATTATTTAGATCCTGGATTTAATTGCTATAAAATTGCTGGATATTCACAAGAATATGATGTGCAACGGATTCTCAAGGTGATTGATTCTTCAGTAGCTTTTAGTTTATCTGAAGAGTTTTTTGCTGAATATCGGACTGAAAATATTATTAATCGTTTCCAAGTAATTTTGGATGAATTAAATGAGTTTTTTGATCACAAAATTCAACAGCCATCTAATATTAAGAGTTTGACGAAAGTACGGATGGCAAAATTACTTGGTCAGAAGATATACGGGAAGCTGAGGAAGAAATATTTTAAGTAATAATAGGACTTATGCAAAACTATAGGCGGTAAAGGCAATTCATGAATTGCCCGTACTAGAAAATCAAGGTTTGGACTATTTTTTGCGTAAGTCATGTAATAGAAACGAACAGCAGAGGCGCAAAGAAGCCAGTGCGCCCTTGCGGTTCCCCAACTTGTAGCAACATGGCGCAACACAAAGAGAAGAGAGGAAATTGAATGAGTCGGCGGTTATTGGTTACTGGGGGTGCGGGGTTTATTGGGGCGAATTTTGTCCATCACTGGTGTCAGCTTTATCCAAACGATCGGGTGGTGGTGTTGGATGCGCTTACCTACGCGGGGAATCGTCTAAACTTGGCGATGGTTGAGGGAAAAGAGAATTTTCGGTTTGTGCAAGGGGATATTTGCGATCGCACCATTGTAGATCAGTTACTAGCAACAGAAAATATAGATACCATCGCCCATTTTGCAGCTGAATCTCATGTCGATCGTTCGATTCTTGGGCCGGCGGCTTTTGTGCAAACTAATGTGGTGGGAACTTTCACGCTACTGGAAGCTTTTCGCCAATACTGGGAGGCTAAAGCACAACCATCAGATTATCGTTTTTTACACGTTTCGACTGATGAAGTTTACGGTAGTTTAGGTGCAGATGATGCTGCTTTTTCTGAAACTACACCCTACGCTCCTAATAGTCCCTATTCAGCCTCAAAAGCGGGCAGTGACCACTTAGTGCGTGCTTATTATCATACTTATAAACTTCCAACTATTATCACAAATTGCTCTAATAATTACGGGCCTTATCAGTTTCCTGAAAAACTAATTCCTCTAATGTGTATTAACACTTTAATAGGTAAACCATTACCTGTTTATGGCGATGGTAAAAATGTGCGCGATTGGCTTTATGTGGGCGATCATTGTCGTGCTTTAGATGTAGTAATCAATCATGGTCAACCAGGGGAAATGTACAATATTGGTGGCAACAATGAGGTAGAAAATCTCAACATGGTGCAACTTTTGTGTCAGATGATGGATGAATTAGCACCTGATTTACCAATACGTCCAGCAAAAGAATTGATTACTTTTGTCAAGGATAGACAGGGACACGATCGCAGATATGCAATTAATGCGAACAAAATTAAAACTCAGCTTGGTTGGACACCTTCAGTAACAATTGCTGAGGGTTTACGTTTAACTGTTGAATGGTATCTTAATCATCGTGATTGGTGGGAACCTCTACTATCTGTGGAATATCAAGCTTACTATCGCAAAAATTATCTATAAGCCAAATTTCCCACGCAATAGTGTCACAAAGTGAGTGGTAATTACTATTGTGATTCACTCTGAGACTGGAGGGATAATTTTTTGGGGTGTGAGACAATATCCCAGTGCCTTCATGATGGAATTAACGTTTTCAAGGCGCGGGTTGCCATTGCTGGATAAGGCTTTTTGCAATCCCCGGCGTGTCATACCTATTTGGTCGGCTATCTCAGTAATTCCCCGTACACGAGCAACAACGCGCAACGAGGCCAACAAAGCGCCGGAATCGTTGTCTTTTGAATATTCCTGAAATATCTCAGTCAAATAATCGTCTATTTCTTCCGGGTGCTTACGGAAATACTCTTCTTCAAAATGATCGAGTGTTCTAAATTTTCTCACGGCTTAGATACTCCTTCCAGTAAGCTTTTGCGTCCTCAATATCCTGAACCTGTGTGCTTTTGTCACCTCCACACAGTACGACAACAATATTTTCAGCATCTTCGCCGAAATAGACGCGATAACCGGAACCAAAAAACATTCGCAACTCGCTCAAACCATCTCCTATCGGCGCAACATCACCGTAATTGCCTTGTTCAAGTCGGCGTAGGCGTTGTATGATACGTCGTTTTCCTTGTTTATCGCGTAAATTATTCATCCACTCTGCAAACGGCTCGTAACCGTCTTGATTGGCATAAATAATAATCTGTTTTGATTCTGCTTCTTTGGCCACCTTTAATCTTTACTGTTATTTATAACATACGCGAACAATAATTCGCATTGTTTTTTTATAAGCAACCCCAAAGTCAAAATCTTCAACTGCTTTCCATAAATTATCTGGCTCCCACAATTTCTCTAGATAATGACTATCCTTGAATATAAGGGAATTAGATCAGCGTAAACTGCCAGCAGGTGTAAGATGCTGCAACCAGAACAGATATTACAAGATCGTTATCAAATCCAACGCCAACTTGGTAACAATGGGATTCGTCAAACTTGGCTAGCCAAGGATTTACAAGCCTCTGATGGCGAAAATTCGACCGTTGTAGTCAAACTTTTAGCCTTTGGCGGTACTGTACAGTGGGATGACTTGAAACTTTTTGAGAGGGAAGCACAAATTCTTAAACAGCTAAGTCATCCCCGCATTCCTCGATATATAGATTATTTTTGTATCGACGATCGCAGTCTTTGGTTTGGCTTAATTCAAGAATATATTCCTGGGGAGTCGCTTAAGGAAAAACTTGCTCTTGGCAACAGGTTTACTGAAAAGCGAGCGAGAAAAATCGCTGGTGAGATTTTAAATATTATCATGTATCTACATGAGTTAAATCCAGGGGTGTTACATAGAGATATTAAACCGAGTAATTTAATCTGGGGCGAAGATAATCAGATTTATTTGGTTGATTTTGGCGCAGTTCAGGATAAAGCGGCAAGAGAGGGCGTTACTTTCACCGTTGTGGGTACTTATGGTTATGCCCCAATGGAACAATTTGGTGGTCGAGCAGTTCCAGCTTCAGACCTCTATGCACTGGGTGCGACTCTGATTCATTTGCTCACTGGGATTTCCCCCTGTGATTTACCCCAGCAGGATTTGCGACTGCAATTTACAGACCGAGTTAGTCTCAGTCCTAGTTTTGTCAGTTGGCTACAAAAGTTGGTAGAACCTGCTCCAGAACAACGATTTACTGATGCCCGCCAAGCGCTGAATGCTCTCAAATCTGGTCTGGCTATAAAATCTACAAACAAGAATCAGCTTTTACCGCAAAGAGAAATCATCAATAATTCTGGATGCGGGATAAATAATCACAATGAAACAGTCCCAGAGGAGATTCTCGGTTGGAACTGGGGCGCATTTTTGATGCCTTGGTTGTGGATGTGGCCGAATCAAGTGTGGTGTGGAATATTCTGTTTTGTACCTCAAATTTCGGGGTTAATGTCGATCGCACTTGGTGCTAAAGGCAATGAATGGGCTTGGAAAAGCAGACGGTGGAGCAGCATTGAGCAATTCAAAGCCCATCAAAGAGGCTGGGCGATCGCGGGTATTCTAATTGGAGGGCCTATTAGTATTATGTTGTGGGTTACTGCGATCGCTTTACTCAAAGCGGCACTATAAGGCAGTCTTTTGGGTAAATATCAAGCGAGGGTTTTTAGGCAGATAAGTATAAGGGTTCAACAAATGGTTCAAATTCTTCAAGGAAAAGATATCACCCTAGCCCAACTGATTGATGAATTTGGTCTAAAACTTGCAGACGACGAAGATTTTTTTTCAGAATGGCGGCATGATTTAGCTGAGTTGAGTGATTTAGAAAAGCAATCTCTCAACGAAGTCAAGGCAGAATATTTGCATCTATCGAAGTATCCTATTTTAGAACCTGTAGTCAAAATGGTGGTGCTATCTCCACTATTACGTCTAGCAGGTTTTTATCAACCGCCTTTCTACATTGCCTCAGAACAAGAGGTAAAAATCTCTTCTGAAGACGAAGGTACGATTATCAGAGGACGTATTGACATCTTGGTGTTGCATCCTCCATTTTGGGTTCTCGTTATTGAGGCAAAACGAGCAGAATATTCTTTGGAGGTAGCAATTCCTCAAGCATTAGCTTATATGTTGGCTAGTGCTTCTAATGATAAACCTACGTATGGTTTTGTAATCAATGGTCGAGAATTTCAATTTATTAAGTTGACGAAACAGGGTACACCGAAATATTCATTATCTTACACACTGTCACTGAATCGTGGGGATGACTTACATACTGTTGTCAAAGTTTTAAAACGCATAGCTCATTTAATTCGTAATTAGTAATCTTGTTTGCACAAAGTGGCGTTTGAGGAAGGAAGCCCAACTTTTTACGAGCTTTCTTGGGTTAAGACTTTGCAAAACCTAACCTACAAATATTCTTAAGTACGCAAAGCCTGTTTCTCTGCGAGTCTGAGAGAAACAGGCTTTAAATTTAGTTCAAGGAAGGGAAAGATTCGTCAAACTAACGTTAAGTTGACTACCCTGCAAACTCCATTTCTAACTACTAACTTGCGATTCAACTACACCTACGGGACAAGAAACGTTTGTCCCGCCTAAACCACAATACCCATTAGGATTTTTCGCCAGGTATTGCTGATGGTAAGCTTCTGCATAGTAGAATTCCGGTGCATCCAAGATTTCTGTTGTAATCTTGCCATAACCTGCATCGTTGAGAGCTTGCTGATAAGCTTCGCGCGATGCTTCTGCTAGCTGCTTTTGGCTTTCAGAATATACATAAATTCCCGAACGGTATTGAGTGCCAGTATCATTACCTTGGCGCATTCCTTGGGTAGGATTATGGCTTTCCCAAAAGACTTTGAGCAGTTCGGAATAACTAATCACTTTGGGATCAAACACAACCAACACCACTTCATTGTGACCGGTTCGCCCACTACATACCTCTTCATAAGTAGGGTTGGGTGTGAACCCAGCAGCGTAACCGGCTGCGGTGGTGTAAACTCCTTTAAGTTGCCAGAATTTGCGTTCTGCACCCCAAAAACAGCCCAAGCCAAAGATTACCTTCTCTAATCCATCGGGAAAAGGAGCTTTTAAAGGATTCTTGTTGACATAATGAACGGCTGGTACTGACATAGACTGCGCCCTTCCTGACAAAGCTTCTTCAGGTGTGGGTATGACTTGCTTTTTGCCGAATCCGAATAGTGCCATTGATTTTGACTCTGATATAGTTCTTTACCTTATTTAACATTGTAAAGATTCTAGCGATCGCTTGGGGTTTTCTCAGATTCCTGGCTGCACTATCTTGGCCTTGTGGCGCTAGTTGATGCTATTCATCAATTCAAGAGTAAATCCTCGTCAAAAGTGTTCATGGATAAAATACCAAAAATTGACCGTCAAAGGGAGCATCAAGCGAACGAACGTACTTTTCTGGCTTGGCTACGCACTTCTATAGCATTGATTAGCTTTGGTTTTGCGATCGCGCGATTTGGTATATTTCTGCGTCAGTTGAATCTTGCTATTACCCAACAAGAACCTCCGGTTAATCCATTATCCAACTCGGAAAATTTGGGTCTTGCTTTGGTAATTTTTGGAATTTTGGCTGTTGTATTAGCTGCGTGGCGATACAATCAAGTTTTCTGGCAAATTGAACGAGCAGATTATAGACCAAATAGGTTAATGGTTTGGATAATGACTGGAGTAGTAATTATTTTGGGACTTTTTAGTATTCCTTTGCTCTTAAGGCGTGATAAAGTCTTTCTTCGCTCTCCTTCACCAATTCAACCACAGTCCCGAAATTTGCAAAGATCAACCCCAAACTTCAATTTAAAAAAAGGGACGATTACTACTAAATACAAACAAATTTATTACAATATCCCCAACTTCTTAAAGAAATCAGGGATTTGAGCCTCACTTGGCAGTAGCCTCAGAAATAACTGTTACACAAGCATTTACCAAAGGTAACAGCGGCCCTAATTGTTCTTGTCCATTCACTGCTAAATCGCTGTGACACAAATAAACTCTCTCAGATACACGAGATAGCAAATCTGTCAATATTCTTTGCAGTCGCTGTTCTTCTGCTAATTTCTCATCTTCTGCTGTCCAAGGTTCGCCTAACCTGTCTTGCAAGAAAAACGGCGCACCGAATAACGTCGCCGCACCACCTTTTGCCCAAAGAGGTGAACCAGCATCCAGCCAAAAATGCCAACGGTGCGATCGCCTACTAGATCGATATTGAAATATAGTTGCTAAGGTGACAGCTTTTCTCGCGCCACCGATGGGGCGGACGGGGTAAGGGTTAGCGGTAATCGTACCACGTCGCAGTAATTGAATGAATTCGATAATAGTTGTGTGCGGCGTTGTCTCAACTGGGTCGATTTGTCGTAATCTGGTGTCGATTTCCCAGTAATGTTGGGCGGTTTCTAATAATTCGCGCAGTGCTGCTAGTTGTTCGTAGGGGAGATTACTACCATTCCACAAAAAACGCTGAATTGCTCTATCTAATAGAGAAATGGGACTGGGAATTAACCGCAGTTCTTGTTGCGATCGCTGCTGTTCTAACCACTCCAATATCTCATTATAGGCTGTAGTAGCCGCATAGCCGATTCTATCCCAGCGCTCGAAGGCGGATACTGGTAGTAAGTTTGGGCGATCGGGATGGGGTACAAAGCAGTAATCTGCTATCAAACCAGCGCGTACCGGATCAATATTTGTAGAGACGCGATTCATCGCGTCTGGAGTAGAGTTTTCTGGTAGTTGTTGTTTCCTACTCAAGACAACCAGCATTTCTGCCACAGCATCCCGGTCTACGAGGCGACCCAAGCCGGGATAAACTAGCGCCAGCATGGTGAGTAAGGCGCGAATGACGGGTGAACTAATTAAGGGACGTTGGTCATTGAGCGATTCTACTGGGATGTTTTGCTTGATGAGGATTTCTACTAGAGTATAACGAGCGATCGCATCTAAACCTGGTGCAATAATCGCCACTTCTTCTGCTGCAACTTCTTGCGATTGGATGGCATTAGCAATTACCTCGGCTGTTTGGCGCAATAATTGAGCGCGGGAGGTGGTTTGAATGGAATACACAATCTCAGGTAAACTCACCAATACCATCGGTTCTGTGACTAATTCCACCATCTGTTTAGCTTGCTCTCCCAGCGACTCTGGAGGCGGCCCGGTCAAAAATTCTACCCGACAACGCTTTGCTAACCCTTCTAAATAATTAGGATCTGCTCCCAATCCCAATCGCACTGCACCGTCGGGATTGTAGCTAAATGCGCCGATCGCACCTCGATCTAATAGCAATTCAAACAAAAGACGCGCTACGCTAGGATAATCGTCAACATCATCCGCCAATACTGCTTGATAGCGTTTAGTTAGGTGCTGTTGGTAGTTGCGATCGCTCAACAAATATTGACTATAGAGTTCGGTAATAATGCCATAAGTAAGTAACCCCCTCTCTAAACACCAGTTACGCCAATCAATGAGCAAAGATGCCAAAAATTCCGGCTCTAAAGTCGTAGTATTTTCCCCCAGACCCCTTGCCAAAATCTGGGCAATATCTTCGCAATGTACACCACTGTAAGCAGCTAATTGCAACAAGTCTAAAATGCGACGCACCAAGCGAGACTCATTTACTCCCGCAATTCGTAAAATTTCTTCGTCTAATTGGGAACGCCAAAGTTTGGTTGCTAATTCTTGTTCCGTTTCTGGACGCAATCTCACCGGAAACTGGGCTTTCAGGTTCAACGAGTTAATTAGTAACGGCCAAAATAAAATAACTTCATCCTGGAAAAAACCTAGCGGGGTCTTGGCACGCACCGGATATTTCCCTAATGTTGATGTAACAATTATATCCCCCAATTCTCGGCGATTATCATCATTGGCAGCTAAGACTAAAACTCCTGGCTCTGTTTGTTTAAGATATAAAAATTCGGGTGTGCGTTCGCCTTTTTTGCGTGCGTGTTTTTTAGTATAAAATGATTCGGTATACTGCTTCTCCGGTTGTACCCAACTACAAAATTGCTCTACCAAACGAGCCGTCTTACCACTGCGACTAGTGCCAACAATCCAAACCGAATGAGAAACCACAAACTTTCTCCTTGTAGATTTGCTAATATACCTCGTGCGTTAACTTAAGGTTAAGAATAACCAAATAATGCTGGATGATTGTTTCTAATGAAAAACTCTGTTTTTGTCCAAAAAATCTATTCTTTTTTACTTGATACTTATCGATGGTATTTACAGACTCCTGAACGTTCTTTAAATCAAGCTTACGATGCAGCATTAAAGATTAAGGAAATAGAAAATAAGCATTTCAATGGTAATAAAATAGACGCTGACTTAGCCATGTACAGTAACAGCGTTATGGATTATTTTGAGTCAGACCTAAATAAGCTATTAAAAACTGCCAAAATGCGGCTTACAGAGTTTAGATCAAGCCGTTGGTTTCTAAATGAAGAGGATCAAGAAGCTGCCCAGAAAACAGGTATAGAGTATCTCAGTCCTGCTTTAGTTTTGGAAAAGCTAAACTTTATCGATCAAGTTATATCCAAATACACAACAATTTCCGAACAAATAACTTCTAAAGCTTTAGTTGTCAAACCTCAAAGTTTACCAGTTAACTCTGTGATATCTGAGGATAATTCGCTGGTCGTCAATACTCCAACATTACCACCCAAGATACCAACTCAAGACTCGTATATAAAACCTAAATCTAAGCTAAAAGCCGATACAACAGGTGTTTTACCTCGTTCTATTTTAAGTACTATTAGCCGTCTGCAAGTTGAATTAGACCCTAATGCGGAAAAAGAAGTAATTCAGAATTTTCGTCAAACTCAAAGAAGAACAATAATATCTATCAGGTTTATTTTACTATTAATTATCGTACCACTTCTGACACATCAAATAGCAAAAGCTTTTTTAGTCGGCCCATTTGTTGAGCGGTTTAGAAATAGTGAGGAAATGCAGATATTCCTCAACTCAGAAATGGAAGAGGAAGCCCTTGTAAATTTGCAAAGATATGAAGAAAAGCTCAAATTTCAAAATTTCATTAGAAATGCCCCAGCACTTTCGCCTGAGCAGATAGAAATTGAGATGAAAAATAAGGCTGTAGAGCTTGCTGAAGAATTTCGGAAAGAAAGCTCTAATGCGATCAAAAATGTTTTTGCCGATGTCTTTTCGGTGGTTGCTTTTATTTGGCTTTTAGTTGTCAGCAAGTCTTCTATTGCTGTACTCAAAGATTTCTTCGATCATATTGTTTATGGACTTAGTGATAGTGCTAAGGCGTTTATCATAATTTTGTTTACCGATATATTTGTAGGATTCCACTCTCCGCATGGTTGGGAAGTACTTCTAGAAGGTGTATCGCGTCATTGGGGATTACCAGCAAATCGAGATTTTATCTTCTTATTTATTGCTACATTCCCAGTAATTTTAGATACTATATTTAAATATTGGATATTCCGATATTTGAATCGGATATCGCCTTCGGCTGTTGCCACTTATCGAAATATGAATGAATAGGGGATTGGGCATGGGCCAGTAAATTATTTTTGATTTTTGAATTTGAGCGAAGTGGGATAATATCAAAAATTTTGAATTTTGATGAAAAAGACACTTGCTGAGTTAGAGAAGTTTGGCAAAGTTATCGCCATCAGCTTACCTGTGGTTTTATCGGTTTTTCTGGTGCGGATGCAATCTTTGGCGTATCAGGAACTCAGCCCGACAGAATGCCGTTTGAAAAAGTGGGATATACCAGTTTCGTTGACTGGTAAAAATCAAAATGGACTTACACAAAAGCAAAAAGTACCATTAATTCAGAGACTACCAGTTACTTGTTGTCAAGGTGATACCTCTTGTTTAGATGAAGTTCTCTATGGAAAAATACCAGACAAAAAAGCGCTGGTGAGTGCGATCGCTCGGAGTCTCCAATACCTGCAAACGGCTAATGCTGCGGCTGCTTATCAAAACTATCCGGTGGCTGGGATTACACGCGATCGCGTCTTCAAAAGCTTGACAAGATTCCGGGAACTCGTCTTAACAACTAATTCTGCGACAGAATTACATCAAGCCATTGAGCGGGAATTTGTTCTTTATCAGTCAGTCGGTAACAACACCAAAGGTTCCGTTTTATTCACCGCCTATTTTGAACCGCTTTATGCAGCCAGTCGCGTCCCCACACCAGAATATCGTTATCCTGTTTATCGATTACCTCCTGATTTAAACTCTTGGCCTAAACCTCATCCGACACGCGAAGAATTAGAAGGAGCAGATGGTTTACAAGGTGCAAAAGGGAAATTACGAGGATTAGAGTTGTTTTGGTTCCGCTCACGCCTCGAACCATATCTCGCTCAAATTGAGGGTTCAGCGCGACTTCAGCTTTCTGATGGAACTCAGACAGCGATCGGCTATGCAGGTAATAACGCTTATAACTACAAAAGTCTAGGGCGAGAATTAGCGAATGATGGCAAATTACCACTACAAGGGATGACTATGCCAATTATTCTCGACTATTTCCAAAAGCATCCCCAAGAATTAAATATTTATATTCCGCGCGATCGCAGTTTTGTTTTTTTTCAAGAAAACCACGGTGAACCAGCCCAAGGTTCTATCAATGTACCCCTAACAGCAGAGCGTTCTATCGCTACAGATAAATCTCTCATGCCTCCTGGTGCTTTAGCGTTGATTCGCGCTTCTATTCCCTTTGCTAATCCTACCGGAAAACTGGAGGAGCGCATCGTTAGCCGCTATGTTCTTGACCAAGATACCGGAGGCGCAATTAAAGGTGCAGGTAGGGTAGATTACTTTTTAGGTACTGGAAAATTAGCAGGCGATCGCGCTGGTGTCACAGTCAGCAATGGACAATTATTTTATTTATTACTCAAATCCAAGAATTAAAAGAAAAGAAAAACCTCACCCTATCAAAAAAGGACATCCCTCAATACGGCTCGGTCAACGTGTTCGTCTCTCGAATATCCCCCCAACTCCCCTTAAAAAGGAGGGCTTTTTCTAATCTTTACCCCCTTTTTAAGGGGGTCGCCGCAGGCGGGGGGATCTTATCCGAACCGTATTGGGACATCCCTCTCCTTACTAAGGAGAGGGACAGGTTTTGCATAGCAAAACCAGGGTGAGGTTTCTTCGTAGCTATAAGACTTAACCACAAATCTCCCTACCAAAGACTTGTGTGTACAGCGTAGCCTTTACAAGGAGAGGGATTGAGGGTGAGGTGTATGTTATTTAATTTTTATTCCTAAGATTCTCGACTTCTCTAAAAAATCGGGAATCTTAGCATTCTTGCGAAAACTAAACGCCTAGCTGTACAGTGATTACGAATTACGAATTACGAATTACGAATTACGCTTCTATATCCATCTCACCATCATCATCGTCATGATCGTAAGGAATATCATCAAGGTCGATCATTTCTGAAATTTCTTCTACTTCAGTTAGATACTCAGATTCTTGATGTTCACGCTCAATTAGACGACCAGTTGACTTTAGCCATTCCAAAAGAATAAACTCATTACTTGTACGAATTACAGGCGCTCGTTGATTACGAGGTTCTTCACGTAAAGGACTTGTAGGCATAAAAAAAACTCACTTTGAATTATGGAGCATTGTACAAAAACAAAAAAATTGTACATTTAAGGTCAAAAGGCTTGTTATCCAAGACTTTTCTGAACAGATGAAATATCAACTATTGAGTTTTTTATTCTCTTGTCCGTCTACTTACTTACCATTAAAATGTCTTTGCGTCAGTCTTAATCATAAATCTTCAAGCGGACGCAATCTCACAAAGCAGTTGGTAGCTTGGCGATCGTTTCATACATATCAGAGGGTAGTGCAGACAATCTGTTCGCTACAGCAACTGCATCAGCTAAATTGCTAAACTGACACCGGACAATCTCTTGTCCATTTCCTGAAGGGAATCGCTTTCTAGCTTTGTTAGCTACAGCACAAATAATTGCTAAAGCTTTGGCGAACCCGTCTTTTGTCAATATTGTTTCTTGAGCGAACCCTTCAACAGGGATAAGACAAACCTCAAACCGATAGCCCGGCCTAGGAGAAACAGCTATATCGATATATGGTTTATCTTCTTTTCGGATTCTGCGTAAATACTTGGCTGTAGAATTAGTATCATGCAAATCAGTCCCAAGGGCGTAAGTAAAGAAACAATCTTCTGTAAGCGAATCAGGACGGGTAATTATATCCGTTGGCATAAATTAAACTAGTATCCGTATGTTGTCTGGTTTTGTGACACACTACACTTGTCCGTTATTTCTAGCACATTTTTTGATTGAGAGGTATCAGTTTTATACAAGGTATTGCAATATAGTTCTGCTCACTAAAAATTTCAATTTTTGCAATACTAAAAACTCTCATCTCTAAAAGATAGATTTGCAATACAAACCGACACCAAAACACCTTCACAATCAAAGTTTGTAGAGATTTAGATTCGGAGAGGTGTCTATATAGTCAGTTATATGACCGAAAATATTTCTCAACTTATCAATTATAACATAGTTGACGCTTTAACTTTTTTCAACTATCCTGACCGATAGATGTTATACCAGCAGCAATACTAAGGCTACATTCAATTGTAACTTTTAAATAACTAAATGCTTGCCTTACTAGTTTTAATTTTTACCATAATCATTTAGTAAGAGAGAAAAAATACTTACGAAGTATGAGCGTTGATATAACTTTAAATATGGCAGTATTAAATTATAGATGTTTAAATAAATACACGTATTAAATAGTACTATGCTTAACCAGATTTACTTGTATACTCTAGTATTTGGAAAGTCAAATAACTGAAATATAGTCTCAAGAATTATTTCCTATTTTCACTAAATTCCCTAAGCTCTAATTGAGACAATATCTGTCTGAGGGCTGTAAGAGTTATACATTGAGGCTCAAGAAATGGTTGCTCAAAGTACATATACTGGTTTTTAAAGAAATATTAATATTTTGTTAACTTAATCATAGTTGTATATAATGTAATGCTTTAACTCTAGGTTGAGAAATTTGATTAAAAAAATGTTAAATCATGTTAAATTGGTTTGAGTATTGTAAACTTTTAGACAACCAACACCCAAGTAACCATAGGAAAATTAGCAAATGTCTAGACAAAGTTCTCACAAGAGAAACTTTTTCAAAGGTTTAACTGGTAGCGCTGTCAAAGGATCTCATAAGTTAAGACTAGGGCTTAAATCCAGCTTATTTATTTTAGTTGAATCTGTACCTTTTTTGATTGCTTGTGCTGTACTTGTAAGCGTTATCAGCCTAAAAAGTCCTATCCTGCTTTTTTGTTTACTAGTTGGTAGTTTAATTGCAGTTATTACCCAGCAAATTGGGCAACAGTTGCATTTACCCAAGCGATCGCTAATATTATTACAAATTTTAGCAGCAGCCGTAATTCTGAGTTTATATTGGTTAGACTGTTTTGCAGCCCCTGCACAAGCACAGTTTTTTGGAGAAGCTGAAAAGTTTTTCAAAAGAAACTTAGGTGGTGCAGCAACAACTGGTGGTGGTAGCGAGACAGCAATAAGTTTGATATTTAATGTGTTGCGGGCGATTTACTTACTCTATATTGCAATCTCCCTGGTTGGTGTGATTAACGCAGTGCGTAAAGATGAAGATTGGCAAAGCATTGCCAGAACTCCCTTATTAGTAGTTGTTGCTGTTACTATTGCTGATGTACTCACACGCTTTGTAATTGGGCCACAGCAGCAGTAAATAATTCAGATATTTCAAATGTCTCAAGAGCGGGAACAAGAATTTCGTCCAGTCAATCAAGTTCTGGGAAGCCAACCTTCTCTAGGGCCAATTCCTGCCGATCAAATTCTTCCTTGGACGGTAATTGCCTTAGCCTCCTACTTTATCATCAATGGAATTTTTGGTGGGATTTTCCAGGAAGAGTTTCAGAAATGGTTGTGGACGATATTAATGACTGGTTGGGGAATAGGAACTTGGTGGATTTTAACTGGTGGTAGGAGTTGGAGTTTTTTAAGTAAATTTATTGGCGTTCCCGCTTGGACAAGAGGCTTTGCTCGTTATCAAAGCTTATTGGAAGTTAACCATGAAGCAAAAAATCGGAAAACAAAGCGTCGGCATCGCCGGAAATGAAAGTAGATTAACACCATTTGAAGATGCCTTACACTTGGCAACAATGCTACGTGTTGCTATCAATGGACGTGATATTGGTGGGTATCTTTTGACAAAAGGCACTCAAAAAGATCGGTTTTGCTTTGTTTTTGGTTTTGACTGTAAGGGAATTCATACCACTTTAAGACCCGAACAAATCGATACACTTTTTAATAACATTGAAGCTGGATTAAAAGATATCCCTAGCGGTGAAAGAATGACGCTGCATTTGGGATCTTTTAGTTCGGATAAAGAGCGTCAAAAAGAATTAGCATCGCTAATCAAAAATTCGCCATCACGAGATATCAAATATTTGTTGATGGCAGAGAGAGCCAGAGTCAAGGAACTAACTATTTCTGGTGTTCGCAAACCAAAATCTTTGCGAATTTACGTCACTTACACCGTTGAATCTAACTCGCAACATGCAGATGATTGGATAGAGAAGCTTTTAGTCAAAGCTGAATCATGGTGGTTGAAATTCAAAAATGAACTCTCAGAAGTAGAAAATCAGCGCCTTGAAACTCTAATCACAAATGCTTACAAGCAGGGCTTTCTGCGCTGGGAACAAATTTTATCTAACCAAATGGGGTTGGATGTCAAACCTTTGACAGCTGAGGAACTCTGGGAAGGCATCTGGAAAAGGTTTAATGATACGCAGCCAATAGAGATTCCCCAGTTAATGACTTTAGATGAACAAGGACTACACGAGGAAGTTAATTCAGATTTAGCTAGTAGTAAATTGCTGATAGACAATATCCACGGCACAACTTTGCTGATGGAATCTAGCATACCTTGTGCGGATCGCCGTTGGGTTAATGTTAACAATCGTTATATTGGCGTACTGTCATTTCTGGAAAAACCCGGGGGTTGGCCAAATAAATCTACTCAACTACGCTACTTATGGGAACTATTAGCGAGAGAAAGAGTAGTAGATACAGAGATTTTTTGTGAATTGACTGCCGCAAATCCAGCATTAGTAAAAACTACTTTACAACGAGTGCTGAAACAGTCAAACATGACGACAATCATGGCTCAAGAAAAAAGTAAAACCATTGATGTCAACGCCCAATTAAAGTTGAAGAAATCAGTAGCAGCACAAGAACAATTATTTGAAGGTGCTGTCCCGATTTATACAAGTATTGCTATTTTGGTACATCGTCCAACTGTCGAAAAGTTAGATGAAGCAACAAGATATATTGAAAACTGTTTTCAACGCCCAGCCAGGGTAATTAGAGAAACTGAGTATGCTTGGAAAATATGGCTGCAAACTCTACCGATAGTTTGGGAGGGTTTGTTGGCAACACCTTTTAACCGTCGTCAGCTATATTTAACAAGCGAAGTTCCCGGATTAATGCCTTTAGTTTTAACTAAACGCGGTGATAAACAAGGCTTTGAGTTGATTGCTGAAGAAGGCGGAACACCCGTACATTTAGATTTATTTAATCAACACAAAAATTTAGCTTTATTTGCGACAACTCGTGCTGGTAAATCGGTGTTGGTATCAGGAATTTTAACTCAGGCTTTGGCGCATGGCATTCCTGTCGTGGCGTTAGATTTCCCTAAACCTGATGGGACATCAACTTTCACAGATTATACAGAGTTTATGGAGGGGAATGGAGCCTATTTTGATATTTCCAAACAATCGAATAACTTATTTGAACAGCCAGATTTACGATCGCTAGAACCAGAACAACAGCGCGATCGCTTCAACGATTATACCGCCTTCCTAGAATCAGCGTTAATGACAATGGTTTTAGGATCGTCCACTGAAAGTCAAATTTTATCGCAAACCGTGCGATCGCTGCTCAACCTAGCTTTAGAAGCCTTCTTTAGAGATGAGGGTATCAAAGAGCGATATCGGCAGGCGATGGCGGGAGGATTTGGCACTCTGGCTTGGCAAAAAACCCCTACTTTAAAAGATTTTCTCTATTTCTGTTCGCCAGAACACTTGCAGCTAAGTTCCTTAACTGGCAGAGTAGAAGATGCTCTGAGTCAAATTCAGTTGCGGTTACGGTTTTGGCTTTCTAGCCGGGTGGGACAAGCTATTTCTGCACCATCTAGTTTTCCTACCGATGCACAACTTTTAGTTTTTGCTCTGAGAAACTTATCAGATAGTGAAGATGCAGCCGTATTATCTCTGAGTGCCTATTCAGCAGCATTAAGACGCGCATTAGGTAGTCCAGCTTCAATATTCTTCATTGATGAAGCACCAATCTTATTTGAATTCGAGCAAATCTCTGATTTAGTTGGTAGAATTTGTGCGAACGGTGCTAAAGCCGGTATCAGAGTCATCTTATCAGGACAAGATCCTGATACCATTGCCAAATCTAAAGCTGCATCTAAAATTTTGCAAAACTTGACAACACGATTGATTGGACGCATTCAGCCAGTAGCAGTAGATAGTTTTGCAGACATCTTAAAATATCCCCGCAACATTATTTCTCGTAATGCCTCAGAAAGCTTTTTTCCGCGCAAAGAAGGCGTTTATAGCCAGTGGCTGCTAGATGATAACGGTATTTATACATTCTGCCGTTATTATCCAGGTTACGAACAATTGGCAGCAGTTGCGAATAACCCATCTGAACAAACTGCACGTAGTAAAATGATGCAATTGCATACCGATAAATATGAAGCAATCTCTGCATTTGCTCGTCAGTTAGTGGCTACTTTACGTAGTAGTTAATCTAAAAAGTTATAAATCAGACTTCAAAACCAAATATCTGATTCACTACTTAATTTCATCTACCTTTTTAGACATAAGATATATGCGAAAAACTACCATTTTCACTCTTACATTGCTATCCCTGGCAATCATACCAGCGATCGCACAAGTTCAAACGGGTGGATTAGGCCAGGTTTGGACTGATTTTCAATCATATTCCACAGATTTGCAAAACTATCTGCAATATAATCTGAGCGACACTGTAGAAGCACAGAATCAAAATAATCTGACTAATACCAGGGGAGAATTGAATATACCTAACCCTGTCGCTGCGGGAAAACAAGTTCGTGACGATTCGACTCTCTACTCAAGATCGGATAAGTTTGAAAATAATGCCGCAGTGCGTGGAAATTTAATTGGTAATGAATTGAATCGTGTAGTTACGCGTGGAGCAGCAGAAAGCGTTCTCGGTGAGAATGGACAAATTCGCTCAAAAGCAAAGTTAGAAAATATTCAAACAGCTATTGAGAGTGTTACAGATGTCAAAAATAATAATGATTTAGATAGTGAGATTACAAAGTATATTAATCAATTAACCACACTTGCAAATACAGCCAATCCAGCAGACAAAATACTTACTCAGGGCTTAGGTACATTGCTAACTGCTAACCAAGAAACACTTAAAATTCAAAGAGAGCAGATAAAAATTGTCGGCGAATCCTACGCAAAATCTACACAATTAGAGCAGTCTTTGCAATATTCCAACTTAAATTTGGCAACTATTTCTCAACAAACAGAAGAAGCAAATCGCGCTCGGAGAGTAGAAACATCTACAGAGGCGGCAAGACTTTTACGTGCTACATCTCAAATAGATTTGTTTGGAAGAGAAGTTAATAAGTAAGATTTCCTGATTCAAAAAATTCTCATTACGTTGGCATGCAACATACATTTAAATCGGCGGTTAGAAAACGAGAGAGTTTAATTCGTTTAAAACACACCTCCTATGAACAATATTGTTACTCTGCGAATAAAAAAAATATAAAATAAATCAAAATGCAACTTGCTATTCAACTAATTTTTGCCCAACTAGGCATTGATGACGTTCTTGATAATGGTGTCGCAACTTCCCAAAGCATTGCTCAAGGTTGGGATAAACAATGGCTAGATTTATTACAAAACAATACCAGTAATAACTTATATGGAGCTATAACAAACCTGGGTATTTTTTTTGCAGTCGGAACGTTGTTATTTTTTATGCTACAATTCCTGAGAGATTTAATATCCTACGAATATAGCCGTCCAATATCAGCTTTGATTTGGCCTTTTATAGTGGTAATCCTATTAAGTAATTCAGGTACTGGAAGTATACTTTCTAATCTGACGCTGGGAGTACGGAATTTTTTAAATACTGTGAATCAACAAGTAGTGGCATCCGCAGATGCAGATAAAATGTATCAGCAAGCACTTAATATGAGTATTGCTGAAGACATAGCTGGCTCTTTGCTGCGTCCTTGTGAATCATTAACTGGCCAACAACAAAGTCAATGCTTTGTCAAAGCTGCTGAAAAGGTCGATAATCTCTGGCAGAAATATAGAGATACTTATGGAAATAAAAGCTGGATAGTTAGACTGCAAAATAAGGTAGATAATATTAGATATGGTACTGGTAGTGTATCAGAAGCCTCTTTTAATTCCTTGTTAGGTTCTACAGTCCAGACGAGCATCAAAAACTTTTTAGTTTCCTTACAATATGCCTTTCAGAATTTGATAGAAGCTACTATGTTGCTAATAGCAGCTTTAGGGCCAATAGCTGTAGGTGGTTCTTTACTACCTGTAGCCGGGAAACCAATTTTTGCATGGCTGACTGGATTTTTATCTATTGGAATCGCCAAGATTTCATTCAATATTATTGCTGTGCTAACTGCCGCAGTTATTGTAAATGGCCCAGGACAAGATGCTAATGTTGATCCAGACTTAATGTGGTTTATAATTTTTCTGGGAATTTTAGCACCAGTTTTATCGTTACTTGTGGCTGCTGCTGGCGGTTTTGCTGTTTTCAGTGCTATCAGCAATACGGCTTCTCTAGTCAAGGAAAGAATATAAGATAATGCAAATCATCATAATATATAATATCTGAAGTTTTTGGGAGGAGGAGATGAGTAAATGGTGCGTTTACTAGAAAAAAGACAAAGAACGGGAAGTGTTTTGACAGTTTTTGCGATCGCTACCTTTAGTTTACATATATTAGTTTTACTTTTCTTCATATTTCAAGGCATAAATATTCGCCAACTCAGCCTGAGAAAACCTCCCAACTTTGTGCAATTAATAGATGGTAAAACAGTAGCTAATATTGATGATTTAGAGAGAGAACCGGAAGCAATCCGCAGATTCACCAGCAAAACGATGATATCAATGTTTAGCTGGTCTGGAACCTTACCAGCACAAACTATCGAAGAAGTTGCCAACCCAAAAGCAGATTTAGGAATTCCGATTAGAACATTGCAAGGTGGTAGCCAAAAAATTACTACCAGCACTTGGATAGCTAGTTTTGGCTTATCAGAAGACTTTCGCAAAGGTTTTTTAAGCACTGTTGCAGAAATGACACCGCCAGAAGTTTTTTCTGAAAATCCAACCCTCGTTATGACATCACAATTAGTTATTAAGCGGATTTATCCACCAAAAAAAATTGCCCCAGGTAAATGGCGAGTGGGTATGGTAGCTGACTTAATTCAAAAGAAGCGAATTGGTGATACAAAACTCATAACTCCTTTTAATAAAGATTTGCTTGTCCGTGCTACAGATTATTTTGCTAACCCCCAAGCCGACAATAGTACTATTTTGCAAAAAGCAATTTATAGTGCCAGGGCTGATAAATTAGAAATTTATGAAATTCGTAGTTTATGTTTGCTAGACAACTACAATAATCTGAATGAAGAGAGCTTAAAACAATGCGCAAATAGAGGTAGTAACTTTATAAGATAAGGGATTTCTAATTTTATTGATAATACTTAAATCTTAATATAACAAATAAATTATTAATGCAATTACTTAAACCAGAAAACAAGAAAAATAATCCCTTACCAGTCTTGGCAGTAGGAACATTTGGTTTACATCTGTTTACCTTGCTATTACTAATATTTAACGGGTCAATGTTACAACAGTTAGGTCAGAAACTTACACCCCGAAGTTTAGTACAATTAGTTGATGGTCGCGCTATCACAGTAGACCCCCAACAAAATTTAGAGCGACAACCAGAGACTATTCGGCGCTTTGTGGGTGAAGCTATGAGCCTGATGCTTACTTGGTCACAGCAGCAGCCACCAACAGAGGTATGGGAAGTTAGCTCCCAACTGGTAGCTGATAATTTTAAACAAAAACTTAAGTCAGAAATTACTAATTTAAATCCAGATAGCCAATTTGAAAATGTTACTAGAGGAACCGAGAATGTATTAGTAATACAAAAAGTTTCACAACCCACCAAAATAGGCGATGGAAAGTGGAAAGTGGAGATACTTGCCAATCAATTAATTTTTAGCGGTTATGATAAGTTGGGAAAATCAGTTACCTTTAATAAACAAATTCTAGTTAGAGCTATAAATGAACCAGCAACTTCACTGCCAAATGCAGCCCTACCATCGTATTTCGCAGCTTACCGCCTCGGTGAAGCCAGATTAGAAATTTATAATGTATGTGAAATCCAAGATAAAAATTGTTCTGGTAATCCAAATTAAGCTCTACCATGACTAGATATTCAATTCCCGCAGAAACTCCTCCACAAAATCTATTTACTCTAACCACCGACGACGATCGCCAACTACAATCTGTAGAAGCTTTTGATTGGGAATCACGGATGGCAAGGTTGGTGGGCTTTGAAGAAGAATCTTCTTTTCCCGAAACCGCACCATCAGAAGACTCTGCAACACCACAACCATCACTTTCTGAACCACAATCTCAGCCACAAGAAGTTCAGACTAAAGAACCCCTATCATCTAATCCCTTTGCAAAATTAGCTTTGGTGGGGGCTTCTACCTTAGCTGTAGTTTTGGTGGCTGGGGTGTTTTTGTCCCAACTGATGAATACTAGCAGTCAAAAGCCAAGAACTATTGTTGCTCCACCAGTGCGTGAGCAGCCAACCGATCAATCTATATCTCAACAGCTAGCAAGCGAAGTAGATACTCTTAAAACGAAGTTGGCCTTAACCGAACAAGCAGATTTAGTCAAAGCCGCTCAACAAAAGCTCAGAATGGCAAAATCAACGCCTACAGTAGCTGTACAAGCAGAACCATTAGTTTCTTCTAGAGGTAGACCAAGAGTGATCCCAACACCTCCAGCAATAGCTTACGTGCCGCCTCGGACAGTCACAATCGAGCGCATCGTTAAAGTACCTGTTTCTCAACCTTTGCCAGTAGCCCAGCTACCAGTTGTCAAGCCAGACATTCAACCGGTGGTTAATATAACTCCACCATCTCCACCAAACCCACTTGAAGAATGGGCAAAGCTAGCGAAATTAGGTAGCTATGGTCAAGTAAATGTCACCGATCAACCAAATAATCAACCTAATAATAATGTGGCAGCTGCTACTTATGCACCTCCAAAGGATACCCAGGTGCAACAACCGCCAAACCCCCAACCAGTAACTCCTGCTCCTATGGTTAGTCAAGTGCAACAGCAAGGGCAGAAATCTGTAGCAGTAGGGACTAGCGTCAAAGCTGTGTTGGCAACAGCGATATTTGGGGAAACTACTAGAGCAGCAAAGAATAGCGAAACAGACGAAGCGAAAAACGTATTTGTGATTCGGTTGAAAGAACCGCTAAAATCTACGGATGGTAAGATCGCTGTACCTGCCAACACCGAATTCTTAACTGAAGTTCGTTCCCTTTCCGAACAAGGTCTTTTGCAGATGAACGTGGTCAAACTTATCTCGCAAAATAATGGCAACCTTACAGAACGAAGCTTACCCAAAAATGCAATTATTATTCGCGGTACCCAAGGGAAACCTTTAATAGCAAATAAATTTCCCAGTAAAAGTTCATCTATAGCGTCAATGGATGCAGGCTTGTTTGTTTTGGGAGGTATTAGTAAAGCCGCAGAGTTAATAAATCGGAGTGATACTGAACTCCAACCACTTACCACAACAAGTACCGTTGACGGCAACACCACTAGCAGCACAAGTCTGACTACTGTAACTAAGAATAGACGTAACCTTGCAGCTGGTGTTGTGGAAGGTGGTTTGAACTCTGTAGTACCTCAAATTTCACAGCGTAATCAACAGGCGATCGCCCAAATGTCTCAACAATCCAATGTTTGGTTTTTGCCAGCAGGTACAAATATTGAAATATACGTTAATCAATTAATGCAGTTTTAGGAGGTAAAACTGATACCAATTTTAGATTTTTGATTGGGTAATGGTAATTGGTAATTAGTTTTCTTTCCATGTTTCTTATATCTCATTATTTTCTCTACCAATCCCATCATTCCAAGCATGAAAAAGAATACTAAGTTGTCAGGAAAAACGCTAAATAATTATGATTTTCTACAGATAGCTTCCTTAATCTTCTCTGTTGCTATGTTATTGGTGGCAGGTCGCGCTGTAGCTCAAAATGCCGTTTTGCGTTCCATGTTTTCCTGTCAAGCGCAAGGTTTAGGGGGAGTAGTACCTACTATTGATGTTTCGTATCAACAAGGAACAAATTTAAGTTTTATCCAAGCTGGAGAAGTAATTAAAAAAGTTTGGTTAAACGACCCATCACAGGTGATTATGGATTTTGATGGGCCAGTATGTATGCAGTTTGGTGTGGCATCTAATACTAATACAGGAGATTGCAAAAATTCAGCTGCTAATGTTATTCAACTCAGACGAATTAAAAAACTAAATATTCCTGGACTTCCTACCACTAGCAATACACTTTTAACAGTTGTTACCGAAGCGCAAGGTAAAAACAAGTTGTATACTTTTCGAGTGATGTATGGAACAGGTAGCCCTGAATATCATACTTTAGCTATTTTTGCCGATCCTCCTGGTAAAGAAGCTCCCTGTATAATAAAACGTTCACAATAAACCTCTAGCAAAAGCACTTGAAAGCGAAGGCAATAGAAGTTTCCCTCCAGCCTTTGAAAACGCCATAACTTAACCCTATTGCCTTACTCAGCCTTTTGCAGCCGCCATCTTTATAAATCTTCAGAGAAAAACTAACCACAAATTCCAAATCTGTGTAAATATAAAGAAAAGCTTAAGAGGTTACAGACTGATGGTGACTGCCAAAATGATGCAACAGCTTTGGGCTGTAATCGAGTCTACCCAGGTGAACACTCTACTGCATTTTGACGATGCTGCTTTAGTACACTTGCTCCTCCAGCAGCTAAAAGCGAAGCAGGTGATTGATCCTCAAGCAGATAGCAGCCTCAATACTTATATAAAATCTAAACTACCCCTCATTCGTGATACGGCTGAAGGTCGTTTATCCTTCGGGCAAGGCGGCAATCATTAGTACGATAAATCGATTGCTCACTGCCAAGCATACGCTCAGAGTCCAAACAGTTGAATATTATGAATCACTGGCTAGTAATTGCCCTAGTAGCTTATCTCATTGGAGCAGCGATTGAAGGGGTGACTACGGCCAGTCAGCTATCTCGTTCAGTGCCAGAACTAGCTAAAAGTACACAAGCTCAATCTTCAGAATCTGCCACTGAAACTAATTCAAGTTGGCGAGTCTTGTCTGCTATCGCTTCAGTAAGTATTTGTGGAGCTTTTTTCTGGCCTTGCCGCCTAATCCACCGTTTAATGAAAGAGAGCCTTAATTCGTAATTTTAAACCCGACTGAAATACGGGAGCAAAAGTATATTTGCGGTTGTTGTATCATGCAGTTGGTTCTGGTTCATTCGCTACATTTTGTCCAATTTTTGGCTCAGTACCAGCAAGCAGTCGTTCAATATTAGTGCGATGTCGCAAAATCACATATAATCCACCAGTAATTCCAAACAGAATATAGGGTAACGGTTGATGCAAAATTACCATGAAAATGGAAACTGCGATCGCACCTACAATTGAACTCAAAGAGACAATCCGCGATATCGCTACAACGACAGCAAACACACCGGCTGTTGCTAAACCTATTTGCCAACTCATGGCTAATAAAATCCCCAAGCTGATAGCAACAGATTTACCACCGCTAAAGCCCAAAAAAATCGATTTACTATGTCCCAAAATGGCAGCTAACCCAGTTAAAGTTACTATCCACGGTTCCCACAATTGTGCATCTACTGTAGGGGGGATAAAATTTTGACTAGAAGTGAAATTGAATAACCAGTAAACTAGAGCGATCGCTAATACTCCCTTTAAAGCATCAAGTACTAAAACAAATGCTCCTGGCCCTTTCCCCAAGGTTCTTAGCACATTAGTTGCGCCAGTAGAACCTGAACCAACTTCCCGAATATCAATACCCTTTAACTGCTTCACAGCGATATACCCAGTGGGAAAAGAACCCAGCAGGTAGGCTATCACCACAGTTGCCGCACATCCGCTTAACCAAATAGCCATATTAACAATTCAAAATTCAAAATTCAAAAAAGTCAAGAGTAATACCTCTTGACCGATAGCCCCTCATCAGTGCTGAGTGCAGTTAGCGGATAGCTATGGTTTAGCCCATGCTGAGTGACAAGTAGGGAGGGATAAACCAATGCTCAATGCCCAATGCCCAATGCCCAATAACTCATTTAAAAATCATCATCATAGTTTCTCACGGTTTTGGGGTCAGGAGCAAAGGCTAACCACAGGGGAAATTGCAGTAGTGACAAACTGATTTGCTCCTCTGAATCGTCAATGATAATTAAGGGCAGTTGATTAGCTTTTGTCAATCGGTCTGCTTTCTGAGCTAGAGCATCAGATGCCTCAAATAATACCACGCCCCGGTCTGGGCCAAAATCTGGGCGACCGATTCCCAGACAGTCTTGCAAGCCGCGCCGCCATTCACCTAATCGCTCCGGTGTATTAGCTAAGATTAAAGTACGGACGCGATCGCCATACAGCTTGTGTAATATCGAAATTGCAGCCGAGGCAATTAAAATATTCTGTAAGCGGCTACCCATTGTCCGCAAACCACCCCGTCCCCCTTGGGTAAAAAACCAGTCCGAGACTCGTTCTGCATGGATTGGTTCAAAGGTACGGCGTAGTTGCCACGCTGGGCCGTAGTAATCTGGTTTATTGCGGTATTGGTCAATTAGGCGACGAATTTGCTTTGTAGTGTCTTGAAACTGCTGCTGGGCAAATTGTGGGATTCCAGATTGGGGTTCAACAGGTTTAACCTCTTTCACAGATGGTTTTTCGCGTGCCACTACAGTTGGTGTTAGTTGCAATTGTTCAGCTGCAACAGCTAAATCCTGTAAGCTACCCGTGAGATAGTCTTTAAAACCCTGCACCCGAATTGCCAAATCTTGGGATGTACCAGCAAAAGTGGTTCGCATTTCGTTGCGAATACGTTCTTGGCGGCGTTCTAGTTGTTCTACAGAAATTTGCAGGGTTTGTTTGCGTTGTTCTAACTGCACCAAAGACTCTTGCACAAATCGTCCCAGTGAGGTTTGAGTTTCGCTAACTTGTGCCTGAAGGGTTTTGTAAGAAGCTTGCAGCTTGCCTATTTCTTCCTTGAGGGCTACTTCAGTACTCTGCAACTCTGCCACTCGCTGCTCTGCTTCTGCATATAATGACAATCCGATTTCTGACCCCAGTGCAGTATTTTCCGGTTCGGGTTGCGCTACAAACTCGCCATTTGAATTTTCTGTTAGCTCTACTGTAGTATCTACCACTTCTGCATTGGAGATGAGTGGCGCAAAAGTTGCGTAGTCTTCTGATGAGCTAACGCCTCCTGTTTCTCCCACTGACTCAACAGATGGATTGACAGGATGTTCAACCATATTGTTTTGTTCTTGTTTTTCTGCCAACCGCTCATCAATTGGTTCTGGGGTTTGAGATGCCTCTGGGTTCATAAACAGTAGTGTAATTCCTATGACGCGAATAAATAGCTTTTAGAAATATTACAATTGACCTGCCATAAAAATCGTGAGTAATGAGTGCTGAGTTATGAGTTTAGATCAAAACGACTCAGCACAGATGGCACTCATACCAATTATTTGTGAAGCTACATAAATCAAGCTTGGTAAGACTTGGGGCAAAATCCCCAAGTACTGTAATCGGTATCAGCACTAAATACGCGGACAACGTTGTTCTAAGCAAGTTTTCAAGGCGTTGGGATCAAATAAAATGGGCAAAAAGTGAATACTTTTTATCTCTTTAAAGTAAAACAGGATGGGAACTCCATTCCAGAAGATTCGCCAGTTTTGCCATTCTTGGTAGGGAAAGCGCCGAATCAACTTTTCGCCTCTGTAAATATCTAAGTCAGTGACGGTAAATTGCAACCGCAGCGTTAACGCCTGAAACATCAGAAACAAACCAAACAGTGTGAAAATAGAGCCTATCCACGGTTGTACTAACAATAGTGGAATAGCGGCAATCACCAACACTATAGGTATATTATAACTAGGCTTGAGTTCCACAGTTGATGTAGAGTTGGTAGCAAATGAACTGGTCACAGTCTTAAATCCTGCTTTATTTTTTAGTAGGCATATCTCCTATTTTAGGAGTCAGGAACTAGGAGTGAGGAATTCGGAGTTTTAACTCATAACTCTTAACTCCTAATTTTTATTACCCTTTCAAGAATGCACTGCCAAGCCCCTGAAACATTAACCAAGAAAGAAAGAAGTTACTAACAAATATAATCAGCAAAGCAGTCACAACAGCAGTTGTGGTTGACTGTCCTACACCTTTGGCTCCTCCTGTTGTCGTTAATCCCCAACTGCAACCAATTACGGCGATTAAAATGCCAAAGCAACACGCCTTAATCATGGCGCTAAAAATATCCCAGATACCAAGAAAGTTACGGGCTGAGTCTAGAAATACCGTATCAGAAAGGTTGTAGATATTTGTCGCAATTATGAATCCTCCGAACATCCCTGTTACCAAAGATAGGAGGGTTAAAATCGGTAACATTAAACAGCAAGCAAGAACGCGGGGAATAACTAAGTAATCGATTGGATCTGTTTTTAACATCAACATGGCATCGATTTGTTCTGTGACTCGCATAGTACCAATTTCGGCTGCAAAGGCAGAACCGACTCGCCCCGCCAAAACCACTGCTGTTAACACGGGAGAGAGTTCTCGTGTCAACGCTATAGAAAGTACTCCACCGATAATGTTTCCTGCGCCAAAGTTAATAAATTCCCGCGTTACCTGAATGGTAAACACTGCACCGACAAAAATAGCCGTCAAGAGGGCAATAAATAGGGAATCGGGCCCAACAGCTGCCATTTGTTCTAAGGTGTTGCGCCGATGGATTTTGCCCCTCAATAGGTGAACTAGGACTTGCCCACCCAGAAAAATCGCTGCCAGCAATCGCTGACTCCATTCTCCTAAACTGGATTTGGATGTAGTCTGGTTCAATGTTCTGTAGCTAACTCGGTAACTGCCTTAAGAATAGCGGAAGTCATTGGAATGGGGAATGGGGAATGGGGAATTGGGAATTGGGAATTGGGAATGGGGAATTGGGAATGATTATTTCTACCTCGTTTCCCTCATGCCCCTGGCTCATAAGGGGACTGAATATTAACTTAGATTAATAGATGCTCTCAGAATAGAAAGCTATGATTAAACGTGCTGCAAACCAATGAATAGGTACTAATCTTGACCACAAGCTTGATTTTGCAAGGGTTTGATTGATTGAAGTAATTTTTGGAAGCCCCAGCACGTGCTGTAACTAGTAGCCGTTTGTTTTAATGAAAACTTAAGATTTTTGACAGATTCCCTGCTTAGGAGCGATCGCACGTATTGTAGAAAATGACAAGCCGCTATCTAGCTAGCGTCGTCTCTACTTACGGAGTTTGTCCTAAATGACTATTTTCATTAACTTTCTCCGCTCTTTACTACTTACAATCATTTTTAGCTTTGTCGCTCCCATCTTCTTTGTGGGCGGTGTACTGCTTCTTTTATCCCTTATCGGTTCCTTTCCCGGCTTACAAGAATTGACTGAAGCGATCGCTACTCAGATTATGCACTTTCTGGCCATCTTTGGCAGTGGAACTCCCCTGCATGGATTATTTGTCATTAGCTTAACCTGTAGTTTTGTCGGGGCGCTGTTTGATACGTATGTTTGCTATAGGTATCAAATTTTACGGATAGATTCCTAGATAATATCAATAGCTTTTTTAAGGGTTCATGAGTTGTACAACAGAGTAAAAATTGAGATTTCCCAAAGTTAAAGTACTACTTGTATTAGCCTAAATAGGGATTGGTGTGGCTGAATGGATTTTTATTAATTAAATTTATTCTCGAAATTATTCATTAAATACTTATTAGTTATTAGTTATCATTTACTGATAATTAGTGCATGTGCGCGACCCTAGTAAAGCAATCTTAAAACAGCCAAAAATCTATAATAGTAGTTACTTTGAAACTTCTAATTATGCAAAACAGCTAAAATAGTCTATGCTAAACTACCGCGTTGGACGCTAGACTAGAGTTTGACATTGTGTATTGGCTGCAAATTTTAAGGAATTTATTAGCATTCACCGAGAATATCAAATAAACTCACTGCAAAATATAAAAACTTCCTTAAAATCTTAATAAACACAATGCCTGCTCATGTTTCTTAACAGAGCAAAAAAGGTCTTATGACCTCTGGGGATCTTATATTGAGTTTATTACGAGGTATGTTTACAGCTCATGGTTTGGCCGTTTAAGCCCAAGTTTAGAAAACAAATTGCGCGGATTGAAATTACTGGTGCGATCGCCAGTGCTACTCGCAAACGCGTCCTAGAAGCACTGAAAACTGTAGAAGAAAAAAAATTTCCGGCATTATTGCTCCGTATCGATAGCCCTGGCGGTACAGTCGGAGATTCTCAAGAAATCTATAGCGCTCTGAAGCGTTTGCGCGAAAAAATTAAAATCGTCGCAAGCTTTGGCAATATTTCGGCTTCTGGAGGTGTCTACATCGGCGTGGGAGCCGAATACATCGTTGCTAACCCAGGCACAATTACGGGTAGTATTGGTGTGATTTTGCGCGGAAATAACTTGGAACGCTTGCTAGAAAAAATCGGTGTTTCCTTCCAGGTAATTAAGTCTGGCCCTTATAAAGACATTTTGGCTTTTGACCGGCAGCTGACTCAACCAGAAGAAAACATCCTGCAAGAGTTGATTGACACAAGTTATCAGCAGTTTGTCCAAACAGTAGCTGATGGCCGTTCTTTAACAGTAGAAGCTGTGAAAAGTTTCGCTGATGGTCGAATTTTTACTGGACAGCAAGCCCTAGAGTTGGGCGTTGTAGACCGTCTGGGTACAGAAGAAGATGCCCGTCGCTGGACAGCAGAATTGGTTGGACTCGATCCAGAAAAAACTCTCTGCTATACCCTAGAAGAACGTAAACCCTTATTGAGCCGTCTTCTACCAGGGAGTCGTCAGTTTTCATCAGGAATTCGATCTGGTATTGATTGGCTCGAATTTGAAGTGTCTACTAGTGGTTTACCGTTGTGGTTATATCGTCCCTAGCTTGAGTTAGGAGTTAGGAGTGAGAAGTTGAGAGTTTTAACTCCTAACTCCTAACTCCTAACTTCTAATTCCTAACTTTTATGTTTTTAGGAGGATTTTGGCGTGGAGTGGCAAATGCGGGCTATTCGTGGAGCAACAACCGTTTCCGAAAATACTGTTGAGGCAATCAGAGACGTAGTGACAGAACTACTGGATGAACTAGAAAATCGCAATGAATTTCAGCCGACTGATATGATTAGTGTGACTTTCTCTGTGACACGCGACTTGGATGTGATTTTTCCAGCTGCGATCGCCAGAGCGCGACCAGGTTGGGATAATGTAGCTATGTTGGATGTGCAGCAAATGCACGTTGAAGGTAGCTTAGAGCGCTGTATTCGGTTCTTAATTCACGCTTATCTGCCAGCCTCCGCCTCAATTCATCATATCTATTTACGCAACGCCGCTAGCTTGCGTCCTGACTGGAGTTTACCTCAGCCTTTACAGACATCACAGCCAGCAGTTAAGTCAAAAGTGTAAATTATTTAAGAAAATTCATATAAAAAATAATAGGGAAAACGATGTCGCCCACAAGGAGCGATGTTTTAAGCTACCCTGTAATAAAAAACTTTTTCGCCTATAAAGGGCGAGGTTTTAAGCCTTTAACTTATTGCGTAATAAAACCACAAAACTAGCTACTTATGTTGCTTTATGAATCATCAAAAACAACTTAGTGCAATGCTTGTTCCTTTCTACTTAGGGGAGCAAAGAGATTCAGAAGATCGCACGATTCAAGAAATATGGACTTGGAATTTTGAAGAATTAGAGTGTACCCACGATTATATTCAGTGGTTGTTTCCTTTACCTGAGCGAAGTGCATTCAATCCTGATGCACCCATCGTTGATGAGGAAGTAATTCAAGCATTTAAAAACAACCCCCGGCTCCGTCAAAATTTGCTGCGCTCCTTGACAGTTATGCTTCAGTTTTATGGGTTACAACGCCACGAGAGTAATGACGGAAAAATAGTTGTCAGCCAGTCAGAAGACTATCCGAATCGGAAACGCGAATGGGTCTGCATATTTAACCACAATTATCTTCGCATCACCCGAATCTTAAAGTGCTTAATGACATTTGGATTGGAGAATCAAGCCCAAGCATTTTATGAGTGTTTACAGCAAATCTACCGTGAAGATAGCGATCGCGTTGGAGGTGAAACATTGCAGCATTGGACAATTGCAGTTAAACCCAATATTAAAATGTAACCAATCTCGTTGGATGCCGATGTGATTGAAACTGTTGGCTGAGACTAAGAGCCTACAGTTTCAACACTTTAATTAGTCTTAGCTTGATGCCACAGCGTATCAACAGTTACAAACTCATAACCTTGTTGTAGCAGTTGCGGAATGAGAATTTGAATTATGGCAGCAACATCTTGTCCACCGCAAACACCATCATGCAAGACAATCAGCGAACCATTTTTTACCTGCTGCATAACTCGCTCTACTACAGTGTTGACACCTGGTTGCACCCAATCTTCTGGTACAACGCTCCACATGACTGGGCGATAATTCCATTGAAAAAACAATTTTAAAGTAGCAGGTGTAAAAAGACCATTTGGGGGGCGCACATCTCGCACTTGTTCGGGTTGTAGATTGCAAGCATTGTAGATAGCAGCTTGGGTTTTTTCTAAACTGTCCTTCAAGTCATTTGGGGAAAGTAGGGGAAAAGAACGGTGATCGTAGCCATGCAATCCGATCCAGTGGCCGCGATCGCTCACAGCTTTGGCGATCGCTGGTGAACGGTTGACGCAAACACCCAACCAAAAAAAACTGGCTGTAATCTGGTAGCGATCTAACACTGCCAAAACTTCGGGTGTGAATTGAGGATGGGGGCCATCATCAAAGGTTAGTGCGATCGCTTTAGTATGAGGATTTCCACGCCAAAGGCAATTGGGAAAACTCGGTTGGAGAATACGATAGACAATTGGGAATAAGGGAGCTAGCTGCATTTGCGTTTATCTGTTGCTGACAACTTTTTGTAGATGTTGCTTGCGAATTCGTTTTGAGATTGCTTAGTTGTGCTAATGCTCCAAACTTTTTACTGAAACTGGCTCAATAACCAAGCTCCAACTTCAGATTGACTCATTTCACGACTTCGGCGTAAAGCTTCTTCTAAAATAGACACCGCTTGCTTATACTCCTGCCAAGAAGCCAAATCCATGTATCTGTCGGTAACTGGATCTGAGTTTCACTAATTGTCTAACCCTTCTGCCAGTAAGCTATATCTCTTGTAACTCAAATTCTAAACTTCTAGCTCAACTCTTTAACCTCTGAAGTGCAACCTTCGAGTTCTGAGGTTGGATGAGCGGGGTTGAAAGGCGATCGCTTCTGTAAAAAAACTAAACTACAATTTCCCCCCTTTTGAAGGGGGGTTAGGGGGGATCAAACCCTGTATCTGCTCCCACACACTATCAAACTGATTTAAAACTTGGCTATTTGTAAACCTGAGAACCTTTAAACCATAGCCTTCCAGAATATGTGTTCTCTCCATGTCATAATCTTGTCCTTAATCTGTAAAATGACTATCCCCATCAATTTCAATCACTAGTTTTAAAATGGAACAGTAAAAATCAACTATGAAATGATTAATCTGTCGTTGTTTTAAAACGCGAAATTGAAAGCTGATCAGATATCCATACCACAGCTTTTTTTCTGCTGGGGTCATATTTTTGCGAAGTTATTTTGCCCTTTCTACAAGCTTTGGATTGTAGGGTAGATGGAAATCGCTATTCTTGAGGTTTTTGGTCATAGTTCTAGTTTTGATCCCCCCTACCCCCCTTAAAAAGGGGGATTGATTATAGATTATATTTGTTATTCATAGATAAGTTAATTAGCTCGTATTCTATTCTTCCTCACCTAATAACTCAGAATCCGACACGTTAGGCTATTGACAGAAAAATTGAAGCTCAGAACCCAAAGTTTTTACTTCAGAACTCGGAAGTTGTACCTTTTTACTCAAACGTTGAGCCTCTGAACTCGGAAGTTGCACCTTTTTACTCAAACATTGAGCCTTTGAACTCGGAAGTTGTACCTTTTTACTCAAACGTTGAGCCTCTGAACTCCAATAATTAAGCTCAGAACTCGGAATGTCGAGCTTTTAACTCCAACATCCAAGTTCTGAGCTTCAATGCTGCACCTCAGAAGTGCAACTACCGACTTATTTTCTACAACGCTGTCTTTTGAGACTTCGCCTTTCCAGGTTGACGAGCAAAACGTTGCCCCATTTCCACAACCACCCCATCTAAACCTGCCCCTTGTCCACTGGCTTTAGCGTAATTATACACCTGCAACGCGGCTGCATAAGCTTCACTACCCACTGCCAAAGAAGTATCATCCACGAGTTCTTGCAATTGTGTCAACGACAACAACACCGGATACAACGCTTCAAATAACTGCACGTCCTTCCGCATCTCTTCTAAGTCAAACGATCGCGGTAAAAACTCTGGGTTCTGTGTCGCCACCTCTAATGCTTTGCTTACAAAGGCTCGACTCTTATCTCCCATCTTGGGTAAAGCCTTGCGATCGTCGGAACTTAAATCAACCAAAAAGGGTAACTTTTCTTTAATGGTAGTGATCGCTTGTAAGATTTCATCTCTCTGTGTTTGTGCCAGTGTTGCACTAACTGGGGTCGTAGACATAGGAATTACTCTCCAGTAAATTTCTTAAATCTAGAGTTCCCAGATATATAATACAAATTTCTATTCGCAGGGCAAAGCCGCTCGTCATAATAAAGATTGATTGGGCGTTAACTGACTCTCAAAACGGCTGTAAACAACTTGGGTGGGATACCAAGAAGAAAACCAGTACAAATCTTGAATAACTTTATTAGAGTTACTCCCGTCTGCAAATTCAAAGTGAACCAGACCTAAATTATTAAATCCAACAACTTCTTTCCCCTCCTGAACCCAACGAAATTTCCAAAACATCAGGGGTTGTAACCATTTCAATTTCGCCTTTTTGGCTCGTTTCCAGGGAGCTATTAATGATGATATATCTGCTTTGAAGCGAGAAGTCTGAACGCTGTTTCGAGGTATCCACTCCAGCACACAATGCCAATCAGAGTTAGCCAGCATCTGGCGATTATGCTGTAATTGTTTTGCAGAAACTTCTACCATATTGGGTGGGTAACTCCACCCGATCCAATTTCGTACCTTTTCGGGAAATAGCCAATGTTTCAATCGTGTATGAATCAGCCGCGTTAAAATCTCTTCATTCTTCAATGCACTAGCGGTTAACTGCACTAAGACAGACTGCAATTTGGAATGGGTGCGTGTATAAGACAAGTGAGCAACAGAACTGTAGTGGATATCTCCAGAGAGAATAACTATTTGTTGACGTTCTTCAAACAAGGTGGTTAAAAATTTCGCCAGCGCTTCCATGTTAATGTTCCAAGCATCTCCAACATCAGTTGAAAAAACTTTCTCTTGTTTTAAGTTCCAATGGTGAATCCAATCAACGACTTGCATTCCAAATACATTCGTGGGTGCAATCACAAATGTATTTTGAATCTGAGTTTCTTCAGCTAGTTGTTGTAAAGGTAAAACTAGTTGTTGCTCAAAGGCTTGCGGACACAACAGCATCGGCGGCGCGATTGGTTTTTGATCGGCTGGATAACCCCGCCAAGTGCGTGTATCCAGTACAATTACTTCATAGCAATCGCTTCTGACTATATAGTGCCAAGTGAGTGCTTCAGGATCTCGATCCAGAATAAATACCGCACCGTCTCGGACTAAAATAGGTAAGCCTGTAGCGGGATCGTTGGCTGGCATCCCGACATAACGAGCGATCGCCTCATTAGCTTTTGCATCCATCCCTTGAGAAACTGACCAAGCTTGTGCAGCCGTCAACAGCTTTTCACCGGCTTTACCCTTTGCAAATTGTCCTGGTGTATTGCCCCATCCTTGAAACATGGTGTAAGCTAACAAAGCATTTTGGACTATTCTTCGCCCCAAGGGACGACCCAGCACCCGCAAACACCAAGCTTGGTTTAAGTTCCAGTCATCACTAACATCATGGTCATCAAAGATGGTGTACGTGGGAATATTAGCAAGGGCGCGACGCACTTTCCAAAGGGTGTAGATGAATTGGCGTAAATGCCAGACTGCTTGGTTCCAATCTTTGATAGCATGGCGATCGCGCGTTACTTGGTGTCCTTGGGGAAATGTAGTCGGCCAGCACACTGGCGACCAAGCTAGTAAATAAGTAGCGTAATATTCACCCAGGCTGAACAGATGACTGTTAACTTTCTCCGATTTATTATGTAATCCTGCGGTCAAACCAGCTTGATTTGTGGCCACATCAGCCCGTTCTCCAGGGGGTAGCTGCTGGGGGGTGCAGTAAACTCGATTCACCGGCAGTTGTTCTTCCCAACCCAAAAGGGCATCACCAAGAGTAGTGGCAACCCACAACGACGGATCTGCTACATCGTCGCCATAAATTTGATCTCCAGTCATGAATAGTTGGTGAGGGCGATGTTGGGGTTGATTGGCTGAAGCCTCAATCAAACTGTCAAGAATCGGCAATGCATCAAACCCATGACCATGAGGTTTACGGCAGGAAGCATGGACAATTTGCAAATCTTGCAGAAGGTTTGGCGGCAAAACAAAGGTTGGTTTTTGATGAGCGAAGTAGCTAATGCTGACTGTAGGAGAAGAGTTTGAGCATAATGCTTGTTGCATTTGCTGGGTTTGGTCTGCAATAGTAAACTGGAGGTCATAAGCATAGATGTAACCTCCTGTTAGGCGATACCCAATTGTAGATTGAGCCGTTATTGCAACTACATGAAGATTTTTACCCAGAGCAAAGGTAGAGCCTTCTCCCTCTAATAAGCAATTTCCTAGCGCTTTACCATCATTTGTTGTTTCATAAACCTTGAGTTCTACTTGACAAGACTGTTTTAGAGCCACCCATACTGTCACTGACTCTGGTTCAGTATGTTTTAGAATTGGCCCCGCCAAAATTAGCGGCAGTTGTTGTAAGAACTCGTCCCCAACTTGATACTTCATTGCAAACAGCTGACAAAATGGTGGGTTTTAGATGATATTGCTTTATTTATATAATCCAATCACCAAATGGGGACGAGTTTTTCGCCATTCCTTAATCTGACCGTTTGGACGAACAAATTGTTAGGCAAGCTGTACAACCGAAATCATAAAATCATGGAGAGCATTATCCAAAACCTTTGTAGAGAGACGTAGCAGTGCTACGTCTCTACATTTATTTTAGAGATGTCTTTTACTTAATTCCGAGCGATACCTTCTTGACGCGCTGCTTGTTGCACAGCAGATGCAACAGCTTTGGCTACTCGCTCATCAAAGACTGAAGGAATAATATGCTCCCGATCTAAATCTGAAGGCTTGACTAAAGAAGCGATCGCATTTGCAGCTTCCAAATACATTGTGGTAGTAATTGTTTTTGCCCGACAATCTAAAGCCCCACGGAATACACCAGGAAAAGCTAGGACGTTATTGATTTGATTCGGATAATCACTGCGACCGGTAGCGATAACAGCAACATCATTACTGATTAATTCTGGCTGAATCTCTGGAATGGGATTTGCCATTGCAAACACAATTGGGTCTTTCGCCATCGAATGCACCATTTCTGGTGTTAAAACTCCTGGGGCGCTGACACCAATAAATACGTCTGCCCCTTGCATTGCACCCGCTAACGTACCTTGAGCTTTCACGGCAAATTCGAGTTTTTCTTCTGTCAAATCGGTACGACTATTAGAGATAATCCCCTTAGAGTCGCACATCCAGATTTTTTCTGCCCCAGCTGTACGGAGTAAGCGGGCGATCGCTATTCCCGCCGCTCCAGCACCGTTAATCACGATGCGGATTTCTGCCATTGTCTTATGTACCAGTTTTAGAGAATTAAACAATGCTGCCAAGGTGACAATGGCTGTACCATGCTGATCGTCATGAAAAACGGGGATATCTAACTCTTCGCGCAATCTCTTTTCAATTTCAAAGCAACGAGGTGCAGCGATATCCTCTAAATTCACACCCCCAAAAACTGGCGCGATATTCTTAACTGTCTGGATAATCTCTTCTGTATCTTGGGTGGCTAGACAGATGGGAAAAGCATCTAGCCCTGCAAATTCCTTGAATAGCATTGCTTTGCCTTCCATGACTGGGAGAGCAGCAGCTGGGCCGAGGTTTCCCAATCCCAAAACGGCACTACCATCGGTAACAATGGCAACAGTGTTTTGTTTGATGGTTAACTTGTAAACTTCCTCTGGATCTTGAGCGATCGCTGTACAAATTCGACCGACTCCCGGCGTATAAGCCATTGCTAGATCGGATACACTTTTCAGAGGAATTCTGCTAGTAATGCTGATTTTGCCACCGCGATGCAAATTAAAGGTGCGATCGTAAACACTGAGTAACTTGATGTCTGGCAATGCTTTTACTGCTTGCACAATGGTTTCAGCATGTTCGGTACTAGCAGCATCAACGGTAATATCGCGGGTGGACTCTTTGCGGGTTTGCTCGATTAGATCGATTTGACCGAGATTACCGCCAGTAGTTGCGATCGCCTGGGTTATCGATGCCAACATCCCTATCCGATTGGGAATCTGTAAGCGCAGCGTCAAACTAAAACTAGAATTAGGAGTTAAATCTGCCATGTTGATTTAGGATTTTAAGTTTTAGATTTTATATTGAATTGAGACAAAAACTAAAATTGACGTTTTGTAGTCAGTAGTTAGTTTACTGACCTGACTACTTACAGTTTTGATAATTGTTTTATTTATACTAGTGTATTTACTAATATAAATGAGTCAGAATTTAGTAATTGTACCCAAATACAGCAGATTTTTTTTAAAAGTTTTATCAATGTCTAAGGCATGAGGCAAAGCGTAAGAGGTAGGAGGGCAAAGAAAGCAAGGGTTGTAAAACCCCTAGTATTTGCGATCGCACCCTAACAACCGCAACAGCTTGCAAACAGAGATAATTTATAGTATGACTTTCGTATAACAGCCATGACTGAGCTACTTGAAGAAGCGATCGCCAAACTCAAAAATTTGCCTGCTAATGAACAAGATGCGTAGGCGTAGCCCGCCGCAGGCATCGCGGCGATGATTTTGGAAGAACTAGAAGATGAACGCTCTTGGGATGACGCTTTCGCCCGTTCTCCTGAAGGACTCGCTTTCCTTGCAGCCGAAGCAATGGCTGAATACCGTGCAGGAAAAACCCAAGAGTTAGATCCAAATACATTGTGAAGTCACGTATAACCACTCAGTTTCTTGAAATACTCACCGGGCTGAAGCCTCGGTGATTCTTGACGCTTCAACGGATTCTGCTACATTCGTAGTCTGACAATTCCTCTGCGTCCGTTTGGGGCGTATAGGACAGAAAGAAGCTCTAGAGGGAGTTATTGGGTGGCAAGACAAGCTTAGGGATTATATTGATAAGCTATTAAATGAGTAATGAGTAATGAATAATGAGTAAATACCCATTACTTATTACTTATTACTCACCGTTCGCGTAATAGGATTTGACTAAGAGGAATTATCGACCAAATGACCATAAATATCAGGTGATAGACCAAGTAAACAAATAATTT
>NZ_JBALDL010000105.1:0-102292 GCF_036917465.1 Nostoc sp.
AAGATGTGCTGCAACTATTTTTTCTCGAAGGTCGACAGAGTATGACTTCATTTAAAAGAATTTATATTTTAATTCAGTGTACCTCATAACAGACGTAAGTGCTGTAATGAGTCTTTTATACTGATTAATGAGTCTTTTATACTCGTTAACGAGTTATAAATTGACGATCGCACCCATTCAAATTTTTTGCCACTCCATCTAAGAGGATGTTTTAAAAGTGGGCGGCTGTAATTTTAGGCACTTGTTGATCCCCCCAACCCCCCTTAAAAAGGGGGGCAAAGTCTCTAAAAGTCCCCCTTCTTAAGGGGGATTTAGGGGGATCTAAAACGTTTTGCTACCGAGCAGAGGACTTTTAAAACATCCTCTAAGCTAAAGTTTTCAGGCGATGGCGCAAAGTGCCCCGTGGAAACGCTGCTGTTGCAAAAGGGTGATACAAATAACCTCAAGGAAGCATGTATAGTTGCACAGAACCACATTAGAGATTTAGAAGAAGCTATTATTTGTGGCGAGTTTCTGCAAGAGACATACTACTTTGAGCCTGAACTTACCGATAAAGCTCCCATCTTCACCCCTGAAGAAGAAGAATTTGCACGAACTGGTATGTTCACAGAAACCGCTTAAAGTAATTCGTAATTCGTAGTTAAGAATTCAACATCATTACCAATTCGTAATTATAGGGGTTCTCGTTTACGTAAGGTCTACCCGTAGGGGCACGGCAGTGCCGTGCCCCTACACTTCGCAATATAATGTTGTACCGCATCTGAATGGGAACCGCTATAAAAAATCGGGTTAGAGTCCCCAACCTCTACAGGTGGTAACAGAGTTTTTCGAAGTGTCGCCCCGTTATGGATGTGGATTTAAGCCCCAATCATAACGTAATTACGAATTACGAATTTGTCCTCTTTTCTTGCCGTTCTTTGAGTTTCAGCATAATCTCTGCGTGCATCTCGCGGGTAATTGGGTAAAAATACGTTAAAACCAAGCCACAAAGCAAACAAACTGTAGGTATGGGGCCAACGGCAATGCGAATGGCAAACAATGCTGATTCCGGTTGGGTGGGTAGTGGACTTCCGGCTACAGATTCTTTGAAATTGGCTGCTTGCAAAGCAGTTGACACCAAAAATAGCCCGAAAGCTAAACCAAATTTTTGTAGTAAAACCATGAAGCCATAAAATATGCCTTCTCTGCGCTGCCCGGTTTGGAGTTCATCTAATTCAATCACATCTGGAATCATCGACCAGGGAATTAAATAAGCTGTGGAGACACCAATACCAGCCATAACAGCCATCACATACATCAAAAGTATTTGACCAGGTTGTAAGAAAAATAGTCCGGCGGCGGCTATTATCCATAAACTCATTCCGAGAAAATAGACAACTTTTTTGCCAATTTTCTTACTCAGATATCCCCATACAAATAGCATCAGCAGGGCAGTTGTTTGAACTGTAATCAGCACTGGCGTTACATCTGATTCAAATTTTAGACCCATACAATTGACTACAAAAAAGGGAATAATGCTGGCTGTAATCTGCACACCTAGCCAAGAAAAAAGATATATACCAATAACAAATAAAAAAGGTCGGTTGCTGAAGACAATTTTTAGCTGTTCGCCGAAGGGGAGAGATTCAGGTTCCTCGACTTGGATGCGTTTAGCTTCAAAAGCCTGGATGCGATCGCGGACTCCAAAAACGCACCAATATAATCCTAAAATTGAGATTACTGTACAAACTGCTGCTAAAACCAGATACGCTTTTTGAAGATCGCGAATCTGCGAAAAAACAATTTGCGCTAAAATCAACGACAGAATGCTGCCACCAATGGAAAATGTAAAGCGATAGCTGTTAAGGCTGGTGCGTTCGTCGTAATCTTGAGTTAGTTCTGGAGTCATTGCCGTATAAGGCAAATTCACAACTGTGTAAAAGGACTGAGATATCACCCCAATCACTACGTAATAACAGAACATCGGCCAAATATTATCACTCTGATTTGCACTAAATCGCGGTACAATCCACTGCAAGAAAAAGAAAATTCCAAAGGGGATTGCTCCATAAAACATCCAAGGAAGACGACGACCCCAACGACGAGATTTCGTTTTATCAGTCAGGAACCCGACAAGCGGATCATTTACGCCATCCCAGATTTTGCCAATTAACAAAATAGTGCCAGCTAAACCCGCAGGGATACCAGCGACATTGGTAAAGAAAATCAGCAGATAAAAGACAGAGATATTTGCAGTAATTGCTGGCCCTAAATCTCCTGCACCGTAAGCCAGTTTTGTTTTAAAATTGAGTTTTTTACTGAGAATATCTCGTTGGGCATCACCATCAGCAGTAGAATCATTCATAAAACTTTGTACTCATACTAAAATAAAAAATCTGCGTAGGCGTAAGCCCATCGTAGAACATCGCCTTCAATACTAGCTATCTACTACTTCCGTTAGACTTATGCCAGACCTTTACGTTTCTTGGTCAGATTATCACCAAAAAATTGAACAACTGGCTATTCAGATTTATCAATCCAGTTGGGAATTTAACCAGATTATCTGTCTTGCCAGAGGAGGACTAAGAATTGGAGATATTCTTTCTCGGATATATCAACAACCACTGGCAATTTTAGCAGCCTCATCTTACAGTGGCCCCGGTCAGCAAGAAAGAAATAATTTAAATCTCGCCCGTCACTTGACAATGACTGCCGAAAAGTTAGGTTCACGCATTCTCTTAGTGGATGATTTAGTAGACTCTGGCATCACCCTCGAACAGACTATATCTTGGCTCAAGCAAAATATTGAGTTTCCCATTGAAGAAATTCGCACCGCCGTACTTTGGTATAAAGCCTGTTCAGTTATAGCACCCAATTATTATGTTGATTATCTACCTGACAATCCCTGGATTCATCAACCTTTTGAACACTACGAGCAGATAAACCCCGCCGAACTTGCGGCTAGGCTAATACCAATTTAATGTGAAGCTGCACTGAATGAGTAACTCTTTATTCTTGGCGCTCTTGGCGTACTTGGCGGTTCGTTTAATATTCTATGCATCTTCATAAAGAATTGGTATAAGTCAACTGTGTTAATTAATATCTACATAAAATAAATGCACTTTAGTGGTTAGAAAATCAGGGCTTAAGTCCTGATTTTCTAATCCCAGATCAACGATAATTCGGTCAATTAGTATACCTTATAACTTCAGTAAGTGCTGTATGCAATGCAAATTACGAATTAAGTAAAACGATCGCGAAAAACCAAACTATGTTGATAATATAGTTATCCTCAGAAATCGAGGTAAAAGTTGGCTACAAATTCCGGTTTTAGAAACCTAAAAGATCAGTTCCTGAGTGAACGCAAAGAGGCTCTACTAGCTCGGATGTCCAACCGAATCCGGCAATCGCTGAACCTCCAAGAGATTTTGGATGCAACTGTAGTCGAGTTGCGGGCATTTTTGCAAACCGACCGGACTAAGGTCTACCGCTTCGATGGCGACGGGCATGGACACGTCGTTGCCGAAGCCAGTGCCCCAAACCGCCTGCCTTCTTTGCTGGGATTGCACTATCCATCTGATGATATTCCCCCCCAAGCGCGGGATTTGTTTGTAAAAGCACGTACCCGTTGCATTGTCAATGTTAGCGAACAACGAATTATCCTCAACTCGTTGCCGACCCCCAAAACGACGGCAACCGGCGACTTAACCGTTCAAGAAGTCCAAGAGCAACCCCTCGAAGATATCTTAAGCCGTCCCGTAGACCCTTGCCATATAGACTATCTCACCCAGATGGGTGTGCAATCTTCTTTGGTGGTGCCAATAATTTATCAACAGGAACTCTGGGGGCTGTTGATTTCTCATCATGCCGAACCCAGAGAAATTACATCTGAGGATTTGCAGGTCATCCAATTGCTTGCTGACCAGGTTTCACTGGCAATTACCCAGGCAAGCCTGCTGAGTCAGGTACAGCAGCAGCAGCAACGCGAAGCGATCGTCAATCAAATTGCCACTATGCTACACGCGCCTCTGACCCATGAGCAGATTTTGCATAATGTTCTAGAACAAGCAGTCAAAGCATCTGGCAGTTCTGGAGGGAGGTTGTACCTAACTTCCCTCGATGAGGCAATACCCGCCCATATTTATACTTACGGAAATCAACCGGCCTCATCGGAGCTTGAGCAACCACAGTTACTAGAAAATTATCCCCTCTGGCAAGAGGTAGGGAAAACTCATACTCCCATCGACACTGACTTAACCCAAGAGGATAAGCCTGCTCTGCGAGTAGTAATTAATCTTCAGGAAGAACCACGTTTGCAACAGCTGCTCGAATCCTTCCAGACCAAAGTGATTCAGGGTTTGATTGTTCAACCTTTGTATTATGGTAAAGAATTTTTAGGGTATCTAACCTTCTTTCGTGACCAAATCGGCACACCAAGCCTTTGGCCGGGCTATGAGGAAGGCGATGAGCGTCAACAGCCTCCCCGTCAGTCAATGGCGCAATGGCAGGCGCTCAAACAAGATAAAGCTCATCCCTGGAGCATCGAAGAGATAGAACTCATCCAATCTTTGAACATTCACCTATCGCTGGCTGTGCTGCAAAACCGCTTCTATGAGCGCGAACGGCAGCAACGCCTGGTACTTGAGATGCACAATCAAGCCCTCTCTCATGCCCGAGCAGCCGCCGAAGAGGTAAGTCGCCTCAAGAGTACCTTCTTGGCTTCTACCAGCCACGAACTGCGAACCCCTCTGGCCTCGACCTTAAACTACTTAAAGTTGCTCAAAGAGCGCCTTTATGAAGACGAAGATGAGTTGCGCCAATATATAGATGGCGCTTACCAATCGACGGAAAATCTTGTTACTATCATCAACGATGTGCTTGACATTGCCAAGATTGAAAACGGACGCATAGCTTTAGAGTTAGAGACGGTTTATCTGAAAAAGCTTTTACAAGAGCAATGTTTTCTCTCAAATGCCCAAAGCCTCTGTAAGTCAATTCCTCTGAGACTCGATTGTGAAATCGAGACTGTTTTCGCCGATAATATCAAAGTCCGCCAGGTGATGACAAACCTGCTGAATAACGCTTTTAAATTCACAGATGAGGGACAAATTGATGTCCAGGCTATTGTCGATAGGACTGGGAAAATGGCTCAAATCTCGGTACAGGACACAGGTATCGGCATTGACATGGAAGACTCAGAGCAACTGTTTTCTCCATTTGTGCAAGCTGATGGTTCTATTCAGCGCTCCTACGCAGGCACCGGGTTAGGGCTGACTATCTGTAAGCGATTGGTGGAACTGATGGGTGGTAAGATATGGCTTGAAAGTCCTGGGCTAGGCCAGGGAAACACAGTGAGCTTTACCCTGCCCCTAAACAAACCGAGTCAGATTAGAGGTGACAGTCTTGAACATCCTACTGGTTGAAGATAACCAACTCCTGGCTAAGGGAACCGCCAAACTAATCGAACGTTTGGGGGGTCATCAGGTGTTTATTACTGCCGAACCAAAAGAAATATTCCAACAATGCCAAGCGGGGGCAGTAGAACTGGTGATTATGGATATCAATTTGCGGGGGGCACGCTGGCAAGGGGAAAAAATCGATGGCTCTATGCTGTCGCGCCATCTAAAGTCACAGTGGAAACACATACCAATTATCTTGGTGACGGCTTACACTATGCCTGCCGAGCAACATCTTTTGCTGTCCCAATCTGGGGCTGACAGTTGCTATACCAAACCCATCACTGACTATGATGCCTTTCTGGATATTATTACTCTTCTCGGTCAAAAAAGGAGTTGAATCTTAATGTACAAGCTGGCGATTTTGGATGATGACGAACACTGGTGTAGGATTGTCGAACGCTTTATGAAGCAAGAATATGCTGTGGAAACCTACAAGTCTGTGTCTCGTTTCTTGTGGGAGATAGAGGAATTAAATCAGTACGATATCTTTTTGGTAGATTTTGTGCTGCTACCCACGGCTCAGTATGAGCCAAATATAGATGGCATCCAAATCGTTGCCGATCTCAAGCGCGACTTGCCTCGTTCTCCTGTAGTCATCCTAGCCACGGCTTACATGAGCAAGAATGAGTTAGAGGTACATGGCAAACAAATGTGTCCAGAGGCAGACGGATTTTTTGCCAAGGATGCTGGGCTAGAATTATTGGCTAACCAAATGAAGCGGCTGCTCACAGCAGGTACAACTGAGGATATTTAGGGGAAAAGTACTTAAGATTTTCTAACCTTTGCTTGCCTTAAAAAGAGGTTAACAGCGATCGCACCACAGTGCATAAATCCAGTTTACCCTTGAGCCGCAACGCTTATCTGGCAAACAATTTTACTCCAGAACCAGTGATTTGTTTAGCGATCGCATTAATTTTTTGATCATACTCTGTCGATCTTCGAGAAAAAATAGTTGCAGCATATCTCCAGAAAAACATCTCAATCAGGAAAGTAGCTAACATATTTTCCGTCTCAAAGAGTTTAGTGCAAAAGCTTGTAAAACAACAAAAACTTGAAGGAAACTTACAACCTAAGCCGCGAGGAAAACCACAATTTAGTCATCTGACAAATGCGGACATAGAGTTAAGAGAATGAAACCACCCCTTTATTCCCCTAATATTTAGAATTTACTTGCAGCCCCTTAATGGGAAGTTAATTTACTCAGAAATATTAATTGAACTTTCAACTTGAGAAGCAGCCAATGTTGGCGCTGTAAAAATCCGCGAGTACAGACTTGATGGTTGCTGATGGGCTACAACTGGTAAAACTTGACGAGCATGGGCAGCTAATTCTACTGCCTTCACATCATAAGTCTGCGTTGCTAATTTGGGATAGAAGCCGATACCGATGATTGGCAGCAACAAACAAGCGGTAATAAATATTTCGCGGGGTTTGACATCAGATATTACAGCATCCAAGTGTAACTCTTGATTTTGCTCGCCGTAGAATACTTGACGCAGCATCGATAGTAAATAAATCGGTGTCAAAATCACGCCAACTGCTGACAGCAGTACGACTAAAATTTTGAAGCTGGAACTGTAAACATCAGTGGTGGCGATACCGAGAAACACCATCAACTCACCCACAAAACCACTCATTCCGGGTAAAGCAAGAGAAGCCATTGAACCAATGGTAAACAGAGCAAAGGTTTTGGGCATTACCTTGGCCATACCGCCCATTTTATCCATCATTAAGGTGTGGGTGCGATCGTAAGTCACGCCAGACAGGAAGAATAAGCTAGCAGCAATTAAGCCGTGGGAAACCATCTGTAACACTGCACCACTGATACCCAGTTCTGTATAGGAGGCAATACCAATTAGCACAAACCCCATGTGGGCAATTGAAGAGTAAGCCAAGCGGCGTTTGAGATTGGTTTGAGCGAAGGCGCAGCAAGCACCGTAGACAATGTTAACCACACCCAAAATTGCCAGCACCGGGGCAAAAGTCACATGGGCATTGGGCAACATTTCCACATTGAAGCGGATGAGGGCATAACCACCCATTTTTAATAACACACCAGCCAAAATCATTGAACCGGGTGCAGATGCTTCACCGTGGGCATCAGGTAGCCAAGTGTGTAAGGGGAAAATCGGCAGTTTTACACCGAAGGCAATCAAGAAACCTGCATAAACCAACAATTCCAAGGTTTTGGGGTATTCTTTCATTCCCAGAGTCGCCATGTCGAAGGTGACTGTATCTCCAGAGAATGCCATTGCAAAACCGGCAATCAAGATAAATATTGATGCGGCGGCGGTGTAAAGAATGAATTTGGTAGCTGCATAACGGCGGTTTTGTCCTCCCCAGATGGAAATCAGCAGGTAAACCGGCACTAACTCGATTTCCCACATTAGAAAGAACAGCAACAAATCTTGGGCGAGAAATACGCCAAGTTGGGCGCTGTACATCGCTAGCATCAAGCCATAAAATAATCGCGGCTTGGTGGTAACTTTCCAAGCCGCGAAGATTGCGAGGGTATTTATTAAGCCTGTTAGAAGCAGTAAGGGCATTGATAAACCATCAACCCCCACAGCCCAATGCAAACCTAATTGCGGTATCCAAGGATAGTTTTCTACAAGTTGGAGTGTCGAACTTTGAAAGTCGTACTTATACCAAAAGGCACAAATCATCAGTGCAAAGTCAGCGATCGCAACTCCCAGACTATACCACCGCACAGTTCTACCTTCTTTGTCTGGGATCAGGGGGATAGCTAAGGCTGCCACCAAGGGTAAGAGAATTATGGCTGTTAGCCAGGGAAATTCAATAGCATTCATCACTTCTGACAATCAATATTGCCTTTTCGCTTTTGGTTACATTATATTAAGGAATTTTGAGTTTTGTAAACATTTTTGAACTCTACAATATTAAATTTTTTCTTTTGACAAGAATATATACTCATCGAATGTCAATTTTTCAGGATAAATACTTGTCGGATTTTGCCGCTTTTAATTCTAAATGTAAAGTTTTGCAACGTCAACAAAAAACGGCAGCTAAAGCCACCGTTACATTTTCTGGAACATTTTTGAGGTAGAAACAAGCCTCAAACCTATGCAGGGTAAGGGAAATACGCCAAGTACTCAAAAATAGCTGGATTTCAGCTATGGCAATATACCAAGCAAAACGATGTCAAAGTATATCTTTATCTAGATTTGAGGCTTTTTTTGGTTTTTTATCTAAATCCCAGTAATATCCTGTGATAATCGATAAAATTCCTACCTTCTTCAACACCTCATTCTCAATAATTATTTAATGGACGATATTAGCAACTGTCTTGTCATATCAAATGGTTCTTGAAAAAGTCAATGAATGTTAGTAAAGTATTTCTAGTTTAGAACTGCTGACCATTAAACAATTCGGTTGACAATTGTCCACACTTCCCCATCAGAGCGGACATAAGGAACGGAGATTGTCTTGAACCCAGTAATGAAGGGTTTGTAATAAATCCGCCAATAGATTGGACTCAATTCATTAGCACAACGTTTAAGGAGGCGGACTTCTGCCGCCAATTCTCCAGCAAGTTCATTAATGCGTTGAGCATGAACCTGAGCCACTTCTTTCGCTTCTTCTAGCTCTTGCTGTTGGATAAGTTCTTTTGATGCAACTTGCGATCGCACTAACTTACCTTGTTTTTGTTTGATCTGGACTTCTAAAGCAGCGATCGCAGCATCGATGCCCTGGAGTTCAACTGATAATTGGGCGTTTTCTCTAGCTTGACGGCGATACGCTTCAACCATTGCCTGGGGTGAATCATTCTCGCCAGAGATGACATTATTAATAGTGAGTGCAGCACGTTCTTCTAGGAGAATTTGAATTTGAGAGTTAAGCGCCGCCATTTCAGCCTGAATTTGCTCCATAAAATCAAATATTAAAAGCTTTTTGCGCCTTGGGTATCGAGAGTTAGCGATCGCACTTCGGCTGTAATTCCTTCTTCTTGCCAAGCAGCTAACATCGCCGCCTCCACAGCTTTCGAGTTTAGTTTATCTGCCAAAGCTAACAGTGTCGGCCCCGCACCACTAATCACCATACCATAAGCACCAGCACTAACAGCTGCGATGTTAACAGCATCGTACCCAGCAATCAAAGCTTTACGATAGGGCTGATGCAACTTATCTTGCAAAGCTGTCTTTAACCATTGTCCGTTACCAGTTTCTAAGCCGCGCAATAGTAACCCCAAATGTGCTGTATTGAAAATTGCATCGGCGCGACTCACCTCCGTGGGGAGAACTCCCCGCGCCTTTGAAGTGGAAAGTTCAAAATTAGGAATAGCCACAACTGGTACAACATCTTTATGCCACGGAATATCACAAATTTCCCAAGCTGTGCCAGTGGTAGCAGCGAGACGACATCCTCCCAACAAAGCTGGAACTACATTATCAGGATGTCCTTCCATTGCGATCGCTAATTCCATCACCTGTGACTGAGACAGAGTTGCACCCTCAAGTTGATTAGCAGCAACTAACCCGCCAACAATTGCTGTCGCCGAACTACCCAAACCCCTCGCCATTGGGACACCTAACTTAATTTCTATTTTTACACTCGGCGGCGTTTGCTCTATATGTTGATAGAATTTGACAAACGCTTGGTAGAGGAGATTGCTTTCATCAGTTTGGACTCGTTCAGCTTCCGCACCATTGACATTAATAGTTAACCCACCTTCTTCTAGGCGAGTAAACTTGAACTCGTTGTACAGCTTTAATGCTGCACCGATGCAATCAAAACCAGGCCCCAAATTCGCAGTTGTGGCGGGAACGGTAACAGTGATGGCAGAAACAACAGACATTGGTAAAACTCAGTAATCATCAACCAGCATCTCATGTAAAGGGTTAATTTGTTTACTAGTAATGCTATTTTATAAACCACATTAATCTGTTATGGCTTTTTACGTATTAATTTTAAAAGAAAATGAGGATGAGATCGGCGTTACTTACCGCTTTGGCCCACATGAAGATCGTCTCGGCTCTTTGTGGATAGATAAATTTAAAAGAAAATGAGGATGAGATCGGCGTTACTTACCGCTTTGGCCCACATGAAGATCGTCTCGGCTCTTTGTGGATAGATAAATTTAGTGGGGAAGTTAAAGAACTTCAAGAAACACCAGAGCAAAACTCACAGACATTTTTTCAACGAGCAGCAGTAAAGGTTTGGCAAGATTGGAAAAAAGGATCTTTTCCAGAAAAAACATGTTGGGCATCCTGATAATGATTGGGGATTGACAGCCTATCTACAGTGATAGGCTATCAATACTCTGTTCTTCCTCTTAAAGATACCTAGAAGTTCTTTCTCTAAGTTAGCGATCGCTTTTTTTGACAAGTATATTGGTCAAAAAGCTTACTTCAAAGTTTCCAAAACTGGTTCTACCTCAACCTCTGAAATTTGCGGAACCAACAATCGATTAGCAAAAATCTGAGGATTTGTTTGCGAGATTATCGCATAAGACTGGCGAAGATTAGCATTCACTGCAATAGTCTTCACGTCATACATCTGCATGGCCATCTTAGGATAAAAACCAATACCAATAATCATCAGCAAAAAACATGCAGCGATAAACACTTCACGCGGTCTAGCATCATCGTAAACTGCATCCTCTGGCACGAGGCAGTCTGTACCAAAACAAACTGTTCCGTCATCTTCTTGATTTTCTAAGCCTGCATTATTAATGTCGCAGATGAGTGCTGCACCGTCACCATAAAATACCTCTCGCAGCATTGAAAGTAAATAAATAGGTGTGAGGATAACTCCAACTGCGGCGAGAAAAACCGTCACGGTGCAGAAAGTTGAACTGTAAACATCACTGCTTGTCATCCCAACGAATACGGAGAGTTCGCCAGCAAAGCCACTCATCCCAGGAAGTGCCAGGGATGCCATCGCGGAGATTGTAAATAGGGCAAAGACTTTGGGCATGGCTTGACCAACACCGCCCATATCTTTCATTACCATTGTGTGGGTGCGATCGTAAGTAACGCCGGCTAAAAAGAACAGCACCGATGCAATCAAACCATGCGAGATCATTTGCAACATCGCGCCGTTGATTCCCAAATCAGTGAATGAGGCAATCCCAAGCAGTACAAACCCCATGTGAGAAATCGACGAATAAGCCAAACGCCGCTTCATATTCGTCTGAGCAAAGGAGTTTAATGCACCATAGATAATGTTGACAACACCAAGAATGGCTAGAACGGGCGCAAAGTAAATGTGTGCATCGGGAAGTAGTTCAAGATTCAGGCGAATCAGTCCGTATCCGCCCATCTTCAGCAATACACCAGCTAAAATCATCGATACAGGAGAGGATGCTTCACCGTGGGCATCAGGCAACCAGGTATGCATCGGGAAAACAGCAAGCTTGACACCAAATGCAATCAGCAACCCTGCATAAAGTAGCAGTTGTAGTCCAAGTGGATATTCCTTATTGGCGAGGGCGGTGATATCAAATGTCATATCACCGCCACCGTATAGCCCCATTGCCAAGGCTGCCACCAAAATAAATATAGAAGCGGCTGCGGTATACAACAAAAATTTTGTAGCCGCATAACGCCGTCTTTGCCCACCCCAAATGCAGACTAGTAGGTAGACGGGAATCAGTTCTACTTCCCACATAATGAAAAATAGCAACAAGTCTTGGGCAACGAACACCCCTACCTGTGCTGAGTACAGCACCAACATCAAGAAATAGAAAAGGCGCGGACGGCGATCGACTTGCCAAGCTGAAAAAATCGAGAGTGTGGTGACAAATCCTGCTAGAAGCACAAGTGGCGCTGAAAGTCCATCAACTGATACGGCCCAGTTTAAACCTAACTGAGGCATCCAGGCATAATTCTCAACGAGTTGAAAACTAGCACTGCTGGCATCGTAATGCTTCCAAAAGGCGTAACACATCAAGGCAAAGTCTGCAATACCAACACCTAATGCATACCACCGCACGCGCTTGCCATCTTTATCAGGTAGCACAGGGATGAGCAGGGAGGCAACGAGTGGCAGCAAGACAATCGCGGTAAGCCAGGGAAATTGATCCGCTATCATGTATATGAGGAAAAATACTTATTTGTTTGTCGATTATGTCATTTTACTAAAGTGTGTAACAATTTCTTCATAAATCTTTTTAGAAGTAATCGTTTTGACCTAAATATAATTATTAATAAGTATATTTACGGTACTAATCCAGCCCGCAAAGCTCGGACAGCAGCCTGTGTCCGGTCAGCAACACAGAGTTTATTGAGAATACCTCGAACATGAGTTTTGACAGTACCGACTGTTAGATAGAGTCTTTTAGCGATTTCTGCATTGTCACACCCAGCGACAATCAACTCTAAAACATCCATCTCTCGATGAGTTAAAGGATAGCTGACGATACTTTTCTCGGTATCTGGATCAATACCTTCAATCAAAACTCTTTTTCCAGATGCGCCTCTGCTGCCGTCGGGGAAATCTTGACGTATTTGCTGTAGTACAAGGTCTGCGATCGCCGGATCGATCCATGAGCTACCTGCATAAGTCGTTTGCACAGCCTCTACCAGTCTTTCAGTTTCGATATCCTTCATGCAATAAGAATCTGCACCTGCTGCAAATGCTGCTAAAACAGCCTGTTCGCTATTTTGCATCGTTAAAATTAGCAGCTTTGTTGTATAGTCTTCGTTTTCTGATTGATATTGCCTAAATGTGCGTGTTAGCTCAATCCCATCCATGTCAGGCAAACCGATATCAATAGTCGCAACATCAGGCTTGAGAGTTTTCAGAAGCTTGATGCCCTCAGCTGCATTAGCAGCTTCGCCAACAATGTTAAACTCTGGCTGGGTTTGTAAGGCAGACCGTAAACCAATTCTCGTTAGGTTGTGATCTTCAATCAGAAGGATCTTGATTTCACTCATAGTTACTTAACTTTACTGTTATCTATCGAAAGTACAGATTAAAATAATCTCGTTCTTCTATTCGGTATCTTATACAAAAAGCAATACACTTGGTATTGTTTCCTGAAGTTCATCTACCGTTAGACATAAATTGCCTTATCTGATAAGTTTTTCTAAGGCAAGAATTTTGATATGACAAGATAATTCAATGAAAAATATTTTTATACCTTAACCTGATATAGATGTGTTACGGTCAAAAATTTTTCATTAAAAATCCGGCAGCAAGCAAGAGTCGATGACTATTAAATAAATAGTTACCCTCACAGTGGCTATGATGACGTACATACAATAAAACCCAGATACAGATATTGTTTAGATAAGTAGCTTGGTGTGAATATTTAATTTTCTTAACATAGTTTGGTTTTTCCGAGTCGTTCTACTTAATTAGACGATTAATATACTTACAATAATTAATACTACTTAATTAGTACTATTAAGTATGCTGAAGTACAGGGTATTTACTTAGATAACACAATATTTAATTCAAGAAACTTTAAAGGAAAATGTGAATCCTTAATAATCTCAGCGCTGGTAAAGTAAGCTATTACTAGATTTGCTAGGGATAGCCAAGCACTTCTTTTTTTTATTCAGCCATGTCTTTAACTAAAACTGTCAAAAAAGATAAAATTCTCGCTGTCGATGATGTTTTTGACAATCTACTGGTGTTAGAAGCAGTCCTAGAAGATGAGGGCTATGAAATTAGCTTGGTGGAAGATAGCAAAATTGCTTTGGCTATGGTTGAGGAGTCACCACCAGACATCATTCTCTTAGATGTGATGATGCCGGAGATAGATGGCTATGAATTTACTCGACGTATCCGAAAGAATCCGGCATTGCCATTTATCCCGATTCTGCTGCTAACGGCTCACTATCAGTCTAGCGTTGTGGAAGGACTCGATGCTGGTGCAGATGATTTTATTCGTAAACCATTCGATCCTGATGAACTACATGCACGAGTGCGATCGCTCTTGCGCCTTAAACATAGCATCGACGAACGAGATCAGATGGCTAACCTGCGGGCAGATTTTGTCTCGCGTTTTACTCACGATCTACGTATACCCCTAGTAGCCTCCAACCGCGTCTTAAAATTATTGCTGGAAGGTAGGTTTTGCGATGTTTCGCCACAATTGCAAGAAATAATTGATACCATGATTGGCAGTAACCAAGACCTGCTAGAAATGGTAAACACCTTGCTAGAAGTTTATCGTCATGAAGCAGGTTGTAAAACCTTAAAGATTTCTGCCTGCAATATTGAGGAACTAGTTAGTGAAGTTACCCAAGAATTAACTCCCTTAGCTGAAGAAAAAGGATTGGCTGTAAATATCGATCGAGGTGAAGTCGCAAGCACCATCATGGGCGATCGCGTAGAACTGCGGCGAGTTTTAACAAATATTCTCGGCAATGCTATCAAATTTACAGACAAAGGTTCTATAGATATTAACTGCCATCTGACTCCAGCAGATGTGATTATTGATATCCAAGATACAGGGCCAGGAATTTCTAAACAAGACCAAGCAATATTGTTTGAGCGATTTCGTCAAGGTAAACACCAGCGTTCTGGTAGTGGTTTGGGACTATATCTATCTCGCTGCATTGTTGAAGCACATCAAGGCACAATTGATGTAACATCTGAGCCAGGGCAAGGTAGTAGATTCACCATCCGTCTACCTATAGCAGGGGAAAAGTAAAAGTGGGAATGTTTTTTGGCAATATTCTGATTAATTCTTGTAGAGAAGTTACCTTGCAACCTTGCAACTTCTCTACACACCTGTGAATCGCAGTAATCTTAACTAAACGGTAAGGAATAAGAGTTGCGGAGATTTCTTGCCTAATTCATGGCTTAGTTAAGGGAATTTAGCGTAATTTTATTCAACCAGTGTTGTGGAAACTCCTTCGCTTGCTTGAGGGATACCGGGTAACTCAAGACAGTATCCAGCACCATATACTGTTTTGATATAGCGGGGGTGGCGGGGATCTGGTTCTAGCTTCGTTCTCAAGTGGCGAATATGGACTCGAATCGTTTCTATGTCATCATCAGGATCGTAGCCCCAAACTTCTCTGAGGATTTCGCTGGGAGAAACTGTTTGACCGTGGCGTTGTAGTAAGCAGTGAAGTAACTCAAATTCCAAGTGAGTCAATTTCACTGTCTCATTGAACCATATTGCCTCAAATCTTTCGGGAACGAGGGTGAGTGAGCCATAGTTTAAAATCTCACTATGCTTTGCTGCTTGAGGAATGCGATCAGTCCGTCGCAAGAGCGCCCGCACCCGCGCCAGCAGTTCTTCAACTTCAAAAGGCTTAGTGAGGTAGTCATCTGCGCCAGCATTGAAGCCTTCTACCTTGTTCTGAGTTTGGCTCAAAGCCGTTAACATTAATACGGGAATTTCAGAGGTGCGATCGTCGCGGCGCAGGCGTTGGCAAACGGTAAACCCATCTACCCTGGGCAACATTAAATCGAGCATGATCAAGTCTGGTTGTAGCTGGAGAGCCAGCGCTTGACCTTTGATGCCGTCTTCAGCTTGACTAACATCGTAGCCAGCCATTTCCAAGTTGACGGCAACTAGTTCTGAAATCGCTGGGTCATCGTCTATGACAAGAATCCTCGGCATTCTTAAAAATTACTACTACTTATTAAGGATAATTAACAACCTTTGATAGATACAAAGATTTTTGAATCGATTCTAAAAAAGTTTTTAAATCTTACATAAATATTAAGATTAAATGACTGTGAAATCAAGACTCAACCACACGAAATCTTATAGTCTATGATGTGTTATACTCCCCCCTACAATCCGTCTTGGTTTTTACAAAACGGTGTGATCATGACTGTATACACCGCTTTGTGGGGAAAGCGCCACTGGGAAAGGACTGCTAAAGACCCAGAACCGTCTTATCACGAAAAAATTTTTGTTGGTGCCCAAGGTGTGCCAATTTTTGGCTTGGTTGCCATACCTGATAATGCTCACAGCACAATTATCGGTACTTATGGCATTACTGGAGAGTTAGAAACAGAATGGTATTTGAGAGTACTAGCGCGTAAAGCTTATGCTCAAGGATACGCTGTGGTGTTATTTGATTGGCGGGCCCACGGTAAAACAGCCGAATTGTCCCCGACTCTAACTTCTGATGGTTTGTATGAGGGGGAAGATTTTGTTCGCATTGCGGCTGCTGCTAAAGCAATGGGATGTCTCGGTAAATTTTGGTTTACAGGGTATTCTTTAGGGGGGCAATTAGCGCTATGGGCAGTGAAGGTAGCTGGTGAGGTAATTAGGGAGAACGAAGATTTAGGGCTAACAGATAGCGATATTGGTGGTGGTATGGTGATATGTCCGAGTTTAGATTCGGAGCGATCGCTATCTTATCTAGTTACTAAGCCCTTGGGCAGATATTTGGAAGCGGGGATTGCCCAGAATTTAAAAAAACTGGCATGGCGAATCCATGATGCTCATCCTGGAAGCATTGAACCAGAAGCCATTGAACGGGCGAATAGTATTTGGGGTTTTGATAATGAACTGGTAATTAAGCGATTAGGTTTTTCTTCTGTGGAAGCATATTACCAAGCGAGTAGTGCTTTACAAATATTGCCGCAAATCTCGAAACCAACTTTGATTTTATATGCTGCTGACGATCCACTTTTTGACCCAGCCATCATACCGGAATTACAACAAGCGTGCGATCGCAATTCCGCAATAGATTTGTTACTTACTCAATACGGCGGTCATGTTGGCTATTTGAGTAGCAAAGAGTGTCAACGTAAAGTAAAAGATTCTGACCCTTGGTGGGCATGGAATCGGGTTTTAGAATGGTTGGAGCAACAGCGTAATTCGTAATTTTAAGTTCCGTAGTCCGATTTGTCAAAATGGTATGTGTCTTTACCCTAGCAAATCTTCCGCACCAGAAGCATCTTCGCTACCATAAGCTACATCATAACTAGCATTCCGCAAGCGGATAACACTGATCATCGGGAAATTTTCGTTTGCTAAAAATAGCATCACGCTGACTCAGATAAAAACGGTAGCATATACAAAGATTTATCTCGCATACACTCAGCAACAAATACAGCTTGCAGAGCTTGTGGTGTTAAAGTTGGATAATTATCTAAAACTTGCTGTACCGTCCAACTGTTAGCCAAGAAACCAAGTATGAATTCAACAGATAACCTTGTACCTTTTACCGTTGGTTTCACCTAATAATATTTTGGGGTCAGAGTGAATGTATTGTCCCCAGTCCATAATCACTATTTTTTGATAGCAAAGGTAATAATTAAGATTTTAACTAACTTGTACTAAGCGAAGTCGAAATATTACGAATTACGAATTATTATGAATCTCTGGCTACCTGCGCCCACAAATTTAACTTTGTTACCAGATGAGATTCATGTCTGGCGTATAGAACTTGACCAACCAGAACTAGAACTGGAAAATTTAGCAGCAACTCTTTCGAGCGATGAAATGGCTCGTGCGGAACGGTTCTATTTTCAGGAACACCGGCAGCGTTTCATCGCTGGCCGTGGTATCCTGCGAACTATATTAGGTCGCTATTTGGGTATTGAGCCGTCACAAGTGCAGTTTAATTATCAACAGCGTGGCAAACCAGTATTAGCAGAAACATTTGCTGATAGTGGACTGGCGTTTAACTTGTCTCATTCTCAAGGTTTGGGTTTGTGTGCAGTGAATTGTACTCGCCCAATTGGTATAGACCTAGAATATATTCGCCCGATGTCTGATTTAGAAGCTCTTGCCAAACGGTTCTTTTTACCGAGAGAATATGAAATGTTGCGATCGCTATCTCCCAACCAACAGCAAGAAGTATTTTTCCGTTACTGGACTTGTAAGGAAGCTTATTTAAAAGCAACTGGAGACGGACTATCCCAGTTAGAGCAAATTGAAGTGTCGCTCACTCCCACAGAACCAGCCAAGTTACAGATATCTGAAGACTGGAGTCTTTTTGAACTAGTACCCGCTAACAATTATGTTGCTGCTGTTGCTGTAGAGAATTTTGGCTGGGATTTGAAGTGTTGGCAATATTAATGCTAGTGATTGGTCAAGAGTTATGAATTCTTCCCCTGCTCCCCTGCTTATTTGTCCTCCTGCATATTTCGGACAATTTTTGTCACCAGGTTTCTGGGTACAAATCTGACGCTTTTTGCAAGTATTGCATTGAGTAAACCAGGAATGACAATGGTTTGACCCTTCATTAAGGCACGGAAACCAACTTCAGCTACTGTTTTTGCATCCATCATCCTCTTACCCTTGAGCAACTTAGAGTCAGCCATGCCAGTACGTTCATGAAAGCCAGATGCGGTTGAACCTGGGCAAAGAACTGTCACAGTGACACCTGTACCTTCTAATTCATTAGCGATCGCTTCCGAAAAAGATAAGATATAAGCTTTAGTAGCAAAATAAACCGCCATCAAAGGCCCAGGTTGAAAAGCCGCAGCCGAGGCGACGTTTAAGATTTTGCCTTCACCTTGCTTTACCATCTGCTTCACGAATAGCTTGGTTAAATGGGTGAGACACACCAAATTTACCTGTAGCATTTCTAGCTCAGTCGCTAAGTCTGTTTCGTGAAATAATCCATAAATACCAAATCCAGCATTATTTACCAGCACATCAACATTAATATCGGCGAGTTGCAACTCCGTGAAAATTTCTTCAGGAGCCGTTGATATAGATAAATCCTTAACAATAGTTTTGACAAGATTTCCAAATTTTTCTTGGAATTTAGCAGCAATTTCTACAAGCTTTAATCCGTTTCTGTCTACTAATACCAGATTGTAATCATGAGCAGCAAAAATACATGCTAATTCGTAGCCAATTCCACCGGCTGCCCCAGTAATAAGAGCAGTTTTTTTCCTCCGACCTTGATGTGTTGTGTTCATGTAAGAATATTGGTGAATTCAACTTGATGAAGCGGCGTTGCATTTACAGTGGTTCTCGTTCTACAATTAAGTACGCGTAATATTTGAACCGACAAGAAATGTCTTGGTTATTACCTTTTCAAATGCTTGTATGATGTCTTGGATAGATGTAGCAGTCCAAACGTAAACTTAGGACTTATGCATCGAATAAGTGAGGCATTAAAGAAGTTTGGTTATTTCAAACTATTACTACTGGCTTTTTATTACTTACCAAAGCCAGCAGCTAAAATCAAACTTTCATCCCCGACACTAACCATTCTATCCTTAATTGCTGATGTCAAGAGGTGAATACTAAAAATTTACATTATTGAGCATAAAAAAATAGGGCAATTATATTGCCAGTGTGGGAGTATGAGTTATTCTTGGCATCTGAAATCTTGGCTATTCAACAGTACTGTGTTTTAAAAACATGGACTAAAAAATTATTTTGTAGGGTGTGTTACGGCTTTCGTAACGTACCGAAGTATCAGGGATAATACGTTACATTCCTAACACATCCTACAGAAGTTGAAATTCCTAAGCGAGATTTAAGAAACCACTTTGAATCAAGTAAGCGGTATAAGTCATAAACAATTGAGAGTCAATTGGAGGACAAGCAATAGAACTACCTGCCAATGCATGAAGAGTATCTTGGCAGCTAATATGGGGTCTTCTAGCTTGTAAATACAAATCAGGAATAGTCAGTTGTTCATCAGACCAACGTTCCAGCAAAAATGGTCGCAGAGTGTACAAAGGATTGTCGGCAGAAGTCACATTATTGATTAACTCAGATTGCCATTTTTCATAAGGAATCATTTCAACTGAATAACCAAAAGAGCGTATCCACTCAACTAGTATTTTCAAAGCAGCAGGTTGGGGATGTTGTAAATTGAAAGCTTTACCTATAGATTCTTTCTGTCTTGATAGATAAACAATTGCTTTACTTACATAGTCTACAGGTGACATATCCAACATATAATCTACATCAGGGAAATATCCCATTTGTAGACAGCCCTTGGTCATCAGATTGATAAAGTCATGTGTGTTACAAATGCCAGTTTTGCTATCACCTGAAATCAGTGGCGGTCTGTGGATAGTTACAGGCAGCCCACGATCACGAGCAATTTTAACTAACTTTTCAGCTACCCATTTCGTTTGAGAGTAACCAAGATAAATACCTTCCCAATGATTAAACTCATCCTGTTCTTTAACAACCTTGCCAGCATAAGCCGTGGATTCAAAAACAGCCACACTAGAAACGTAATGTACAGGCTTGACTTTAACTTGACAAGCCAATCTTAGAACTTCCTGAGTTCCTAAAACATTGGCTGCTTTCAGCGCTGAATAGGGAAAAACATAATTCAACAAAGCACCGCTATGATAAATAGTATCAATATTGGTAGCTAACATTTGAAACTGTTCCGAACCAACACCTAATAATGGCAGAGATAAATCGCCGACAACCGGAATAATTCTGGACTTAAATTCTTCCTGCCAAATTGCATATTGTTCCAGATTCTTTTGGAGTTTGCTTTTACCTTCTTCGGCATTGGCAGCACGCACTAAGCAATAGATATCGGCATTGGTTTCTTGTAGCAATTCCCGGATGATAAAAGCTCCTAAAAAGCCGGTTCCTCCAGTTATAAAGATGTTCTTGGGTTCACCCACAAGCACATTAGCTCCAGCACCAGGATGGATGGTGGGGTCAAGAACAGCCTCAGCACCTAAATCTAGAATAGAGGGAGCAGCATTGGCATTAGAAGCTGTCACCTTTGTATCTTGAATTGGTGAACCTTCTTGCACTTCTTCAGCTAAACGCTGTGAAAGAGCTTCAATATTTGGGTAATGCCACAATAGCAACGGAGATGGTTGAAATCCGAGCAACTTTTCTAAGTTACTTACTAGAATCATTGCTTGGGCTGAATCTAACCCATAGTTTTCTAAATGTTCTTTGACATCTATTTCATCGGTTGCTACTCCTAGCAACTTAGCTAAATTAGATACCAAAAATATTTGAATATCGTCTGCTGTGAAAGACTGTTTTATAGTCATTTTTAAATCTCCAACAATAATGTAGAACGAACAGGGTGATATTGACTGTAATAATCGGAAGTTTGCAGCCCTTGAATTTTCAAATTTTGGACGCGATACAAAAAGGCTGCACCAGTCATAATTTGATTAGCAACATCAACTACACCACGATTATTTGGTTCAGACAGGTAAGAACCGCGTACCCAGTCATTGAAACCGCCCATTGCCGGGCCACACCAAATTTGATAATCTACTTCTCTACCTTTTTCGCCAGAACTAGACCAACGGGAAGATAATCCTAAATACCAACGGAAAATCAACGCCATTTTCAGTTTAGGATTATTGACTGCCTTCCCCAGTTTCTCAGGATTCTTTTGGGATAAATAAGCCGCAGTTCCTTCCCAGACTTCAGCAATAGTTTTGCGAAAAACTTGTTTTTCTAATTTCTCTCTTTCTGCCAAAGGAATCTCTTCAATGGAACCATAAGCGCGATAGAGTTCAAATAATTTCTGCGCTCGCATTGGGAACATTGTACCCCGTTTGAGAACTTGTAATTTGACTCCCATTTCAAACATATCGGCTGCTGGAGCCATTATCATATCAGCCATTTCTGCTTGAGCTAGTAACTTTTTAGTATGTTCGCAAGCTCCAGATTCAACACATGACTGATTAATGGAACCGGTCATTACATAAGCTGCGCCCATCATAAAGGCTGCTAATGCTGATTGTGGTGTCCCAATTCCCCCTGCTACTCCAATTCTAATTGGTGTTTGATAATGAGATTGGGCTTGTATTTCATCCCGCAAGGCAATAATAGAAGGTAACAAACAAACCAGTGGACGGTTATCTGTATGACCTCCAGAATCAGCCTCGACGGTAATATCATCAGCCATTGGAACTTTTGCTGCAAGGGTTGCTTGTAACTCGGTAATTAATCCTTGTTCAAGAAGCTCTTTGAGTATTCTCGCTGGTGCTGGTTGCAAAAATTTAGTCGCAACTTCTCGACGAGAAATTTTGGCAATGACTTTATTTTTGATTTCGATTTGATTGGCGTTGTTTAATCCCAATCCAGCAACACGGTAATAAACAATGTTGGGGGTCAAGTCGAGAAATGCAGACGCTTCTACTGTTCTCACTTGATATTTGAGGTATAAATCTACGGCGCGGCGTTCAATTGCTGGTTCATTGGGACTATGAATTAAATTAAAAGCATAAGGCCCTTGAGGTAAAGCTTGTTGAATGCGATTGATGGCTGCTTCCAAACGTTCTGGAGTTAAACCACCTGCACCAAAGGAACTCAAAATTTGCTCTTTTCCTAGTGCAATGACCATTTCTTCGGAAGCAATTCCGCCAGCCATTGCGCCGGTAACGTAGGCATATTTTACTCCATAAGCGGAGAGGAAATTGGGATCTCCAAACTGTTGAATTCGGATTGGGGCTGCAAATGTTAAGAGTTCTACTTGTGCTGTTGTGCCATTATCACCAGGGGATAAATACCCCTCGTTGGTGACACCGATTTTTCCGGCAACTTTCACGATGTAGCAGGGTTTATTTAATACCATCAATTTATCTTTGATGGTTTGTTTCTCAAAAGATACTGTTTCTAAAGAACCTTTCCAAACTTGGTTTTTGTTATAAGACCAAGTGGAGAAGTTAAGGCCATTATCGTGTTTACTTAGTACCGTATCTACGGTTGTCACGGTAGTTATCCCTCGGATTACAAGCAATGGATGATAAAGTTGAAGGGTGTAGACTTTTTATAGGAGTCTAGATTTTCATACCAATTCTCTAGGAGATGCACGTAATAATTTTTAAACGAACCGCAAAGGACGCAAAGGGCGCTAAGGAAGAGAAGGTTTAGAGAGAATTGGTATGAGATATTAAGATTCTTCGTTAAGCAAGTTTTGGGCGCAAGCTAGTTGCAATTGAATTATTTCGCTCATTTGCTGGCTGTAATCTTGTCTAGCTTGTAAAAAGGCTGTGTGTGCTTTAGTTATCTTTGAATTATTAGCATTGAGCTTTTGATACTGGGTCTTATTTAAATCGAACATGCTGATGATGCTAGTAATTTTTTTAGTTCTGATGGGTGGGGATGAAACAGGAATTGGATGTTTAATTGCAATTGACTCAGAAGATTGTAATTGTTCTCTCGGCTCAAAAACGTTATCAATGATATTTTTCGGTTTGAGTTCTTCTGGCTGAAGCAAGATGGTAGGGGAATAACTTTCTTGTTGGGTTATTTGGTTGGAAGTATTAAGAGAATCTGTGATTTCAGATTGTTGGATATTAGGTATATTTGGATGCTGTTTTTTGAAGCGATCGCCCTTAATATCCTCAACTAAACTTTCAACAAGTTTACGGTTTTCTTCGCTCAAAATTGTAGCTGCGATCGCTTTCCCACCCAAGGTAACTGTTCTCAATGTTGCTTTATTTGAATTAGCGGTTTCTTGGGCTTTGCTATACAGTGGTGATAAATCCACGTTCACCTGATGGCTGAGTAGTTTTGCTAATGCTTTGACTATCGAAGCATGGTCATCCATCCCTCTACGATTCAGAGAAACTGTGACATGTTCTTTGTTGCCGAGAATTTTATCAATCCATCGTGAACAAACACTACCCGCGCCTGCTTCTAAAAATATTCGCACACCATCATCGTAGACACGATTAACTAATTGCGGGAAATCAAGCTCTTGACACAATCCTTTGGCGATATTGTGAGCAATTGCATCACTTTCAAGTGCAACTGGTTGATAATCGGCGGCGGAATAAAACACAATGCCAGGAAGATTTTGGGATGGTAAGGTGTTTACTTTCTTGATTTCCTCGTACTGCGATCGCATCGCTTCACAATGTATCACATGGTCGAAGGGCGCGGGGAAGGCATTACAACCTAAAGTTGCAATCAATCGCTTACAGGCTGCATCATCACCAGCGATTAATACTTCTTCTGGTGTGTTGATTTGAGTTAAGTAGACGCGATTCTCTTGTTTCAGGCTTTCTCTAACTTGAGATGGAGTAGCCATGAGAACATAGGTATTCCAAAAATTGTTGTTTGGTGAATCTGTTAATCCCCAATATTCACGCACAGCATTTTTAGGGCCAGATAACTTATCACCAAATAGAGGTGATGAATTTAAGGTGTTACTTCCACCCTCAAAATCACTCCAAACTCCTTGAGCAACCATCATACTAGTTTCACCCAAGCTATACCCAAATACAGACTGCGGCTTGACTTGAAAATCATCTCGGAAAATTGCTGTCATGTATCTAGCAAAGGCAATTTCACTTTCAAACATTGCCAGTGAATCATCTAACAATTGCTTTTCAAGAGTTTCTAGTTGCCTGGTTGTCAATTTAGGTAAACTTCTGGGATAAACTAGCTTTTCAACATCGGCAGCCCGGTTGTAGAGATTATTACTTTTTAAGTCCTCGAAGACTTTCGGAAACAAGCGAAAAACAGTCCGACCAATGCCGATATAAGAATTGACTGCTGCGGGGTAAACGTAAGCAACTGCTCCAGTTTTACCTAATGGTTTCGCTGTGAAATAACTTCCTAGTGGTGTTTGCCAATCTGTTCCTTTCTCAAAAGCATTGTTTATACCTTTACGAGCAGATTCAATTTCTTTGAGTAAATCTTTTGTGTTACGTCCTGTGATTGATAAGACGTATTTTTGATTAGAATGCTGTTGAAAGGTAGCGAATGTTTGGCTAGCGGTAGCTGATAAAGAAGAACTAGCTTCGATGGTATGTTGGAGATGATTAAGTAAATCTGGTATATTGGAGCGATCGCTAACTGCGATAGGGAACAGATGAAAAGGCATTTGTTGCAAATATCTGTTGTCGCGCTCCTCTTGGCTGGGTTCCTCCGATAAGATTAAATGGGCGTAACTCCCATCTATACCCATGCTGTTAATTGCTGCTATTCTACGTGTGCCGCCTTTATCGACAAACCAAGGTCTTGATTCCATTGCCACATAGAAGGGACTACCTGACCATACTTGCGGTGTTTTGACACCAGACCATTTGGGGGTAGCGGGAATATACCTGTAATAAAGACAGAGAGCGGTTTTGATTAAGCTAGCAATTCCCGATGCTGTATAGGTGTGGCCGATATTAGCTTTGACGCTGCCCAATGCACAATGCAAACCATTGCCCATTTTCGGATAAGCTTGCAGTAAACCTGCGATTTCAGCTTCATCCTCCTGGGGAACGCCACTACCGAAGACTTCCACATAGTTAACTTCTGTGGGTTGAATCTCCGCCATCTGGAAGGCTTGTTTGCAGACATTACTGATAGCTGAGGCATCAGGTTTTACCAGAGCGTTACTCAAAGTAGAATTACCTTGTGCGAAACTCATGGCATCAATTACTGCATAGATGCGTTCATTATCTTCCTTAGCTGCTTCGTAGCGCTTAAGGACGACAGCACCCGCACCTTCGCCAACCGTCCAGCCATTTGCTTGTTGGTCATAACCCAACGTATTGACACCTGTATTAATTGGTGCAAATTGGCTGCGGAACAAGACATTTTCTACACCACCGGCTAAATCTACCGCACCCACAACGACTGCATCAACTTCTCCAGTAGCAAGTAGCATTTGTGCAACTTCCAACGCTTTGAGGGCAGAATTCTCGCCAGCGCTGATGGTGAATGCAGGGCCAGTGAAATTCCACAAAGCAGAAATTCGACTCGCCATGATGTTGGCGATGTGACTGACATATTCGCCGATTTCTACTGGTTGGTGAATGCTATCTTTGACAATGGTTTCCAGTTGCGCCAGCTGTTCAGCAGGTAGAGAAATTCCTTGGTTGAGTAAGCCGTCCTTAACTTGCCAAGAGAGATTCCATCTTTGCTGTAGCTGATGCACAGAGAATTCTGTCTCGGCGGCGACAATAACGGCCACATTGCTGCCTTCCTTTAGTTTCGCATCTTTTACGGCGCGATCGCTAACCTTCAAAAGCAATAATTGTTGTGGGTTTAACTTCTCTATTTCATTCGGTGGGATTTTGCACGATAAAGTATCGATTTCAAAATCTTTGATATATGCCCCTACTGGTGCTTTCCCGTCTGTCAAACCGTACTCTTTCAGGACATTTTCTTGATTTTCTATACCATGCCATCTTTGAGGTGGTAGAGAAGTAAAATGTTGTGTTCCATCATAAATACTGCGTTCAAAAGCATCTAAACCATTGCAGTTACCAAAAAAGGCATCCATGCCGACAATGGCGACTTTCGTAGGTGGAACAGGTGGAGTTGATTCAACTGATTGTGTTGTATTTCCTTGTTCTAAAATCAGATGAGAATTAGTGCCGCCAAAACCGAAAGCGCTAATAGCCGCCCGTTTAATTGGTGTGTTATTATTAGGCCATGCTGTCGCTTTTCTAACAATTTTGTCGGCAGAAATTGTATTTTTTTCTGACGTTAAAGGGTCAGAAACATTCATGGTTGGTGGAATTACACCATGAGACATACTCAAAATCACCTTAGTCAAGCCAACCATGCCAGCAGCAGTTAGCAAGTGACCAGTATTTGCCTTAGCAGAACCCACCAGAGGCGCAGCTTGATTTTGACCAAAGAATGTTTCTATAGAGTTGAATTCGGTTGTATCTCCGAGTAATGTGCCTGTGGCGTGACACTCTAGATAATCGATGGTTTTGGGACTAAATTTTGCCTCATTATAGGCTCGTTCAAAAGCTAAGACTTGTCCTTTAGGATTGGGACTCAGTAAATGTTTCCCTTTGCCATCATTGGAGAGTCCATTACCGCAGATGGTAGCGAGAATATTATCGCCATCTCTAACGGCATCAGAATATCTTTTCAGCATCACCATTCCAACACCATCGGCGGGAATTAGCCCTCTAGAGGATTTATCTAAGGGGCGACTGATGCCGTTTTCTGCATATCCTTGAACACCGGAAAATAACATCCGCACGAATAGGGAATCTGCACAACTGATGGCTCCAGCTAACATCACATCAGCTTTGTGTGACCATAAGTAATGAGATGCTAATTTAATAGCATAAAATGATGACGAACAAGCAGCATCCAGACATAAATTAATCTGGGAAAGGGAGAAGGCTTGAGCAACGATAGATGCTGGTAAACCAGATATCATCGCATTGTATAAAGATGATTTAGTTGCACTTGGGACAGCTAAATCAAAGTCTTCATACTGCAAAAGTTCTCTGACAGCAGGGTTAATAGCTTTCTGGTAGATTGGAGAGAATAATTGATTAGATAATTTTGTTGGAAATGACAAATTACCTAAAATTACGCCGCATTTTGCCAGGACATTTTGATTACCCCAATAACCACTCTGTACAATTGCTTGTTTAGCGGCATACAATGACCATTTGAAGGTGTTATCTAAACCACCAACAAATTCTGATGGTAGATTGTATTCAGATGGATTAAATTGGAAATTGCGGATGTATCCGCCTTTGAGGGAATAGGTTTTATCTGGTGTACCTTTAACTGGATTATGAAATATTGTCGGATCTACTCCGATTTCTTCAACAGTTGCAGAGGATGTCGAATCTTTTTGATTAACGATGTTCTGCCAGTATTCTTCAGGGTTTTTAGCATCGGGGAATAGGCATGATAATGCGATGATGGCTATTTTTTCCACGATTTATATGCTCCGAGTTTGGGTATTTAGCAAGAGATAATTAAAAGGCAGGATTTACGCTGTTCCCCAAACTTTGAACGAGGCAAGTTATAGCAATCCTATTTGAGTTGTGAAAATTGCTGTTTTTAACGAACCGCAAAGGGCGCAAAGGACGCTAAGAAGAGAAAGAATTTCACAGGGATTTTAGGAATGCTATAGGTGTTGAGTTTTAAAGAATATTACTAGCTTCTGAGCATTTTCATTGACCAAATAATCGCATGAGCGCCGAGCATTCGTGAATATATTTTACCTTGGCGGTCGTGTATGATGAAGTTAGCGATCGCACTACTTGGTGTCTTAGCTAGTACTTCACAAGAAACGTAAAATGTTTCGTTATGGGGTATTGCTTCAAATTGTTCAAATTTTTCTACTTTTCCAGGTAAACAACCTTCTTCATGAAAGTGTTGTGTCCAAATCCATAAGGCGTGCATACTCAAGTCAGTGGTGTAAGGATTTACCCATTGGACGGGGAATTGTCCTTGTTGCTGTGGGGTGAGTTCTGGCCACAAACATTCTGTTGTGATTTTTTCGGGAGTGATGTTTAAAACTCTTTTGACTTCTTGAAAACCGGGGCCGTGAAATAATGTCGCCCCACCATTTTGGTAAAAAGCTTTTCCTGTAGCGGTGATGATATTATCTGGTTCGAGATTGAGAGATTCATAGATTGGTGCATCTGGGATTTCACGCTGGAGATTGAGTTGAGCGCTAAAATGAAAATGGGTTTTTCCTTCTGGATTTTTACTTGAAATTTTGGCTTTAAGTTCGATGCTTTCAAGGTTAACTTTAGAAATTTCTTCTATTTCTAAAATATGTTCCTTAGCTAATGTTTCATTAAAAGTAATCCCCTTCAAAACTTTGAAATCTTGGTAATAAAACAACCGATAACCAGGATATAATTGTTCAGAAGCATTGATAATCCACGTCATTGCACAAGTTGCTGGTAAAACTGGAGAACCAGCAATAGTATGATCGTGTAAAAATGGATTAGCCTCTAATGTCATTTGGCGACGGATACGATGGGTTCGTAGTTCTGAATCTAACTCTGCCGCAAGTGGAACTAATGGGCTACCAATAACAACTTGTGCAGTTGCATGATTAGTATTATCCATTTCTTTAACCAGCATTTGCGCCCCGACTGCAATGGGAATTATTTCAATTTTTCGCTCTTGAAAAATCTTCTTTAATTCTGCTGTCACCATCCCACTGTCCCAAGCGCCCCAGTTGATAGCGACTACATGACATGAGGGATAACTTTGCTTAAATATATGGGCTGATTTGTTCAGAATTTCGTTTGCGATCGCATAATCAGATTGTCCGGGATTTCCGTAAAAGCCTGTGACTGAAGAAAACAAAACTAAATGCTGAAGTTGACTAGGGTTAACGCAAGCCAGTAGGTTTTCTAAGCCTTGAACTTTGGCGGTGTAAACTTTTTCAAAATCATCTTCTGTTTTCTTTTCAATTAACTTATCAGCTAAGTTTCCAGCGCCGTGGATGATTCCGGTAATTGGGCCGAGATGTTGCACAGCAGTGGCAAGTTTTTCTTGTAAAGCTTGCGTATCTGTAACATCGACGCTGATATATTCTGCTTTAGCTCCGGTTTTTTCAATTGCTGCTAGAGTCTTTTTAATTTCGCGGCTGGAGGTAATTTTGTTATATATTTTTTGCACATTCATGGGTGTGGGCTTCTCTCCTTGAGAAAGAAGATTTTCCATGATGCATTTTTTCAATGCGGAGTCATCGGAATTTTGAGCAAAATCTGGTTCGCTTTCTAATAGTTCGGAGCGACCGAGAAGGATGAATTTGCAGGGTTGCTGTTGAGCTAATCTGATAGTACACTCAGCCGTAATCCCTTTTGCACCGCCGCTCACGACAAAGACAGATGATGGACTAAGCTGGGCTGTTTGTGTCATAAATCCTCGTGAATACCTGCATAATTTTGGTTTTTTGATGTGCAACTGATTCTTTAAACCCCCGCTTCCATTCCTCTCCCCCACAGGGAGAGAGGCTTTGATTCTTACTCCCCTTCCCTTGTAGGGAAGGGGTTGGGAGTTAGGTTTGAGAGAAAGTTACACACTGCGTTAATCTGCTTTTAATCGGCGATAATGGTGACTCGTCCCTGTGAGCCGTAGCCAACTTCACTGATATAAAGATTGGGATCGTGAAGTTCGGCGATGATTTTTTGTACTGACTGTTTAGCGTCAAGTCTGGGGCTTAAATCGATCGCACGGGTGAAAACTTTTGGCCATTCCCATCTCAGAGTTTTGGTTAATCCAAATAAACCAGCGCCGATCGCACCGAAGTTGACTTTGTACTCTAAACCGAAGGCTCCATCAAGGTGAGCAACTGTGCAGAAACAACTACGTCCATGTTTTGCAGCTTCGTTGAGGGAAGGTTTCAGGTGTTTCGCCATCAAAAATACGTGCTTGACGATCGCCTTTTCTGATTCGTTATAAGAAATACTTCCGGTGTGATTTCCTACAAACATTGGGTGTAGATGGATGAAAGCCCCAATCGCTCCGCAGTGAGATGCGATCGCTTGTAGTTGTTGGTGAAGATGTTCTTCACTCAAGTTTGCTAAGGTGACGCGGGTTACTCCTGTGGGTAAGGGCGCTTGCTGGGCGATGAGCGATTGGGGGAAGCTGATAACTACTACTTTCCAGCCTTTCTCGATTAGGGATTCAGCTAATTTATAAGTGGTGAGGGAACCATCATCGGTAATTAAACCGATGTGTCCCTCTGGTAACGTGAAATCCAAATAATCGGGCTGTGGTAAACTTCTGAGTTTGACGAGATGGCGCTGGATATTATGCTCTAATTCATGTTCTAATTGGGGTGGCTGCTGTTGGACAAACTCAGGTTCAGACTTTTTTTTTTCACCTCCAGCCAACTGCTGTAGGTAATCGACTATTTGACCGATGGTGCGGAGATCGCCGAGTTCTTCAATATTCGGTTTGGGTAAGTTGGGGTACATTTCTTGCATCGCCCCTAAGATTTCCACCCGTTTAATCGAATCAATCCCTAAATCGGCTTCCATGTCCATGTCCAGTTCCAGCATCTCCACTGGATAACCGGTTTTATCGCTGGTGATAGCTAACAGGGTTTCACCTAAGTTTGCAAATTCATCACTTGTAGCGGGTTCTGGTTCTGGAGTGAATGCGATAACTACGCTTGGTTCGGGTGCAACAACTACCTCAACTACTGGTGCAACTTCTACTGCAATCTCAGTTGGTTGTTGTACTTCGTGAACTGCAATTTCTACAGTAATACTTTTGGAAGCGTGGGATTGCAGATACTCTACAACTTGACCGATGGTGCGCTTTTCTGACAGTTCTTCTAAATTGGGCTTGGGTAGGTTGGGGTACATTTCTTGTAGCGCCCCTAAGATTTCCACCCGTTTGATCGAGTCAATCCCTAAATCAGCCTCCATATCCATGTCCATTTCCAGCATTTCGACTGGGTAGCCGGTCTTGTCGCTGGTGATGGCTAAGAGATTTTTATCCAAGTCAACAATATCGATGGTTGCATTAGATACAGATGCCGGTTCTGGAGTGAATGCAACAACTTCGCTGATTGGAGGTGAGCTAATTTTGACTACAACCTCAGCTTGGGGTTCTACAACTGGGACAGGTGGCGCGATTACAGGCTCTAATGTCTCGACGGTGGCGAAGTGGGGAGTCGGAAGTAGAGATGCGATTGATTGCGTCTGTATTGGCTCTACAGCAACCAAGAGAGATTCTTGGATAACATTTAAGTCATTTTTAGCTACAGGCTCGGCTACAGGCAAAGGTTGGCTTTCTACTATCTTGGTTGGTGCATTAGTAACAGTTGTTTCTGTTGTGAAATGATGGCGTACTGCATCGCTTAGTTTCTCTGTTAGTTGGGTTGCTCCCTCACCAGAGATAATCTGAGAATACTCTTGCTGTATGAGTTGGAAAAAGCTCTTAGTATATTCCAACTGCTCTTGAAGATATTGCTCATGGATGCGTAGGGTTTCACCTTGTTGGGAATGAAACTGCATCATACTGCGCTCTAAGCTTTCCATGACAACAAGCTTCATTTTGGCAGTTTCGGCTGTTGATTTACTTTCACTCAACAAGGAATTCTGCTGTTGCATCAGTTGGAAAAACGCTTTAGCATATTCCATTTGATGGTTGAGATAAGTACCGTGAACTTGTAAATTCTCGGCTTGATTTTCCTGGAACTGTGTCAGGAGGTATTCTAAACTTGCTAAAAGTTGTTCGTAATTTGTCAGCTTTTCTGGTGTTGGTTGCATCTTAGATTCCTGGGCTGGTTGTGACAGGGTAACAGGATTCATCTGTTGCTCTGGCTGGGTGATGATATTAGATGTCACACCGTTCATTTCTGGGATGGATTTTTTATGTCCGTTAGTCTCTATCACTGCTAGAGGTGGAGTCACACCTGGGCTAGTAAATAAGGGAGCCGCATCAGAATATTCGGGGGTGGGTAATGTGACTTTATGCCCATCCTGCAAAGCTAAAGCGAAGGCATTTTTCGTTTTTTCGGATCTGTAGTTTATGCCGTTTAAACGGACATTTAATGTCTTCTTCGTCTCAATTGGGGGAATAGTTTGGGGAAGTTGGTAAGGATCGAGGTTATTCAAAGCCAAACCAATTACTCGCAGCTGCACAACTGCTTCCCGTAAAGAGCGATCGCTATTCTTTTGAGCGCTGGGGTTCAAAGATACAGTGATGTGTGGGCGATCGCCAAGGATATCTTTTACTAAGTTGGTGAGAATTCTTCTCGGCCCAAATTCCACAAAGCAAGTACCACCCGCCGCATAGATATTTTCAATTTCCTGTTTAAACAGCACCGAGTTCGAGAGGTGGGTTTCCAGGATTTTTTGAATATTTTGGGGTTCTTTGGGATACTGCTTACTGGTGACGTTGCTGTAAACAGGGATTTTCGGACTTTGGAACTTGACAGACTTGGTAGCGATCGCAAAGGATTTTTGAGCAAAGGCGATTAGCGGTGTATGGAACGCTGCTGAAACAGGTAACAATACGGCTGTATATCCTTTCTCGTGTAAAGCCTCTCTGACTCTCGCTATTTCTGCGGTGGGGCCAGCCAAGACAAATTGAGTGGGAGAATTTTGATTAGCGATCGCAACTTGCGGAAAATACCTCAGCACTGCTTCCACTTTGCTGATGTCTTCTTTAACAGCCAACATACTTCCCGCATCATGATCTGGATCTTCGGGGGCAGCCATTGCTTGACCCCTAGCTTTCACTAAGAACAAGTAATCTTCTGTACTCAAAACCCCCGCAGCCCATAGCGCTGTCAGTTCACCAAAGCTATGGCCGGCAACAAAATCTGACTTGAACCCAGCTTGTTGCAGTATGCTGTACATCCCTGCACTCAACACCCCGATGGCTGGTTGAGCGTATTCTGTGCGTTGTAAGGCAGCAATTTGGACATTTTTTTCTGCCTCTCCAAACACAGGATGAGGAAAAACGATCTCTGACAACGGCTGCAAATTATCTTTGAGCAACAGGCTATCCATATAACCATGAAGACGACGCATCAACGGGAAATTCATCACCAGTTCGCGTCCCATCTCCAAGTATTGCGAACCTTGACCAGAAAATAGAGAGACAACTTTTCCACCCAACTCCATACCAGATGAACGGTAATAAATCCCTTGGGGATGCTCCCAAGATGCTGCTGTTCCTTTGTGTTTCAGCCACTCAATGCTAGTTTGCAGCAACTTGCAAGCTTCTTCGAGATTCTCAGCTACAAACCCAAATCTGGCAGCAGAGAGGGGAATTTGTTGTGATTTGCACTCATTGACTAATTGTGCGTAGTATCTGGGTGCGTCTGGCGAGCGCAACTTACCTAAAATCTCTTCAGATTTGCTCAACAATTGGTCTACTGTAGGAGCAAACAACAGCACTTCACTAGCAGGACTGTGTAAGCGGTAGGCGGCATTTTGGTCGGCTTCATATTCTTCCAAAACGACGTGATAGTTGGTTCCGCCAAACCCAAAAGAACTTACACCCGCACGTCTTGGCGCTTCACCTTCTGGACGAATCCAAGGTCTAGTTTCGGTATTCAAATAAAAGGACGAAGTTTTAATGTTGAGTTTGGGGTTTGGCTCAGTGATGTTAATTGTGGGCGGTAAGACTTTGTGATGTAAAGCCAAAGCAGTTTTAATCAAACTCGCCGCACCCGCAGCTGCTTTTGTGTGTCCGATTTGTGATTTCACACTACCCAAAGCGATGTGCTGCTTTTTCTCATCATGTTCATCAAAGAAGTCTTTTAAAGAACCGAATTCTGTCGGATCTCCAGCCATTGTACCCGTACCATGTGCTTCCATCAAACCAACAGTAGCGGGAGAGAAGCCGGCATCTTCATAAGCGCGTTCTAAGGCTTTAACTTGGCCTTCTTTGCGGGGAGCATAAATGCTCTTATAACGTCCATCGCTGGAAGTACCAATACCTTTAATTACGGCATATATTTTATCGTTGTCCCGTTCAGCATCTTCTAACCGTTTCAGGACAATCATCCCAATACCTTCACCTAGCATCATCCCATCGGATTTAGCATCGAAAGGTTTGACATTTTCACTAGGAGAAACAGCCGGTGTTTTGCTGAACGAGATGTAAGCCATGATGGTGTTATCGGTATCAACACCACCAGTCAGCATCATGTCAGAACGATGCTCAACTAGCTCACTAATTGCCATTTTTAAAGCACCGAAAGAACTAGCGCAAGCGGCATCAACTACGCAATTCATCCCGCCAAAATTTAGGCGATTGGCAATTCGTCCAGCGACTACATTCGCTAACATTCCAGGGAAAGCGTTCTCATCCCATTTCACATAAGCGCTTTTAATTTTATCGACGATTTTTTTCGTATCTTCGTCGGATAAACCACTGCTTTTGAGAACTTTTTCCCAAATCGGATATTCCAACCTGGCAGAAAGCGGCATTCCTAATTGCTTGGCCATAGCCACGCCTAAGATTACCCCAACAGTCTCGCGGCTAAACTCACGTTTTTCGCCATAGCCAGCATCTTCCATCGCCTCTTTTGCAACCACTAAACTTAATAGTTGCGATACATCTGTAACTTCTAAAATGCTGGGTGGTATGCCGAATTCCATCGGGTTAAAATCTACCTCTGGAAGAAACCCGCCTCTTTTGCAGTAAGTTTTATCTTCAGTAGTTCTAGGATTCGGATCGTAATAATCTTCGACGCTCCAGTGAGTGGAAGGAACATCAGTAATACAGTCAATTTTGTTTACTATATTTTGCCAGTATTCCCGCAGATTTCTGGCTTTAGGTAATAGAGAAGCCATCCCAACGATGGCAATAGGATTGTGTTGTAATTGTCTGTTAATTCTGTTGACTGACACTGATTTATCTGACTTCATTTTTTTTCCCTCAATAGACTTAATTACAGCCTGTTCGCAATTCTGGATCAGGCTTTCTAACTCCGCTAAGGCAGTATCAATTGAATAAGCAGACATAGGGCATAGTGAGTACTGTGGATTGTGTAGTTACAGTAATTTCTGTTGCCTACTAATTAATGAAAAACTCTCGTTGTGCAACCAGTTAGCACATTTGAAATCCTGGCAGAAAAGTAATTACGAATTACGAACTATACCAGGTAAAGCCTTATGTTTCCAGGCGACTTTGGCAGACTGCGTAGGCGTAGCCCGCGTAGGCGTAGCCCGTCGTAGACATCGCAAAAATTGTTATCCAACGCTAGACTCTTTAAATTGTGGCAATAGGTCAAAAACGTTGTTAAAACTGGTAAAATAGTCTTGGAGTGTAATAGCTGCTTGACCAGTGAATTTAATCCATTTGTAATGGTAGAGATTTTGAGTAATGGTATCCTACTGGAGCGATGGAAATTTAGGAGTAGCTAAGAGAACAGAAACATTTTTTCAGCCACAAGCTTTTGATTATTTAGCCTAACCACAGCAACATAGCGATTGTTAATGACAACGTTCTGTATCTCGATCAACGTCATAGCCAATTTCAGCGTCCGGGATAATATATTTTATGCTACTTGAACTAGCAAAGTTGACAAGTTCGTTACACAAAAGACACCACCTTTAATCCGAATTTATGTAAGTTGAAAAAGTAATGAAACGAGCAGACGACGATGGAAAAGCAGTTATATTTAGTTATTTTTAATTTCAAAATCTCAATTAAATAACTAGTTTGTATAACTACTTTAAAGCATTGAATTAATAAAAATACTAACATACTTTACAGAAACTAAATCATTTCTTTAAAGTTATTTTATAAAGTAACATTCACAATTACTGATGTTAATTTGAATAAAATTAAGCAAAAAAGTATAATTTATAACTCTATAAATGTCTCAGATGTTTTGTTATCTACGCATTAACCATAAATTTCTGCTGAATTAAGTTAACAATACAAATCTGTTGTCTAGTAAGTAACAATTCAATGAATACATAGATCAACTGAACAACCATAAGTATGTTTTTTCAGAGAAGCATCATAATTGAGTCAAAGTTTTGGGTTATTTTTCAATATAAGTCAACTTAAGAAATAAAGCGGTTATTTATAAAGCAAATGTTAATTTTTAGTATGTTCCGTGATAAACATAATCATGATTGCATGAGATAAAGCCGGGGCAATGGAATTATACCTCTGGTACAGGGCAGAGTAGACCGCCTCCTCAAACTAAGAAAATTGGGTATTTTAAGCCCACGGAGGTGGGTTATGCTTGTGTAGAAGCGGTTTATAACCGCCTTTTAATTACTATGAGCAAAGCCAAAAATAATGTCTTATACTACACAACCTTGCTAACAATAATCTGTTAGGAATATCAAATCTGCTTAATAACGAACTATCTGTTGGTATTCAATAGCAGACTACGGATTGGTGATGAGTAAAATCTTTCAGCATCTAATCTGACTCCGATGAAATATTTTAGTGAGAGAATCAAGACTTATACAAATTAAATCGATTGACAAAATCCCATTTTTACGTCAGACTTAATGACAAGTTTATCCAAGTTTTGATTGCATTTTTATTAGCGCTTCGTTGTTCTTGAGAGTTAAGTTTTCTGGTTAGCGCTATTGTATTTTACGCTACTGGACTAGATGTCAAATTAGGATATAACTTAGGAAGCTTTGAAGTAACACCACCATTAATTTTCACGCCACAATAGTGAGTTTGGGTGGTAAAAGCGTACAACAATTCATATAAAACCAATTTAGACCCATCCAGTTTATTAAGGTAGAAACTCTAGAGGAAAATCCTCTTAGTAATTTGCGGATGAGTCTATATCTAATCGATTAAATATAACCAGGCTATCCCCTAGAAAACAGAATTGGAATGAAAAGATGGCAGTAAATAAAGAAAGCCGATTATTCACAAAACCCGTAGGGCGATCGCAAGTAATTTTAGCAGCTTCTCTCATTCTAGCGGCCGGATTAATAGCTTTTTATAGTTTAGTTCCATTTTGGTCTAAACCTAAAGTTGTGACACCAGCAGCAAATCCTCCAAAAGCTGTGACTCCTGCGAAAGTTGCTGTGACAGCCTTGGGACGTTTGGAACCAGAAGGTGAAGTTACATCTTTGACTGCTCCTGCTTCTAATAATGGGGTGCGAGTAGACAGACTGTTGGTGAAAGAAGGAGAGGCAGTTAAAACAGGGCAATTACTGGCTTATCTAGAAAATTATGGTCGTTCTAGAAGTGCATTGCAACAGGCTTTAGACCAATTACAAGTTGCCAAAGCTAAATTAGTGCAGGTTAAATCTGGAGCTAAAACCGGAGATGTCGATGCTCAAAAGGCTGCGATCGCCCGTTTAGAGCCACAATATAAAGGGGATGTTGCTACCCAACAGGCGACAATCGACCGTATCCAGGCTGAGGTAGACAATGCTCAAGCCGAAAACGATCGCTATCAGCAATTATATAAACAAGGTGCGATCGCGGTCTCTGTAGCAGATACCAAAGCTTTGCAACTCAAGACTACACAACAGCAGCTAACAGAAGCCCAAGCCACTCTCAAGCGCACTCAAGACACATACCAAGCACAACGCAAGCAAGCACAAGCACAACTCACCAGTATTAGCGAAGTGCGTAGTGTAGATGTTCAGGTGGCACAAACCGAAGTCAACAGTGCCACAACTTCTGTTCAACAAGCAAAAGCCGACTTGGATTTAACTTACATTAAATCTCCCATAAATGGCAAAATTTTAAAAATTCATGCCAAAACCGGAGAAGTAATCAGCACCAACAAAGGATTTGCTGAAATCGGTAAAACATCTCAAATGTATGTGATTGCAGAGGTGTATCAAACCGATGTTCAAAAAGTGCGTGTAGGACAAAAAGCCACAATTACCAGCACTGCATTTACTGGAACAATAAAAGGAACTGTAAAAGAGATTGGTTGGCAAGTTGACAAGCAAAACATCTTCAGCCTTAACCCTGGTTCAGATACAGACCGCAGAATAGTTGAAGTTAAAATCTCCATTGATAATCCCGCAGATAGTGAAAAGGTCGCTCGTTTAACTAACTTACAAGTGGATGTAGCCATTCATATTTAGTCAATTGGCAGATGTCATTCACAAATGACAAATGACCAATGACAAATGACCAATGACAAAAGACAAATAAATCCATGAATTTCAAAATTCCTTTAGGATGGCTACAGCTAGCGCAGCAAAAAGTTCGTTTACTAGTAGCTGTAGCCGGGATTGGTTTTATTGTGCTGCTAATGTTTGTGCAACTTGGTTTCCAAGATGCCCTCTATTCTAGTGCAACTGCTGTACATCAGAATCTCAAGGGAGATTTATTTGTAGTCAGTTCGCAATATAAATCTTTAACCTCAAATCAAAGCTTTTCGCGGACTCGTTTGTACCAATCTCTGGGGTTTGATGGCGTTGAGTCAGTTAGTCCCATGTATTTGCAATTTGCTAAACTGAAAAATCCGGCAACTAGTGAGAAATATTCAATATACGTTATTGGTTTCGATCCGGGTAAACCTGTGATGAATCTCCCAGAAGTGGAGAAAAATTTAGATAAACTCAAAATTCCTGATGTCGTACTTTTTGACCGGGGTTCTCGCCCAGAATTTGGCCCAATAGCTGAAAAGTTTGATGCGGGAAATACTGCACAGACAATTGAAATATTTCCCTACAATTCATTAATTGGCTATAGAGTCAGAATTGGTGGCTTATTCACATTAGGGCCTTCCTTTGGGGTAGACGGAAATTTACTTGTTAGTGACTCCACTTTCTTGAGGATAAATCCCAATAGCCGTCCTGCGGATATGATAGATATCGGTTTGATTTCACTCAAACCTGGTACTAATGCCGAAACAGTACTGAAAAATTTGCAAGCAAACTTGCCTAATGATGTCCAAGTTTTTACCCGCAAAGGCTTCATTGATTTTGAAAAAAACTATTGGGCTGTTAGAACTCCCATTGGTTTTATTCTTAACTTGATGTTGACAATGGCTGCGGTGGTTGGTGTGGTTATTGTTTATCAAATTCTTTACAGCAATATTGCTACTCAATTTGTTGCTTACGCCACTTTAAAAGCCATCGGATATGCCAATAGTTATTTGTTGAATGTGGTATTTCAGCAAGCTTTAATTTTGGCAATCTTAGGTTATATCCCAGGATTTATCACTTCTGTTTTGTTATATAGTTTTGCAGCAGAATCAACTAAACTACCAATAGTTATGACCACTAATAATGCAACGATCGTCTTAACTTCAACAGTTTTAATGTGCATAACATCAGGAGCGCTTGCTATCAATAAACTCCGCTCCGCAGACCCTGGAGATATTTTCTAAGCAAGAAAATCTGCTTTTAATAAATATTTAATCTGGTGGATAAATTAATTTTGTAGTAAGGATTTAAGTAATTATTTTATAAGTACTGAAGTTCTTACTACGAACCATCAAAGCTAGTGCTTTTGTTTGAATCCAAAATCTAAAACCGTTCGACTGAACGCTCACCAAAAGTCTAAAATCCAAAATTGGTATACCCCAACTATATGAACCTCAAAGATAAAACCTTGCTAATTACTGGTATTGATGAATTTGTCGGTTTGCGTACAGCCGAGTTAGCCATAGCGCAAGGGATGAAGGTTCGTGGACTGCAAAGTTCTACAGAACAGAACAAACAATTACAGAATTTAGGTGTTGAGATAATTATTGGTAGTATCACCGATTCTACTATTGCTCAAAAGGCTTGTCAGGGAGCAGATATCGTTTTACATACAGATCAACTTGCCGAAGAAGCTGGTGCAATTAAGAATTTTCGTGATGTAAATGTTGGCGGTACTGTCAACATGGCTAAAGCTGCTAAACAGGCTGGTGTAAAAACATTTGTGCATCTTTCTAGTGTAATGGTTTACGGCTTCAACTATCCTAATGGGGTTACAGAATCTGGGCCACTTTCTGGCGAAAATAATCCTTACTGTGAAACAAAAATAGAAGCCGAAACAGCAGTTTTAGAACTGAATAATCCTCCAGATTTTGGCATCATCGTTATTCGAGCCGGAGATGTTTATGGACCAGGAAGTATACCCTGGATAGTCAGACCGGTTTTGATGATGCGTCAAAAATTATTTGCCTGTGCCAATGATGGTAAAGGAGTAATCAATCACGTATATATAGATAACCTGATTGATGGCATCTTTCTAGCGATACAAAAAGAAACCTACGGTGAAATATTTAATATCACTGATGGACAAGAAACTTCGTGGAAAGAGTATTTTATGCGTTTAGCAGCAATGGAAGGCTTACAAGCACCTCTTTCATTATCGAAAGATGAAATCAAGTTGTTTCTAAAGCTACGTGTTCAAGGACAAAAACTTTTTCGGAAAAAAGTTGACATCTTACCAGAGTCTATAGATTTTATGACTCGTCCTTATGCTTGTTCTATTGTCAAAGCACAAAGCCTGTTAAATTATAAACCAACAATTGACCTAGAAGAAGGAATGCAGCGAACACATGAATGGCTGCAAAAAACAGATATTCAAAACTTGATTAAATAGTCCTCTACATCCCCGACTTCTTAAATAAGTCGGGGATGTAGATACCACAATTATCTGCAATTGAGCATAAAATAATTCACAGATTTTCCGAATACTTATTATGAGTAACGATCAGCCAAGATTGAGCATCGGATTACCTGTATACAATGGTGAAAGATTTCTCAAAGAAGCCATAGATTCACTCTTGGATCAAACCTTTGAAGATTTTGAGCTAATTATTTCAGATAATGCATCTACAGATAAAACTGAGGAAATTTGTAGAGCTTATGCTGAGAAAGATAAACGTATTTGTTACTACCGCAATGACAGTAACATTGGTTGCGCCCGTAACTTTAATCGTGTCTTTCAATTGTCTTCAGGTGAGTACTTTAAGTGGGCAGCTTATGACGATCTACATGCTCCAGATTTTATCAAGAAATGTGTTGAGATACTTGACCAAGACCCTAGCATAATCTTGTGTCACCCCCAGACATATTTTATTGATGAACAGGGTAATTTTCTCCAAAATTACGATATCAAACTTAAGGCAGATGCGCTAAAACCACACGAGCGTTTTCACGAATTACTGACGAAACATTTATGTTATCAATGTTACGGAGTAATTCGTGCCAGTGTCCTGAGAAAGATACCATCTATGGGTGGTTACGGTAATGCAGATGGAATTCTTTTATTAAGACTTGGTATTCTTGGTAGGTTTTATGAAATTCCTGAATACCTATTTTTTGCCAGAAGCCATCCGCAACAATCAATGAGTATGTATTTCCCTAATTATTTGTTGTTTGCTAACAACAGTAAAAAACACTCATTGAGTATGCTACCTGATTTTTATGCGTATACAGTGTGGTTTGATTCAGCAAAGCAAGGAAAAATTTTATTGCCACATTGGAGAATAATCTGGGAGTATCTACTCTCTATATGGCGTAGCCCTCTGAGTTGGAATGAGCGCCTATGTTGTCATAGAAGTTTATATCAGCAGTTAAAAGGGGCAGAATATCTTTTGCTGAAAGATTTACTAAGAGTGCTGCAAGTACTTTGGAAAAGTTGGCGACTAGCATTAATTAAAAAACATCAAGTCATAAATTGAACGAATCAGTTCAAAAATAAAAGCTGTACTTACTAGCTTTTACCCAGTTGCAAAATTACCTATTCATCACCACAAAACTATGCTGAAACTATCTCATATCTTTCATGTTTTACTTGCTACTTTAGTAAGCCTCAGCTTTGCTAAAACAGTTAATGCTGAACCAACTGCAACACTTAGTATTGTAGTAAATGGTATACAACACAAAAAAGGTGAAATTTGCTTCCGAGTTTACGCAACTGAACAAGGATTTCCCACGAGTAATTCTAAGGGATCTCAAAGTGGCTGCACTAAGATTATTGGCACTTCTGTAAAAAAAGAATTTTCCGGTTTGAAGCCTGGAACTTATGCTGTTAGCGTGCTTGACGATCAAAATGGCGATCGCAAACTCCATAAAGACTTTTTCGGTATTCCCACAGAAGGTTTTGGGATTTCTAAAAATCCAACTGTGTCTATACAAACAGGTACACCAAAGTTTCGTGATGCCAGTTTTGTTGTCAACAAAAATACAACTGTGAACATCATTATGAAGTATTCGCTGGATTCATAAAGGCTACTGGGGATTGGGTACTGGGGACTGGTGACTGGGGACTACTCATTCTCTAGAAAATACTTCTGATTTCCAGTCCCTAATCCCCAGTCCCTAATCCCCAGTCCTTAATCCTATCGGAGATTAAAAATTTAATGGAAGATTTGGCGATATTTTTGTCTAAGTCTTTGATGGGTTGGTTGGTTATTCAGGTGTGTTTTACGCTTGTCTTTATATGGTATCTGCGCTCATCTAAAAAAAACTTATTACCAGATGATCAGTTACCCAAAACAGCAGTGATTCTTTGCTTACGCGGAGCCGATCCGTTTTTGCCTAGATGTTTGCGATCGCTCCTGAACCAAAACTATCCACACTATGATTTAAAATTGATCGTTGATAGTCACGAAGACCCCGCTTGGAAAATTGCCAGTGAAACCATCACAGAGCAAGAAGCGACCAACGTTCAAATTAGCCCTTTGAGAATAGTACGCAACAATTGTAGTCTCAAATGTAGTTCCTTAGTCCAAGCTGTGGGTGAGTTGGATGATTCCTACAAGGTGGTTGCCTTAGTAGATGCTGATACCATAGTTCATGTGAATTGGCTGCGAGAATTGGTCAGTCCTTTAGGTGATGCTAAAGTAGGGGCGACAACAGGTAATCGTTGGTATGTCCCTACAGGTAAATATTGGGGATCTTTAGTCCGGTACATCGGTAATGTATCCACAGTAGTGCAAATGTTTATCTTCCAGATTCCTTGGGGTGGAAGTTTGGCTGTGAAAACAGAAGTGCTTCGCCAAACAGAACTCCTAGATAAGTGGGGACAAGCTTTAGGCGAAGATTTTATGATGCACGATATCCTTAAAAAACATGGGTTTCAGGTAAAGTTTGTGCCTTCGCTGCTAATTGTCAATCGTGAAGAGACTGATTTATCCAACTTAATCGACTATCTTAAGCGCTTGATACTTTATTCTCGACTGTATCACCCACGTTGGTTAGCTTTAGTCAGTGAAGCTGTTTCTAGCATTTTGTTTCCGACTGCACTTATTATCTTAATTCTAGAGTCCTTCTTGCAGGCAAAATGGGAAGCTGCGTTTCTCTTATTAGGCTGTTATGCTGCCTATACTGTAGCACTACTCTTAATAATGCTTGTGTTGGAATTAGAGGTTCAGCGAGTGGTTCGCTCTAATGACCAGGCGATCGCAAAATTATCAGCTGCTACAATCATCAAAATGTTAATTGGGATTCCCCTAACACAGTGGGTTTATGGATTAGCGATGCTATCATCCATTTGGATCTCAACAGTAACCTGGCGTGGTGTCTCTTATCGAATTCAAGGGCCTTGGAATGTCCGGTTAGTGGAATATCGCCCTTATCAATGGTTAGATCAGCCTATTGATAGCAAAGTTTCTCTTTGAATTAAATCGCTAAAATATGAACTAGGGCATGAAAGTTATTACACTAAACATTCCCTAGTCTTCAAATTAGATTATCTTATATTTAGTACAACTATATTAGCTATAACTCTTGTCAGAATACACGTTTTTTCTTGTTGATTATCAAAATGTATTTGCACTAATGGCAAGAGTTTAGACAAATATATTAAGGGGAATCTTGACTTAGTACTTTGGATGTTTTGATAGTTTCAATCCCAGTTTATAAACATCCACTTCACAATCGATATTTTTGGCTATTTGAAAATACGTAAATCCTTAGCCTACCCGAATTAGTTGTAATTTATTAGCTAGAGAATCAGGATGTTCATGAAACATAAGCTGCGTAAATCCTGAATTCAAAACCAGCATTTTTGTGAAATATTTCCCTTTATTATGACTAAGCAAAAACTTCGCATTGCACTGTTTACAGGATTGTATGCTCCTTTCTTGACTGGTGTTTCTGTCGCTGTTCACCAACGAGTTCGTTGGTTACTAGAGCAAGGACATGAGGTTTTTCTAGTTCATCCGCAAATCAGCGATCGCTACCCCAAAAATGTTGGCGATCGCCCGATGGTAGGTTTGAATGAAATTCAGTCTTTCCCCAATTTCTCTGCTTACGCATTTCCCACCGAACCGCTATTATTCTATAAGTCTCTTCCCCAACCGTTAAATCATCGGCATTGGAGTGATACCAAGTTGCTGGAGAAATTTAAGCCCGATATTATCTTGGTTGAAGAAGCCGCGCAAATGAGAGGTTTATACTCATTTTTCCTGCAAGGTTATGGTCGTCCAATTGGTGTCGAGTACGCAAAACGAACAGGTACGCCAATAATATCACTTTTCCACACTGATATCGTTGCGTATATCAAATATTATTTTGGAGATAAATTCTTTAACTTTGTTCGTCCCATCATTCCCGTTTTAGTCAAGCAATTTAGTGAGTCTTATGACTTCAATTACTTTTCTTCTAAAGAACAGCTCACTAAATACGAAGAACTGAAATGCCAACGGGCTGAATATGTCCCTTATCAAGGCATTGATTGCGAAAAATTTCACCCGCGCAACATTTGTTATAATCCCATTCCTAACGACAACCGACCAACTATTTTGTTTGTTGGACGCATCACCCCCGAAAAGAATGTTAATCAGCTGCTTGATATATTTCCACTCATAGCTGCCAAAATTCCTGATATTCATCTGGTGATTGTTGGTAGTGGCCCGTTGGATGAAGAGATTCGTGAGCGTGCTAAAAAGTTTGGATCGGGTATTACTATCTGGGGCGAATCCCACGGTACAGAACTTTTAGGCTGGTTTGCTAGAGCGGATATTTTTGTGAATCCCTCCGTTACTGAGAATTTCTGCACTACAAATAACGAAGCGCTAGCATCTGGAACGCCTCTAGTTGCGGTTGTTGCACCCTCAACTTCAGAACAGGTATCTCCTGGTCATAACGGCTTTCTTGCTCAACCTAACAACCCTACAGACTTTGCTCAAAAGGTGATTACGATTCTGGAAAATCCTGATTTGAAAGCAGATATGACCCGCCACGCTCGCCCTTCTATACTTGAATTTGATTGGTCGGCATGTATGCAAAAACTTGAAGACAAACTTTACCAAATCGTTGCAGGATCGCAGAGAGTGAAGGTAGGTACTAGGGTGAGACGATAACGATTATATAGTGTTCGCTTAACGAGCGGAATCAAAAGACCTCTCCCTGGTTTTACTACGTAAAACCGTCCCTCTCCGAGTCGGAGAGGGATAGATTATAATTCGTAATTCGTAATTACGCTTCTCTACGAGACGCTGCGCGAACGCTAACGTAATTTGTAATTCGTAATTACGAATTGGTTGAGGAACTTAGGTTAAGGATGAGCAAGACTGTTAATTGAATGGTGCGCTCGCGTAGCCTAATGTAGTACGAGCTTTGTTAACAATTTTGTAAAATTATTATAAAATTTCAGTGAGATTACTATGGCAGTTTTTAATTAGTATGTTGGTAGCTGTACTATTTGGATGTCATACTACCGTTAAAACAGTAATTTTTATGACATATCTACAAAAATTCTCAGTGTCTCTGTCAGCAGCAGCTTTAATTGCCTTAAGTACAGTGCAAATGGCACAAGCAAAACTATTGGTTACATCAGAGTCAGCTGTGGTAAATCTTGATGCTCAAGAAGCGTTGTTTACTATAAATTTTAATAGAGTGCCAGACTTTTTCACGCTTGATCAATTCGGGAGGCAAGCCGACTCTTTCCAATACTTTATTGAAGCAGATGGGGAATTCCCTATATTCAGAGGCTCTCCATTCGATAGTAACCTTGAGTCAATTATTCGCGGAGAAGAAATTCACGTTGCAGGTGACGTTCGGATACGTGATGTCTTCTCAGTTGGCCCATCAGAACCCAATTCCGCAGGGTGGGGTAAGATTCGGGGTTCAGTACCATACAGCCTCGATGGCACTGTGCTGAAATTTTCAGCACCTCTGCAATTTATTGGTGATTCAGACGGTTTGTTTAGCTATCGGTTAGAGTTGTACGAGTTTGGTGCTTGGAATGCTCTTACAAACGAAAATAAGTCTACTATTGCCAGTGTTCCCGAACCTAATTTTGCACTGGCTGCATTGACTTTTGGAGCCTTAAGTGTAGGTTTGCGGCAAAAACGTAAACATAAATCAGCCCTCAGTCCTGTAAATCAATACGCTTCGGTTAAGGCTTGATCGTGCATAAGCCACTTAAAACCGGGTAACTATACTAAGTAGGTAGGCGTAATTAAATATAAGATCAAACCTCACCCTCAACCCCTCTCCGTGAGTTCGGAGAGGGAAGCCGGAGGCAGGGTGAGGTTTTATATTTAATTTGACCCACTTACTTAATGGTGTTCACTTAAGGATTTTTTGTCAAGATTTGATAGCTGTAGAGACGTTGATTATAACGTCTCTACTAAATCCTGGAAAATTATTTATTTCTACAATTTATCTAAACTGATAGCAACCCGCCACCCATGCAAAATAGGCATGGTAAACAATCCCCACGCCAAACCTGTAATTAACCCAAAAGGCGTAACCAGATAGTTATTAAAACTCCACAAACCAAAAATTTGTGCTGCCAATTCCAAAGGATAAGCCATCATCAGCACACTTGCGATCGCCACACCACTCCAGCCATACTGACTTAACCAGTAAAATCCTTTATCACCAGTTACGCCATACAGCAGACGAGTAATCAACAAACCCGTTATAGTGCCGTAGCAGCGCATACACACAGCCATAATAAAGGGTGGTGCTAAATCTAACCCCATATTTGGTTGCGGACATACATGATTACCCATAAAATAAATGATGTCCGCAATCCCAGGAAGCAAAGACACTCCAGACGCAGCCAAAAAGGGAGCGATAGGCGGGCCGAAAACCATTCCCGCCAACAAGAAATCAGCAATCAAACTGACCCAATTAACCTGCAACTCCTCATTAAAAGCTACTCTTATCATCTCCCTCTCTCTGCGTCTTCTGCGGCTCGTTTCTTTAACGTACCTTATTTACATAGGGACTTGTCAACGTATCCAACTGCTGAATCAACAGACTCAGGAATAATCCCACATCCGTCACCACACCAACTGATTCTACAGAACCGCGATCGCTTAATTTAGTCACCACAGCTGGATTAATATCCACACACACCATTTTCACCCCCGCCGGAGTCATATTCCCCACGCCAATGGAGTGCAGCATTGATGACAGCATCAAAATCATCTCCGCCCCTTCTAAGTGTTTAGCATATTCCTCCTGCGCCTGAATCAAATCCATTAGGGTATCAGGTAAAGGCCCGTCATCCCGAATCGATCCCGCAAGCACAAAAGGTATATTATTGTGGACGCACTCATACATCACGCCACTCTTAATTGCCCCCACTTCCACAGCTTTCGGAATGCTGCCGTATCTACGGATACTATTAATTACTTTCAGGTGATGGCGGTGTCCACCACGAACGGCGACACCCCGCTTCATGTCCACACCCAAGGAAGTACCCATCATATTTTGCTCGATGTCGTGAACTGCGATCGCATTTCCACCCAGCAATGCCTGTACATATCCTTCCCGAACCAGTTGCGCCAGGTGTTCGCCGCCACCAGTGTGAATCACCACAGGCCCAGCCGTGACAACTACTTTACCGCCAGCATCGCGGATTTTCCGTAATTCCCAAGCTACTTGTTCAACCACCAATTCCACGCGCCGTTCGCTGGAAACGCCCGCCGACATGAAGCTGAATTCTTGGGTGTTGCGGAGTTCGCGCGATTCTGTTTTGCGGATGGTGCGGATACCTAATACATCTACAATTACCTGTTCGCCAACTTTTAAGTCGCGGAGTATTTTACACCGAGCAACTACGCCAGTGGGAGTTTGAGTAATTGCGATCGCACCATCCATTCGTTGATTTTCTACCTTCACCCACTGCCCATTAATTCGGACTTCGGTAGGATAAATTGTGCTGACGTAGAAATCATCAGGCGCTACACCATCTTGGATCACAGGTTCCAAGATTGCATCTCGCTCATCATGGGGTAAATTTACTGCACCCAAATCAATCAACATTGAGATGATTTCTTCCATCACTTCATGAGATGGTGCTGATACCTTCACCTCGGCGGCGGAGGTACTTTGCCGTTGTTCTCCCAAGTTGAAATTCAGGACTTGGAAGCTTCCCCCAGCATCTATAATCAAATCCAAGGCGCGGTTAATTAAGCCAGCATCAAGTAAGTGTCCTTCCATGCGAATGATCCGGCTTTCTACCGAGATATTGGCATGAATTTCATCTCTAACTGGTTCTGTTACCCGCAAGGTTAAACATTTAGCTGCACCACCAGCTTTGAGAAACTCAGTTAACGGTGTTTCCAGCACTTGGAAACCCACATCTGCAAGGCGGGTTTTCAAAGCATCACTTGCCTTGTTCATGATTACAATGCTGTCCACATTCACCGTATTACAGGCGAAGTTGACTGCATCGGCTTCGGCAATTGCGATTCGCTTTTCTGGTGCGACTCGTATTTCAATTAAGCGGTTGGAGTAAGAATCAAAAGCGCCTGGATAGTACAGCAAATAGCCATTTGCTAAGGGACAAAAACAGGTATCCAGGTGATAGAAACGTTCGTCTATGAGTCGTAAAGAGAGAACCTCAATATCGAGCCATTTAGCTAGATAAGGGTGAGAATCTAATTCCGAGCGGAAACCGTATCCCGCCCATAACCAGCGTCCTTCCCGATCTAGCAGTGCGTCTCCTGCGCCCTCAAAGGGCAAATCTTTGGGAAGTTCATTAACTGTATAACCATTTTCCTCAAACCATTGTTTGAAGTAAGGTTCTTCTCCCTGACGTTCTTTGTGCAAAAAGCGACTTAGGACAACATTATCCCCCAGTACTAAGCCAGCGTTGGCGGTAAAAACCAAATCAGGCCAACCTTTTTGGGGTGATACTAAATCTACAATGGCGTGTTCTTTAAGAATCTGGTGTAATCCCTGCCACTGTTCCACGGCGCGATCGCGCGATGATTTATGGATGTTCCCTTCCATCCAGGGATTAATCACATAGTCTACATCGTAGTGGTCAGGAGGACACATCAAAAAGCGAATCCGGGAAGTCATAAAAATTTTACAAGCGTTTTATATTGCTACAAGCCCATTTTAGATACAGATTTTTGATTTACTAACTTTTTGTAAAATCTGCAACTAGAGCTTCATTTTTAGATAGTTGAAGGCTTTACAACAGCTTCACTCTTAAATTCTATAGAAATCCGGTTTGATTCCTGTATCCCTCACGGGAGCGTAACCATAATTATTTAGCTTAGTAGGCAAGAGGCAAAAGGATTCTGGAAGATTAAAGGTGTACCGAGTTTTTTTTCAAAAATCAAATAGGAGTTCTATCTTACTGCAAGATGGTAATCAGTAGAGAAGGTTACAAAATGATCTACATCCATAGCAGGGAGCGAGGATCTAAAAAAGACAGATTATTTTGTCTGTGCGATCGCTCAGACTACTCAATAAACCAAATCCAGAATCTTCCACTGTTGCAAGGTTGGGTTTAAATAAGCTTTAACGTACCTTTGGCTACAATCCTACCCGAATCCGTATTTATGGTATCTTTACATAAAGTTTATCAAATCTTTTTGTTTTTAACACAATTATTTTACATTTAGATCAATCTATACTGTATGATTTCAAGTGAAAAATTACATTCAGTATGGTATTCCATTTCCGTAAATATACAAACTTTCTGCTCGTCATTTTTTGTAAATAGGATACCTTTAGCCCAAGTATTTTTTATAGAGAGAGGACTTACGTAAAAAATAGCCCAAACCTTGAGTTTTCGGTAGGGGCAATTCATGAATTGCCCCTAACGCGTCTAGTTTTGCGTAAGTCCCAAGAGAATTTGATTCTAATTAAGTGTTAATCTGAGATAATTTAATTAGACGCTTACTTGCTAGCTCATAACTGATATGTTAAATCTAAATATTTAGAGAAGCTGCCATAAAAACTGTTTTTAACTTTTGCCGATACTGTTTTCTAATGTTCCTAATAATTTTCTAACCTGTATGGAAAAGCAATCGTTACAGAACTGGAATATTTCTCAGTCTGGGTTACGTTTTTTAATTATCATCCTATTAGTAATAGGTGTCTTTTTTCGCTTTGCCAATCTTGACAAAAAAGGGTATTGGGGCGATGAAGCTTTTTCATTATTACGCATATCTGGCTATTTGCAGTCAGAAATGAATGAGCAGTTAAGTGATGGCCGGGTATTCACTGTAGAAGATTTGCATAAATACCAGCATCCTAATGCAGAAAAAGATGCAGGTGACACAATTAAAGCGATTGCTCTAGAGGACTCACAGATTCTGCCGTTATATCTTTTAATGACCCGGTTTTGGATAGAGTGGTTTGGTGATTCTATAGCAGTGGTGAGAAGTTTTTCGGCATTTATTAGTCTGTTTACCTTTCCTCTTATATATTTGCTATGTCTAGAATTATTTGAGTCTTCACTAGTAGGGTGGATAGCGATCGCGTTGATAGCCGTTTCACCTATTCATCTCGTGTATGCACAAGAGGTAAGAGCATACACTTTATGGATAGTAACCATCTTAATGTCGAGCGTAGCACTGTTGCGAGCCATACGCTTGAAAACAAAAGTTAGTTGGGGTATTTATGCAGCAACATTATCATTAGGATTTTATACTCATCTATTTTTTATCTTAGTTGCTTTTGGACAAGGAATTTATCTAATAGCAATCGAACGCTTCCGATTGAGTAAAACATCGATTTATTACCTGATTTCATCACTTGCAGGGGTGATGAGTTTTGTACCTTGGATTTGGATTATTATTACTAACGTTCAGCCAGGATCTGTAAGTTGGGCAAGTGCTAAACAAACATTCTTTGCCTCAGCTATGAGGTGGGCAGGGCTTTATAGTCGTCCATTTCTTGATTTAGGTATTAATCCTAACGCTCCAGGAATAGTTAAGATCGCCTTAATTCCTTTTATTTTAATTATTTTAGCTTTAATTATTTACTCAATTTATTTTATTTGTCGAAGAACCCCTAAAAAAGTTTGGTTATTTGTCTTAACCTTGATTGGCTCGGTAGGAATTCCTCTACTAATAGCAGATTTCATCTTTCAAAAACGATATGGTACTAGTCGATATACACTTTCCTCAGTTTTAGGTATACAGTTAGCGATTGCTTACCTATTGACGACTAAGATTGCGTCCATTAATACTAAAGCTTGGCAAAACAAACTCTGGTCGCTTATAACGTTTATGTTGATTATGAGCGGAATTGTATCTTGTACACTCAACTCTCAAGCCCAGATGTGGTGGAACAACTTACCTGAAAAATATGGAGAATTTCCGAAAATTGCTAACATTGTTAATCAAGGTAATAAACCACTATTAATAAGTAGCACTGACAATATACTTTTGTCAGTACAAATACTTAGTTATTTGCTCGAACCGAAAGTGCAATATCAAATTATCGGAAAAAATCAGTTACCAAAGATAACTAATGGCTTTACTGATATATTTTTGTTATTGGTCGAACCATCTGATTTCTTAAAAGCTGGAGTTGAAAAAGTTTACAACTCAAAGTTACAGCAGATCAACCAGGTTCTATGGAAAGTAACAAAATCCACCTAACCCAAGGATACATCGCATCTAGCTGTTGGGATTTTTACTTCGTCATTATTAAGTCCCCGTTCGGCTGACGCTCACGGAACGCCTAAATTTATGTATGGGGATTTATCCAGCAAGAACTGCCTCCTTAACCTCAGCAAAAATCGTCAGTTGGAACTTAAAAATTAACATCAACTAGTCTAATAAGTGGCATAATTAAAGCCAAAATATACTTTAATTAATATCTAGTTAAAGTATATACTGATACTGCTGCCGCTTATGTCATCGCCCCTTGAGCGCCCGCTAAAGTTTGAAATTAGACTCCCATCGTCACATCCTCAGTTACTAGAAGGACTAGATATATGGCTGCGTTTAGGTTTGATATCCGATACCGAAGTTAAGGAGCTATGCCGAGAGTTTCTGGTGTGTACGGTAGCGTTGCGATCGCAACCGGAAACTCAAAAAAAGGTAACTTTTTTAACTGATGAACCCGAAGAGTTACCCGTACCCGCTTCGCAATCTCGTAGCCGTAGACAACCGCAACCAAAAACAGCCGAACCCAACTTTGTCAGTACAATGTTGCAGTCTTTGGGGGCAGAACTAAGTGTACGCTGGCTACTTTTTCTCGGGGTATTTTTGGTAGTCGTATCCTCTGGGGTACTGGCTGCGAGTCAGTGGGAAAAGTTTCCTGCTTCTGGACAGTATGGAGTTTTATTTGCTTATACTTTGAGTTTTTGGGGGTTAAGCTTTTGGGCAACTAGACAAAACAACCTCAGATTGACGGCTCAAACTTTGCTGATTGCCACTCTTTTGTTAGTCCCAATGAATTTTTGGGCAATGGATAGCTTTAAGTTGTGGCAAAATCCTGTGGATTTGATTGTAGTTGCGATCGCCTGCCCTATCCTCACTGCTATAACTGTCTTACTCTTCAAAAATCGGACTATTTTTCCCAATTTACGTACCGACAAATTACCTTTAGCCAATATTCTAGGGCTGAGTTATCTGCATTGGGGTTGGCAATTAAGAGGATTCCCCTTAATTGCGGTTTATCTGGCAATGATTGGCACAACTGTCATTACCATTTATCACAATCTTTACCAAAGTCAAGAAGATAGAAACGATGTCTACGACGGGCTACACCTACGCAGTAGGTTAAATATTAGCTTACCTGCTGCTGTGATTATTTATGCTTTAATAGTGCTGCTAGTGCGGGCGATTTTTGTCGCTAGGGTAGATATCACGCAATTGGGGTTAGCTATTGGCATTTGCGGCGCTCTTGTAACTTGGTTAGCACAACAGAGGGCAGGAGGCAGGGGGCAGAGAGCAGGGGAAGCAGAGGATGTAACTGTAATATTCTCCCCATCTCCCCCATTCCCCTCGTCTCTCTTTCTTTGGGAAAAACTTGGTGGGATTCTCCTCTTCCTCGGTTGGCTGGTTTCGGTAATAAATTATCCTTGGCAAGCCATAGCTGTCAGTAGTTTGGGTTTGTGGTTTGTGGGAAATCGCTTGCGGCGGTATAGTTTAAAGTTAGACTTCGCTGCGGTTTTCTTGATCGGCTTACAGACGATTTGGCTAGGTTGGCGATTAGTACCTGATAGCTTTCAGAAATTAGCGATCGCAACTAGCACCCAACTCACAAATTCTCAAAATGAACCTTGGGCATTGCTGGGTATAGCTTTATTTCCCTACATAATTTTGATGGTGGCGCTTACAGATAGCCTACACCGCAGCGAAAAGCGAGAGTTAGCGAAATTTGGCGAACTGCTCACTCTCTTACTTGGAGCTTTTTTAACAACGATCGCTATGGTAAATCCGGTATTGCGATCGCTAAATCTACTATTTTCCAGTATTACTCTGACATTCGTCACTCAACGCCGTTCCCCCTCATCCCTTCCCCTGGTATATCTAACTCACATCATGGGAGTGTTGACATTTTGCTCTACTATTAATTGCCTAGTACCAACCTTGAGTCAACAAGTCTGGGCAAGTATATTATTAGCTCTCATGGTTGCAGAATGGCGATTTAGCGTCAAACAAGGAGTATGGCGAAGTAGTGCATGGGATATTGGTTTAGTACTAGCCGCCGTTAGTTTTTTACTATTGTGGATGAATACAGAATCATCTTGGTATGGTGTCGTTGATACCAGAGCTTATTGGGGAACCTTATGGCTAGTTACGCCTATAGCTCTTACGGGTGTTGCAAATTGTACAATTACAGAACGTCGCACTACTACCCGTTACTTGAGTATTTTGGCTGTGGGAGTTGCCCAGCTACTTACTTTACACTTACCAGGAACCAGATTAATTGGTTTGGCGGTAGGTGCGGGGCTAATGTTTGTAAATACGCGCTATTTACGAAACCAAATATCTGCCGTAATTACAGAAGGATTTGCTCTGAGTTTCATAGTGGCGCTGTTGTGGATGGGTGTACCTGGTTTACCTCGCCTCATGCTAGCAGGTTGGTTTCTCGTAGGCGCGATCACAACTTTAAGTCTATGGTTAGCGCGGACAGTTTTAAACCGACGCGGTAACGAATTAGCCCTTATTTATGCAGCCGCCAGTGATAAATGGGCGATCGCATTATGTGGTTTTGAGTTGTTTATTTTGACGCTACACTCAGTACTGATTTACTCAGGGTTTCTGTCTTCAGGATTTTTGTACATAGCTGCCACTGCAATCACCTTGGTAGCTATTGTTTATCGCAGTTGGCAACAACCGACAAATTGGGCATTTTATGGCATTGGTTGGTCATTGGAATTGTTGACTGCCCAGGTGTTGGGATTTGGGGAACGCTCAACTGTTAAAATTGCGATCGCAAATATCGCTTTAGGTTTAATCGCTCAACTTTTCGGAGAGTGGTGGCGACGACGATACCAATTAGAAAGGGTTCCTAGCAGTTTTCACATTTTGCCCTTAATTTATGGTGCATTCAGCGTATTCCTACGTTTGAACACCTTCACCGAGTGGACTGGTTTGTATTCCTTGGGTGTAGCTTTAATCATCATTGGCGTGGGGCGACGGCGCGAGAACTTTAAACCCCTGCTGTATTTAGGAATAATTGGCGTATCAATTTCTGCTTATGAACTTTTGTTCTATCAAATGTCACAAGCTTCAGGAGGAGCATTAGGTGATGGATTGATTGCCATGTCTGCCCTTGGTGCCAGTATCATGTATGCTTACCGCATTTTGTCGCCAAGGCTAGTCAGCTACTTACACCTAACCCCCCAAGAACTTAGAGGAATTGCCCATATTCATTGGGCTTGGAGTAGCTGCTTATTAATGGCTGCCATTCCTCTCCCCATTGGAGTTAACCGTTTGGTGGGATTAGCTACAGGGGTATTTTTGATTCGTTATGCCATCTTTCAGGGAAGAAATTCGCGCCCTTCCCCCACTATCTTGAGAGGAATCACAATCGGCGAGATGTGGGTTTACCTTGGTTTATTAGAGGTAGCCGGCATGAGGATTTATTGGCGCGAGACAGCAGTCGGAAAATTTTGGGCTGGGCCATTACTTCCTTGGAATGGTGCGATCGCTTGTGTGGTAGCCTATTTTTTGTACATCCTACCTTGGGAAAGCTGGGGTTGGTCTAAAAAACCTTGGCAGCAAGCCGCCTACATCATTCCACTGATAATTTTATGGGAAACCAGACTGCAAACTTACCCCATTACTTTGGTACTCGCAGCTGGATTTTACATCTTCCTAGCAAAGATAGGTGAAAACATCCGTTTTACCTATATTAGTGTGGCGTTGATTGATTGGGCGCTTTACCGTTGGTTTGATTCCTTACGCCTGACTGAAATTTTATGGTACATAACACCAATTGGGTTATCACTGCTTTATATTGCTCAAGTAGATACCCAACTGAAGCTACCAGAGTACAAAACACCTCGCCATATTTTGAGATTGCTAGGTAGTGGTTTAATTTGTGGGTGGGCAATTTTATTTAATCAAAATACAGCCTGGATACCTGGAATTTTCAGCCTCATCGCCATTTTTGCCGGATTAGCTTTGCGAGTGCGGGCTTTTCTCTACATTGGTACAGCCACTTTTTTAACTACTACAATCTATCAATCGGTAATTTTCAGCTTGCAGTACTCCTTTTTAAAATGGATTGTTGGCTTGCTAGTTGGTATTTTACTGATTTACATCGCCGCCAACTTTGAAACCCGTCGCGCTCAAATAACTACCTTAATTCGTAGCGCTATTGATGAATTTCAATCATGGCAATAAAGGCAGAGAGTTTTTAACTATTTGACACTCGAAAAATTCGCCCTTGATTTTGGATGATTTTCTATGATAGTCTGCATTTATCTTTTATAATCTACGGTTAAACTAGTTTGTTGCCGTATTTTAATCTTGATTGTACTTATTACTTTGCAGTCAGCTAGCACCCAAAGCCAGAGTAAGCAATAGATAAAAAGGAGTCTAAATATCTATGGTAAGACGCAAACTTGGACGTTCAGAACTAGAAGTATCACCCCTATGTTTTGGTAGCAACGTATTTGGCTGGACAATTAATGAAGATACTTCATTTAAGATTTTAGACCACTTTATTGCGGCTGGAGGTAATTTTATTGACACTGCTGATGTCTATTCCAAGTGGGTTCCTGGGAATCAGGGTGGAGAGTCTGAGACAATTTTAGGGAAATGGCTTAAGCACCGTGGGAACCGTGATCAAGTAGTGATTGCTACTAAAGTTGGTAATGATTTAGGTATTAAAGGTAAAGGGCTTTCTCGCAAATATATTCAACAAGCTGTTGAAGACTCATTACAAAGATTACAAACCGATTATATTGATTTATATCAATCACATATCGATGATGAAAGCACTCCCCTTGAAGAAACCCTTGAAACATATAGGGAATTAATTCGTCAGGGAAAAGTGCGTGTAATTGGCGCTTCAAATTATAGTGCATCCCGTCTAGCACAGGCATTGCAAATCAGCCAGCAGCATGGATATCCTCGCTACGAGAGCCTTCAGCCCCGTTATAACTTGTATTCTCGATCCGACTATGAGCAGGATTTACAACTTCTCAGCCAAGAACAGGGAATTGGTGTGATTAACTATTCCTCTCTTGCTAGTGGCTTTCTCTCTGGTAAATATCGCTCAGAACAAGATTTGTCTATTAGTGCCCGTGGTAATTCTGTCAAGCAATATTTAAATGCTCGTGGTTTCCGAATTCTAAAGGCGGTTGATGAAGTAGCAAAAACTTATAATTCTACTCCCACCCAAGTTTCTTTGGCGTGGCTGATTGCGCGTCCCACTATTACTGCTCCTATTGTGAGTGCAACTAATATTGAGCAACTCAACGATATCATTAAAGCTATCGATCTCAAACTCGACCCAGATGCGATAGACCTTCTAAATCAAGCCAGTTCCTAGAACATTTAGCGCTAACTACAAACAATCTTTAACCCAAGCGAATTGGGATTAGTTCCCAGTGTCAGCAATTGTTTAACCGGACATGATATGATGTGTCGCAAACATTATTTGAATATATTATTACTTTTTTTTACTTCTTAAGGCAATTATCGCAATGTCCACAACGCCAGTTAGCTGCGTCTTTATCAAAACCAAAAGCGTTTAACAAAAACTGCCAACGACACTGCTTTGTAGTCAGATATTGATGCATCTGTTTAGCAGCGTGTAATTGAGTTGGTGGCTGATTTCCCGCTTTTTGAGCAATGGTGTAATGAAAAGGATCGAGCCAGTTTAACTGTCCATTGCTGTGAAGTAAAGCCAGCGCCGTAGCACCATCAGGAAATTGTCGGGTTACTGCGTTCACTTCTCCCTGTTTTGGTAATTTTTTCACGAGTTGTTGCGCTATTTGTTGTTGCGATCGCATTTGTTCGTGAAAAAACTGCTGTCTTTGCTTATCTTCTGGATCTAACCAGCCCGTAGGTTCACTCACCAAAGTTAACGCTTCTGCCGGTTTCCCATCCCTTCCAGCCCGGCCGATTTCTTGCACATATTCCGATAGCAGATGTGGCGCGTGAAAATGGGCAACCCAACGAACATTACTTTTATTAATCCCCATGCCAAACGCACAAGTACACACCACAAAGGGAATTTTACTACTTAACCAGCTTGCTTCCACTGCACGGCGTTCAGTTGCCCCCAATCCCGCATGATAACTAGCTGTGGCATAACCCATATCTCCTAACCATTCAGCTAAATCCTCACTATCGCGGCGAGTACGAACATAAACTAATCCCGATTGTTGTGGTTTATTTTGAATAAACTTTAATAATTGTTGTTTTCTACCTCGTGGTGTCCAAGCGATGCGAACGCTAGGATGCAAATTAGAACGGTAAGGATTCAAGCGGAAAATCTCTGGTTGCTGTAATTGTAAAACTGTTTGAATAATCTTTTGAGCTAAGGGATCAGCAGTCGCAGTAAAAGCAGCAATACTAATTTTTGTTCCTGGTGGTTTTGATTTTAGCAATGCCGGACGCACCGCTCCTAATCTGCGATAAGCTGGGCGAAAACTATCACCCCACTGCACTAAACAATGAGCTTCATCCAAAATTAAACCATTAATTTGCAATTGTGGTTGACATAATTTTTCCCACACTGGCGCACTTAGCAAAGTTTCTGGCGATAAATAAAGCAATCTTAGCTGTTGACGTTCCAAAGCTTGCAGAGTTGCACGGCGTTGAGATGAAGATAATTCACTATGCAAAAGTGCAGCTTTTTGGTTGCTTTCTCGTAGTTCCTGTACTTGATTTTCCATTAGCGCCACCAAGGGCGAAACTACTAAAGTTAATCCGGTTTGTAGGAGTGCCGGAAGTTGAAAACAAATCGACTTCCCGCCACCAGTGGGCATAATAATTAGTGCATCTTTTTGTGCTAATAAACTGCTGACAATTTCTCCCTGTGGCGCACGAAAATCTTCATAACCCCAAATTTTCTGAAAAGCTGCGCGAACTTCTTGCCAAGATTTTGTTAGAGGCTGATTCATAATCAATGGTAGATGCACCCATCTTATTGAATACTGAATATAGCCTCTGTTATCTAGTTAATGGTTCAGTAATTTCATCATCTGACATTACAAACAGTAATTTTAATTACAGCGTATTGCGCGAAAATGAATTACACGGGTAGGGACACAACATGTTGTGCCCCTACGATGATCTGTACCTCACCAAGTTGCAATCTGCTGTAATTATTATTTGTCAATGTTAGGACTTACGCAAAATATATCTCAAACTCTGATTTCTCCGTGTCCTCTGCGCCTCTGCGGTTCGTTATTCCGTAACTCTTGCGTAAGTCCTAAATGTATTAAACTTAAAACTTACGCAGTAGGGGCAATTCATGAATTGTCCCTACTGCGTAGAATGAAGTTGACAACAATATAACCAAGATTTAACCAAAGATGGGGTTGTGATTGAGCATGTCAATCTTCCTCTCCATTTTGTCGCCGACAATGCTGCGAATTGTCTCTACTAATTGACTGTATGCAAAGTCAGACAAAACTGGTGTTGCACCTTGCAAATGAATTGGTTGATCTAAATCAATCCATGACTTGCAACCCCGGTATTTAGGATGATAAGGAATTTCTCGATCTTGGGGTAGTTTATATGTCCGCAGAAGGAGAATATAAAGAGGCTGGCGTGGTTTCCAGTTGAGACGATCGCTAATAAAATTCTCCTTCCAAATATGGAAGGGAAGCAAGGCGTTGACAATAAATTCGTCACTAACAGGCAAAATATCGGTAATTTCAGCCCAACTACCGATGCGAACTGTTTCAGGATGCCAGCCGGATGTTACTGGATAGACGCGATTAGCATACTCAGCTTTCAGCATGAAAGCTTGTTGATGTTCGTAAGTAGGATAAAGCAAAATTTCCTTCTGGGCAACTTGGAAATGTCCATTTCGTTCATGGATACCGCCTTTGCGGAGCAACATAATTGTTTTGCCACTTTCCAAGGCATTTACGGCGACTGCCCATTCTTTGAGAGCATGAAAGGTTGTAGTCAATTCCATCAGCATGTAGTGTAACTCTAATTTTATTTCAAGCTAAGACCGATAAAGTGCGAAACTATCCAGGGAAATGAATTAGGAAGTGGTTATGGAAAAGCGATCGCTAGGTACTTCTGATGTGCAAATTACACCCATCCTGATGGGAACTTGGCAAGCTGGTAAAAGAATGTGGGTGGGAATTGAGGATGCTGACTCGATTAAAACTATCCGAGCCGCTTATGAAGCTGGTATCACTACAATTGATACTGCTGAAGTTTATGGTGAAGGACACTCTGAGCGAATTGTTGCTGAAGCTTTATCTGATGTACGCCTTCACGTGGAGTATGCCACAAAGGTTTTTGCCAACCATCTAAAGTATCAACAAGTCATTGAAGCTTGCGATCGCTCCTTAACAAATCTGAAAACTGATTACATCGATCTTTACCAAATACATTGGCCCTCCGGTGCTTTCAATAGTGAAATCGTACCTATTGAGGAAACTATGAGCGCTCTAAACCTGCTCAAAGAGCAAGGTAAAATTCGCGCCATTGGCGTTTCCAATTTTTCCCACGCCCAGTTATCAGAAGCAGCAACTTATGGACGTATTGATAGTTTACAACCACCCTATTCTTTATTCTGGAGGCAAGTAGAACAAGATGCCTTACCCTATTGTATTGAAAACAACATTTCTATTCTTGCCTATTCGCCTTTAGCACAGGGACTGTTAACAGGAAAATTTGGTCTTGGTCATAAATTTGACCCAGCAGATAACCGTGCTAAAAATAAACTGTTTCAAGGCGAAAATTTTGAACATGCTCAAGAAGCACTAGAAAAATTGCGTCCGATAGCCCTTCTTCATAATTGTACCCTTGCTCAGTTAGCTTTGGCCTGGTTAATTGCCCAACCCCAAACAAATGTCATAGCTGGGGCGCGTTATCCCGAACAAGCACTAGACAACGCACTAGCTACTCAAACTAAGCTTTCTGCCGCCGAATTAGCAGAAATCGATGTTATTGGACGTATTGTTACCGACCATCTCGATAACAGTCAAATTATGTGGGAATGATGACAATGTAGCTTGGTTATCCATGCTGAACTCTGGAAGATCCCCTTAACTCTCTTAAAAAGATAGTCGGGGATCAAATTTTTAGAGCTAGATTGCAAAACCTCACAAAACATCAATTTTAGTAAACCAAGGATTGCAACTCACAAATCTAAGTGATAACTTAAATAGTAGGACAGCAAATATAATCAAACCAAACAAAGAGGGTAAATGGCTTAGTGTCCCCTGTCATCAACCCAAGCAAATTTCAGCATATTAATTTATGTGAGTGGTAAAAGCCTAATTTATAAGGCAAAGCCAAATCCCAAAGCGGAAAAACGTAATAATGCTGGATTTGTTAGTTTTAAGTCCACCTTAGTTATTAACTTTCAATTACTTAATTCAGTTTAACAATTTGAAACCTGTGAACTCGATAAAACCTGGTCAACCTCGACCAGGTTTTGTGCTTTTTATCAATGAAGGCAGGAGGCAGGAATAAGGCTTATCTTCTTAGACTGCGGGGGTCAAGGGCATCTCTTAATCCATCACCTAGTAAGTTGAATGCTAACACTGTGAGGATAATCAGCACAGCCGGCGGCCAGATTAACCAAGGTTGCAATACCAAAATTGAGGCATTGCTAGCCAGGGAAAGCATATTTCCCCAAGAGGGGTCTGGTTGTTGGATTCCCAAGCCGATGAGACTCAATATCGCTTCTGCACCAATAAAGCTGGGGATTGCAAGAGTAGCAGAAATAATTACATAACTAGCCGTTTGCGGCAAAACGTGGCGAAGAATGATATAAAGTGGGTTTCCGCCCATTGCGCATGCCGCTTGGACAAATTCTCGCTCTTTAATTGATAGTACCTGTCCGCGAATGACCCGTGCTAAACCAGCCCAGCTAATAACCGAAGTAATCACCACAATCAGCAAAAAACGCTGGGTACTGCTTAAACCAGCCGGTAAGACTGCCCCTAAAGTCACCAAAAGATAAATACTAGGGAAAGTCATTAAGACTTCTGCTAAACGCATAATGACGCTATCAGTCACACCGCCGAAATAACCGGAAATTCCACCGATGAGCAAACCGAGGGGATAGGTAATGATGATACCAAAAATCCCGATAAACATACTGATGCGACCGCCATGCAGCAGGCGGCTGAATTGGTCGCGTCCTTGGTCATCAGTACCCAAGATGTTAATTTTTGCACCAGTTGTTGTGCCAAATAAATGCCAATTTAAAGGAATACCAGGAAAGATTGTGACTTCATCCCACTTGGGAGGTAGTGGCAAACTCATCTGCAACAATCGGTATTCTGAGCCAGAGACAAATAGACGCAAAGGTGAGGGTTTTTTGAAGTCTACAATGAGTTTGCGATCGCCTGTTTCTAAATTTGTGTCTCCCTGAGTCGTGGGATACAGATGGGGCCCAATAAACTGCCCTGACTGAGAAACCCAGTGTATCTGAGTTGGTGGCAGCAGTGAACCATTAGGCTGGGAAGCGTAAGGGTCATAAGGAGCCACAAAATCTGCTGCAATTACTGCTATGTAAAAAATTAACAGCAAAATTGCCCCAAATTGTGCCAAAGGATTTTTCTTTAGTCGTCGCCACCAATCCATAGTAGTTAGGAGTTATAAGTTATGAGTTATGAGTTCTTAAAGTTTTATCTTAATTCATAACTCATGATTAATAATTCTCAACAGACGCGATTAATCGCGTCTCCCAAATCTCAACTCTTCACTGCTAATTTCTCTAAATAGCGCTGCTGTTCTTGCTGTTGTTTTTCGTGTTCTACAACAAATACGTTTGAGTAGAGATTAGCCAGAATTTGTTTGCCCTGTTGTGTCAATGATAGGTAATGCAGTCCGTCTTGGATATAAGGATAGACACCATTCCAGTAAAACTTAGCGTAGTTATTCCGTAAATCAGCAGGGGTATTATAGCCCAAAACTTTATTCACACCAGTTTCTTCAAACTCGTAAAATAATGAAGTAATTTTCTTCAGATAACGCGGGTCGCTTAGTTGACCAATCAAATCAGCCGCCCGAACTAACCCAGCAAAGCATTTTGTATCTTGATGATCTTCTGCCGCAGGCACGGGAAAGCGAGTCAATTCAATATTGCTCTTAATTGCCTCAGCATCTATTAACTTGTGACCTCCAAAACGTTCATCAATAAAAAGCTTGGCTCTATCAACATGATACGGCGTGAGACTAGCATCAGAAGCGCCAGGAGCTACAGAAACCATTCTGCCATTTTTACCTGTGGAATATAAACCTGCTCCTTCTTGATCTTGTCGGCAAACTCCCTTAACGTAGCCAATATCATGACTAAGCAAGGAAATGATACAATGCAACCAGTCTTCACTGGAAACACCGCCTTCTCTGATGTGTTTGCCACGTAAGATTTCTTGCCCCACAAGGGTAACAAGAACAGTGTGTTCAACATTATGATAAAGGGCATCACTATTGGCAATGTTTTCCAAAGCCATGTTACCAGCCCAGGCGATAATGTCTTGATAATCATTTTTGAAACAGCCATAAGTGCGACGGTAGCCTTCTCGTATTTCATCTACAAAGGCATCAATTAAAATTTCAGTGGCATTGAACATATCTGCTTACTCTGGTAAATACCAATTATTTATTGTTTTGCATTGATTTCAAAATTCCATCATCAGGGCTATCCCGGCTGGAATTATGGAGTTTGCTCCTTTGTAACTCACGTGTAGCTGTGAACGCTAGCTTTATCTATGCTTGGATACCAAGACTTACGCAAAAAATAGCCCAAACCTTGAGTTTCCGATAGGGGCAATTCATGAATTGCCCCTACCGCGTGTAGTTTTGCGTAAGTCATAGATACATGGCTTTCTAATAACACTAAAGCTTTAAAGGAATTATTGTTTGCGTAGATAAAGCAGTCTTTCAGTCTTAAGAAGTACATTTACTATTCGAGTTTTAATTAAATAAATCTAGATTAGTTCTATCAGTCTTTCATATTTAAGCATTGGTTGACAGTGATCTAAATGCCTATAGTGTGTGACCTAGAGTAGCTAGATGAGATGGGATAATTTTTTTATTCTAATATTTACATAAAATTATTAAGCATCCAACCCTAGTGATTACCCTTAGCATTAAAGTTTTACTCCATACTTTTATTGATTAAAGACATCAGCTATAAAATGCGCCATAGTTGATAGAAAGTAAATAAATTTCAAGTTTTCTTAAGAAAATACCAAAATTGGTATGTATAAAAAGAAAGTGGAGGTAAGACTGTGAGCGATGAAAGTTTTTCAAAAGTCGAGGTGGAAGAACCTGTAACCTTTGAAGATGCTAGCTTTTTAAGCAAACCAGATCAAAAATCAACCAGGGCATAGTTGAAACCATTATTCTTGGGTACTGGTTTAAGAATTGCGATCGCCTTTGCTGGAATGGGTGTATAAAGTCGTCTTACATCCCGTCAACAAAGCGAGGTAGCGGATAAACAAGTCAACGCAGCGATGACAGTCAAAATGGCAAATTGATTCCTCTGGTGGCGGTTGCAGACATCCGTTTTGGTAGTGGCCCTGCTACCATCAATCGCTACGATCGCGCCCGTAAAGTTGCCGTAGAAGCCAATTTACAAGGGATTTCTTTGGGAGAGGCTGTAGAAAAAATCAACAAACTACCTGTGATGCAAAACTTGCCGCCAGGAGTAGTACAGCAACCCTCTGGTAGTGCCAAAATTATGCAAGATATTTTTGGTCGCTTTGGCGGTGCATTAGGGCTGGCATTAATGTGTATCTATGCAATTCTGGTGTTGCTGTATAACAACTTTCTTCACCCATTATCGATTATGGCTGCCTTGCCCTTTTGTTTAGGTGGCGCACTGGTAACGTTGATGGTTGCTCAAAAACCTCTGGGACTTTATGCCCTAATTGGTATCATTCTGCTGTTGGGAATTGTCACCAAAAACTCGATTCTGCTAGTTGACTACACAATCAGGACTTACGCACTGTACAAATTAATCATGATATGAATTTACCAAAATAGGTAGTTTCAGACTTTTTTTAATCATTCTTTGATGCTAAATAGACCCGCGACGTAGGGGTTTAGCAATGCTAAACCCCTACGAGAGATATGGTTTTTTAGCTATTCATATTTGATCTTATCTGTCAATGCGTAAATACTAAGCTATTAGAGCAATAACTAAGCAGTCTTAAAAAATCGAATGATTTCGCGCACATGATCGAGAAATTGCCCGTCGGTAGACAGCTGTGCGATCGCAGTTCGGGCTTCTCTTGCCAAACGTTCATGTTCAGTTTGATTTGTCGCCCGTAATTCCTCAAAATTAGCGGCAATCCGGGCTAAATCTCTACGAGTCTCCTCAGCAAAGCGTTGTTGAGTTGCGGGTAAGGAATAAGGTTGTTCTGGATTAAGTTGATCTTCCAACGACTGAATTTTTTGTTCCAATATCGAGAAGCGATCGCGCAGTTCAACAATATCTTCGCGCGGATACTTCCACTCTTGGCGAATCATCGCTAACCTGGCGTATAAATACTCGTAAGCTCGAATCGCTGGACGCAGAATCGTTAATAACAAAGCTGCACCAGAACTTATATATCCCACCGTACTAATACCAGTGACAGCAAGGGTATAAAGACCAACGGCTGAGAATAAATGCAAAGCAATGGCAACCCAGAGCGATCGCTTTGCCAACAATGTGACATACTTCACTTGTTTCTCATCGACTGGAATTCCTTTCTCAGTTGATTGCGCTGCTTCTGCTAAGACTTCTTTCGCTTGAAAATGGACATTCCAGGGTACGGTAACAATTACCAATAGCCACCAAAAACTTGCACCACCAATCACCCAATCCAGAAAATTACCAGCAGGGATGTGTAACCATTGCAGTAAGCCAAAAGCTGTTAGTACTACAACCACAATTCCAGCAATGGAACTGATGAAAAAGTTAATATACATCTTGCCCTTTCCCCGATGAAACTATTACCTCGATCATGACTATGACGCAGCAGTTATACGTAAAAGGTTGTGATGGTTTTTGTATTTGCACACACAGCTATTGGATGAGATAGCTGCGCCAAATTGTTTGAGTATTTTTACTAGCTTTTTCTGGAATTAGCGATCGCCAAGTTTTACCTTCTTGCTGAATTTGCAGGTAAACATCAAAGGGTTGTTTTGGTTGCGTCAAACGCCGTTTTGGTAGCTTGAGAATCAAATCGTAGGTTCCCCGAACGTGGAAAGCTGGTAAATTTTCAATGGTTAGGGGTTGTTCCTGGGTAATTGATAGCCCCTTGATTTCAAATCCTTGAAAATCTAGATCCAATTGTTGGCTAAGTTTTTGTTGAGTTTGCTCTAGCCCAAGTGCGATCGCTTTCTGCACTAACTCGCTAGTCGGTAGCAGTCCAATACTGCCACAAGCTGTAACTAGCACCAGCAATATTGCTGTCAAAACTAACCGCACTATGTTATTCACTGCCTAATCTGCTATTTTCTTCTTTATCAGTTTAACCGGATGGGCTACTGCTTTTTCTGCATTGAGCAACTCACGCTTCTGTTGCTTGAGGATAACCAACCAACAATTCTTCGCTTAAGTGGTTAGCGTAGGCATAGTAATCTGTTTCGGCATGGGACTCGGATAGATGAACTGCAACGATTGCACCTTACTATAATTAATTTGAACTTGATATTACTCCCAATCCAAAATCCCCAATTATGAGGATGCAAACAGATGCCGTGGTTTGTAAAAATTGAAGAGGGCAAAGTTGATAAACCTACCTTTGACCAATATGTACCCGCTCATAAAGCCTACATCCAGGACTTAATTGGCAAAGGACACAAAGCGCGAACAGGCTATTGGGCAGAGCAAAGAGGCGGGATGTTGCCTCAAACAGCAACATCAAAGGAAGAAGCAGAAGCAATTGTCGCTGATGACCCCTTAGTAAAACACGGCTGCGTCAACTATCAGCTTTACGAATGGCGAATTGTTATGGAATAACACACACTTACTGGTTTTTCATGTTATTCTTTTAGAAGACCTGGATCTATGCGATCGCAACACCCAAATCTTGTCAGAACCGGAAGGTAGCAGCAACACGGGAGGCTTGTGATAGGCGTAGTCTCCGGGTCGCCCTATTTTTATGAGCGGTCAGCAACAATGCCTGGTTTTGGAGATATTGTTCAAAAAGCTTTTTACCTCGGTGTTGGATTAGCTTCTTACGCAGGTGAGAAAGCAGGGGGAAAATTAGCCCAAGTGCGATCGCAAGTCCAAAAACTGGCAGATGAAATGGTGGCAAAGGGCGAAATGAACACAGAAGAAGCCCGCCGCTTCGTTGAAGATATGATGAAGCAAGCCCAACAAGCCCAAGCATCTACTGAAACCTCTGAAAAAACACCCCCTTCTGAACCTCGTCGCATTGAGATTTTAGAGGAAGATGAAGAACCAACGGTGAAAGAGGAAGCATCTGGTGAGAATGTGGATAAATTGCGCCAAGAAGTTATAGACTTGCAAAACGAGTTAAAACGATTGCAACGCGATCGATAAAAATTATTTTTTGATTGAGATAATCAGAAGAAGTGGCACTTTAACATGGCACTTCATATAGAAACTTGATAAGATACATTGCCTAGTGTGTATTGTAGTGCTTTCACCCAGATAACACAAAGCGTCCTGTTTATAGCCTGCAAAGGTGTCAAGTTTATGGAACAGTGGCAAAAAGATTTAGCAGAAATCGTTGAAACAGTGGCTGATGAAGTAGAGCGTTTCTTCCTGGGAATGAGTGAAATGGTAGACGCTTTTTTTGAGCTAACGGAAGAAATCACTGAGCAAGTCCCTAACATTGTTACTGAAGTCGATCAGTATTTACAGGATTTTGCTGAACCAATGTTTGAGGCTTACTGGGAACTGGAAGACATGGTGGCAGATGTAGATCCAGGTTTTCCTTATTCAGTTGAACCTACAGCTGAGAAAAATCCTGCCTGCATTGGTTGTACTCACTATCACGGTCAAGTTTATAGTGGTAATTTGTTAGTTTGTGCTATGCATCCCCACGGTTGTGAAGACGAGAATTGTCCAGACTGGGAGAAGGAAGAGTATTGAGAGACGCGAAAAATCTTTGTCTGTACAAGAGTTTGGAGTTAAGAAGCTGCAAAATTCATAAAAGGACGTAAAAATAAGTAAAATAACCAATGACAAATGACACATGACAACTGACAAATTAGCTGAAAGTGTATCCCCGACGAGCCAAGAAATGAAGTATGGCGAACGCGGAATTGCGGAAGGTAAATTAATTACCTTTCCGAATCCGCGTGTTGGCAGACGATATGACATTAGTATTACTTTGCCGGAATTTACTTGTAAATGTCCGTTTTCTGGGTATCCTGACTTTGCGACAATTTACGTTACCTATATTCCTGACGAACGGGTAGTGGAATTGAAGGCACTTAAGCTTTACATAAACAGTTACCGCGATCGCTATATTTCTCACGAAGAATCTGCAAATCAAATTTTGGATGATTTTGTGGCTGCTTGCGATCCGTTAGAAGTGACTGTCAAAGCAGATTTTACGCCTCGCGGTAATGTACATACTGTAGTTGAAGTGCGGCATCAGAAGTAGCTTCAAAGGTCGGTTATAAACCGCGACTACACAGGCAAAACCCACCTCCGTGGGTTACAATCTGCGATCGCAAGTTTTTCTAGCCAGGATTTGAACGGGCAAAAAAATAATATAGAAAAACATGGCAACTTTTGTAGGTTATGATACGCTATCTCCTTGAGAAGTGTCGAGGAACCGAAAATGACTAAGCTGCGCGTGGGGTTACTGTTTGGCGGTCGTTCGGGAGAACATGAAGTTTCAATTAAATCAGCACGGGCGATCGCTAAAGCTTTAAGTGCAGAGGAAAATGCTAGTAAGTACGAAATACTCCCTTTTTACATCCAAAAAGATGGACGCTGGTTAGCAGGAGTTGCACCCCAAAAGGTTTTAGAAAGCGGCAGTCCGCTTCTGGAAGCTGAACAATCAACTTCTGAGGGAAATCTGATATCCAATCCTCAAGCCCAAACCCTCAGCAAGTGGCAATCTCCCTCTCAAGTTGCCCAAGTGGATGTTTGGTTTCCCATTCTCCACGGCCCCAACGGTGAAGACGGGACAATTCAAGGGTTACTAACTTTGATGCAAGTCCCCTTTGTTGGTTCTGGAGTGTTAGGTTCAGCAATGGGGATGGATAAAATTGCGATGAAAATTGCTTTTGAGCAAGCGGGACTACCACAGGTAAAATACAAAGCGATAACTAGAGCGCAAGTTTGGTCTAATCCTTGCGTATTTCCAAAACTGTGTGATGACATTGAAGCAGCATTAGGTTATCCTGCTTTTGTCAAGCCGGCTAATTTGGGTTCATCAGTGGGTATTGCCAAAGTGCGATCGCGCCAAGAATTAGAAGCCGCTTTAGATAGTGCCGCCAGTTATGATCGAAGGCTGGTTGTAGAAGCTGGTGTCGTTGCCAGAGAAGTTGAGTGTGCCGTTTTAGGAAACGATCAACCAAAAGCCTCCGTCGTTGGAGAGATTAGTTATGATAGCGATTTTTACGACTATGAGACTAAGTATACAGAGGGTCGGGCAGATTTACTGATTCCGGCATCGATTCCAGATGCGATCGCCCGTCAAATTCAGGACATGGCTTTGCAAGCCTTTACAGCTGTTGATGCTGCGGGTTTAGCAAGGGTAGATTTCTTCTATGTAGAAGCGACAAAAGAAGTTTTTATTAACGAAATCAATACCTTACCAGGCTTTACTGCAACGAGTATGTATCCCCAACTCTGGGCCCATAGTGGAGTCTCTTTTCCACAATTAGTCGATCAATTAATTCAACTTGCTCTAGAAAGGTATTCTCCTAGTTAAGGCAGAAAATAAGTGAACTGATTTCCGATTATTAGGGCAATAAGTCACAAGACATACACAATTTTGACAAAAGTTTAGTCAGATTTGGTAGCTTCTGTTTTACAAAAAAGCTACCGAAATCTGAAATTTTGTTACGGATACCTGATGCTTGACTCCTCCAGTACAATTTATTGACTAGAGGGGTACAAATCTGAAAGTAATCATGGAAAAAAGTCAGAGTGTACAGCGCGAGCCAACCCGACTCAGAAGGGCTACTCCACAGCTGACAAAGAAGAAATCGAGATTGAAACAAAGCTCGAATGTTCTGGTATATCTGGTTGCACATCATCCTTGGCTATTGTTAACTGGGTGTTTAGCCATGTTTTTAGGAGGTGGTGCTTTTGCCCTGTATAGCTTAGGTAATGCTGGACAGGTAGCACAAGAAGAACCAGAAACAATCCCAGTTGTTGTTGAAGAACCAATTAGTGTGCCTTCTGAGAATAGTAATCCTACACCTTTATGGTTGGTGGCTGCGATCGCCCTAAGTTGTGGTGGTGGTTCTTTGCTCATTTTCAAAATGCTCAACCGGAAAACGCAACCACAAAAAGTCCAAAAACAAGTTAACCGCCATCAGGCACGCTTGGCACAAAGCAATTACCAAAAATTGGAACCACACCTTCCCAAGAACCAGCCAATTTTTGTGCCACAGGCTCAATTGATGCCGATGATGCAGATGCAACCTAAAGCAAAACATTTGGTGACGGTTCTGCCAGCAGAACACAAGCACCACTTGGATAAGCGCACAGACTCTTTGGCAGACTTGATGGATCTTCGTAAAGATAGTTCATTGTCTGCAATTTTACGCCAGTATTAAATTTCCTCTAAAGCAAAAACCTTTCAAAATAATACTTTTTGCAAATTAGGGCACGGTTCTACCGTGCCTTTACTAATATGTATGTCTAGTATTTTATAGATTAGGGGCGGATGAAAACAGATGTTCCTAATGATACGTCATGGTGAGATAACGTTCGACATCTAAAGGGAACTCATACCAGCGCCGCCAATCAAATAACTTGACAGCAATGCACATCTGTGGATACCTACGACGTAGTATCATCAATGGTTAAGAATAAGCGATCGCTCACCAAGCCTTAGAGGATGTCTGAAAACTTTTTGGTGTTGTATTCGAGACTTGTAGATCCCCCTAAATCCCCCTTTTAAAGGGGGACTTTGATTCTTCCCGCTTTTTAAGGGGGGCTAGCTAGGGGGGATCAAGCGAAATATTTAATACTTCTCAGACATGCTCTTAAAACCCCTTTTCTTACCGCAAGGTATTGTCCTGGCGTAAATCATATACCACTGTGTAGTCACCTACGCTCAACGTCTCAAAGAGTTGCACCCTGTTATCACACATCGCTTAACTTTTGGAACGCTTTGCAAATAAGATATGTTAGATTTATTTATTTCTACTTACTTAAATTTTGTTAATCAAGATACATTAAATGGTAGTTTAGTCGCAAAGGAACCAAAAAGTATGGCTACTAGTAGCCCTGAAGTCATCCGTCATATCTTAATCGGGTTGGGATATTTAGCCCCTGAGATCGATCCAAAGCCGGATCTGACTAAATTCGCTCCCTGGAAGCGAAATATCAACTCATTGATAGACGATCTTACTGAAGAAGCGATTAAAAAGTTTCAGAAACAGTACTCACAAAAACTTGGGGTAAATGGTAACGCTGATGTCGAGACTAGAGCTTTAATGGAAGAGACAGTCAAAGGGCTTCAGAATAGATTGAAGTTTCACGGTTTCGCAACCCCTGCCGAAATTCCTCAAGACTTGCCTTTTTATGGGCCAGCCACTTATACAGCAGTCAAGAAATTTCAGAAATCTCAGGGTTTAACTGAGAATGGCATTGCCACTTTTGAACAGCGTCAAATTCTACAGCAAGCTAGCCTAACAGATAAGCCCCAGTCTCAGCCACAAGCACAACTCAAGCTGATAGATTTGTGCTTTCAATTTAAAAAGAATCCTCAAAATCCTTCTTACATTGCAGCGTTAAATAACTTACAACAAAACCTACCCAAGGACGTTTTACACAAAGTTACTAATAAATGGAGAGGGACAAACGATCAAAATCCTGAGATTGTTAAGCTGACGAATTTGTTCACCTATTATGATGACAACAATCAAAATCATCGTGATGCCCTAAATCACTTACAAAGTCAGATTACCCCAGCTATCTCTCAAGCATTTTTAAGTCTCTGGAATAAGAAGTAAACAAATACAGTGTTTTTCAGGTAAATTGAAGTACACAGGTACGGAAATATAGGGTGCGCAAAACTTTGCTCACCCTACTAAAGTCAACTCAACTTAATGATGATGGTGGTGATGATGGCGATCGCCAGCGAGTTGGGGATTAACTGTCAAAGCTTGCTCTGACAATAACTCTGCAATATGAGCATTAGCCCATTGAGCCACCATGGCCAAAAATTCTGGGCGATCGTTAACGCAAGCCATTTGCACGTAGTTTGTACCAGGATGCTGTTTCTCTAAAGCATGGATGATATGGTGTACATCCAATAAAGTTTCGTGGTTTTCTGTGGCAAAGCCAATTGGCATAAAAATTACCACTTTTGCACCCAGTTGAATCAGGTTATTTGCCGCTTGTTCGGCGTTTGGCTGTGTCCAATCAATTAAGGGCGTGTCATGATTGAGCCAGCCTACCGAGATTAACGGATAACGATTTATCAACTTCTCCCGAACTAAATCGTACATTGCTTCACTTTCGGCAATCCCAGAAGTAAAGCCTTTCGCTTTATGGGGACAGCCATGATTCATTAACACAATACCGATTTGAGAAGGTAGATAAGCTGCGCCTAACTCAGCAATTTTTTCCTCAACCAGATGAGCCATCAAATCGATGTAAGCTGGTTCGTTGAAGAAAGAAGGAATGTAACGCTGTGCTTTAATCCAGTGTTCTTCACCATCAGCCAACTCAACCAGGGCATTGTTAACTTGCTCGATCGCAATCCCACTGGTAAAGATAGAATCAACAACCAGCAACGGGTAGATTAGCAGCTTCTCAAAGCCTTGGTTTTTAATTTCTGCTAAAACTTGATTGGGTAAGAAAGGGGCGCAAAAGTTAAAAGCTTTGAAAACTTGAACATTCTCACCCCATTTTTCTTGTAAATTCTTCTCTATCCCAGCCCGTTGCTTTTCAAAGATGGCATTGTGTGGGGAGATAAAATCGTGGTGTGTGTGTCCCCACTCATGGCGGTCAAATAGCGCCAAAAGCTTTGCTAGAGGCGGATAAATCCAGGTTGGTACTGGTGCGAATTTTGCTGTCAGTAGATTTAAAGCCTGTTCGTTATAGTTGGCGAAATCTTCGTAGCTTTCGACTTCGCCGTAGCCCATAAGCAGTACGGCTACACGGTCTTTACCTGATAATTGCTCGTGGGTGTGTTGTACTTTTTCCGGCGTGGCAACCACAATTAGTTCCTCAATATAACCAGAGTGCAGAGAAATATAAAGTTAGGGAATAGTTTTCACATTCTCCTTACTTGTAACATATTATCCCATCCAGGGGGATAGGAGAGGTGGGAAAATTCAAATAATACATCAAAAGTAAGACTTTCGTCGGGCATTAAGTATGGGAAATTGAATCAAAGGTACAATTTTGACCTCTCTCCTAAAAGGCTACGGTGCATATACAAGTCGAATTACCCATCTTAATCTCCCTTTCTAAGAGGGGAAACAGGAAATCTAGTTCCCTCGCCTTAAAAAGCTACAGTGTACACACAAGTCATCGAATTACCCAAAACAGAAGAAAAACCTCACACTGTCCTATCTTTAATCCCTCTCCTTAATAAGGAGAGGGACAGATTTTGCACAGCAAAATCAGGGTGAGGTATCTCCGAGGCTGCGTGATAAAGCTGCGTTTTCAGTGAAATTAATTTGATGCGGGTTTGTGCCAAATATGTCTATCAAGATTTAAGTCTTCAACAATTCCCAACATCAAGTTGAGAGTTTCAAAATATTCTCTTAAAGGCGCAAAGCTTAACACGCTTTTATATAGATTAGGTTCAAGTATATTATTTTCTACTGCTTCTTCAATGGCTATATATATCATGTCATCAACAAATAACAATAAAAATAATCATCTAAATAAGAAGAATAATCTAATACTATTTATAGCTGAGGTTAAGATTTTTTTGACATAGTATTCTTTCGGAAAAATATGTGAAGCAGCTATATTTTCTCAGTAAAAATAAGGCTATATTTATAGATAGCAATCCTGTCTGATTTGGTAAAAGTCGCGGTGTGCAGATCCCCGACTTCTTAAAGAAGTCGGGGATCTAAATTTTCAGGTACAAAGATTTATCTTCAAATGAGCAATTTTCAGAATAGAGAGATAAGTATAATTATTTGCCCTGGAATTCATAAGCCAGAATTAACAGAAAGCTTTAAAGTCGGATTATTAGATATGGTTGCTGATGGCGCGATCGCCTATGAGTCCGCAAATATACTGGTTTATCCGGGTAAAGATGTTTTAGTTTTATCAGCTTTGCATATTTTGCAGTTCTTGCGCGTTAGCGTAGCTCACCGCAGGTATCGCTTGAGCGACTCTCTAAAATCGCCAATTATATTTATTAGCTTTAGTGCTGGCGTAGTTGGAGCGATCGGGGCAGCACATTTGTGGCAACTCTTGGGTGGTTCTGTGAAAGCATTTATTGCTATAGATGGATGGGGAGTACCCCTACAGGGTAATTTCCCGATTCATCGGATGAGTCATGATTATTTTACTCATTGGAGTTCTAGTTTGCTGGGTAGTGGGCAGAATAACTTTTATGCACAACCAGCAGTCGATCATTTGTCGATGTGGCAATGTCTAACAAAAAGTCGCTCTGCATCTAAGCTCCAAACGGTACAAGGCTGGTGGGTAGATTCATTAATTGAAATTTCTCCACCCAAAGGTTATCTGACAGCTGCTGAGTTTTTGCTTATGCTGTTAAAGCGTTATGAAGCAAATTAGTCCGGACAATAGAATTATGAGTTAGGAGTTAGGAGTACAGACGCGATTAATCGCTTCTGTACAGGAGTTAGAAGTTAGGAGTCAGTATTCATCCTCCTCTCTGCCTAATACCCCATACCCCATACCCCATACCCAATGCCCCATCTACCCTAGTCACTGTAAAGTATCTAATGTTTCCAACTGAACCGGCTGCTGTTAATAAAGGGTTTGGCGCACTGCTAAAAAACCGTGCTTTTATGCTTCTGTGGCTTGGGCAATTGGTGTCCCAGTTAGCAGATAAAGTCTTTTTCGTTTTGATGATTGCTTTACTAGAGAACTACTCACCGCTTCCTGGGTTGGCACGAAACTCGATGTATTCAACCTTGATGCTGTCCTTTACAATACCAGCAATTTTGTTTGGTTCTGCTGGTGGTATCTTTGTTGATCGCTTGCCAAAAAAACTGATTATGGTTGGCTCAGATATTGTACGGGGAATCTTAACGCTGTGTCTTCCCTTGTTACCACGACAGTTTTTGATTCTGTTAATCTTAACTTTTGCCATCTCCACGGTGACGCAGTTTTTTGCACCAGCCGAGCAAGCAGCCATTCCCCTATTGGTGAAGCGAGAGAATTTGTTAGCAGCCAATGCGCTGTTTAGCAGCACAATGATGGGAGCTTTAATTGTTGGCTTTGCTATAGGAGAGCCGATTTTGAGCTTGGCAAAAAGCTTAATGGGAGCAGAATACGGTCAAGAGATTGTAGTTGGTGGATTATATATATTATCGGCTGTAATCATGCAACCGATTAAGTTTAAAGAACACAAACCCCAACAGGAACATCAAGCATCAAATCACCCTTGGACTGAATTCACCGAAAGCCTGCGCTATCTCAAGAAAAACCGTTTGATATTGAATGCCATGCTGCAACTGACAACCTTATATTGTGTGTTTGCAGCCTTAACGGTGCTGACAATTCAATTAGCCGAGGAGTTTGGTTTAAAAGAAAAACAGTTTGGCTTTTTCTTGGCAGCAGCAGGCGTGGGTATGGTATCTGGTGCAGCGATTTTAGGTCATTGGGGTGATAAATTAGATCAAAAACCCTTACCTTTAATTGGTTTTTTGATGATGGCAGTAGTTTTAGGGGTGTTCACTTTTACGCACAGCTTATTACTGGCCCTAGGACTCTGTGCATTTTTAGGTATAGGTGCTGCCCTAATTGGCGTACCTATGCAAACTTTAATTCAACAGCAAACACCACCTACCATGCACGGTAAAGTATTTGGCTTTCAAAATCATGCTGTTAACATCGCTCTGGCCTTACCCTTGGCGATTACTGGGCCATTAACTGATGCTCTGGGTCTACGAACTGTGCTTCTATCAATGAGTGTTGTTGTCGTAGTTGTTGGTGTTTGGGCTTGGCAAAATACCCGCAAAGTCTTGCAAGACGTACTTTAATTAATGTAGACTAATAATCTAGATTTATATTTAATATAAAAATTAATAAGATTTTGATTGAAGTTTTCAATTAAAATGAAATCTTGAATACAGAATTCAGCATTAACTTTAGCTATAGTCTGAGGTTTGACCGTGCGTTCACGAAGTGTCTCCGCAGGAGAATCGCTCTCCCAAATTAGTCTCCCACAAACTGAGAATTACAAAGAGTCTCGTATTTCTAGCCCGCCAGTCCTGCCCAAACGTGCATCTGGCGGTTTTGCTCTCCTTGACAGCCTTCATCGCCACGGCGTTGATTATATTTTTGGTTATCCTGGTGGAGCAATTCTACCAATTTACGACGACCTGTATAAGGTGGAAGCAACTGGTGCTATGAAGCACATTCTCGTGAGACACGAACAAGGCGCAGCCCACGCCGCAGATGGTTACGCCCGTGCAACTGGAAAAGTAGGAGTATGCTTTGGCACTTCTGGCCCAGGAGCTACTAACTTGGTGACAGGGATCGCCACCGCCTACATGGATTCAATTCCGATGATTGTGGTTACGGGGCAAGTAGCACGGCCGTCTATTGGTACAGATGCGTTTCAGGAAACCGATATTTACGGAATTACGTTACCCATCGTCAAGCACTCTTATGTAGTGCGTGACCCCAAAGATATGGCACGAATTGTCGCTGAAGCCTTCCACATCGCAAGCAGTGGGCGACCGGGGCCTGTTTTGATTGATGTCCCCAAGGATGTCGCTTTAGAAGAATTTGACTATGTACCTGTAAAACCAGGTTCAGCAAAATTACGCGGTTATCGTCCCACCGTTAAGGGAAATCCCCGACAAATCAACGCCGCCATTCAGTTAATTACTGAAAGTCGCCGTCCTTTACTGTATGTCGGTGGTGGCGCGATCGCAGCTAGTGCCCACGAAGAAATCAAAGAACTCGCGGAATTATTCGATATCCCTGTCACCACAACCTTAATGGGGATCGGTGCATTTGACGAACATCATCCCCTAGCTTTGGGAATGTTGGGGATGCACGGCACAGCTTACGCCAACTTTGCCGTTAGTGATTGTGACTTGTTAATTTGCGTCGGCGCGAGATTTGACGATCGCGTTACAGGCAAGTTAGACGAATTCGCCTCCCGCGCCAAAGTAATTCACATCGACATCGATCCGGCAGAAGTCGGCAAAAACCGCATTCCCGAAGTGCCTATCGTCGGTGATGTGCGGAACGTGTTAGTAGACTTGTTGCGTCGCTGCAAAGAAACAGGCGTTAAGGCTACACCAAATCAAAACCAAGAGTGGTTAAATCTTGTTAACCGTTGGCGCGATGAGTATCCTCTAATAGTGCCGCACCATCCCGACAGCATTTCACCCCAAGAAGTGATGGTAGAAGTCAGTAGCCAAGCACCTCAAGCTTTCTACACCACAGATGTGGGACAACATCAAATGTGGGCAGCACAATTTCTCAAGAATGGCCCAAGGCGCTGGATTTCTAGCGCTGGTTTGGGAACGATGGGTTTTGGCTTACCTGCGGCAATGGGCGCGAAAGTGGCGTTTCCTGATGAAGAAGTCATTTGTATTAGCGGTGATGCTAGTTTCCAAATGTGTTTGCAGGAATTGGGAACGCTTGCACAGTATGGGATAGATGTCAAGACAATAATTATCAATAACGGCTGGCAAGGAATGGTGCGCCAATGGCAGCAAGCCTTTTATGGTGAGCGTTACTCATGCTCGAACATGGAAGTAGGGATGCCAGATGTAGAGTTATTGGCAAAAGCTTATGGCATTAAAGGTATGGTAATCAGCGATCGCAGTCAATTAAAAAATGCGATCGCTGAAATGCTGGCACACAAAGGCGCGGTGATCTTAAATGTCCACGTCACCAGAGACGAAAACTGCTATCCAATGGTAGTTCCTGGTAAGAGCAATGCTCAAATGGTCGGCTTGCAGAAGCGATCGCCGAAAGCGGCAGCAGAGCCAGTGTATTGTAGCAATTGCAATGCCAAAAATGCTCCTAACCACAACTTCTGCGCTGAGTGTGGAACAAAGTTGTAACGCTTTTTGATAATTCTGGCCAGAGAGGCAGGGGAGCAGGGCTAATCAACAGCAACTAAAAAGCTAACAATTACTCACTTTTCCTAACTTCCTTTGATAATCCGCGACTTGAGGTTTGCTCATAATAAGCCTCAAGGGCTTCAAATTTAACTCCAGGAATCTTATCGCTATAAATAGTTTCTAGGACTATCCCTTTCAAGATGACTCTTAAAATCTCTGCGTTCTCTGTGCCTCTGCGGTTTAGCAATTTTTCTAACCACAGAGGCGCAGAGGACACAGAGAAAAGAGGAATATATTGTCCAAGAATTTTACCCACCTTCAAAGGGTAAGTCCTAGTTTCTAAGGTTGCTCCAAGAAAATCGGTTCTGCGGCAATATCATCTAAGTGGATGCTGCCTAACAAATTTTTCCACTCTGTTTGCAGTGCTGCATCTTTAGGATTTTTCTGGCGCAGTTGAGCTAGTATTGTCAATGCTTCGTACCATATCCCGTTTTGGGCATAAATAGCATAGCGCTTTAGAAGTTCTGTTGTTTGTAGCTCTTTGACTACGGCGGGACTGAGTTGGACTCTTTGGATTACTCCTTCGACGAAAGTTGGGGGAGAATTTTTTTCCCGATCGGAGCTAATGGTGAAAAACCAGCGATATTGTTTGTCTAATGCCAAGCCGGGAGCAGTTGTAGGCAAAGACACACGGATCACTCCTGGTTTATCTGGTAGAGCGATCGCTTTTTGGTAAATCTCGTTAGAGTCTTGATCTTGCAATACAAATTCAACTCCATAGCGCGAATCTTTGGTATATGGCACATAAAAAAACCAACTTGGGTGTTCTAGTGTTGTCTGTCCCCAGACATTAATCACTGAGTTAGATTCCTGTGTAAAAGGCACTAAAGCAGTCAGGTCATGTTTAGTAGGTGGAAAACCCCCGCGCTTCGCTCCACCACGAGGGCGACCCCCAGGAGGAGGCCCAGGTGGAATTGCAGGTTGATTAAAGGTTTTGGCTTGAGCGAGGGTCGTTTTAGCATTAGAGCGATGCCTAATTGAAAAATCAAGAGTTGGTTTTGCCACTACTGAAGTCAGGCTAACTAGTAAACTGGTACAGCTAAAAGCTACTACTAAAAACAGTTTTATTAATTGTGAATTTGACTTCATAAAAACTTTCCTTTAAGTATGCAAACCTTGTAAATTTATCTGCTGGATACAATACGGTTTGGTTAAGATCCCCCCGCCTACGGCGACCCCCTTTTTAAGGGGGTAAAAGAGGGTTATAAGCCCCCCTTTTTAAGGGGGGTTGGGGGGATCTTCGAGGTATAAAAACGTTAACCGAACCGTATTGCTGCTGGATATTAAAAAATTTAATCAAAAAAATCTTTCCCCAATTCCCTATTTCCCACTTTCCACCCGCACTTTTGTTTCTGAATTATAAATTGACATCAGGCTAACGGTGGCTACCAGCGACAAAATCGATGGTACAAATGGCACCCAAGCACCCGAAATTAACAAACCAAAGCAGAATATATATAGAACACTAGAGGTAATACTGACTGCCAATGCCAACCAGGGGAAAGAAAGCTTTCGCCAAGCCAAAACTCCACCTACCAAAGACCAGCCCCAAATCCACGCCACCTCAGCCCACAGCGACCAAACGCGCAGCAACGGCCGCCCATCCTGCACAGCGCTGAGGATTTGGCTGATCATCTGGGCTTGTACTAACACTCCTGGCATTTGCTCATCTAAAGGAGCGCCAAAAGGTGTAGGCCAGGTGTCTGGAGAATCTCCCTTTGCTGTCACACCAATCAAAACAATCTTGTCTTTGATCGCACTGGGGTTAATTGGACTAGCTAAAAATTGGGTTAGTTTCACCTGTTGGGCTATCTGTTTTGGAGAACGGTAGTTAAGTAAGATTTGACCGCCATTAGCATCAATATCTTGATAGCCGCCAGTCCGAGACTTCAGATTCGGAAAAATAGTCTTACCTAGTTGCAAATTCCCTTCAGGGGTGAACTTTGGTTGAATTCCTGAAGGTTGCAGATAGACAGAGGCCAGTTTTAGACTGAATGCAAGGCGGGCAGGACACAACGATGTAGGCTCTTGGTTCATGAATAGAAGATGCCGACGGATAACTCCATCAGGATCGTGAATAAAGTCACTGAATCCCAGATTTGTATCGAGGATTTCTGGTGGCGGCTTAATACCTGTGATATTTTTTGTGCTATCACTTCCTTTACATACGCCAATCAAGTTTTGAGTGTGTTGAAGACGAGTAATTAAATCTGGTTGTTTGGCTGGAAAATCACGGTAAATATCCAAGCCGATCGCACGGGGTTGATATTGATTCAGTTTTACTAGGAGTTTATTGAGAGATTTTTCGGAAATAGAAGCTCCAATCAAGGACTCATTATTTTGTCTTTGAATTGCCAGATCGTCATCGTCAATTGTGATTACCAACAGACGTGAATCTAGTCCTTCCGCAGGGCGCGATCGCATCATCCGATCAAAGACAGGAATTTCTAAACTTTCCAGCAATCCTACCCATCTCACTCCACAAACTAAGACTGTAATTGCTAAACTGGATAACAAAGTTTTTGCTAATCTGCGTTTGGTAGACAAAGTTAAATTCGTTTTATCTTCAGTTTTTGTTGTAGACCTTAATTCCTCCCAAGTGGGTGGTATCTGTGCTGGATTTTGGCAAATTATTGGTAGCCAAGTTGCACAGGGAAATCGATCCTCAAGTCCTTGCAATCGTTCCCGTGCTTGGCGTACCGCTTGATATAAAGACTCACCCCCAGCAAAACCTTCGAGAAAATACTTTAAGAATTCCTTTGCAACCTGATCTGGGACAGGTTCACGCATGATGATCATTTGAGGAATTTGTAAATCAGCCAATTCTCGCGCTAATCCCAATCCATCACAGGAGTTGAATATAGCTAGTTGCAAGCCGTTTTCAATGGCTTTCCTCAGAGCGTATTTTAATTCGCCAATGGTGAGACTATCAGTTTTATTCAGGTAAATTCGTCCACATTCTCCATTTTGGTTACTGGAACTGTGTCCAGCAAAAAAGAGAATATCCCAATTTTTTCCCCAAAGATGCTCGGTTAATTCTTTGCGTTGTGGTTCTACCAGAAAGCTCACTTCTGCGTTTTTACACTGTCGGAGTAAAGCTTTATCGGCCTCGGTGTCAATTCCTTGACTATTGCCCACAATTGCCAAAATATTGACTAATGGATTTTTTGTGCGTGGCTTGTGAATGCGATCGTAGGAAGGTGAAGAAAGGGCAATTTCAGTCTTGGGGTAGCGTTCTAACAACTCCCACAAATGCCAGGGTAATAGCTGCAATTGGCTGTTTTCTGTTTGTAAAATTACTCGTACTTCTTCTGCGGACGACAATCTTTCTAACCATTTTTCCCTCAAAGGGCGAAACTCTTCTGCTCGTAACCAGGTATTAAAGCGGGCCCGTAAGATATAGGAAGTGTTTTCGCAGTCTTGAACCATTGATACATTTGTCACCTGCATTTTGTCAGCATGGAGACGATAACGATTGCCTATCTGCCGATAACTAGACTGCCAATGACTGTAATAGAGAGGCATTTCGGGAAATGAAGGTAGTCTTCCTGTAATTTCTGTTGCAGCCCGCTCGTGTTCTTCACCAATTTGGAGGGTGACAGCAAATCCTTGCTCAAAACTACCCTCTCCGAATTTCAGAACCACTAACTTACCCATGAGCCTCACTATCTCCCTGTGCAAAATCATGCCCTGTTCTAATGTCTCATAATCAAACTCCACAAGCTTTTACAGACTTTTCTCAAAATCCCCAAAAGCCGGCTTGAATTTTTAATTTTTAATTGACCAATTAGCACTTAGTAAATTACCGACGAAGAGAGAAGATCGCTAGATGTTTCAAATCCGAAAATGCTCAGTAATACTAGTATCATTAATGGCCACTCTAACGCCAAATTGCTCTGTAGGTTCACCGCGAAACTGCAACTGAATGTAGTTGTCTGATTTTCTCGATTGAGCGTCTAGAAATACTGCTCCCGAACTATCTAGAACAATCAGATGAACTCCGGGCGGTAAATAGATTTGATTTCCCGTAGCGTGCAATTGCAGATGAATACTGGTTTGTTGATCCTTTTCTCGGCTGATTTCCACAATCAACATGACGGGTTGGTTAAGAATTTGGATACCCAAATCAATTAGTTTTGCGCGTTTAGTAATTGATTCTGGTCGATTGAGGAGATTAAGTTCCAGAGTTTCAGTATTGCGAAAGGCATAAGCTGGTCTTAGTTCTGGCAAGTTCCACAAGGATTCAACACTTTGCCAACCTGTCTCAAATATACCAGCAAACCACTGACTTAAATTCACGAGTGAACTAACTGGGGATTGACGTAGTTGATCTAGGTGGTCGATAAAGGCTTCCAATGGTTGCAGTTGTTTTAAGGGTAGTGTTTCAGTTGTCACACTAGGAATAAAACCAAGCAGCCTCGCTTCTTGGAGCAATTCATCAAATTGAACAACTAAATAACCCACCCGTTCTTCCCAGGTTTCTGGAGGAATGGAACATATCTGCTGATGTTGATGGACGGGGCGACACTCTAGGCGACCAACTGAGGGTACTTCTAAGTCAGCGATATTTCCACAGAGACGCATGATGGGATTCCAGCTGTCACTAGCCTGGAGGTTAGTAGGAATATCCATCATTTCTAAATAGTCATTCACTACCCATACAGCTAGCGTATTCAGCCGAACTTGCTCTCCTTTTTCCGAATTTGGCTGTTGGTTAGCAAATTCCTGGGCAGTTCTACGAGCTAATTGGGAAATCGGCAATTTTAAGGCGAAATCGTCTAGCTGATAGGTGTCGTTACTCATAAGTCAGTTTTCAATGATCAATGCTGCTATGTACATATCATCTGCATTCACTAAATTTATGCCACAAAATTGGGAATTGGGAATTGGGAATTGGGAATCGGAATTTCCAAATTACAGCCAGTTGCCAATCAACACATAGGCAGACCAAAAGCTTGGTGCTTTATAGTTAGGATGTTTCAAAAGTTGTAGCTGGGCACGGTGGACAGCTTCGGCTTTGCTGATTTTGCCACTCTTGAGTTCTCGATAGAAGGCACTAACAAACATTGCTGTTGATTCATCATCAATCTGCCACAGGGAAGCTATGGTACTGCGTGCGCCAGCTCGTACAGCTGCTCCTGCTAAACCGAGTGCTGCACGGCTATCTCCTGTTGCTGTCTGGCAAGCACTCAAAACTAATAGCTCTACAATGGTTTTACTTTTGCTGCGGAAGAGAGTATCAAAATCTTTGACGTTAATTTGACCATCAAAATCCAAAATAAAAGTGTCTTCAAGGCGAGAACTAAACTGGCCGTGAGTTGCTAAATGCACTATGTTGAATGAAGCACCACTAATTTGACTCTCTAAATTCTTTTTCTTAAAATCTCCATCTAGTAAACTAGTTGTCGAGACTCCTGCTTTGGTAATTCCGTCAAATTCAGATTTGATTGCAAGCAACGGTGCAAACTTGGAAAAACCTGGTGGTGGCTGAGTCAGTCCTGCGGTTAGCGCTCTTAGCTGCTGTTGAACGAGGGGTTTAGGGTTGAGGAGTTGCAGACCTACGCTCAGAGCAATTGCATATTTCTCTACCAAGTATTGTTTACCATCATAGAGGGCTGCCATTGGTAAGTTGCGTAAGGGGCCATCCAGGACGAATACTAGGGTATCTACCCCACTTTTTTGCAATTTTGACTCAATGGGTTGAAGCAGCCAGTTGTAAACTTGATGCGCCTGTTTTTGGACGGTTTTCGTAGCGGTGGGGTTGACCAGATTTTTTCGGAGGTCTACTAAGAGTTCTTCTACTGCTTTGTGGGAAATAGTAGTAGTGTAACTTTCTAGGGGGTGTTTGGGAATTTTGACTATTACCTGGAGTTCGTTTTGAAGAATAATTGGATAAAGGATGGCAGCAGTGGGATTATCTTTGTCTACTATTTGATCGAGGGCTACTTTCTGACCTTGTAAGCAAGCTTCCTGAAAAAAGTCGTTCAATTCTGCTAGTTGGAGTGCTTCAATCCTCTGGCGTGCTTTCTCCAAGATTTTTTGGTCTGATTTTCCTTCTTGGGATTTCAGCAATAACTCTACTGACTCGCGGTAGATGGGTTCTACGCTGTCCCGGAAGTTGAATTGCAGATCCTGGTTTACTACATCTTTATTGACTACTAAATCTCTGCGGAGAGACTGGAGAGTATCCACAGCAGCATCATACGCTGCGATCGCACCATTAATATCTTTTTGTACCCGCAGCAATCTACCTAACTGCCACTCCAAGGCGTAGGTAATTTCTGGTGCATTGCTGCTCTGTGCCAGAGCTAACCCTTTCTGGGTAAGCTCTTGCGCCTCTGACCATTGTCCAGTTTTTTCATATAAGCTGCCTAAACTCTTTAGTGCGTAGGCTTCTGCCCGCTTGTCACCCAAACTGCGAGATTTCTGGATGGCGCTGGCGAGTAATGCAGCTGAGTCATGAATGCCACTTTTAAAGTAATAACTATTACTTGATGCTTGTAATACTCCACTCTTGACTCTTGTCATACTTTGTGAATAGTTGACTAGAGCGTAAATACTTGCACGACTAGGGGGGAGTTGGTTGAGTTGTGATTCAATCAACGGCAAAAGAGTTTGAAGCTTTGCCCATTGTTGATCTTCAATGAGTAGGCTCAGGAGATTGAGTTGCGCTTGAACTTTTATTAAGGGTGAGGGAGATGCTGCAATAGTTTGTTCATAATAGGCGATCGCTGTTGCTTTATTTTTTTGTTGACGGGCATGATTCCCCAGACTGAAGAGACTGGCGGTAATATCAGCGCTTGATTGCAGATTTCGAGCAATTATCAGACTTTCTTCTAGTGCTTGATGTGACTTTTCCAAATCGCCTACTACTAAAAGGGCATCACCAAGCGATCGCAAACTCACTGTCTTTTCTCTAGAGTCTGGTTGAGATTTTAATGTTTGACTTACCTGAGTGAGTGTTTTGATAGCGCGGGGATAAAATCCTTGGGTTCGCCACGCCTGTGCTTGATTGATTAGCGATCGCACCACGCCGCTTTGATTATCTACTTGCCTGTAAATTTCTTCTGTGTGCTGCCAAGTTGTTAAAGCATCCTCAGCATTTCCCATTCTCAGTTGAAGACGACCTTGAATATCTAGTGCTTGAGCAAATATTTGGAGATTTTGGTTTTTATCTTGTGCTTTGAGTAAATTCAAGCTCTCTGTAATTGCCTGCTGTGCCTGATTCCATGCACCGAGTTGCTGATAAGCTAGAGAAAGATTAGTCAGTGTTGCTGCCAGTGAAAGGCTTTCTCCATCCTGTCTATATGCTTGGACAGCCTGTTCTAATACTTCTACCGCCTTGGCAAAGTTTCCCGTATCGTATAGAATTTTCCCTTGCTCTAGTAGTGAGGTAGGATCGGTGACTATAGCCAGCGATGTCTGACTGTTAATTGTTAATTTAAATGAGGGATTAATTGAGTTAGGAACCTTTGCCAGTACGGGTGAACCAAGGATGCATAGCAAAGCCATCAGGAAGTACAAAGGCAAACGTAAAAAGTGAGCCAGCTTATTCTTCTCCCAAAGTCCAGGCTGCCTTTGCCTTTTAGCTTTTACAGAATTCGCGCCAAAAATCCTAGTTGATTTAGTCATAAGTATGACAAGAGGTAAATGATAACCAGGAACGTACAGGATTTACTGTAAATATTTCGGCTATCAGGGTAATGTTACCATTGGCATCCATGACTCATGCATGAGCTTTCATAATTTTAGGAATATAGCTATTTGCGATCGCTCTACTCTACTGCTGCAAAACCCAACGGCAACGCTACACCGAACCAGTCAACATTCAACCTCCATTATCATCCGTGAAAAACCTAACCCCCCAGCACCCTTCGCTATAAGCGAAGCTACGGTATACACACAAGCATGATCGGCACTAGGTTTCAACTCTCCTAGTTGTTTCGTAGGGTGCGTTATAGAGATGCCGAAATAACAAATGCGTTCGCCGAAATAGCAAATGCGTTCGCCGAAATAGCAAATGCCTTAGCGTATACTGTCGCAAGCATTGCCATGATTGCAACAATTTAGCTTCGCGTGTACACAGCATCGAATTAATCAAAACAAAAACCTCACCTTGTCCTAACGGACATGCCTCTCCTTAATAAGGCTACGGTGTGGTGTACACACAAGTCTTTGAGAGTGGACTCATAGGCTTTTGATCCCCCCAACCCCCCTTAAAAAGGGGGGCAAAAGTCTCTTAAAGTCCCCCTTATTAAGGGGGATTTAGGGGGATCTCCAACGATTTTGGGTTTGTACAAAGACGTGTGTACACCGTAGCCTTAAGAAGGAGAGGGACAGGTTTTGCATAGCATAACCAGGGTGAGGTTTTTGATTACTGAATCGATGCTCTAATATCGAAAATAGCGAATTCGCGGATCTACATAAGCATTTAAAATATCAATGAAAATGCTGGTACTCACAACGATCGCACCAAAAAAGACTAGCACTCCCTGGACTGTGGGATAATCGCGATCGGCGATCGCTTGATATAACGGAGTAGTAGTTCTATGGACTACAGCGAGTTTAGTTTAGCTAAGACAAAACAAGAGTTTAGTTTAACCACATTAGAAAAACGCGATATTTTCGCTGCCGTTCCTGAATTAGCAGCGAGTAATTTACTTGTAGAAGCAAAAAAAGAAAATATTAATGCGGGTTTGGGTCAGTGTGCAGCCGAAATTGTAGCAGCTAAAATGTTTAATCAGCAAGCGGCAACTGAGATTAAAACAATTTACGGCGCAGTCACAACGGGGAGTATTTGGCAATTCCTGAAACTAGAAGAACAAGTATTGAGCATTGATTTAAGTGAATATTATCTCAAAGATGTAAATAAAATCCTTGGTATTTTAGCCAGTGGTATCTCTCAAGAAAATTAACAAAATATCAAATTAATATCGAATTCGCGGATCTACATAAGCATTTAAAATATCAATCAAAATGCTGGCACTCACAACGATCGCACCAAAAAAGACTAGCACTCCCTGGACTGTGGGATAATCGCGATCGGCGATCGCTTGATACAGTCGATTAGCTAACCCAGGCCAAGAAAATGTTACTTCTGTCAAAATCGCCCCACCTAACAAGGAAGCAAACGTTAATCCCAACACTGTAATTACTGGAATTAGCGCATTTTTTAAAGCATGAGACACTAAAATCTTATTTTCACCAATACCTCTAGCTCTAGCGGCTTCTACATAATCTGCTTTCAACGTTTGCTTTAAATTCACTCGCACAATTCGCTCAAAAATCCCACTCAGCAAAATTCCCAAAGTGAGACTTGGTAGGGCAAGATGGTGCAAAGATGCGAAAAACTGGGTGAGATTTCCACCGAGCAAACTATCAATTGTATACAAACCAGTCACAGTAGTGGGAGCCGGAAGATTAGGCGGGAAGCGGTTAGAATTGGGAAACCAGCCAAGTTGGACTGAGAAAATCAACTGCAAAAGCATTCCCGCCCAAAACATGGGGAGTGCGTAGGTGATAATGCCAAACAAGCGTCCACCAACATCGAAATATGTCCCAGGACGAGAAGCTGAAAGAGTTCCAACCGCAATTCCAACGATGAGTGCAACCGCCATACTACATACTGCTAACTCCACCGTTGCGGGGAAATATTGCCCAATTATGTCCCAAACATTCTGTCCGCGACTCATTAAAGAGGTTCCCAAATCGAAACGCAGTATGCTGCCCAAATAATTGAGGTACTGTAGCCACAGAGGAAAGTTTAAACCTAATTGTTTTCGTAATTCTTCTTTAGCAGCTTCTGGCGCACGTCCACCGAGAATTGCATCTGCGGGATCTCCTGGTGTTGCTCTTAGTAAGAGAAATACAATGGTGATAATTGTTAATAACTGAAGTGGCGCGAGAAGCAACCGGGAAACTATGTAATATTGTAAAGCTTTAGAGCGAGACATAAGTAATTCAAACTTTAAAATGCGCTTTTTGGAACTATTTTATCTATTAATTTAGATATATAAACCTCGTCTAGGTGAGACCCGTAGTTTTTTCTCATCGGCTTTGAGATAAGTTGTATAACCCACAAAGGATCTGCCACTATATTGGGACAGTCGTTAATTCGTTATTGAAATGCCATTTGTTGTCACTATTTTCTATAAATCTATGGGTAGGTTGGGTTGAGGAACGAAACCCAACGCCAATAATCCCTGCTTCTGTTGGGTAACACGAATGTTCAACCCAACCTACAAATATTTTATTTTTTCAAAGTAATAAAAGAGCGTTAAGTAGATATGAGTAAAACCTGGCGATCAGACTATTGAAAGTGGCTCATCAATTCCAAGCGCGTAACTTTCGGAATCACTGCTCATTTCGCCCCCTCACACATCGGAAAATTTTTAAGGACGGAAATAATACAGACAATAACCACATGGAACTTAGAGCAAGAATTCCTAAATCCCCTGGTTCACGAAAGCGCCAACTTCCCCAGCTAATCAATGCAACTCCTGAAACAAAAATAGGTAGTGTCCAGAAACGAACCAGGTGTCTTGTATATTGCCTAAAACGAATCAAGGACATGATGCTCAGAACTAGTGCGATGACAGTGGGAATACTACCTAAAAGAGTTTGTTTCTCAAGTTGCAAGGGATAAAAGCCCCACATATAAAGTAACTTAGTACCTTCCAGCTTAAGTGCGTCACTAGGATGCTTGAGAATCCATTCTCTGGTACGCTCTCGCAGTAGTTTATCTTTTTGAGCATAGGGTAGCTTTAGGTCTTCCTCACTGAGATAACCAGTTTTATCCATTTCTATCCACTTGCCTGGACCTTGCCATGTAATCCTACCATCTGGCATGGTCACAACCTGATATCCCTCTTTAATGAGTGTGGGATTTAGTCCCCCAGCAATAGTTTCTCCGCCATTAGCACTAATTAAAATAGGAACCCCTGCATTTATTGTCATGTAAATTGACCAAGGTAAGACAACTAGAAAGCATCCTCCAAACAAGAAGATTGTTCGCCTTAAAGCTTTAGACCACTGAATCTCTTCTAAGAATACAATCAGTACAACAAAAGGGATAAATAGAAGGTACATTGGACGAATTAACATACACAGTCCCAATATAAATCCGCACAATCCCCAGCGAATCCAATTTCCTTCTGACTTATTAATCAGTGCCGATCCTTTAGGCAGCATAATCAGTAAAGACATGAAAATTGGTAATGCAGTCGTTTCACTATAAAGAGATCTGCCATAATAAATATAGGGTGGCCAAATAATTGTCAGAACTCCTACGACCATTGCTAGTAAATTATTATCTGTGACCCGTCGCACCAGCAAATACATAAGCGGGGCTGTTAGACTAAATATCACAGTAGGAAGTAACTGAGTCAACTTGAAATTGTCAAAGGTAATTAGCCTGAATATTGCTAATACTAAAACATGACCCAGGGTTCTTCGGGAATTGAACTCATAATTCCCGTTGAGCAAGTCACCTGCCAAAAAATAATACTCCTGCTCATCTTGGTCAAGCAGAGTCGGTTCCGATTTTAAGGGAATTAGTAGTAAGCTAACGCCAACTTTAATGGTGATTGAAAGTGCTAGTAGTAAGAGAAATAAATATTTTGGTCTACCTAGTTTACTAAGCATCATTAGACATCTCCAAAAACTATCAAAACTTTGCTTTGACTAGCTTATAATATACACATGCAAGCATTACTAACTAGCTAGTCAATACGATAAAATACGGCTTTCAGATATTTATTGATAATAAAAACGCAAAAATATGTAATTATATGCGTTTATTTTATTCTGATGCTAAGGTGTCTATTTTTATTGGCAATATTAGCGCTCCAATTCCGAATCGGAGCTAGTTCACAAATTGTCAAAATTACTTGTTCATACTTTTTATAATTTAATCTAAATAGGTCTTGGACAACTCGGAATATTTTTACACCTTGGCTTCGCTCGGTGTAACCCTGAGCGTAGTCGAAGAGTTACCGAACAGATTTGGTGTTCAACAAATACTCGCTTGGATGAAAACTCCTTATTTTCTTTTTTCTAATCAGTTGTTAACTACCCATTTCTTGCTTTCTTAATTGGAGTTTCAATTAAATTCTCTCCTAGTATTACAGCGTATTGCAGGTAAATTAAGTACACGGGTAGGGGCACAACATGTTGTGCCCCTACGATGATCTGTACCTCACCAAGTTGCAATCTGCTGTATATTGTATCAGAATATGGAGCGCGTAACCTGGTTGACTGACAAAACTCTGAGTTCAAGATAAAAAGGATGGCCAGACTTATATAACGAGTAATTTCGCTGTACTTTAGCTGGTGACTAAACACAGAAAAATAAATGGAAGCGACCTCCCGTTTATATGATGACTTGTTCACACTACTGAGTCAATCGAAAACATGGGCAAACATTAGGCATTTAAAAACACTGATTTGGATGGTGATTGGGTTACTCTATTCAGAGTGTACAAAGTTAACTAAATGGTGTAGTCATAATATATTGAACATGAGATATTTTATTTAATAGTCAAAAGTCAATGGTCAACAGTTATTATCAATGACTAATGACTAATGCCCAATGACTACTTTTTAATTGTTTGGTAAACCAGAATTTGGGTCGGGTTAAGTTGTACGCTGTTTACGCCTTTTTGAGCAAATACATAGTCTTTGCTTTGCCATAAGGGAATGTAAGGGACATCAGCAGTTTCTTGCTTTTGAATTTCTGCAAAAATTTTCTGACGCGCTTCGGGATTTAGTTCTTTGCGTTGCTGATCGATTAGTTTATTCATTGCTTCGCTATAGTAGAACGAACCCTGACTTTGACTGCCTCCATCTTCGCATCCTTTAGCAACTGAACCTTTATCACAAGATAAAAATGGCTGGATGTAATTATCTGGATCTAAAAAGTCTGGATACCAATCAAGTAAAGCTCCTGGATATAAACCTTTGGTAATGTCTTTAAAGAAGGCTGGCCCTTCGGCGGGGGTGACTTCAAATTGCAGTATTCCATCCATTTTGACATCAACAAGAGATTTGAGTGTCTGTGCTGCCAAAGTACGAGTAGGTGAACTAGAAGGATACCAAATTTGAACTTTTGCCGGATTTTCTTTAGAAAAACCAGCAGTAGCTAACAATTTTTTAGCTTTATCAAAGTTAGCATCGCCATAAGCATCTTTGAATAATGGCAAAGAAACATTCAATGTCGTGGGAATCATGCTATAAAGCGGATCGGCTTGACCAAGTAAAGCCCGCTCATTTAAAAGTGGACGGTCAATGATTGACGCGATCGCTTGTCTAACCTCTAATTTATCTAAGGGCTTTTGATTTCGGTTTAATACCAGATAACTTACTACACTACCTTCAGCTGCGATCGCTTGCCAATCCCCTTTTTTACCACCTTCTTCTAAGCTCCGATTTTGATCTGGCTGTAGCGACAGATAAGCCACATCCACTGCACCAGTACGGAAAGCATTAAACAAATTAACCGGACTAGTTTGAATTTGCAGGTTAACACCCTTGTTAGCTGGTTTTTCTCCCCAATACTTATCAAACGGATCAAATCTGATTGAATCAGTACCATACTGCGCTAACTTGTAAGGGCCAGTCCCAACAAAAATATTCGGCTTAAATTTCCCAGCACCGAGTTCGTAAGCTTTTGGCGAAACCGCACACACCCCAGGAAACGCCAGCAGTGACGGAAACGCTGCAAAGGGCTTTTTCAGCTTAATGGTTAATTCATACTCGCTTGTAGGTTTTACCGAATCGACTACATCAGTTAGTAAAAATGAGGGTTTTCCTTTATTTTGAATAAAGCGGTTGATGGTAAACGCCATTGCTTGGGCGTTGAAGGGAGTCCCATCGTGAAAAACCACTCCCTGACGTAAGGGGATGGTATAAGTTAAGGCATCTTGACTGACTTTAGGTAATGCTGTAGCTAGCTGGGGCTTAATTTCCGTGCTTCCTGGGTTGTATGTGTAGAGGCGATCGCTCATATTAAACACCAAGCCCAAAGATGCTAACTCATAAGCATCAGCCGGATCAAGGGTTCTCGGCTTTGCTGTTGTACCTATAGTAATACGACCATCACCTGTAAGGCTATTTACAGAACCCGATGGTGGCATAGTTGACTGTGGACGAGGAGCGCAACTAACAACTAAAAATAAACATAGAGAGAACAAAGATAGGAATTGTGTTATCCGACCCCACCGTTTCACCGACAAGGAAAACCAGGTCATACAGTTAAATTTTATGTAATTAGAAGTCAGCAATTATACTATATATTCGCTAGTTTTATAGCAATTTTTACAATTAATTACTACTTGACATACCTTTTATAGAGGATCTTGATCGAATAAATAAATTATGTGTATTCAGAATGATTAAGTAAAAATACTTTAATGCTAACTATAGTATGTATAACTTTAGTATGTATAAGTTTAGTACTATCTTTAGTTGTCTTAGCAAAATTCTATGAGAGCTGAGATACTTGATAAATTCGCAAAACGAGTCAGATATTAAAGATTGCAGAGAGGACTATCCCAAGAGGAATTAGCCGAAAAAGCAGAACTTCATCGGACATATATAGGAATGATTGAAAGAGGCGAGAAAAACATCACTCTTATCAATATTCAAAAAATAGCCAAAGCCCTGGTTATAACTGTAGATGAATTATTAAAAGGTATTACTTAAAAGTGCTTCAAGAACAACAAGAAAAATGGATAAATGATATTCGGAAGTATTGTCAGTCATTAAATATATCAATTAATGATTTATATAAAATTGTAACTGATTTAAAAGTTTCTCCCATGATTCGTGGGAAAGCATTTTAGTTTTCTACATCCGCTAGATTAAAGCAACTTTTGCCTCGGGGAAAAATGGATGGTAACAAAGCCTATGATGAATGCACAGACTGGAACACATGATATTGATATAAAGTTGGAACATAAAGACACACGGAAAATAATATCTATTGAGTGTAAGTTAGCTAAAAAAGGAGATTTTAAAGTACTCAAGCAGAATAAAAGTGGTCTTGGTCAGAAAGGTGATTATTTGATACCTGTTAAGTGTATGCGTTCACGAACTACTAAGAGTAATGATAAAGCATTAGCAGCAGCAAACAAATTCAATGTTTCTCTTGATGCTTTTATTACACATAGTGACCAATATCGTACATCTAGTTTTCATGTTGTTGCTACTTCTATTGGCAATGCTTTTTATGAAACAGGTGAAGATGAAGAGGCAAATATATCATATAGATTTAATTTTACTCAGGAAGGAATGGAATTTATAAAAAAGCTAAATCCTCCTAATCTTACCGAAGCATTTATACAAGAATTTGTTTATAACAAAGTTTATCTTGCTAGTTCTTTTGATATAGCTATATCACATGAAACAGGGATTATTTGTGGAAGAAAAAAGTGCCTAGACAAGTCTAATTGTGGTTTTATACCTAACTATCCAGTTATTAATTTTGGCAATGTTCAAAATTTAGAATCAACATTAGTTCCATATCCAACAAATAAATGGATAGAAATAGAAAAATGCGAAGCTTTCTTCGATGAATTACTTCTAAAAATTTAGAATATGATCTAATTTATATTGATTATTTCTATAAAATTATTCAAACTTTTAAAACTAATTGTTCACAATTTTGAGAGGTAGAGTCAAGAGAAGAGTAGTTTAATATAAAAATTTCTTTCCCCTTGTATCGTTCACCTTTAAAATTATCTTGTTTACTTTTTCCATTTTTTTGTTCGTCGGTTCTATTAATTGTATAATTCCATTCTTTGTCGTGTATTTCTAATGCCCATTCATATAGGTTTCTAATTTCTTCGCTATTATCGTAAGTTATAAGAAATTTTATCCTTTCCTTATGTCTGTTTAATATTTGGCATAGCCTTAAATGATCGTCTTTAGAAAATGAATGAGCATAAAATTTATCTTGATCCGCATTAAAATAAGGAGGATCAATAAATAAAAAAGATCCATTAGGTACAGATTCGATAACTTTTTCAAAGTCGAGATTAGTAATTTTAACTTTTTGAAGTTTCTCAGAAGTCCGATGTATGTTTCTGGGCCAATTCTCTGGACGCATACTATATTTATCACCATATCCCCAATAACAGTTTTGATGCTTCATAATCCCAGAGTAGGAGGTTCTATTAAGGTAAAACCATCTACCAGCTTGTTCTAATTTATTTTGTGGGATGAATTCATTTTTGTAATATGTATGTCTTTCTTTAGTAGCAGATTCCTCTGCTAAAAATTTTATTAATTCTTCTGGTTGATCTCTAATTATCAATAATGTATTTATTAATAATTCATCAATATCATTGAGCCAATTAATATTTACTTTATCTTTTACAAAAAATATAGAACCACCCCCCGCAAAAGGTTCAGCATAATAAGAGTGAGAAGGAATATGATTAAGAATCAAATTGCGAGCATAAAATTTGCCGCCAGGATATCTAAATGGTGAGTTTATCGGTTTGTTCATAGTTACATTAAGCATTTATAAAATTCTATTCGACATTTGCTAACCATAGTATACATAAATATTTATTGTCAAATTGGAAATAAAATAAAACTATTAGTTTAAAATCATAATATTATGATTTTTTTATTTCTTCTACTGAGTTAAATGAAATAAATAAGTATTTTTTCTATTAAAAATTGGGCAATAATAATTTAAACAGCATTAAGCTAAAATATCATTAATTATACATAATTAACAAATAATATACGATATCGTAAACAGCAGATTGAAAGTTTAATAGTGAGACTAAGAGCGTGAAGTATTTCTTTCTATCTGAGGGATGGGCAGTTGCTAGAGTCTGGGCATCTGATGGACTTTGGCAAATAACCGCATGGCGACGACAACCAGATATTCAGCGAATGAATATTTGTTTAGTGGAAGAAAACGAATTGCTATGGCTTTATCGAGTTGAAGAAGCCATTTTAACCATTGAGGTGAAACCTACAATACCAGACACAGCCAGTACTACCATAGGTCAAGTAGTACTCAAACGTCTGATGAGTGCCGAACAAGTAATTGAACGTCTAAACACAGCTGAGGCAAAGTGTCAACTACAAAATATCCAGTTGGTAGTTCAGTAAGATAGACATGGGGCAGAGGGGAAATACTTAACTGCAATTTCTCCTTTGTCTTTCATAAAGAAAATATAAGTAAATTTAATCCCCAACAGGGATTGGTAGTGAAAAAACTTTGTCATGCTACGCGATCGCATCAATTTACACGCTTGCAAACAATTCCATCAATAGTTACACTTTTTAAAACATTCTCATTTTTTGCTTGGTGGTGGCTACCCTACAAGGTAAACCTCCCGAAGCGAGTAAGCATTGCCAAAGCGCCCACGCTGTCTGACTTTTAAGACTAACTGTGGTAGTACTCTGGCTCTGGCAATAACAAAAAACAAGAGAGAGTTTTCTGAGTGGCGAATTTCGTTTCTTAGAATCTCAGTAAGAAAATTGCTTTGTAAACTAACTCATCGAGGAGGAGCGTAGTCGATGGGACTACCCTGGTACCGAGTACATACAGTCGTTCTGAATGATCCAGGACGGCTGATTTCTGTACACCTAATGCACACAGCCTTAGTAGCAGGCTGGGCTGGTTCGATGGCACTCTACGAACTAGCTGTTTTTGACCCTAGCGATCCGATTCTCAACCCGATGTGGCGACAAGGGATGTTCGTTCTACCCTTCATGTCACGTTTGGGCGTTACTCAATCTTGGGGCGGTTGGAACGTTACTGGTGGCCCTGCAACCGATCCTGGTTTCTGGTCATTTGAAGGCGTTGCTGCGGCTCACATTGTTCTTTCCGGTCTTTTATTCCTAGCTGCCGTATGGCACTGGGTTTACTGGGATTTGGAACTCTTTAGAGATCCCCGCACTGGTGAACCTGCCCTCGACTTGCCAAAAATGTTTGGCATTCACCTGTTCTTATCTGGTCTACTTTGTTTTGGCTTTGGTGCTTTTCACGTCACCGGACTATTCGGGCCGGGGATATGGGTTTCTGATGCTTATGGTATAACTGGGGCTGCACAGGGAGTAGCACCAGAATGGGGCCCAGATGGTTTTAACCCATATAACCCTGGTGGCATTGCGGCTCACCACATCGCTGCGGGTGTTGTTGGTATTATTGCAGGCTTATTCCACCTCACAGTTAGACCCCCCGAACGGCTTTACAAAGCCCTACGGATGGGGAACATTGAAACAGTACTTTCTAGCAGTATTGCAGCAGTTTTCTTTGCTGCTTTCGTTGTTGCTGGTACTATGTGGTACGGTAACGCCGCCACACCCATCGAATTGTTTGGCCCTACCCGTTACCAATGGGATCAAAGCTACTTCCGTCAAGAAATTCAGCGCCGCGTTCAAACTAACGTTGCTGAAGGTGCAACCCTTGACAAAGCTTGGTCGCAGATTCCTGAAAAACTGGCTTTCTATGATTACGTCGGTAATAGCCCCGCTAAAGGCGGTCTATTCCGTACAGGGCCGATGGTGAAGGGTGATGGTATTGCCCAGTCTTGGCAAGGTCACGCCGTATTCAAAGATTCTGAAGGACGGGAATTGACCGTGCGTCGTCTCCCCAACTTCTTTGAAACCTTCCCAGTGATTTTGACTGATGCTGATGGAATTATCCGCGCTGATATTCCCTTCCGTCGGGCAGAATCGAAGTATAGCTTCGAGCAATCTGGTGTCACCGTCAGCTTCTATGGTGGTAATCTGAATGGTAAAACATTTACAGAACCAGCTGATGTGAAGAAGTATGCCCGTAAAGCTCAAGGTGGTGAAATCTTTGAATTTGACCGGGAAACCTTGAACTCTGATGGTGTATTCCGCACAAGTCCTAGAGGTTGGTTTACCTTTGGACACGCTGTATTTGCTCTGCTGTTCTTCTTTGGTCATCTCTGGCATGGCTCTCGGACAATCTACCGAGACGTATTTGCTGGTGTTGATGCGGATCTAGAAGAACAAGTTGAGTGGGGTCTGTTCCAGAAAGTGGGTGACAAATCAACCCGCCGGAAAGAAGCTCTCTAAGAGACTGGGGACTGGGGACTGGGGATTGGGGACTAGGAAAAACTTTTCCCAATCCGTAATACCCAGTACCCAATCCCTAATTCCTCATTACTAGCTGGATAGGCAGGAACTAATAATATGGAAAGCGTTGCGTACATCTTGATTTTTACTTTGTGTATAGGTACTCTATTTTTTGCGATCGCATTCCGCGAACCCCCTCGCTTTGAGAAACCAAAAGATAAGTAGATCCTAATTACCAGACCTTTAAGCTGATTTCAAGAAGTTAGTATCCGTTGCTGCTAAGTGTAGTCGCAACGGATATTATTGTTTTTGTCATTTGTGATTTATTTTGTTTCTCACCAATGGCCAATAACCAATGACTAATTATTGTGATATAATTTCCAATCTTGGAGTAGATATGTGTTAATACTAGCTTTTCTGCGCTAGGATGAAAAAGGATCTTTTGTGTAAGCTGCCATAGAACTGCTTACATAGTACATCACACCTGTCACACAACCTTTACGGAGACTAGAACCAGGAACAAATAAGCATGGTCAATCAGAATTTAACCGCTACAGAAATTGGATTCACTCACGAAGATTTCGCTGCTCTACTTGACAAATACGATTATCATTTTAGCCCTGGTGATGTTGTCCCAGGAACCGTCTTCAGTATAGAGCCGCGCGGCGCTCTGATTGACATTGGTGCTAAAACCGCAGCATATATTCCTATACAAGAAATGTCTATTAACCGGGTTGATAGCCCGGAAGAAGTCTTACAGTCAAACGAAACGCGAGAATTTTTCATCCTTACCGATGAAAACGAAGATGGGCAATTAACCCTTTCCATTCGCCGTATTGAATATATGCGGGCTTGGGAGCGCGTGCGACAGCTACAAGCAGAAGATGCTACTGTCCGCTCTGGCGTGTTTGCAACCAATCGTGGTGGTGCATTGGTACGCATTGAAGGATTACGTGGCTTTATCCCCGGTTCTCATATCAGTACTCGCAAACCTAAAGAAGAATTGGTAGGCGAAGATTTACCACTGAAATTCCTAGAGGTTGATGAAGAACGTAACCGCTTAGTTCTATCTCATCGTCGGGCGCTGGTTGAGCGGAAGATGAACCGCCTAGAAGTCGGCGAAGTAGTAATTGGTACAGTTCGTGGCATCAAACCCTACGGTGCTTTCATCGACATCGGCGGCGTGAGTGGTCTACTACACATTTCTGAGATTTCCCACGAACATATTGATACACCTCATAGCGTGTTCAATGTCAATGATGAAGTGAAAGTTATGATCATTGACTTGGATGCAGAAAGGGGTCGGATTTCCCTATCTACCAAGCAGCTAGAACCCGAACCCGGCGACATGATTAAAAACCGGGATTTGGTTTACGATAAGGCAGAAGAAATGGCTGCTAAGTATCGTGAACAACTACTAGCCAAGCAACAAGGTGCTAATGCTGCGGCGGCTGCACCTGCGGATGCTGTAGCAGAAGAAGATATTCCACCAGCAGCAGAACTTGAAGACGACGAGATTCCACCAGCAGCAGAACTTGAAGACGAGATTCCACCAGCAGCAGAACTTGAGGAAGCAACTCCAGTAGTTGCGGAAATTCAAGAAGAGATTCCCGCAGCCACGGAAACTGAAGAAGAAATTCCCGCAGCCACGGAAACTGAAAAAGAAATTCCCGCAGCCACGGAAACTGAAGAAGAAATTCCCGCAGCCACGGAAACTAAAGAGGAAATTAACGCAGCTATTGAAGAATAATACATTTTATAGTTTTACTTGTTTTTAAGTAAGAGTATTAAATCATTGGATAAAGAGGGTTTTTCCCTCTTTTTTTATGTGGAAATTGGGAAGAGTTAGGAGAGACGCGAAAAATCTTTGTCTGTACAGGAGTTGGGAATAAAAACTCATAATGCTGATTAAATAAGTGGGGGTGAAATATTGTGGTGACTATTAAATGTAGAAATATCACTTTTGATAATATCCAGGCAATTTTGTTTGATAAAAACGGTACTTTAGAAGATTCTGAAACGTATTTGCGATCGCTAGCACAAAAGGCAACAAGATTAATAGATGCCCAAATCCCTGGAACTGGGGAACCTCTGTTAATGGCATTTGGTATCAATGGCAATATTCTAGATCCGGCAGGTTTGATATCGGTAGCGAGTCGCCGCGAAACAGAAGTTGCGGCTGCTGCATATATTGCTGAAACGGGAAAAGGATGGTTTGAGTCCTTAAAAATAGCCCGTCAAGCTTTGGATGAAGCAGAAAAATACATCGAACAAACTCCTTCACCGCTATTTGTGGGTAGCTTGGACTTGTTGAAATACTTGCAGAAAGGAGGCTTGAAACTCGGTATCCTCTCAGCTGCAACAACCGATGAAGTAAATAAGTTTGTAGCACATCACCAATTAAGTGATTATATCCAATTGGAAATGGGAGTAGATGAGGGGCCGAGTAAACCAGATCCAGTGCTATTTTTGCAAGCTTGCCAAGCTTTGAGAGTCGAACCAGGCGCTACATTGATGGTGGGTGATGCAGTTGGTGATATGCAAATGGCGCGTAATGCCAAAGCCGCAGGTTGTATTGGTATCACTTGGGTGGGTAAGTCAGATAACGTTCGAGGTGCGGATGTGGTGATTAATCAACTTGATGAAATCCAGATTTTAGAAGATTAGCAACCTTGGCTAATTTATTAAAAGTCGGGAAAACAACCTAGGTTTAACATAGCTATACTACTGGGGCTGAAACTACACCCTTTATTTCTAAAGCAGCCGCAACCCTTAAAATCAACGCTTCATTATATGGTGCTGCGATCAATTGCACGCCCAATGGTAAATCATTTGGACGCTGAATTGGTATTGATAAAACGGGTAAACCAATGAAAGATAATGGTTGAGTAAATAACCCTAAATGAGGACGGACAAGAATTTCTTCACCATCCAAAACCATAGTTTGTTGGCCGATTAGCGGTGCAGAAATTGGTGTAGTTGGGGCAAGAATCACATCCACATTTTGAAACACTTCTCGAATGCGATCGCGATACCATTTTCTAAACCTTTGTGCTTGAAGATACCAGCTACTAGGAATTAACGCCCCAGCCAAAAAGCGATCGCGTGTTGCTGGATCAAAATCTTGAGGACGCGATCGCAATTTTTGCAAATGTAGATTTGCGCCTTCGCTAGCTGTAATCACAAAGGCTGCTGCACGGGCGCGGTGTGCTTCTGGGATTGTCACATATTCACTGACATCTAAGGCATCAGCGACTTTTTGCACTGCTGCTAAAGCTTCTAGTTCTGCACCTTGGGTAAAATAATCGGTTGCAATAGCAATTCTAATACCAGAAATATCTTGCTTAAGTTGTGGTAAAACCAATTCAGGCGGACGTTTTGTACAAATTGGATCGCGATCGTCTTCTCCCTGAAGCACATCAAACACTATCGCAATATCCTGCACCGATCGCGCAAAAGGGCCAATGTGGTCAAAACTGCTAGAAAATAAAGCTACCCCAGCCCGAGATAACCTTCCATAAGTTGGCTTGAAACCAAAAACGCCACATAACGCCGCCGGAACTCGAATTGAACCATTAGTATCAGAACCCAGCGTCAGAGGCACTAACCCAGCAGCAACAGCCGCCGCCGAACCACCTGATGAACCACCAGCAACTCGCTGTAAATCATGGGGGTTATGAGTAGCACCGTAATGGAAATTTTCCGTCACGAATCCATAAGCATACTCATCCATATTTAAAGCACCAACTAGCACTGCACCAGCTTGTTTCAGCTTGGCTACTGCGGTTGCATCTTGGGTAGCTATTGGTTTCTCTGCATTAATTTTCGATCCCGCCAGAGTTGTTAAACCAGCGATATCAAAAAGATTTTTCACCGCAAAAGGAACACCAGCAAGGATTCCCGGATTATCACCTTGGGCAATTTTCTCGTCGATGCGTGCTGCATCTGCTAAAGCCGCCTCAGCAGTCACAGCCGTAAAACAGTTGAGTTGATAATCCCGTGCTGCTATTCGTGCTAACGCAGTTTTAGTAACTTCCACAGCGCTAGTTTTACCTTGGCGTACAGCAGTTGATATTGTTATGGCATCGGCTGAATCAAAATTCATGCTCAAATATTTTAGATATAGCGCGTTTAGAGAACTAGGAGCTTAACAAAGAGTTTTAGCCTTAAGGGACTTCCAAATAAAAAAATACTCAACTACTTCCTGTGGCGTGGGCAACATGAGCGCCTTTGTATATGGGCGCTCATGTTGCCATTGGTGTCAACTTAAGCTTAAAGCTTTGTCCCACAGACGTTTTACCCCCCTTAATCCCCCCGATATATTGGGGGGAAACAGGAAATCCGGTTCCCTCTCCTTTATAAGGCTACGGTGTACACACAAGTCTTTGAGAGTGTCCTCATAGGCTTTTGATCCCCCCAACCCCCCGATAAATTGGGGGGCAAAAGTCTCTTAAAGTCCCCCAATCAGTTCAGGGATGATTAAGCATTTCCCCCTACTTAAAAAGGGGGGCAAAAGTCTCTTAAAGTCCCCCAATCAGTTCAGGGATGATTAAGCATTTCCCCCTACTTAAAAAGGGGGGCAAAAGTCTCTTAAAGTCC
>NZ_JBALDL010000106.1:0-76687 GCF_036917465.1 Nostoc sp.
AAATAATAACTGACCTTTGGGCAAATTTATCCGGAGTATGGTGTTCAAGCTAAGAACAATTAATTGGTAGATGCACCCTGATAACTAACTCCCCTGGTTGGCTAACGCTGACTGGGGGTTTTTTTTTGGTTATCGCCATAATATTTACTGCTCACTCAATCCCTGAATCGCTTTCTTTTTATTGTGAGCTAGAGATGCCACACCAAAATGATTGCTATGATATCTAAATCATATTCTTAATTTTTTTTATATATTTCAGCACGCAGGAGGCAGGAGGAAAATTTCCCTCTCGATAACTATTTGTTTAAGATCGCCACTAAACTCTTGTAAGAAAGCAGGAAGCTAACGCAATAGTCGCTTCAATTCCAAATGTGGTCGAATCCTATAAGTAAATGCTCCTCCTGCCTCCTTCAAGGTTAAGCTTTTGCAGCAGCAACACTTGGTAAACTTACTTTCAACCGCTTAAACATCGCTTCCCGCGCTTGTACAGCAAGATTATCATCTAAGGGTGGCAATGCGATCGCTTCCCCATACTTTAGCCGTAGCGCTGTTTGAATTAACCAGTCGGCGACGAAAGGATTTTTTGGTAACAAAGGGCCGTGAGAATAAGTAGCGATCGCATTCTGATAAAATGCTCCTTCTGTCCCATCCTCTCCATTATTTCCCAAACCGTACACCACGCGCCCCAATGCTTCCACTTTCCCCAGCTTGGTACGTCCGCCGTGATTTTCAAAGCCTACCAAATATGGTGTACTCCCCGTCATCTCTTTTAAATCTTGCGCCAGACGTGATGCTGTCACTTCAATTACCAAGTTACCAATACAGCGCTTAGTATTTTCACCAGGATGAACGGAAACTAAATCGAGTATTCCTAAACCATCAATCCGTTGCCCTAAGCCTGGTTCATAATAATGTCCCAGTAGTTGGGGTGAACCACAGGTAAAAACGCCCGGTGTGCCATTTTCGATTTTGTCGCGCATTGCATCAGCTTTTGCGCCTTGCAAATCACGCATGACAATTTCTTGCTGACGATCTTGTGCGCCACCACCAACTATGACATCTACAGTTTTAATATCTGCGGCTGTACTATTTTGATCTAGGGGTAAGATTTTAACGTCGTATCCCCGCCACTGAGCGCGACGTTCTATAGTAATTACATTACCGCGATCGCCATAAGTACTCATCAGTGTTGGATAAAGCCAACCTATTGTTAATTGCAAATTTTGGGAACTCATATTTTTGGGGACTGGGGACTGGGGACTGGGGATTGGGGATTGGGGATTGGGGATTGGGAAAACACCGTTACCCAATGGCAAATGACAAATGACAAATGACAAATTTAAAGAATTTTCCGGCCAGTTAGGACTTCTCGAACTTCTAACATGGCTGAGTAGGTGGGTAGAATATGCAGAGTTTCATTGTCTGGTGTATGCTCTAATGCAGTAGCGATCGCTTGTCGCAAATCTTCTTCTACAATTAAATTTATGTTACTCTCAGGGGACTTTTGGCTGTAACGTAGACGTAGTGCCATATCGTAGACGCGATCGCCACTCACTACTAAAGTCCCGCCGCGTTCGACTAATTTCTCGGTATCCACGTCCCAAATCCAGGATACATCAGTGCCATCGGGCGTGCGATCGTTTAATATCAACAGTGTGGTTTTATCTGTGCTTTGAGTCACTACGCGAATGGTTTCATTCGTTCCTACAGGATTTTTTGATAATAATATCCGCACTCGTTTACCGTTAATTACTAAATCTTCTGCCCGACCAAAAGCGGCTTGGAAGTTGTTAATAGTATCTCTGATTGTCGTTTCATCAACTCCTAACTCAATAGCCGCAGTAGCTGCCGCTAAAGTATTGTATTTGTTATACAAACCAACAAGAATTTGCGACCATTCACTACTTTCTAAAGTTGGTTTACTTTTAGTAAAACCACACTTGGGACAAGTAAAATCTCCCAAATGAGACAAGTAAACACCTTTGTAATCTAGAGAATGCCCGCATTTGGGACAATAGATAGAATCGACTGCGTGAGGAATAGCTTCTAAATAATTTGCTGGTTCATTCAAGCCAAAGAATAACACCCGTTGCGGTAACTGCTGACCGAGGTTAGATAAAGTTGGGTCATCAGCATTAGGAATTACCACAGTTTCTGCTGGTAGGGTAGAAATAACTTTTGTCCAGCGCTTACTAATTGTATCTACTTCGCCGTACCTATCAAGCTGGTCGCGGAACAAGTTTAAACAGAGAATAATTCGCGGCTGGAGTGGCTTTAATACTCTTGGGACAATATTTTCATCAACTTCTAAGATGGCGTAATCAACATCTAGCGTACCTAGTAAATTGGTGCTGTCTAACAGCGTCGTCATCAAGCCATTTTCTAGATTTGCACCTGTGGAATTATGAGCGACGCGATAACCCTTGCGTTCTAAGATTGTAGATAAAAGCAATGCTGTAGTGGTTTTGCCGTTAGTACCAGCAATTAAAATCACTCCGTTTTTAACTTGCTGACTCAATAATTCTAAAATTCGGGGTTCAATGCGACGAGCAATTGAGCCTGGTAATACACTAGCAGCACCCAGACGGAGCGATCGCACTATAAATGTCACACTTTTTGCCACTGACACCGCGAAACCTAATCGCAGCCTATCTATGAATTGAATTTTGTTTCCCACATCTGTACCCTAGTCTTCTGGCGTTGCTAATTGAAAGTATTTAATTGCAAATTGAATATGCGTGAGTTTAGCGAATCCTAGCTCAAAAAGCCAGCTTCAAAATTAAGATGGAGGAAATGAGGGGGAGTCGAGGCAGGGGAGTAGGGGAGCAGGGGGCAGGGGAGAGTTAGAATCTAGTTCATCCACCTCAGAACTCCGTTTATCGATATCAGAACTCCGTTCATCTATATCAGAACTCCGTTTATCTATATCAGAACTCCGTTCATCGATATCAGAACTTCGTTTATTTATATCAGAACTCCGTTTATCGATATCAGAACTCCGTTCATCGATATCAGAACTCCGTTCATCGATATCAGAACTCCGTTTATCTATATCAGAACTCCGTTTATCGATATCAGAACTCCGTTTAACTCCATCATCCACTTACGAGAGATAATCTCAGTAGGCGTTATCTTAAAAAATAGTGCGTGGGCATAATTACATATCCAGCCCAGTTTGCCGAATTCAGCACAAACTCACGACAAGTAGTAGCTTGCAAGGTTCCTTTTGATGAATAGCACAAAATTTCTTTTTTTACACAAACAAATTACTGGCTGGGGAAGGTGGTTCTCCAAATGCCTGTTGTTGCTTGCAAGTCTTTTCATTTTAAGTACGCAACCTGCTTATGCTGGTCTTGATAATGATTTATATGACGGCAACATCTTTGTCGTTTATGCTGGCAATGGTTCATTGGTTCCTCCCAGACAGACACTTGCACAAACTTTAGCGGAACATAAACCCATATTTTTGGCTTTTTATTTAGATGACAGCAGCGATTCCAAAAGGTATGCCATTTCTATCTCACGGGTACAGGAATTTTACGGTCGGGTAGCAGAGATTATGCCGATTAATGTAGATACTATCCCGTCTAAAAAAAACTATGAGCCTACAGAACCAGGATATTACTACTCTGGGACTGTTCCTCAAGTCGTGGTGTTTAATAAATCAGGTGAGGTTGTTTTGAATAAAAAAGGTCAAGTACCTTATGAAGAAATAGACGACCAATTCCGCAAAATCTTTGATTTATTACCACGCACCGAAACAGCACAGCTAAAGCGACGAGCCTTCAATGAGTTCAGTAGTGAGTTAGCTAGATAACTTAATTGGGTAGACCAAATTGGTCTGCCCTAATTTTTAGTGCTATCTGCTACCACATTTATGCCGATGCCAAAGCATAATATTGAAATATCTGTGTTGACAGATTAGAAAGTGAATCCATAGTCTATAGTCTTTGACTAATGACTAATGACCAATGACCAATGACTAACTAGAGTGTATTCTGATGTCAAAGGTTTACACCACCCAGGAGCTAATTCAAGTTTTGGCAGCCGAACGCCAAGCTTGCCTCAATGGAAAACGCCTAAAGTTAGAAATAACAGCCTCTGGCAATCCTGTAATTGACCAGTTTATTAGAACTGATGGGCTGCAACAATTCACAGCTTATCAAGATTTCAAAGCCGCGATTCACGATTATCAAAAAGAAAATCAAGTTTCAGGTATTATCTGGCGGGAGGTGACAGTTAAAGGTAAAAACTTGAGCTATCCTGAAGTAAATACCGATTTAATAGCTCTCTCTAATGACTTAGAGATATTAAAATCTGCTAAAAATTCTATTGTAGAATTTTGGTATGAAGTCTCGATGGAGATGGATTTATACTTGAGTTTCAATAATAGTAAACAATACCAACAAATTCTCACATCTGATGTAGAAAGAATTGTTAAAAGAACAGAATGGGCAAGTTTGTGTAAGTGGGAAAATTCGAGTTTTTTGGAAATGATTTTACAGCTTGGATGGGGTAAACCAGAAGAAGCTTACTATAAACGAGGAAGACCAGTATCGGGTAGTGAATATATCCATGCAGTCAATCCTGGTAATTGCCCCATCGGATAATTAGTAATTTGTAATGACGCTCTCTACCAGACGCAGCAATCAGGAAAACAGGAAGGTGAGCAAGGACTCGTCCTACGACAGCTACAAAAACGGGTAGGAGAGTTACTTGACGAAGTTCGGCAAGGAATTCAAAGTCTTTCTCTAGAACAGTTGGAAGCACTGGGTGAGGCTTTGTGAGATTTTAGTGCGATCGCTGATTTGCTCAATTGGTTACTAAGCTCATCAAACAGTTTAGTGCGATCGCGATCGCAACTCTACCTTAAAAAGGGTTGTCTACATCTACAGATTGAAATAAGAATGGAATTTATAGTAACGAAAAGAATAGATATTTAAATAGTAGTAAATGCACTCAGGAAGTCATGAAACGACAATATTTTCTGAAAAATAGCGGTTATTATTTGAATAATTAGAGGCACATATATTTGTACACCTACTTCTGTACACCATATCTAGAAAAATCTGGAAGACCGCTCTTATGAGTTCCTATCAATGATAATTTTAAGCATTGGGAACCCTTAAAAATCAGAGTTTATGAACGCAGCCGACGATAAAACAATTGTTCGTGAGTATTTCAATTCCACAGGGTTTGACCGTTGGAGGCGGATTTACGGCGATGGCGAAGTCAACAAAGTCCAACTAGACATCCGCAATGGACACCAGCAAACGGTGGATACAGTTCTCGACTGGTTAAAAGCTGATAACAATTTACCACAACTATCAATCTGCGATGCGGGCTGTGGAGTGGGTAGTCTCAGCATCCCGCTAGCGGTAGATGGTGCTAAGGTCTATGCGAGCGATATTTCCGACAAAATGGTAGAAGAAGGCAAGGATAGAGCGAAGCAAACTTTGGGAAATGGCGAAAATCCTACTTTTGCTGTGCAGGATTTGGAATCGTTGAGTGGTAGTTACCATACTGTTATTTGCTTGGATGTTCTCATTCACTACCCCCAGCAAAAAGCCGATGAGATGATTTCTCACCTTTGTTCTTTAGCACAGTCGCGGATAATTCTTAGTTTTGCGCCGAAGACCTGTGCGTTGACTATACTCAAGAAAATTGGCAGTTTCTTTCCTGGGCCGAGTAAAGCCACTCGTGCATATTTGCATCGTGAGGCTGATGTAGTGAGAATTTTGGAAAGTAATGGCTTTTCAGTGCAACGTCAAGCGATGAATAAAACTCGCTTCTATTTTTCCCGTCTACTAGAAGCTACCCGTGCATAAGGGAGATAAGGGGGATATTACTTCCCCATATTTTCTTTATTTCTAGCTAAAAGTAGGGTGCGTTAGGCTGAAGCCATAACGCACCGCCATAAACTAACTATTGGTTGAGAAATGTCGCATTTGGTAGTGAGTTTTGGTTTTGATTTTTGCGATCGCTGCGATCGCGTTCGTGAAGAATTATGATGAAGGAGGCGATCGCTTAGTTAAGATTTCCTGGCTATAAAGTTGCCTGGTAGCTACAGAAATCAGCAACAAGCCGAAGCTTGAGTAGTTTAATATGGTTGGAAGCGATCGCTACAGGTAGAAAAATTTTACTATTTTGGGATGTTGCTAGACTAATCATGCGATCGCTAAAAAACTCTCCCAGGGAGTAGATTGATCTAGTGGAACATCTGGGAAAGTCAGGTTAGAATTTCTAGCAAAGTTCAAAATTGAAGTCGAACTATGAAAACTGCTGAAAAATTGGCTGCTGGTTGGCTACTAACACTCGGATTCATGTTTTTAACGCTATCAGCATCAGCAGCAATTGAAAAATTTGCTACCCGTAAGGTGTTCATACCAGTGAAAGATGCGTATGATTTTTATGCACCAAATGCTACTTATCAAGATGATAATACTATTGCTGGTGGTCTAATTTTTGGTGTCCCTAGTCTCACACTCGGTACATGGTTAGCATTGGGATTGTATCGCCAAAGTCGGCAAGAGAAAAAGGCACTTAATCAACAATGTAGCGATCGCTTGCAATCTCTTTTTTATGAGATGCTACAAGAAAATCATGGACGTGTAACTGTTTTAGGCTTTGCAATGCAGTCACAACTACCCGCAGCCCACGCCCGACAATATTTAGATGAAAAAGCTAAAGAATTCAATGCAAACTTTAAGGTGAACGAAGAAGGGGCTGTATCATATCATTTTGATGTTTAATTGTCAAAAGCTAAAAGTACTTCGGATATGTAATTGAGAGAGAGCCAGTGGAGTTGAAGAAGTTGATTGTAATGGAAGTGATTTTTTTCGAGGCATGAAATACGTATGTAAGTTTAAGGTTTAAAATATAACTGTCAAAGTAGTTGGGTCAATGGGAAAAGAACGCAGAAGAGTGATGATACATGAACTGTGACTAGTACGTACCGCAAGGCGGAAGTCACGCATTCAAAAGCAATACAGTGTAAGCGTTTTGTTGATTTGGAATGGGTTGTTTATTTCCGCCACGCTGTACTAGTTTTTTGTCACTAATTAGTGTGGTGGTCAGAAGTGAGATAATCTAGATTGTTACTATTGGTCAGCACACCATACCAGAAAAATTATAACGATAGGAATGACACCACAAGACGCACGACAATACGCGCCAGCAACTGAGCGCAACCGAGAAGCAATTCTAGAAATACTTTTACAGATATTACCGTCAAGTGGCACTATTTTAGAAATAGCTTCTGGTACTGGTGAACACGCAGTATTTTTTGCGTCCAGGCTAAGTCCTCGCCTGTGGCTACCAACAGATGCAAATTTAGAGTTACGAGCCAGCATTATTGCATGGACAGAACACAATGGATGCGATAACGTTCATGCGCCGCTTGAGTTAGATGTTAGAGAGCCAGTTTGGGCATTGGAGAAAGGGGCAGTGGCTCAGTGGCTGAATCCGAAGCCAATTGTCGCCATCGTCAATATCAATATGATTCACATTTCACCTTGGTGTGCGTGTCTTGGGCTAATGGCAGGGGCAGGTCGAATCTTAGCAGCAGGAGGTGTCCTCTATTTGTATGGCCCCTTCAAACAAGGTGGAGAACATACAGCAGCGAGTAATGCAGCCTTTGACGAATATTTACGCAGCCAAAATCGAGAATGGGGTGTGCGGAACTTGGATGATGTAGTCGCAGCAGCTAGGGCAGAACATTTCATCTTGAAACAGATTTACCAAATGCCAGCGAATAATCTTTCAGTAGTGTTTGAACGTTCTTTTTATGAATAATTCCTGAAAATAGTTTTGGTGCGGACTCTATCGGAGTTATGCGAGAAACTTTCCCAAAATCCAGATTGGAGATTGATCAAGGGGAATGGTGAGATTAAGGATATCTTTAACGTGAGATGCGTTGTGTTTGGAGAACTGAGCCAGAGCTTGAATCATGCATCAACACCATCTCCGGCAGAAACAATAGTATTCCCCATCTCCTCTAGGAGCGATAACTACGTTAAGCTCCGCGAACCAAAATCAGTCCGAAGATTATTGAACGACCGGTTTCTTTGCGCTTCAATTTGACAACTCGTGTCCAAGCTCAATTCTTCTCAGCACCACATCTTCCTGTCTCTCTGTTCAATACGGATGAGAAAGGGAGTCATTTCATTTTTTGGAATACAGCACTTCCGGCAGCTATGAGGTACATCCTCAAAGCCAAAAGCTATCCTAGAAAAAGGGCAATAAAAAAACTGTATTGCATAATAGCGGGAAGCGCTGTAATCTTTTCCTTGATGCGATGGGCATTGGTTTCGGCGCAACCAAAGGGATTTTAAAAGAGCGAACCTGCTCTCAAGACTCTTAGTTTGCGCTTGATAACTTGAAATTCTTGCTATGACGCTTGTGTAGGGGTGTAGGCGAGAAGTTGACTGATTAAATTGTAACTTTGACCAAGACGGCAATGCATCTGGGTTTACTCAGGTACAATTTGCACAACTATCTGCTGGATTATCACTAACCAACAACAATTTTATGGTTGTTTAATCGGAGTTAGCCCCTTCTTGTCCGAGCATTGCTCCCTATTTCTGGACTGATCTGCTAGTCATAGCAATAGGCGAGACTACTGGCATCTCTCGAACAGGGTACATGGTTTGGAATTCAGAAGGCTCAGTTGGCAGGAGGCTCTTAGCAACTGAGCCTTCTGAATAAATTTTCTTAGCACTGACCTTGAGTACATTAATCATTGTGTGCGTGTTCAAACTCGTAAACGTAAAATAGGCGACTAAATTTATCAAGCAAGTATCCTAAAAGCAGAAAGAATGCTGCACCCCCAAGCGCCCACCAGAATCCTGTATGAGGAAAAACCGTTAAAAGTGACGCAGGTATTTGGTTTGCAGATGCTAATGCAGCTTTCACCGCTATGGCTCTTGCATCCAGAATTACAGCAACACATAAGCATAATATAGATAACCCGTAAGCCAACACCCGTAGACGTTTAATATTTTTCAAAGCATCTTTGCAAACTTGGCAATGTTGGGTATGAGTTGTCCAGACATCAAAAAGCTTTTGTTTGTCTAATTCCAGTAAGGGAAGATCGGTATTACACCCTGAAGCCCAAGGAATACTACCTCCAGCTTTTTTCTCCAACCACTGGCGAAATGCAATTACCATTTTATCTTGAGGATTGGGTGTATAAACTGCGTTCACCCATTGGCCCTTTTGACGTTTAGCTAAAATATTCTGTTGATAATGAAGAAATACTAAGTCTTGGTGTAAGAACAAGGATGACAAAACATGGCCTAGCCAAGTTGGCATTGGTAGTCCAAAAACTCCTAATCCTTTAGGTGTCTTACCCATCTGGTTCTTAACTAAGACCTGACAGCCAATATGACGACACCACCCTGGGCGTGTAGGGCTAGCATACAATGCTAGGATTAGCTTACCACCATCTTTAGAAGTAGAAACAATCCTCATCTGACAAGGTGGTTGGAAGTCGTGAATTGCTTGCTCAATCGTGGGAGCAGTCGGTGTAATTTCAAAAGAAAATCCTTCTTGAGTAGACATTTCCTTGATGCAAAGCATATCGTAGTAATTAGCATCTTTATACCGATTGCCAACTAGACCGTGGTGGGAAACAGGGACATGGGCTGGATCAGCTACATTTTCCATGAAAAAGTCCCATCCATAGGGTAGGTCACGTATATTCCAAAATAGATGAACTACTCTATCGGAGTTTTCTTCAAGTTCTGGAATAATTCGTGGTGTCCTCAATTGACTTTCAAGCTGTGCATCAGAACCAGACTCAGCCCAAACCCACAATAAACCCTGCCGTTCTTGTGTTGGATAACTAATTGCAGATGACTTTGAATTTGAGCAGTGTTTAGAGGATGTCTGCTGATCTTTCGACTGGGGAATGCTCACACACTTTCCCTGCGAATCAAAACGCCAAGCATGATAAGCACATAAAAGTGTGCCATCAGATTCAACACGCCCTTCTGAAAGAGGAGCTAGTCGATGGGGGCAACAATCTTCAAAGCAAGACCATTTACTCAAACTGTCTCGCCACAAGACTAAGTTTTTTCCTAATAACTGTATTGCATGTGGGCGAGATGGATCTAGAAAATCCATAACTGCTACAGGATACCACTGCTTTGTCCATTGAAATACTTCTTCTTTGTTTTGATTCAATGGAATGCTTGCGTTATCCATATCCCCTTGAAAATCTATTTTAGTGGTCATGTGTGTTCTTTTATGTTTTTGAATTAATAAAGTTAGAGCTGTTTAATATTTAATATAGTTGCAATTCCAGGTATGCTCTTTTCTACTTAAAAAACTTTCTTCGCTTGCTTGATGGCATAAAAACTATGTATCCCCTCAAACACCCCTTCAGGACACAGTTGCTCAAAACGACAGCAGTTAGTAGACATCTTGCAAAAGTTACTTATGCAAGATGTTGGGGTGCAGGTTAAAGGGTAAGGGAAAACTCCATACCTTTACCCTTTAACATGCACCCCTTTTCCCCACTTCTGCAAGAAGTTTAGCGAGCAAATGCAACGAATGCCCATACCAGTCTACACCAAGCTATACATGAACTCCGGCACGGGTCAGTTAACGAAGTGAAGCAACTGCTGGCGTGAAAGATAGCTCTTGGGGCAAATATGCTGATGGTGTTATAGTTTGCCATTTTCTGAAGATTGAAGAAGGCAGCTATGGTGAGGGCAGAAGGGACAATTCACTTATGGGATTTAACCCCTCCTGAATTGAAGCCAGTGAACTCTTGTTCAGTGGGGGTCTTAAACTAGACTGTTAACTTTGATGAGATTTACCCATTTTTTATTCATACAATTTTGGTGTCATCATCGGTGAACAAATTAAATGAGTAATGAGTAATGGGTATTTACTCATTACTCATTACTTAAAGAACGCGAAAAATAACTTTTTCCACTGGAAATTTTACTCCTCTTGGATTGGAAAGTATTGTGCATGAATTTTTAACCCCTGAAAAGGTGCAAAGTTAACAGCCTACTCTTAAAACCTTGAACAAGAGTTCACTGGCACCAGATATGGAGTCAGAATTCTCTTCTGCCTTCACTCTTTAACAGCGCTGGAGCCTTTCTTCGATAATAGGATTATGCCTCTGATATTCAATTCGCACTTGTTGAATGTCAACTTCCTTAGACTCTGAAAACACAAGTTGCCCTATTTGATATAGTCCCAGATTTTCAAACTGTGTTAATTCCGAGTTAGATAATGGCCAAGGTGGTCCAGAGGGTTCAACTTCTGTCTCTCGAACATGAGTAATTAGTAACAGTGTTCCGTTTAGAGAGACGACAGAGGCAACTGAAGAAATAACTTCATAGCGCACATTCAAAGGTAGAGCTTGAATATTACGACATTCAAAAATAAAATCAAAGGCTTGATGCCATTGTGAGGGAATTGCTAACAAATCTGCAACTAGATAGTTGACAGTTGAATCTGGAAATCGTTCTTGACACCAAGCGATTGCTGTTGGAGAAATATCAAAGGCGGTTACTTTAAATCCTCGATGAGCTAAAGCTTCAGCATCATCTCCCAAGCCACAACCAATTACTAACGCCTTTTGATGTGAGGCTAATGGTTCATGATTCGTCAACCAATCTTGCAGATAAGGATGAGGAGCTAACTTTGCCCAAGGAATTTGTGCTGCATCCCCTTTAGCATTAGCATATAAAACTTCAAACCATGCTGAGGGATCTGATTTTTGTAAAGCTTCTGTGGCTAACTGTTTAACAGAAAACTGCAAATTTTCCGGGTTTTGTTCCAACATAAAAACTGATGCCATTATATCCCAAAAAAGAACTTGGGTTTAAGACCCCCACCAAATTTTTAATTTGGTGGCTTTTACCTCAGTTGGGGTCTGAATCCCCAACTGAGGTAAAACATAAAAGCCTTCTGCCCTCAGCATAGCAGCGTTGCTTCAATGAATCTCTATCCGAAACTGATTATTTTTAGGAACTAGCTTTTGATTTTGTATAATCTGTGCGTTGACGAAATAAACCTGTCATACTGAAGCCAGTAATCAACAAATCAATTAATCCCAAACTGTTTAAAAGTGGATAGATTTTTTCTATGAATATGCAGAAGAAATTCACCTAATTCTCGCTGATGAAACCATTCATGGACAATAGTAAAGCATATACCTGTTAACACAATCAGAAAGAGAACTTGCTTGGAAGTATTGTCAATATCTTGGTTGCGAATCTGAAAGACTGAAAAAATAGTGGTAACACACAAAACTACTAAAAAGTAAAAAATCCAAATTCGTCCAACAAATTGTCCTAACAGACCAGCAACATAAGTCAACTCGCTAGCATCCTCGAACTCCAGCATCACGCCGCACCCATGATTCCACTGCACAAAGTCTGTGATCTGCCTAGAAAGGTATAAACTAAGCCTTAGAGTTAGAGTAACTAAAAATATTGTAGAGTCAAGAAACAGTCCTAAGTATTGCCCTACACAACTGAGCCTATGACTACCGCACCCTTAAGCTGGCAAGAACTAGAAACCCTCACGGACTATCAAATAGATACTGTTAATGGTCTTACCAACGCTAAAGCCAGGTTGCGCTTGTTTGGTCAGCTAGAATCTGATGTGCGGGTAACGCTGTACCGCGATAACCACGCCTGGTGTCCTTACTGTCAAAAAGTTTGGTTATGGCTAGAGGAAAAACAGATCCCCTATCGCATCGAAAAAGTGACAATGTTTTGCTACGGGGAGAAAGAAAGTTGGTACAAGCGTAAGGTACCATCAGGAATGCTCCCCGCGATCGAGCTAGATGGAAGGATTATTACGGAAAGCGATGACATTTTGCTCGCTTTGTCAAAGGTTTTTGCTCCATTGAACCAAGGGATGGAAGACCCCACAGTACTTCCTTTACGTCAATTAGAACGACTTTTATTTAGAGCCTGGTGCGTTTGGCTGTGTTCTAGAGCAGGTTCTTCTCAACAAGAACAAAGCAACCGAAAACAATTTATCGCAGTGGTGGCTAAGGTGGAGGAGGCTCTGGATCGCACCGCAAGCCCTTACTTTCTGGATAGCTTCGGCATTGTTGATGTGATTTTTACGCCATATCTCGAACGGATGAATGCAAGCCTTTACTACTACAAGGGCTACTCCCTACGGGAAGACAACCCTCGCTTGAGCGCATGGTTTGCGGCAATGGAAAGCCGACCGACCTACTGCGGTACCCAAAGCGACTTTCACACCCACGTACATGATTTGCCACCCCAGATGGGGGGCTGTTGGGAGAACGGCGAAACCCAGATGCTTCTCAATAAAGCGCGGGTAGATTACGGCCCCTGGTTCGGGCTACCAGATGTTACTTATCCAGAACCCGAAAACTCGCGCATGGAAGCTCTTCAACGAACTATCGAACACCGCGTCAATATTATCCGAGTCAATCCCTTAGATGATAAATTGTTTGATCAAGCCCTACGTTGTGCTTTAACACACATGATGAGCGATGAAGACTGTGTACCTCCATTGGGATCTGATGTCGCTCTACGATATTTGCGCGATCGCATTAATGTACCGCGAGATATGTCCATCTACGCAGCCAAGCGATTGAGGGAATCCCTGGAGAAAACCGCAGCCCTTGCAGGTGATGGGCAGCCAGATCCCATTCCCACTAAGCATCGACGAGATCAAGACCCGTCTAACTTTGTCATCAAGTAGGATTCAGGTATCCATCCTGGCATAGAGCGCTCCTTTAACAATTAACAGTAAACAGTTATCTTAGTTTCAAGCTTTGATTTCTACAAGCCGCACACTCGTGACTTTGAGTCATGAGTTAGGCGCTCCATATTCTGATATAAGTAGGTGGGCGAAAATCAAGCTAACTAAACCACGACAACTAAAGATAAGCTCCTCTACTCTCCCACAATCCCCTACAGACAGCCTTTCACCTCCAAGGTCATCTCTTTTGGGCTAGCGAGTCGCCAATGACCATGAAAATTGCAAATCCCTCAAAGCGTGGACGCTTTGAGGGATTTTTGGGTATTGGGTGTTAGGGATTGGGTTGCTAGTTTAAATTATTTGCTTTCTGAACTGCTCCCTTTAACTCTTCAAAGGTAATACTGCCGTCTTTGTCTGAATCATAATTTACTAGCAATTCCTGGGGACTAGTGGTATTTGTTTCTGATGAAATGATTGCACTTAAGCCAGGACTTAAAAAAAGATCATTAATGGATACTTTGCCGTCTTGATCGCTATCTAAAGTATTAAAAAGAGATTGAAGCTCTTGCTCGGTTGTCATAAGTTTCTATCTGAATTAGTTTTTCAACTTAATATCTCATTAATTTCTGATTAATCTCTCGAAATTAAATAAACTTATATCAAAAGACATAGAAACGGCTATCGCTGGGGCTTAGATCGGATGTACGCTGTGGGTTACAGGCTTTACACCGTATTGACCGTTGAGTAACAAAAGATTTAATGTCTGCCAAACACGGCAATCAAGGGATGATTCACGCCATCTACTCCACCCAATCGGGCGCATCTGCCACCAGTTGAGCAAATTTGTTCGGGTTAATATCTCAAACTTCTGCATCCGCTCGTCAGACCCCCGCAGTTGAACCCCCGGCGTGAGAAACTGTACAGATTCAGATTTTCCAGCAACAACACCCCTGGCAATAGCTGCCCTTTGTTAAAATCTGGTTTCCAAATCGAATTTTCCCCAACCTGTAATATGGATTTCGCTCGTTTAGCATCTCGTTTTGTGAGAAACTCCCGCCCCAGCGTCAAGTAATAGTGCATTCTTAGTTGGGGATAGCAACCATCATCGTCTCAGAATCTGCGATCGCTTCACATTCAGCAGTAAACATCTCCAGAAAAGATTTTGTTACCTTAAATTTACATAAAAATATGAGGAAAATTAAGCCTCTCTCCGCTTGCCTAACGGCAGGCTAACGCCAACGGGGAGAGGTTTGGAGAGGGGTCTTAATTGATTTCTGGAGATGTCTAGTATACAATTCTTCACTTGCGGACTTAACCGACTCGATAACTGACCCAAAAAGCGTTGGTTAAGTGCGTAGGCGTAGCCCGTCGCAGACATCGCTGGAGGGTAAGTTAGGGCGGTAAACAACTTAATCTCCCACAATTCCAATGCAACGGCTGTGTTGTACAGTGTGTCAAAAGCTGACTGACCCTTGGTAACGATAAAATCATCAACACCTTTTTCTTGTCCAAAGGGTAAATCAATCGCTCGCAGCGAACAACTATCCGCAACCAGCAACCGTCCCATACATCTGATAGCGGTTCTTACTTTGCCTGTGGGATCAACGCCAATACGGTTCGGTTAACGTATTCCTCGAAGATCCCCCCAACCCCCTTAAAAAGGGGGGCTTATAACCTTCTTTTACCCCCTTTTTAAGGGGATCGCCGTAGGCGGGGGGATCTTAACCGAACCGTATTGGGATCAACGCCATTGCACCACAGGTAAAGTAAAGAAGAGATTGCAACACAAACTTAAAGCAATTCGTTGTAAACGGATCTGTAAATTTTTTTCAAATACTATTAACGCTCCTTGCTCTTTTCATTTAAGGAAGATAATTTAATCCGCCGACTTTCACGTGAGAGTGGTAGTAAAAGTGGGGCTTGACTTTGAGGATTGCTTTGTTTAAAGGTTTCCACTATCTTAGAGATTTGTGCAATTGTCGGTGCTTCAAATACGGTACGCAAAGGCAACTCCAGATGCAAGGTATCACGCACTCTAGAGACAAGCTGAGTTGCCAGTAATGAATGACCGCCTAGTTCAAAGAAATTGTCATAAATTCCCACGTGCTTAAGTCCCAAAACCTCAGCAAAAATTTTTACCAACACTTGTTCAATAGGAGTGCGAGGTGCGATGTAATTTTCAGGAAATTTGGGCTTAGTTGCTTCATAGAATGCTCTTAAGGCGCGGCGATTGACTTTACCATTAGCTGTTAGAGGTAAAGATTCTAATACTACAAAAGCTGATGGTATCATGTACTCAGGCAGTTTTTGTGCTAAGAAAGCCTGCAACTGCGGGACTAATTTACGCGCACCTTTGGCTTGTAAGGGATTATTAGCGTAAGATTGCCAGGGACGAGAGTAAGTGGTGCTATGGGGAAAAATAGTTCTCTTACCTATTTCATCTTGCCGTACAAAAAGCACATCATACCGTCCCTGAATATTTGAATGTGACCACGTAATCTCAACTCCGTAAGGTACACCCAATGTATATAAATCTTCTGGTTCTACTCCTAAATTTTCGAGTTCTTGCAAAGCCTTACGCATTTGACCTACAGTTTTAAAACCTTCTACATTTGATAGCCATTCTGCTGTTTTAACTGCTGCCATCACCCGCGCATTAGGTACATTTTTAATATATAAAATTTCTGGTTTATTCTTAATTAATAACTCAGACACTGCTGGGACTGTTAAATTATCTTCAGACCAGTTCAATACTAAAGGAAATTCAGTATTATTAATAATTTCATCACCGATATGAAGAATCACATTATACCGAAATTGAGTTAACTCATTGCGTTCGTCAAAGACGTTGGCGCAGCTATCGCGTCCCCGCAGCAGTTGAATTTGTACATGGCTAATCTGGGGAAAGTATTGCTTTATTGCACTAAAAAAAGCTGGATCAATCACCAACTCTGTCTCTTGGAAAATTTGCATTTGAACCCGTTGCTGTAACTCAGAGCGGGTAAGGGAAGGTTCAGCTTGATACAGTTGCACTGATGCATGGAAAGCTTGCAAGAGTTGTAAACTACGTACATCTCCTATGAAGATAAAGCCGCCTGGAGCAGTTGCCTCCACAGCACCTTTTAATACACGAATTAGATAATCAATACTAGGAAAATATTGTACAACTGAGTTGAGAATCACTGCATCAAAAGCTGCTGTTTCTACTTTCTCGAAGTCAGTAGCCATTTGCTGATACAGCGTTACCTGCGGCATTTGTTGCTTTTCTAACTGCTGCTGAATGTAGTTAAGTGAAACTAGGGAAAAGTCTGTTGCACAATATTTAGTGCAGTGAGGTGCAATCTTGAATAGAATTAAACCTGTTCCACAACCAATTTCTAACACTCGCTTAGGTTGCAAAGCCAAAATTTGCGCTACTTGATTATTCACCCACTCACGCATCTGCTCTGCTGGAATAGGTTGATTTGTGTAACTACTGTTCCAACCGATAAAATTGGATGTCAGATCGGAATCAGCAGCAGGTTGATTATAAGTTTCGTTATAGAGCATCTGCCATTGCAAAACCTGCTCATTCTGCAATTGTATTAATTGCATATTCTCTTGCTCACTCTTATATTCAGCTTTCGCTACTACATAAGCTACTAGCTGCTTTTCCTCTTCTTTATCGTCACGACTTATTACTACAGTTTGCTGTACTGCTGGATGCTGACTCATTACTACTTCAATTTCGCCTAACTCAATGCGATAGCCACGGATTTTTACCTGCTCATCGAGGCGGCCTAAAAATTCAATGTTGCCATCTACTCGATAGCGAACTAAATCACTTGTTTTATAGAGTCGTGCTTTTAACTTATTAGTGAAAGAATGATAAATGAAGCATTGATAAGTTAAATCAGGACGATTTAAATAACCTCGTGCCAATCCATCACCACTTATATATAAATCTCCTGAAACGCCAATGGGTACAGGTTGTAAATGTTTATCTAGTATGTAAACTTGGGTATTGGCAACCGGACGACCAATTGTAGGTGCTACATTATCGTTATTCTTCAAATAAATATGACCAGAAGTTGTCACGACTGTATTTTCAGTTGGGCCATAATTATTAATTACCTGAAAAGGATGGTTAGCTAAAGGATATTGATTTAGCTTGTCTCCACCTATAAGTAATATGCGTAAAGCTGCATCTTGAACAAAATCTAATAATAAAAACTTTTCTGCTATAGGTGTTGGTAAAAAAGAAATTGTTATTTTTTTTGAAATTAGCCAATCTCGTAGATATTCAGGCGATCGCCTGATTTCATCACTTACAATATAGATACTGGCTCCAACGCTTAGGTAAGGCCAAATTTCCCAACTGCAAGCATCAAATGCAATCCCAGCTATCTGCGTTACTCGGTCAATATGTGAAACTGTAAATGCTTTGTGATGCCAAAAGACTAGATTTAGCAATCCTCTATGTTCAATTTGTACGCCTTTTGGCTTTCCTGTTGAACCAGAGGTATAAATGACATAAGCAAGGTTGTCTGCTGTAACTTGGCTACAAAGATTATCTTTAATTTCTTGAGCAATAATTTTACAATCTTTATCTAAACAGATTATTTTTGAATTATTGTTTTCTAAACGTTCAAGCCATTGCTCGTGAGTTAATAAAACGGAGACTTGAGCATCTTTCAGCATAAAGTTCAAACGTTCAGATGGATAGCTTGGATCTAGAGGTACATAAGCTCCACCTGCTTTTAGGATGCTCAACATCCCGATTACCATATCAAAAGAGCGTTCTACACAAAGCCCTACTAAAACCTCGGCTTTAACTCCTAATTTTTTTAGATAATGTGCAAGTTGGTTACTACGTATATTTAACTCTTTATAGCTGAATTGCTCATTACCAAATACTAGTGCAGTTGCATCAGGATTCTGTTCTGCAATCCTCTCAAATAACTGATGGATACACTTATCTTGAGGATAATCTAACTGAGTATTATTCCATTCAATTAATAAATTATGTAGCTCAGATTCACTTAAAAACGGTAATTGTGCAACTCGTTCTTCTGGATTTGCAACTATACCTTCAAGTAATGTTTGGAAATGTCCTAGCATCCTAGTTATAGTAGCGTCATCAAATAAATCAGTGCTGTAAATTACAAAACCACTAATTCCTTCTGAGTTATCTACCCATAAACTATTTTGAGTATTTGGCTCCCAGAGGTGAAACTCTAAATCAAAGCGTGTTGTTTCCGTATCAAATGGTAGCGGACTTAAAGTTAAACCAGTTAACTCTAATGCTGACATAGGCGCATTTTGTAATGCAAATACCACTTGAAATAGCGGATTTTGATTTAAATTTCGCTCTGGATGTAGTTCTTCTACAAGCTTTTCAAAAGGCAAATCTTGATGAGCATAAGCTCCCAAAGCTACGTCTTTGACTCGATTCAATAATTCTCGAAAAGTTGGGTTTCCAGTTAAGTCGGTACGCAGGACTAAGCTATTGACAAAAAAACCAATTAATCCCTCAATTTCACTACGGTTGCGATTGGCAATAGGTGAACCAATAGCAATATCTTCTTGTTGTGTATAGCGGTAAAGTAAAACTTTAAATGCTGCTAAGAGGGTTATAAACAAACTTACCCCTTCTTGCTGTCCGAGAGCTAAAAGTGCTTTGCTCAAGCTTTTTGATAATTGTACAGGTTGCCTTGCACCCTGGTAAGTTTGAACAGATAGTCTTGGTCTGTCTGTTGGCAGATTTAAAATAGAAATTCCGTCTAATTGCTTCTGCCAGTAACCGAGTTGTTTTTGTAATACTTCTCCTTGCAACCATTGGCGTTGCCAGTATGCAAAGTCTGCATATTGGATTGTAAGTTCCGGTAGAGGAGAAGGCTGATTGCTAGCAAAAGCTATGTAGAGTGTTGCTATCTCTTGAATTAGCACTCCAATAGACCAACCATCGGAGACAATGTGGTGTATATTTAGCAGCAGGATATATTCTATCTCATTCAATCGCAGCAGTTTTACTTGCAACAATGAATCAGTTGATAAATTAAAAGGATGTTGAGCTTCTTGGTTAATGAATTGTCGTGCTTTTATTTCTCGTTCAGTTTGTGGCAGTTGCCGTAAATCTATTATTGGTAACGGGATTGTTAGCGTAGCATTAATTACCTGAACAGGTTGCCCTGACTGCATAACAAAATTGGTGCGTAAAGCTTCGTGTCGTCGCACAATTTCGTTAAAGGTTTGCTCTAGCGCGGCTAAATTTAGTGAACCTGTTAAATGTAAGGCTACTGGAATGTTATAGAAAGGATTATTAGGTATTAATTGGTCAAGAAACCACAGCCGTTGTTGAGCAAAGGAGAGGGTAAGATTTCCAGAACGCGAAATAGGTACTATAGGTATAAAGCTGTATTTTTTATTATGATTAGTTGCTTTTAAAAATTCAATAATTTCTGCTTTTCGCTCTTGAATTTCTACACGTAGTCCTGGTGTAAGAGTTCCTTGTGGCGCGTTACAACGAAACTTTTCACTATCAATAAAAACTTGAATATCTAAGCTGCGAAGATAAGATAAAAACTCAAGCGTATTCAAAATTATACCCCTTCACAACTATTGTTACTTAGTAGTTATCAACTAACTCAGCATTTTTATCATACTTACAACACTGGATAAATCATTCTTGGGAGTGAAAGCTGAATGATTTTAACTATGGTATGAAGCTAAAAGACAACGCAGTTAACAAGGTATCGCAAGGTTTAGGCTTATGATATTCATGCCTCATAATTTTCTAGTTGTATGGCTGTTTCAACTGCTGTCCGTGGGGGTACTTGGCGGGGGAATCTACATTCTTTATGAGTGGTACGAACGAGAACTTGTAGGAACGTCTTACTTGGTAGCTGGATTAGTAATGTTTCTGTGGACTTTTGGCGGCCGTTTTATCAGTTTGCCACTGCTGCGCCGTCCTGGAAACCAAGAACCCACGTTTATGCGTAGCAAAACTGTGCAGCGCTTGCCACGTCCAGACGGGAGCGTGTTGCAAGTAGAGTTTTTTGGCCCTGAAGATGGTCAGCCAATTATTTTGTCACACGGTTGGGGGCCAAACAGTACTGTATGGTATTATGCCAAGCGACAATTAAGCGATCGCTTCCGAGTAATTGTTTGGGATTTACCAGGGTTAGGAAAATCCTCTAAACCGAAAAACAACGATCACTCCATAGAAAAATATGCCCGTGACTTGGAAGCTGTTATTGCGATCGCAGGTGATAAACCTGTTATTTTGGTGGGACACAGCATGGGTGGAATGATTAATTTAACCTTCTGTCGTCTGTTTCCAGAGCAATTAGGGAGTCGGGTGGCTGGCTTAATTCTTGTAGATACTACTTACACCAATCCGGTAAAAACTTGCATCTTTAGCAATCTGGTACGTAAATTGCAGAAACCGCTACTCGAACCTGTGTTGTACCTGACTACCGTACTGTGGCCAATTTTTTGGTTGATGACTTGGCTTTCGTATTTCAACGGTTCGCTGTACATCACTGTAGAACTGTCTGGATTTACGGGTACAGAAACACGGGGTCAACTAAGTTTTGCAGGTTTATTATCAGCATTGGGTTCGCCTGGTGTTCTGGCTCGTGGCACACTAGCAATGTTCAACTTTGATGAAACAGAAACACTTGCGACTATTAATATTCCTGTGTTGGTAATGTGTGGGGATTCAGATATAGCGACTAAACCTGTGGCGAGCGATCGCATGAAAGCAGAATTACCTTACTCTGAAAGAGTCACCCTAAAACCAGGTGGACACATGGCATTGATGGAACAAAACCAGCAGTTTTCTGAAGCAGTCAGCAGGTTTTGCGATGGCTGCTTATAGCACCGAACCTGATATTAATCGCTACTGTGGTTCGCGCATATATACCGGATGACATAAATAGTGATGTTTCTCCTTAAAATTCAACGTCTTCTCGCTCTTGCCCCGGAGTTTCAGTTTTATCTCCACCTTTTGCTGCCCAACACATTGTATCAATGGACTTAGCAAGTTGTTCAATAGTTGGTGCTTCAAACAAATTGCGTACAGTTACATCTATTTGAAAGGTATCTCGGATTCGGGAAATTAACTGAGTTGCTAATAGAGAATGACCGCCCAATTCAAAGAAATTGTCATGAATGCCTATCTGCTCTTTTATCAAAAGTTTAGCCCAAATTTCTCCAAGTAACTCTTCAACTTGCGATCGCGGTGCTACATAATCATATCTCTCGAAAGTTACTATATTGGGTCTAGGTAAAGCATGACGGTCTACTTTGCCATTAGGTGTTAGTGGTATTGATTCTAGTACTACATAGGCTGTTGGCATCATGTATTCTGGTAACTTTTCTTTCAAAAATTTGCATAGGTTATCTACCAAGTTTGATACTTCTACTACACTAATAACAATATAAGCTACCAAATACTTATTATCAGGTATGTCTTCATCAGCGATAACCACTGTTTCTTTCACTACTGGATGTTCACTCAACACTGCTTCAATCTCTGATAATTCAATGCGAAAGCCACGAATCTTTACTTGATTGTCAATCCGTCCTAAAAATTCAATATTGCCGTCTGGTAAATAGCGGGCTAAATCACCAGTTTTATAAAGACGTGTTTTTAAGTTATTATTAAAGGAATTTGTAATAAAGCATTGAGCAGTTAATTCCGTGCGATTGAGATATTCTCGTGCCAAACCATCGCCACCAATATATAATTCGCCCATAACGCCAATGGGCAAAGGTTGTAAATAAGTATCTAATATATAAAGTTGTGTATTATTGATCGGGCAACCAATGGGAATAAATGTAGAGGATTCTGGTAATTGTTGGATATGGTAGTAAGATGAAAATGTTGTATTTTCTGTAGGCCCATAGACATGAATTAAATGCTTTGGCACGCCATGTTTGAGAATCTTTTTAACCCATCTTATATTAACAGCCTCGCCACCGAATAGTAAATATCGCAATGAAGCAAAAGCTTGCGGAACATCTCTAGAAATCTGTTCAAGTAAAGCTGTTGTCAAAAACAAGATACTAATGCCTTTTTGTCGTAATTGTAATGCAAACTCGTGAGGCGAGAGGATTACATCTTTGCTAATACCCACAAGTTGAGCGCCGTTAAGTAGCGCTCCCCAAATCTCGAATGTTGCTGCATCAAAAGAAGTGTTTGAGGCTTGAGCGATTTTATCTGAGGAGGACAATTTTATATAATTTGTATTGCACACTAGCCGATTTACAGCTTTGTGATTTATAGCCACACCCTTGGGTTTCCCTGTAGAACCAGAAGTATAAATAACATAAGCTAAATTGTTAGATGTAATGCTATTTTCAAGGTTATTTTTGTTTCCTTGAGTAATAACTTCCCAGTCTTTATCTATGCAAACGATTGGATTCAGGAAGTATTTAAAAGACTTGAGCAAATTTTCTTGTGTTAGCAATACTGAAACCTGTGCATCTTCCAGCATAAACTTTAGGCGTTCTTGAGGATAGCTGGAATCTAAAGGAAGATATGCTCCTCCTGCTTTCAGAATACCTAATAACCCAACTATCATTTCTATAGACTGGGAAATGCAAATACCTACTAAAATTTCTGAACCTACCCCGATTTTTTGTAAGTATTTTGCTAGTTTATTACTGCGATTATTCAACTCTTGATAAGTCAATTGCTCGTCACCAAATTCTAATGCTATAGAATCAGGTTGATGCTCTACCTGTTTTTCAAACAATTGATGGATACACTTATCATTAGGATAATTTGCCTTAGTATTATTCCATTCTACTAATACCTGATGTAACTCAACTTCACTTAATAGTGGTAAGTTGGCAATGCGTTGTGCTTGATTTGCAACAATGCTTGACAACAGAGTTTTAAAATGCTCCAGCATCCGGCTAATAGTTGCTTGCTCAAACACATCTGTGTTATAAATTATTACGCCACGGAGTCCTTCAGAATATTCCCAGTTTGCACCCCATAGACTTCTAAAGTCGTCAGAACACTTCCATAAATGTAATTCTAAATCAAAGCGGGTTTTTTTTAAGTCAATATTTATAAAGCTAGGCACTAATCCAGGCAATTCTAGTGCCGACATTGGCGAATTCTGGAAACTAAATACTACTTGAAATAACGGATGATGGCTCAAGTTCCGCTCTGGATGCAGTTCTTCAACTAGCTTGTCAAATGGTAAATCTTGCTGATTATAAGCTCCTAGTGTTACTTCTCGTACTCTATCTAACAGTTCTCGAAAAGTTGGGTTTCCAGATAAGTTGCTACGTAGGACTAAAGTATTGACAAAAAAACCAATCAAACCTTCAATTTCGCTGCGATTACGGTTAGCAATTGGCGAACCTACCGCAATATCTTCTTGATTTGTATAGCGGTAGAGCAAAATTTTAAATGCTGCCAGCAGCGTCATAAAAAAGGTGACTCCTTCTTGCTGCGAAAGCTTTTCTAGTGCATCAGTTAGCTTTTTTGGTAACTCAAAAAATTGTGTTGCTCCTTGATAGCTTTGTATAGCTTTTCTTGGTTTGTCGGTAGGCAAATGCAGCATAGAAATACCATTTAATTGCTGTTGCCAATAAGTTAACTGCGTTTGCAGCACTTCTCCTTGTAGCCACTCACGTTGCCAGTGGGCAAAGTCGGCGTATTGAAGAGGCAGTTCTGATAAAAACGGAGTTTGGTTCTGTGCAAAAGCTGTGTACAGCATTCCCAGTTCTCGAATCAGCACCCCAATAGACCAATCGTCGCAGATAATGTGGTGCATATTCAGTAATAGAATATGTTCTGTTTTGGAAAGCACAAGCAACTTCACTCGCAGTAATGGCCCGGAGGATAAATTGAAGGGATGTTCTATCTCTGCTCCCATAATCCTCCTTGCTTCTAACTCTCCTTTACCATCTGGCAATAGCTGGAGATATAATACAGAAATAGGTATTGTTAAGTTAGGTGCGATCGCCTGTAGAGGTTGCCCATCTAAGACTATAAATGTAGTCCGTAAGCTTTCATGGCGATCCACAATTTCGTTAAAAGTCTGCTCCAGTGCCGTTAAGTTAAGTGAACCTGTTAAGCGAATTACTGTCGGCACATTATAAATAGTATTGTTAGGGATCAACTGATCGAGGAACCATAACCGTTGTTGGGCAAAAGATACTGGAAAGACAAAAATCTCTTCAGAAGACATATTTATTCCTTATTTTAAAGTTTGTGCTTTCTCAATACAGGCTCCTAACTGTGCGGCGAGAACCTGGATATGGGGTTTTCTGAGCATTGTTAGGTGATTGCCAGGGATATGATGAATTTCCGTTCTTTCCACAGCTAGCTGATCCCAACCCATACTCGGATCTTCCTCGGCAATATTTAACTGAACTTTTGTTCGGAAAAGATTAATTTGCTTAGGGTAGACTTGCGGAACGTAGTTGAGAACTGCTTGGCTATTGGCGTAAAAAACACGAAACATAGGAACAATTGCTGACTCACTTAAAAGTCTTAACTTGGATTCCTCAGATATTCGGTTCTTACTAGGAGCGGTAATTAGACGCAAATAATCGAGGAAAAAAGGCCACATATATGGCACTACTGTAGTTAGAATAAACTTGAAAGTATTAATAAAAGAAGGAATATTGCTCTTAATTGGTGCTACAGTGTCAAGCACAGCAAGTAAAGCTACTTCTTCCCCAGAATTTTTGATTTGTTGAGCCATCTCAAAAGCAACCCAACCTCCGAAAGACCAACCTCCTAGAAAATAAGGGCCTTTTGGTTGTACTGAGCGCAATGCTTCAATGTAGTGGCTAGCCATATCCTCAATGCGATTTAATGGAGTTTCTCCATCAATTCCAATAGGCTGTAACCCATAAAATGGTTGATTTTGCCCTAACTGATGAGCTAATTCATAATAAGGAAAGACAAGACCAAAGATTGGATGCACACAGATAAAAGGTGGATTTGAACCATTTGGTTGAATCGGAACCAAAGGGGACCAGGCCAGAGAATTTGTTTTAAAATATAGAGCGATCGCTAAACTTTCAATTGTTTGATTTAAAAACAGCTTAGATAAGGGTAAATCACGAGCAAACTGCTTGTTTATCTGGTCTAATAAACGTACAGCTAGCAGTGAATTTCCTCCCAAATCGAAAAAGTTATCATGAATACCTATATGCTCAATGTTGAGAACTTCAGCCCAAATTTTTGCCAAGGTTGACTCAGTTGGAGTCCGAGGAGGAATAAAGGTTTTATTTATTGAGCGGCTGAGAGGATGAGCTTCTTTTAGTGCATAACGATCCACTTTACCATTAGCTGTTAGCGGCAGAGAATCCAGAACTACAAAAGCCTTTGGGATCATGTATTCTGGTAATTTTTCTTTTAATAATTCACGTAGTTCAATAATTGTTTGCTCCGGCGGTGACTTAGAAACAATATAAGCTACTAAATGCTTATGTTCAGATAGATTACTTTGAGAAATTACAATTACTTTTTGGATATTTTTATGTTGAATGATAACTGTTTCAATCTCGGACAACTCAATGCGGAAGCCACGAATTTTTACTTGATTATCAATGCGTCCTAAAAATTCAATATTACCGTCTGGTCGATATCGGGCTAAATCACCCGTCTGGTAAATTATTGTTTCTTTTTTACCATTAAAAGGATTGGGAATAAACTTTTTGGCAGTTAATTCAGGGCTGTTAAGGTAGCCTCGTGCTAGTCCATCACCACCAATATATAATTCACCTAAAATTCCAATTGGTACAGGTTGTAAATGTTTATCTAATATATAAATTTCAGTGTTAGCGATTGGGCGACCAATGGGAGGTTTTTCACTTACAGATTTAATTTCGGCAACAGTTGACCAAACGGTTGCCTCAGTAGTCCCGTAAGCGTTAAAAAACCTCCGACTAGAACTCCACCAACGTTTTATTATATCCTCAGAACATGATTCGCCTGCACTAATAATAGTTTGTAATTCGGGGAGGGATTCTGTAGGTAAGACTGCCAAAACCGCCGGGGGGAAAGTGACGTGAGTAATAGCTTTTTCGCGTAATAGTTGGAGTAAAGCTTTTCCAGGGAGAAGACATTCTTTATTTGCTAAATAAAGAGTTGCCCCTATTTGCAATGCCATGACAATCTCAAAAATTGAAGCATCGAAACTCAATGATGCAAATTGCAGAATGCGGTTACTTAGTTGTAAGTTAAAAACCTCAATCTGATCTGCTGCTAAATTAGACAATCCTCGGTGTTCTATAGAAACGGCTTTAGGTTGCCCTGTTGAGCCAGAAGTGTAGATGACATAAGCTAAGTTTTCAAGTGTTACACAACTCTTTGGGTTTTCTTGACTATATTGTGTAATAGTTCCCCAATCTTTATCTATACTAATAATTTGTTTTGAGAATTCTGTAAAATGCTGAAGCAATTTTCCTTGTGTTAGCAATACTGAAACTTCTGCATCTTCCAACATGAAGTCAAGACGCTCTTGAGGATAGCAAGGATCTAAAGGTAGGTATGCACCACCAGCTTTGAGGATAGCTAATAACCCAATTATCATCTCTGGCGAACGCTCTATACAAATACCAACTAAAGATTCGGTTTGAACACCTATTCTTTGGAGATGATGTGCAAGTTGATTGCTGCGTATATTTAACTCTTTGTAGCTGAGTTGTTGATTCCCAAATACTAATGCTATCGCATCTGGATTTTTCTCTACCTGGGCTTCAAATAACTGATGAAAACATTTATTATTTGGGTAATTTTTTTTAGTATTGTTCCAATCAATTAATAACTGCTGTCGTTCTCCTTTAGTAAGCAAAGATAAATCTGAAAGACGCTGTTTTGGATTGACGATAATACTTTCTAACAGTATTTGGTAATGTCCCAGCATTCGCGTAATAGTGCTTTGATCAAATAAATCAGTGCTATACACCACTTCTCCTTTGAGAGTTTCTAAGTCTCGCCACACATGGAACTCTAAATCAATCTTTGCAATTTTGCTGTCGAAGTCGAATAGCGAAAGCTTTAGCCCAGGTAACTCTAGCGTTTCAATCGGAGTATTTTGCAGGCTAAATACAACCTGAAATAAGGGATGGCGGCTCAAATCTCGCTCTGGATTAAGTTCCTCCACCAGCTTTTCAAAGGGCAAATCCTGATGGGTGTATGCTCCTAAAGTTACCTCTCGCACTCGATTTAATAATTCTTGAAACGTCGGGTTCCCTGAAAAATCTGTACGCAGCACCAAACTATTGACAAAAAAACCAATCAACCCCTCTAGTTCGCTTCGGTTGCGATTAGCGATAGGCGAACCTACGGCAATATCATCTTGCTGCGTGTAGCGATATAGCAAAGTCTGGAAGGCTGCCAGCATTGTCATGAATAACGTAACATCTTCTTGGTAGCTAAGTGCTTCTAGCCCTTGAGTTAAGGACTGTGGTAGTTCTAGAAAATGTTTTGCACCCCTGTGGGTTGGAACTGCTGGTCTTAGTCGGTCAGTGGGGAGATTGAGTGCCGAAATCCCGTCTAATTGTTTTTGCCAATAAGCTAACTGCGTTTGTAACGGTGAACAGCCGTTTGTCCCTATGCCTTGTAGCCACTCCCGTTGCCATTGGGCGAAATCTGCGTACTGAATGGGTAGGTCTGGCAGAGGCGTAGACATCAGATATCGCTGATCTTCTACAAAACTTTTGTATAATACCCCCAGTTCTCTTACTAGCACTCCAATTGACCAGCCATCAGCAACAATGTGATGTAGATTTAGTAGCAGTACATATTCTGCTTCATCTAGTTGTAGCAGCTTCACTCGCAGCAATGGCCCGGTATTGAGATTGAAAGGATTTTGAGCCTCTGCGGTTGCGATTCGCTGTACTTGTATCTCACGTTCTTGGCTCTCGAAATTGCGTATATCTATTAGGGGAAAAGGTATGGTTAAGCTGGGTGCGTTAGCGCCGCTTGCAGCGATCGCCTGCACTAGTTCTTGCTGTACCATAACAAACATAGTGCGTAAGATTTCGTGGCGACGGACAATTTCGTTTAATGTCTGCTTGAAGGCGGTGAAGTTTAGGGAACCTCTCAGACGAAGTGCTGTTGACACATTGTAAAATGGATTACCGGGTGCTAACTGATCGAGAAACCACAATCGTTGCTGGGCGAAAGAAGTGGGGAAGATAAAAACCTCTGCATCTTCAGAAAAATTAACTTCTTCATCATCTGTAAGGCTACTAAAAATATGCTTGCTCATCAGAATATCTTTCCCAAAAAACGACAGCTACAGCTACAGCGCTATTGATAATGATGGCATCCGTTAGTTGAGATGCAATTTAAGCGCAACACTATGTAAACAGGGAATTCAAAATGTACACAAAGTAATGTATATGTGATTTAATGCGGATTTCTAAAATCGGGATGCCTGCGGCGGGCTACGCCTACGCAGTATGTCAAAACAGTTATGCACAGCAACACAACTCTATCGTCGGGTTACATCTTAGCACTGGACTTAGGTACAACAGGGAACCGCGCCTTTGTGTTTAACGCAGAAGGCAAGGTTGTTGGACAGGCATATAAAGAACTAACTCAGTTTTATCCTCAGCCCGGATGGTTAGAACACGATGCTCAACAAATCTGGGAAGATACGTGTTGGGCGATGCAAACGGCAATTGAGAATGCCCAGATTGTTCCATCTGCGATCGCAGCTTTGGGATTAACTGTACAGCGCGAAACCTGTTTGATTTGGGACAAAACCACTGGTAAACCACTCCATAAAGCGATCGTCTGGCAAGATCGCCGCACTGCTCCCCTTTGTTACCAGTTGCAAGAGCAAGGCTATGCTGATGAAATTTACGATCGCACCGGATTAATCATTGATGCTTATTTTTCTGCCACCAAGCTCAGATGGCTATTAGACAAGGTTACAGATATTGACCTGAACAATGTCTTAGCAGGCACTATTGATACCTGGATACTGTGGAAACTCACAGGTGGAAAAGTCCATGCTACTGACCACAGCAACGCCAGCCGGACAATGTTGATGAATCTCAAAACTTGTGAGTGGGATGAGAATTTACTCAATCTGTTTCAAATTCCAACTCATATTTTGCCCCAAATTCAGCCTAGTTTAGGAATATTTGGAGTTACTGATGCCACCTTGTTGGGCGCTGAAATTCCCATTACTGCCATCTTGGGAGATCAACAAGCTGCTCTATTTGGTCACGGCTGCGATCGCCCCGGTTTGATGAAATGCACTTACGGAACTGGTAGTTTTTTGGTAGCTCACACAGGCGATCGAATTGTGCGATGTCTACGACGGGCTACGCCTACACATCATCAACTTATTTCTACAGTGGCATGGACACAAGCAAATCCAAGTGGAGCATTGAATGTAGGATATGCTCTGGAAGGCAGTATGTTTACTAGTGGGGCTTGTATTCAATGGTTGCGCGATCGCCTGAAGCTGATTAAAACTGCTGCTGAAAGTGAAACGATGGCAAATCAGGTAACAGATAATGGCGGAGTCTACTTTGTCCCTGCATTTAGTGGGCTAGGCGCACCTTATTGGGATATGAGTGCTAGGGGAGCCTTTTTTGGCATTACCGCCAGCGTACAACCAGAGCATCTAGTACGCGCCGTATTAGAAGCGATCGCTTACCAAGTTCTGGAGGTAGTGCAGGCGATTAATGCATCTAGCAGTACTCCAGTTGGACTATTAACCGTAGATGGTGGTGCTTGCGAGAATAATTTTTTGATGCAGTTCCAGGCTGATGTTTTAGGTATTCCAGTTGAACGGCCAATAATGCGCGATACGACTGTTCAGGGTGTAGCATTTGCAGCAGGTTTAGCTGTAGGATTTTGGGAGAGCTATGAAGCATTAGTGCAGCAACGGCAAATTGAGCGTGTGTTTGAGCCAAAAAGCGATCGCCCATTGTCCAACTTTGCTACTTGGCAAAAAGCAGTGAAACGCACTTTAGCTTGGACAGGGTAAAGACAAGCAATAACAAACTTTGCTATTTTCGACAAATGATTAAACCTAAGATTTTTATTGATGGGGAATCGGGAACCACAGGCTTACAAATTTACTCACGCCTCAATCAACGGGATGATATTGAGTTAGTTAGCATTGAAGAATCTAAACGTAAGGATGCAACTGAACGAGCCAAACTAATCAATGCCGTCGATGTTGTTATTCTCTGCCTACCTGATGATGCAGCCCGCGAAGCTGTTAGCTTAGTAAGTAGTACTACGGTTAAGATCCTTGATGCTAGTAGTGCCTATCGCACAGCTAATGGCTGGGTATATGGCTTCCCTGAACTGAATCCACAACAGAGAGAGAAAATCGCCAGCGCCCAGTTTGTCAGCAATCCAGGCTGTTATCCCACAGGATTTTTAGCCTGTATCCGTCCATTGATTGCCAAGGGAATTTTAAAAAGTAATTTTCCCATCACCATTAATGCAATATCGGGTTACTCTGGTGGCGGAAAGAATCTCATCAATCAATACCATACCTTCCACGAACAGCAAGCCGGAGGCGAGTCGCTATATCCATACAGCATCTACGGTTTGCAGTTTGGGCATAAGCACGTCAAGGAAATGCATTATTATTCAGGGTTAGCATCGCCGCCACTGTTTGTACCGTCAGTAGGGGATTTTGAGCAAGGGATGCTAGTTCAAGTGCCTTTGCCACTAGGAATTTTGGATAATCCACCATCAGGTGAGGTAATCTATGAAGCGATCGCTAATTACTACCAAGGTGAAAAATTTGTGCAGGTTGCTCCATACCAGGATTCTACTCTGCTGCGAGACGGAATATTTTTGGATGCGATCTCTACGACGGGCTACGCCTACGCAATAAATGGTACTAATATTGTTCAGGTTTTTGTATTCGCCAATGACACCACCAAAGAAGCATTGCTAGTTGCTCGTCTCAACAACTTGGGCAAAGGCGCATCAGGAGCCGCAATCCAAAACCTAAATATTATGTTGGGCTTTCCAGAAGAATTGGGATTGTTATAACAAAATGGGGAATGGGGAACAAGCAAGCGAGCAGGGAGCAGGGAGCAGGGAGCAGGGAGATTAGTTTTCCCCTCTACCTCTTTTCAATGCCCAATGCCCAATGCCCAATGCCCAATGCCCAATGCCCAATGCCCAATGCCCAATGCCCATTATTTTGATTCTTTTTTCAGTTCTTGAAGCAATTGGATTACACGATCTTCAAAGCCTTTATTTCGGTTTTTAACTGATTCAATCAAAGGTTTATCAAAAAGATTAATAACACATTTAACTAATTGAATACCTAAAGGTTTTAAATGCCGACCTTCAACAGTTCCCAGAAATTTTTGAGGTGGTTTTTTAAGAATATCAGTAAACCATTCACATGTTAATTTAGCAATGTTATCAGATTGAAAACAAACGAAACCCATGATATTAAATAGCTCACTATCCTTGATTAAATTCTTAGTTTCTTCAGGGGTTGGTTTCACACCCCAACCAAGATTATCGATGAAATCCGCTAAAAATTGAGGACGAATTGCGCTAGCTGTATCACTAATATCTGGTGCTAAAAGGATAGAAACTTGCCCTTTAATGAAGACACTATTAATTTTTATTTCTCGACGTACATAAGTGTAAATTAATTTCCGATCTTCTACAATTTTTCGTTTAAGCTCCTCAACGAGAGTATTAATATCTTTAATCACACTTTCTATTTGGGACTTTTCCGAAGTATGAGATAGCAGATTCCGAATAAAGTTTTCCCGCTCTTGAAGATTATCTGGCAGAGCAGTAAATCCTTCTAATAAGGAAATATATTTACAGCCAAGGCTATGTCCTATCCAAGAAAAGTTTTTATCATTTAGATAGGCTTCATAATCATATCCTTCAACACTTGCCATCCTCACAAGCTCTGGCAAAATTTCATACTGCTCTCTCATAAGAAAACCCGCTTCTACATAATGGTCAAATGTAAAATTAAACGGTAGAAGAATAATAGTATATCCCTGCTCAAATAGAGATTGAAGCAAATGGCGATAAAAAAGCATGGGGCCAAATGTACCAAAAAAAGCCCCTGCAATAAATTGAATTACCCCTTTAGGCTGTGGATGCAAAGCAACCCAACTGTGAGAAACGGGTTTAAATCTCAGTTTTAAATTTGTATTAACCATGACGTTAGCAATGAGTCCATCTCATTTTGGTAAGTGTATACTTAATCTCCAAACTGGTATTGCTACTTTTCGGATTCTTTAAAAAATATTTTTCCAAAACTGAGATATTCGGCTTAATAACATAGTAAACGTCAGTAGCTCTCACAGCATTTATGAAAGAGAGATATTTTGATTATCAAACAAAGTTTGCTTATAACATTTTCCAATCAAATAAGGCACATCATACCCCCCTCTCGAAGAGTCTACTGTGTATACACAAGTCGTATTACCCCCCTTATAAAGGGGAGAAATAATAAATATTATATTGTTCCCTCCCTTTTATAAGGGGAGAAATAATAAATATTGTTCCCTCCCCTTTATAAGGGGAGGGTTAGGGTGGGGTAAGATTTACGCCTAAATCCAAGCGAGTAAACTATTTCAGACTTGTGTATACACCGTAGCTTGAAGATATGGGAGCGGTTCTTTCTTATACCTCGCTAAACCGAAAATCGCTACATATAACTTCAAAGAGTTGATATCTTCATAGCAAGTATAAATACTCGTATTGTCAAATTCGATTGACTGAAGGTTAATTAGCAATCTAAATTAGTCTGATATGAAAAAATTGGTATTCCAGTTAACACGCAATAAAGCTTGATACATGGTTCAATGAAATACTAAAGCCCCAAAAAGCCAGAAATATTTATATTTGGAGATGAGGCGATGGTTTTACCTAAAATATATAAGAGTTTTTTGATACTAGCTACTATTACACTCGTTACAGTATTAGCAGTTTCAGGGTTTGCTAAGACAAAACCTCAACACAATGTAATAATTTTCATTACAGATGGATTGCGGCCTAGTAAAGTTAATGCTCAGGAAACTCCTAATCTTTATGAAATTCGCCAGCAGGGTGTAAGTTTTGTCAATAGCCATTCGCTGTTTCCTACTTTTACTACCGCTAATGCTTCTGCGATCGCAACTGGACATTATCTGGGTGATACTGGTGATTTCAGCAATACAATTAATGTTGGCTTTCCTGTCAAAAGTGCCAGTAATAGCCCCGTTCCTTTCTTAGAGAATAATGCTGTTTTGGGGGAAATTAGCCAACACTTTGATGGTAATTACTTAAACGAAGAAAGCCTATTAGATGCCGCGCGTGAGGCTGGATTTAGTACCGCCGCCGTTGGCAAGGTTGGGCCAGTATTAATTCAAGATGTTACTCAACGAACGGGTAAATCTACAATCATAATTGATGATGCCACAGGTTCTCAAACGGGAATTCCTTTGAGTTCTCAAATAGCTGAACTGTTAACAAAAAATGGCATTGACTTAAAATCTCCGACACGAGGAGATAACGGCAAATCTGGGAACAGCACAGTACCAGGCACTAAAATCGCTAATATAGTTCAACAACAATACTTTGCCGATATAACCACAAAAGTGCTATTGCCTCTATTCAAACAACGGCAAAAACCTTTTGTTTTAATTTATTGGTCACGCGATCCAGATGGAACTCAGCATAACCAAGGTGATAGTCTAAACACTCTTACTCCAGGGATTAATGGCCTCACTTCACTTGCAGCCCGTCAAAATGTTGATAAAAATCTCGGACAAATCCGCGCCGTTCTCAAACAGCTAAATTTAGAAGCTTCTACAGATATTTTTGTGACGGCGGATCACGGTTTTTCTACCATCAGCAAGGAGAGCAAAACCAGCTACTCAAAAACACTTGATTATCCAGATGTTATGAAAAGATTTTTGCCAACTGGCTTTTTAGCTATTGATATTGCTTATGGTTTAGGATTGCCTTTATTCGATCCAGATAAGCAAAATATTGCGGTTGATCCAACTCAGGGTCAGTTTTCTAAAAATGGTTTGATTGGTAAAGATCCGAATAAACCTGATGTGTTAGTGGCTGCTAATGGTGGTTCAGATTTGATTTATTTACCTAATAGTGTAAATAACAAAGCACTTGCTAAACAAGTTGTAGATATTCTATTGAAAGAAGATTATGTTAGTGGTTTATTTGTAAATGATACATTAGGCTCGATTCCAGGGACTTTACCATTAAGGGCGATCGCCCTTAATGGTAAATCTCATCTTCCTAGCCCTGCGATCGCAGTAAACTTTCGGACATTCGATACTGGCTGTGGCGATCCAACTGCTTGCGGTGTAGAAGTTGCAGACACTTCTTTGCAGCAAGGACAGGGAATGCATGGCTCTTTTAGCCGTGCTGATACTTACAATTATATGGCTGCGATCGGCCCTGACTTTAAGAAAGCTTTTGTAGACCGAGTACCAGTGAGTAATGCTGATGTGCCAATTACCTTGGCTAAGATTTTAAATTTGAAGACTCCCCATCAAGGAAAACTTATAGGTCGTGTTTTAGATGAATCTTTGGTTAGAGGAGCCAAAAAAGTTTCTTTTAAATCTAATACTTTGACATCCCAACCAAGTACTAATGGATTAAAAACGATCCTAAAGTATCAAACTGTTGGCTCAACTAGATATTTTGACGTTGCTGGTTTTCCTGGTCGTACACTTGGTTTAGCAAAATAGTACGCCATTGTTAGATTTAAATCTTTGAAACTCTCAAGATTATTTCATTCCCATAAATTAAAGAAAATGTAGCAGTTAACATCAGTAAGTTTATTGTTGAGAGCTTCTAAACAACTCTAACTTTCCCTTACAATCTGATTCTCCAACGCAAATTATAACGAGCTTTGAGGTGATTAGCATCACCTTTTTTTATTCATACTCTTGACATAGTTGATGACGAAAGGTTATAAAAATTTAAGAAAAATAAATCAGTCTGCCTAATCCACTACATTCCCAACAAACATTTGTAAAGGGTAAACCGGAGCGGAGGAACCAAACCTGGGGCGTATTTTGAAGAAAGTTAACAGTTAATAGTGAGGAGTGAGGATTTAGGAGTTAATAGTTAGTAAATTCATAACTCATAACTCATAACTCATAACTTTCTTAAGAAGGACATCTCTCAGTCCTAGCCCGTCAGCTAACTTCGTCGGCATTGAGAGGAGATTGAACGAGCAGCATTCTTAACAAGTAATGTCTTGTTCTTGTCAGTATCCTTTGGCTGGTAACTTTGCGGTTCGTTGTGCCTGCCCTCGGCCTTGAGAGAGGATAATAATATCTTGATTTCTGGCGTTTGAGGCAGGATTATTTACCTTAAGGTGAAAATCAGCTATGTTCCAGAATAAGAAACATCGCATTGCCCTAATTTCTGTTGATGGCGACCCTGCGGTTGAAATTGGTCAAGAAGAAGCTGGTGGTCAAAATGTTTATGTGCGTCAAGTAGGTTATGCCTTAGCCCAGCAAGGTTGGGAAGTGGATATGTTCGCTCGTCGTAGTAATCCTGAACAAGCTGCGATCGCTCAACATAGTCCAAACTGTCGTACTATTCGCTTAAAAGCTGGCCCAGCTGAGTTTATCGGGCGAGATAACTTGTTCCAGCATCTACCTGAATTCATCGAAGAATTCCAGCAATTCCAGCAGCACCAACAGTTTCATTACTCCCTCATTCATACCAACTACTGGTTATCATCTTGGGTTGGTATGGAATTGAAAAAGCAGCAACCCCTGATTCAGGTACATACTTACCACTCTCTAGGAGCCGTTAAATACAGAAGTATTGGTGATGTTCCTGTAATTGCAGCCCAGCGATTAGCTGTAGAAAAAGCCTGCTTAGAAACTATAGATTGTGTAGTTGCAACCAGTCCACAAGAACAGCAACACATGCGGGTACTAGTTTCCAGCAAAGGGAACATTGAAATGATTCCCTGTGGCACCGATACTGACAAATTTGGGAGAATTGAACGAAGTGCAGCGCGAGAAAAGTTGGGAATTGCACCAGATGCGAAAATAGTTCTCTATGTTGGTCGCTTTGACCGCCGCAAAGGAATTGAAACCTTAGTCAGAGCCGTTGGCAAATCTAGTTTAAGAGGTGAAGCTAACCTCCAACTAGTAATTGGTGGTGGTAGCCGTCCAGGTCAGAGTGATGGAATAGAACGCGATCGCATTGCTAGCATCGTCACTGAACTCGGATTAGAAAATTGTACAACCTTTACTGGTCGCCTAGATGAAACCGTTCTCCCCTTCTACTACGCCGCCGCCGATGTCTGCGTAGTTCCTAGCCACTATGAACCTTTTGGTTTAGTTGCTATTGAGGCAATGGCTAGTAAGACTCCAGTTGTAGCTAGTGATGTTGGCGGGTTGCAGTTTACTGTTGTACCAGAAGTTACAGGGTTACTTGCGCCTCCTAAAGATGAAGTAGCTTTTGCTGCTGCTATAGACCGCATTCTTACTAACCCAGCTTGGCGAGACGAGTTAGGTGAAGCGGCAAGGCAACGGACAGAAATTGCTTTTAGTTGGTACAGTGTCGGATTCCGACTGACTCAACTTTACACTCGTTTGTTGGCTCCAACTGCACCCAATACCCGACCCCGGATTGCAGCTTAATTTTTATAGTCATTAGAGCAAAAAGCCAACCAGTAGCAAGGTGACTCAAGAACCTTGCTACATCCTTACTTATCTGCTATTTAAATTGATGGATCTGGAATCTGAACAAATTCTTCCCATCGTTCAATTTTTTCATGCTCATTATACTGAAAATCTTCATAGCTAGTTGAAGCATTACTGATATTGAAAAGTTGAGCAAAATCAGAAAACTGTTTTGCTGCGTGAAAAACCTTATTATAATGCAACTCATCAATATCAGTATGGTTTTCACCTGTTTGTAAACGTTGCAATAATTCTAGGTTTCTTTGATAGACTTTTTCACGTTCTTCTTTAGAGGAAACTGTCAAAACTTCAGCAATCTCTTCAATAGTTGTTTGATTGTTTGGTAGTTCAGCTAGCAAATCGGCAAAAACTTCAGGCTTTCCACATAATCTTGCTTTCTCTTCTCTGGATACAGTCTACTTTGTCAATATGTAAATCCTAACACTGTCAGTTTGATTGGCAGCATTTTGAAGATATTGGCATAAGTCCAGCGAACTTTTTACGCTTCAGTTTATCTAAAAACTTTTTTGTCACATCAACTTTATCAGTAAATCAGACTAGTTAGGCATTGCAAGCAGCGATTTGTGCGTAATAAAGCTTGTACAATTATCAAGGCGGTTTTTACTGCCAGAATACTTCTCAGGTGTAAAATTTATCGACAGCAAAATTTTTATACTTTGTATTTTTCCATCCTTCACTTGTGGCAAAAATGACCCAAGTTAAGCACTCATATATTGCAATAGATAACTTTTACCCTTATGACTGGAGAGCAAAATCTTGGGAATAGAACTACGCAGTTTCGTATTTCTCGACAGCCTGCAACCTCAACATGCAGCATATATGGGAACAGTAGCGCAAGGCTTCTTACCATTACCAGGGGATACATCACTGTGGATTGAAATTTCTCCTGGTATCGAAATTAATAAGATTACGGATGTAGCCCTGAAAGCTGCCTCTGTCCGTCCGGGAGTACAGATAGTTGAACGACTTTACGGACTATTGGAAGTTCATTCTAGCTCCCAAGGCGAAACGCGGGCTGCTGGTCAAGCCATTTTAGCGGCATTAGGAGTCCGAAAAGAGGAATGTCTCAAGCCGCGTGTTGTTTCTAGCCAGATTATCCGCAACATCGATGCTTACCAAACACAACTCATTAATCGCACGCGACGGGGACAGCTACTACTAGCAGGACAAACGCTGTATGTATTAGAAGTGGAACCTGCTGCTTACGCCGCACTCGCTGCAAACGAAGCTGAGAAAGCAGCATCGATTAATATCCTTGAAGTTCAAGCTGTAGGAAGTTTTGGACGGCTTTATTTAGGTGGACATGAGCGAGATATTTTAGCAGGTGCGGCGGGAGCGTTAACAGCCATTGAAAATGTAGCTGGTCGAGCAAATCCTCTAGGTGGTCGTCAGGAGTAAAGGAGAAAAAATGGCAAATCGAGAGCATCTAGCTTTACTGAAAGCAGGTGCAGTTACATGGATTGAGTGGAGAAAGAGAAATCCTCAGATTGAACCAGACCTCAGCGCCGCAAATCTGCAAGGGGATAACTTCAGAGGCGCAAACCTCCAGGGGGTAAATCTGAGAAAAGTAGATTTGGGTAATGCTTTACTCGTCCGAGCAAACCTCAGTGGTGCCGACCTCAGTAGTGCCAACCTTCACAAAACCTTGCTTGTTGAAGCTAACTTGAGTGATGCTAACTTGAGTGTTGCTAACTTGAGTGGTGCTATACTTACGCAGGCAGATTTGAGTCATGCTAATTTGATTGGAGCCGACTTGAGTGAGGCAAATTTGAGAGGCGCTGCGATCGCTCATGCTAATCTAATTGGAACTGACTTCAGAGGCGCTAACTTAAGAGATACCGATTTAGGGACAGCGAAACTAATCCGAGCTAATCTTTCTTCTGCCAACCTGATTGAAGCTAACTTGATTGAAGCTGACCTTAGCGAAGCAACTTTATATGAGGCGGAAGTATTGGGGGCTTATCTTTATAAAACTGACCTTTACAAAGCTAATTTAAGTAAGGCTCGCTTCAGTGGTGCTTACCTATTGCGGGCTAACTTAACTGAAGCTGACTTGAGCGAAGCTGACTTGAGTTGGACTAACCTGAGAGGCGCAAATTTGGTAGGGGCAAATCTGAGAGGAGCTAATCTGAGAGGAGCCGACCTGAGAGGAGCTAACCTCATCGGTGCAAATCTTCAGGAGGCAATTATGCCTGACGCTTCAAGGCACAATTGGTTAACAATAAAGAGCAGTTAACGTTGTACTTATTGACATACAGACGCGAAAGCATTGCAGCAATTTCGCGTCTATACAAAAGTTTTGAAATTCATTAAATACCGAAAATCGATTTAAACAGTGACTTTTGAACCGTCAAATTTTGTGAAGGTGAAGCCATTGAATGTTTCATTGTAACCCAGTTTTTCATCTCTAAGCAGACTAGTAGCTACCTCTTCTCCCAAAGCTAAAGCAGCTGAACCATCCGAACGCCAATGGATACCACCATGACCGCGACCAATAGCATAGTTAGTCGCCAGTTTATTCAACTCTCCACCTACAGTCAGTGGTGCGCCACTATAAGGAATTACTTTTGTAGGATCATTTGGATCAGGCACTACAGGATCGGAGATAACAAAGTTTTCATCAAAAAATGCTTTCAACAGTGTGACATTAACACCAGCATTGGCAGCTGCACCACCTGTATAAGAGGAATGGGTTGGCGATCCTTCTGGATATGCTTGGGGTAATAGATAGCTGCCAAAGGTGCTAAAGGTCTGAGCCAAAGCTTTAGAATTCAATATCTCGGAATTAATCGGATACCGAGTTTTGTTGACAATATTGTTGTAAATTAGCCCACCATAAGCTTCCGGGCGCAGAATGCGGTGTACATAATACTTCTGCCAGTATGACGCTCTAATCACACGTGAACTAGCCAAGTTAAGCAAAGCTTGTAAATGTCCCACTGCAAACGTTGCATTAGAACCAGTTTGAGTATTTGAGTTGACGTAGGGATTTCCCGAATTCAAAGGTGTACCGATGCTACCAAGAATAAAAGAAGCTCCAAGGTATGTGGGGCCGCCAATATGAGCATACTCACCTAAATCACGAACCGTAACTATATAACGGTTGTTGGGGTCGTATTTTATAGACTTCCCGGAACTACCTCCATTCTGAATAGTTAACCATTCTTGGAAATCGATTAGAAAATCATTACCAGGAAGAGCAGTACGAATCAGTGGGGAAACAGACTGAGTTCCCCAAGAAATAGTTCGTAACAAAAATTGTGAGATGTGAGGCCCATCTAGTACTCCTGGCGGAATCACATATTTTGTACTTTGATCTGAACTGACGTAATTGACACTACCACGAAATAAAGTTTGAGGAGTGACACGGCCATTTTGTTTTGGCCCTCGGAAGCCTGAAAGCTTGTTGAGGTCTTCAACAGCTGCCAAAACCTTTGGGTTGTCAGTATTGTTTTCGAGCTTAGAAAGAGGTACATCTCGGAGTAAAGCTTGCCAGTAGAGTTCAACTGCTTCAGCAGCACGTTCTGCACTAGCTAGAGCCGGTGGTGGCGGCACTGCTATCTGGGCTGCATTGATTCCTTCTAGGCTAATTGCTAGTGGACCTTGAGGATTGACCAGCTTTCTCGTACCACCCAAGATGATATTTTCATAATCATTCGGGTTTTGCGTTGTCAGTGCTTTAGTCAAAGATTTGTAAGCTTCCAACTTGACTTCACCAAGCCCATTATGGGGTAGTCCCCTACTGTCAGAGCCGATTTTGTTGGAATAACGTTCCTCATCGCCGTTGATCGGATGCGGCGGAATGGGAATATTGCGTTCAAGTCTGGCTGCTTCAACACGTACTCGATAGGCTTTATCAACAAACCTGTTGTAGTCGAACGGTTGATTATTATACCGCCTGTTGATATCTTGGGCTTGTACAATATCTCCTCCCTTCTTTGAGGAGAAAGGTGAACCGAAAACTCCTGCAACAAGGCTAGCAGCACTAAACAAACCAGCGCGACCAAGAAATGAGCGTCTGCTGGCGTGACTAGCAAAAAAACGTTTGCTACCTACACGCGGTTGTTTTGGTTTCTCTACTTCACTATTAGCCTGAGTATGTAGCTCAGAATCTTGATGAGAATTAGGATCTACTTGCATAAGATGTTCTCCACGGGCAAAAAATAACGCTAAAATCTAGTCATCTGTGAATAGATGAGCAATTGAAAGCTAGAACAGCCTAAACAAGATACCCACCTCCAGAGAAACAGGGTAATCTTACCGAATTTGGAATGAAACCTGGGGTGATTTTCTTGAAAGTTATGTCGGCATTCAGCGCTCGTATGATGCCTTCATCACATAGCTAGCTGTTATACTTCTGTACTTCTAGTCAGTCTGATAGCATCTTGTCGGGGTTAAAGCATAGCTAAAACCACCATTACCTTCTAGTTAAACCATAAAATACGGTAAATTGACTGACTTACCGTATTTTATGGTTGTTAAATCAGACTTTCTCACAATTAGTGATGAAAATCAAGAGGTTTTTCCAATAAATTTAGCAAGAGTGTGAGATCATAGCCAAGCTCGATCGTATTGAACAGGCCAGAGTTTATCCTGTCCTAACTGTTTCGCTGCTAGATGCGGCCAGTAAGGATTGCGGAGTAGTTCACGTCCCAACAGTACTATATCAGCTACTTCTGTGCGAATAATTTCGTCAGCCTGTTCAGGGGTTGTAATTAAGCCTACGGCTCCTGTATGGATATTGGCTTCGCGGCGGATGCGTTCGGCAAACTGTGTCTGATAACCAGGTTTAATTGGTATATTGATACCTGGTATAATGCCACCCGAAGAACTATCGATGAGATCAACTCCTAGAGACTTAAGTTTGTCACTTAAAGCGATACTTTGCTCGATATCCCAACCTTTATCTGCCCAATCGGTGACAGAAAGACGTACCCAAAGTGGATGCGTTTCGGGCCAAACCTCTCGGACTGCTTGAACAACTTCTCTAAGTAAACGAGTGCGGTTTTCAAAGCTACCACCATAATCATCTTGCCGTTGGTTAGCAAGGGGTGAGAGAAACTGGTGGAATAAGTAACCATGAGCAGCATGAATTTCAACTACCTTGAAACCAGCTTGCAGAGAACGTTTAGCAGCCTGGACAAAGGCATCAATAACTTCCTGAATTCCATCAAGACTCAGGGCTTCTGGAACTGGGTTATCTTTACTAAATGCGATCGCACTACTCGAAATCAAAGGCCGCCAACCTTCCTGAGATTCATCCAGCGCTTTCCCGCCTTTACTCGGTTTGGCAGTACTGGCTTTTCTACCTGCATGAGCAAGTTGAATACCCGCAACAGCGCCAAAATTATGAATCAATGCCACAGTTTTAGCTAAAGTTTCTATGTGTGCATCTGACCAGATTCCCAAATCTTGGGGGCTAATGCGTCCGCGAGGTTCTACAGCTGCTGCTTCTGTTAAGACTATACCTGCACCACCAACTGCGCGAGAAGCTAGATGAATAACGTGCCAATCATTAGCATATCCATTAGTACTGGAATATTGACACATCGGTGAAACGGCGATACGGTTGCGAAAGGTAACTTCACGAATCTTGAATGCTTCAAACAGGTGTGCCATTAGTATTTATCGTAAATAAAAGGGTATAAGACCCCAACTATAAAGGTAGCCCAAGTTTCAGTCGGGGTTTAAATCCCCGTCTGAAATTGTTTTGAATTTTGAATTTTGAATTTTGAATTGTTAACTGGTTCTTGGTTTTGCAATTCCCAAATATCGCATTTTATTTCTTCTCGATCAACTAATAACTGTAAATGATCTGGTAATTTAGTTTTTTGCGAAATTGACCAAATTTCTCCGTAGAAACATTCTCTTTCAATTTGTCCGAGAAACATAGCTTTATTCTCCAGTAATATTACAGTCTGACAGTTGATTCAGGTTTGTATAAGTCTGATCTAATACACGCTCCATTCAAGGACGCTCTCAGACGAAACCCTCTAGAGCTTCCCGTTGTGTGGGTCGGGTGGAACATACCAAACACCAGTACTAAAAGATCCTGTTGCTCTACGCATACCGCAGTAGCTATTATCTACCAGTACCACTTTTCCCCCTTGAGCAGCAGCATTCCAAGCCGCCCAAGTTGCTGATTATTCACCACTTGTGACTAAAATATCAGTCTTTAAATTCAGTTCTGAGATTAAACTCCTACCTGACTTAGATGTATAATGTATAGGACTTACGCAAAAAATAGCCAAAACCCTTATTCTCAGGTAGGGGCAATTCATGAATTGCCCCTACGCCGTATAGTTTTGCGTAAGTTCTAATGTACTCAAGATTACATCTCCTAACTTATTGAATTGGGCATTGATTCTACTCCCGTACCGTGGCTCAGACATAGTTTTTAAGAACCCTTGTAATAGAAGCAAGCTAAGAGTTTGTTAGCTCACCTAGAGAATTTCCAGATTAATCTACTGCAAATTGACTAACTTACAGTAGTATTAGTTATGAGATTTACATAGTTTGTGCTAAAAAACAAGAGTCTATTAAAAATTATTGATATTAATTTGTAAAAAAGTTGAGTTTGTGGCGAAAACTTTCTCAAAAAAATTAGAAGTTACACCAAACTACACAGTGTAAGCACTATTGTTTACGCAATTCCTAAAATTAAAGGGCGAGAATTATACTTGCCAACTAATAATTAAAACAACAGATTCGGAATTGAATGCATTAGATGAAATTAATTTTCTATAATTGTAGGTGCGTATCCCTGAATCTCGTTATCTATTCGTTAGGTATTTTTCCAAAATTTTACCCATTACCATTGTGAAAAAGGGTGTTTTACTAAATTGTTGTTGAAATATCTGGAGTCATCAGAAACTTCTTGTCCAATCCAGCTTGGTAGTTGAATGTGTTGATTTTCATCATTAAGTTCTACTTCTGCTAATATTAATCCTTTATTAACACCATCAAACTCATCGATTTCCCAAATCAAATCACCCGACTCTATTTTATATCTGATTTTTTCTATAAATGGACGTTCACATAATGTCTCAAGTATTTCTTGAGCATCTTCTACAGGAATAGGATATTCAAACTCTAATCTTGAATATTTTATATTGGGGCCTTTAATGGTCAAATAACTTTTTTCCCCTACTACACGTATACGTACAGTTGCTTTGTCTTGTGTGGCAATGTATCCTTGACGATATACAGTACCTTCAGCTAATGCTCTCCAGCTATCTCCGATAACTAAATATTTTCTCTCTATTTCTTTCGCCATTTTTACAATACCTTTGTTTAAAAAAAAGATTATAAATAAATAGGGTTTATAGCAGAAGTATTGAATATTAAGCAAAACCAATAAGAATAGCCCAAAATATGTTAAATTCTGGGCGGAAGATTAAAGTATATCTATTTGATAGTGACTATAAATTCATTTCCCAAAATTGTCAAAGGGATCTTGAGAGGATTACAAAAAAACGATTATCCAGTATTGGACAGATTTGTTGTTAAGATAAAGGACAAGCAGGAATTAGAATACAAGAAAGAATAGGGTTTTAGGCTAATTTATTTTTTTAGATAGCTTTGTTTATTTGAACAATATTTTCTGTATGGCCACAGTAATTTTGTGACCATACTATGTAGTCATTTACCTGAAAATAGCGGTAAGTTCTTCTCTCGCCAAAGCTAATCCTTGATGAGCATTTTTAAACTTTGTTTCATCTGTAAATTTATGAATAAAACATTTTAAATAAGCTTCCAAATACCTAATACGTAAGTGGGGATCAGCCGGACTCAGAAGAAAAGGTAGATCACCTTCAACCATAAACCGAATAGCCAACACGGGGATAGGGCTACGAAGTGGACGAAAGTTTGGGTTATGCAGACCAGGACTTTGATTAAGTTTATGAAACTCTCCTATCATTAGTCCTGATTCAACAAATAAAGGTTTAAGTTTCTCCTGGACACTATCTATTATTTGATAAGCTTCTTCATCAATGTCAGGAAAGATAAGTAAAAAAGCTTTATTAATTGCTAATTCTTGCTCTTTAACTTCCATCTCAAGAAATAGATTTCGGTAGCGTCCAACAATTTCTTCTAATTGGTCTGAATACAAATCTTTTGTACGAATAACTGCTAGACGAATACTGTTTGACTTGAGAGAGTGAGGTACAAAGGGGCAAACTGGGCCGGGTCTTCCTAAATCACGATGAGGCTTTCCTAAAAAGCTTTTCACCCAATGCATAATTTCAAGCAAGTAAGGAAGGTCTTGACTTTGCTTGATTTGTTCGATTTCAATAGTTGTATAAAGTTGCATAACTTTGAGTAAAACTGAATAAATTTTAAGTCAAAATTCAAAAATGTTTGTCTAAGATTATGTACTGAAGAACAACAATTAGTTAACCCAAAAAAACACATAGGAATTTTATGATTTATTCTTCAGCAATTGCTTATAAAAAACAAAAAATTTATATAAATTTTTTGTTTTTTATAACTTTATGGCAATCACTACACAAACATATTTCTGCAACAAGCAACTTGTGTTCATTGATTTTTGGGGTTTAGCTATAGGACTAATGTTTGATTTCTGAAAAGATACGTAGGGTGTGTTAGCGATAGTGTAACGCACCAAATCCTTACAAATGGTACGTTACGGAAGACGTAACACACCCTACATATACTTAGATTTTTTCAAAAATTAAATCGTATTGCTATAGAATATACATGTATTAACCAGCCAATACTCTTACTTTTTTCTACTCTCAAGTTTCTATTATTTTTAACGAGTATTTGTAAAGTTTATATCTAGATAGTTATTTATACTGTAAACTTTTAGTGTTAATTTAACAAAAGCGTCAGCTTAGTATCAAGGTAGTTAAGTTTTACTTAAGTAAAATATCAAAAGTTAAGTTTAATTTAATATAATAGGGTTCATTTAAGGATAATTGTAAGTATATCTGTAGCAAAAATACTGTAGGAGCATCAGTGAGAAGTTAAGGTAATTGCACATTTGTCAAGAGGGTGCAGGAAAAGGCGATAAATCCAGCTTGAAGATTGGCTTTCGGAGATATTTAACCACGCCTAAGTCATGATTTTCTGGGGCAGCAAAATACTTAATGGGGTCTTCGGCGTTACCTTTATCGTAGGCGACACTAAAACGATCCCCTATTTAGGCTGTTGAATACTTTGAAGATAATGATAATTAAAAGAGGGGGAGGAGGCGAGCCACGTTCGCCTCCTCCCCCTCTCCCGACACGCGATTATCATTTTATTAGGAATGTTTTGAGTATTTTAACTGATTGACAAAAAGCGGATATTTTTTTACTTGGCAGTCCCTTATTTATCAACAAATTCTTTGACCACTGTCATAGCATCAGCAGGAATCTGCGTAATTAGGCGAAATGGAAATGCTGTAGTCGAAGCAAACTGGGCATAATCTGATGTCAGAAAGATAGCGTAGTTTTTAGCTTCTGGAGTCATCTGTGCAGCAAAAGCCAAAGTTATCGCTTTAAGGTACTTGCGAACATCTGCTGCTTGTTCACCTACAACTTCACCGCCACTAATGGGTGTATTTGGTTTTCCTATTTGATCTAAAGTAGTACTGGGGTCTTTTACACTTAGATGAGTACCTCCAACTATACCAACTAGCCATTTTGGGGATGGGATTTTGTCAAATCCTACAATCTGTTCAGTTAAAGCTGGGGTAGTTTTATCTGCGGAACCTGCTAATACTAGAGTAGGAATTTGCACCTTAGTTAATCCAGTTTCGCCAAACATCAGAGAAGTTGTAGGATTGAGAGCGATCGCCTGTTTGATTCTAGTGTCCCGTAGTTGGTAGGTATTTTCTGGTAATTCTTGAGCAATGCATTGCATGGCTTCTCCCAGACTCAAGATAGCCAAATTCTTTTTACAGCGTTGTTTGAGCCGTTGTAATTGTAATTCTGCTCCAGCAAGTGCTAAAGCTGTACCACCACCAAAAGAATAGCCAACAACCATCGCGTTCGTGGTTGCAAGTTTCCCTTGTAGGGGATGATTAGGTGTTTGGTTAAGTTTTTCTAATTCATCGAGAACAAAACTAATATCTTTAGGGCGATTTAAAAACTCTTGAGGCTGCACAACTCTGGTTTTGCCTTGTAATGCTAAGTCAGTATTTGCCCCATTACTACCAGGATGTTCTAAAGCTGCCACTACATAACCGTGGGATGCTAAATGTTCTGCTAAGTAACGCAAGTCTGTGCGGACTGACGCGAAACCGTGAGAAAAGACAATTACGGGTTTATTGGGGGTTGCAGTAGTTGACCAGTAAATATCAACTGGAATTTTGCGGCCACGCTTTTGGTCATTCAGGCTTAAGTTGAGTATTTTTACTTGAGCATTTCCTGATTGGCTAGGATCAAAAGGAAATGCAATCTTCGGTGTTCTAGGATTGAGTTGAGGAGCAATAGTTAGCATAAATTGCTGGGTACGCCAAAAAGCTGTATTCAAATTCCTTGCAACTATAAAAGCCTGTGGCAAATTAATTTCTAAACGCTTACTCGGATAAGCAGCGATAAAGCTTAGTATAGAAAGACCCTGCGGTGCAGTAGAGCCTAATACCAATCCTGCTCTAAGTGCTTGTACGCCAGCTTTATCCTTTCTGGCTAAGGCAGTAGCGAAGTCATTGAGAATAGTTGTACCAATCTGAGTATTAATTAACCTATTAATGGTGACAACATTCATCGGTATATTCATGCCCAGCGCTTCCAAGAAGAAGCGGCGTTGTTGTTCAGATAATCCTTTAGCAAAAGGCTGCAAACTTCCAGGCAACTTCCCAGTTTTTGCAGCCTTTTGCAACTCAGCCAGAGAAATGGATTCTGTAAATAAGCCTAAACGCATAACAACGGTGTCAGCCGCAATTGCCGAACTATTTGTTCCGAGCTGCGTAAGTGCGATGCCTACGGGAAGGATTTTGCCCAACGCGCCCAATAAACCTGCAACTGTCTTAAGGCTTCCCCAACTTCTTACCATAAATATTGATACCAATCATTACTTAGGGGAATATAACTAATATTCGTGTATTTGACTACCCCATTCATTGCCGAGAAATAAAAGTATATTTTTTTCTGAACTTGGTAAAATTCAACGTGAGCAGAAGATTGAAGCTTCATACCCGAAAAGGTGAACTGTGATAGTAAAGTTTTCATTTCATTGACTTGGGAAAAATAGCTATGCAAAATATCCCAATTTTAAACAACAAATGTTTTTTAAAAGCTGGACATTAACACATTAAGATGTGTTCGCAATTTTGCCTAAAATCCAATATAAAAGCAAGAATCTTTTAAGTACTAAAAGATCAGTCTATTTTTTAGTTTAAAACTTGATTATTACTTGTTAAAAAATAAACAAAAGCACCTTAATAATAGGTGCTTTAAAAAAAACTCTTTAGTTTTTCAGACAAATTTTTAAGGATTGTAACTGTTAGACCGAGGACTGCGAGTACCAGTTACGGCTCCAATCATTGAGGCTATTAAACCCAACAAAGAACCAAACACAAACCACCATAATCCCGAACGTAAATTAGCTGCCGCTTCCCGAGCTTGTTGGGCACTTACGTTTGCTTGTGGTACATTAACACCGCCTTGCTGTTGTACCTGATTTATAACTTCTCCAGCGTTAGAAGCAGCAACACCAAAAGCACCCGATACTCCACTTGCTAACAGCCATGAGCTAACTGCCAAAGTTGTTGCCCAAAGAATTGCGCCATTAAGAAGGGCTGTATTGCGGTTCATTGGCCCACAAGCACGAGCTGTAACCCAACCACCAGTAAATAGAGAAATTAGTAAAGCGATAGTTGACCAAAGCCCTGCATTACCCGCAGCGTTAGGGGCAATTGTTCTGGGTGCGCCTGAACCTTCAACAGTGCCTGCCGCAACAGCGCCAATGATAGCGCTTAAAATTAATTGAGTGGCTAAAGAAACCAACAAACCAGAAATAATCGGCCCCCAGCGAACAAGATCGTGATATTCAGCTACTCGCCCTGCTACCACAGGCTCATTAGGAATAAGGTCATCACCTGTACGATTTATGTATGACATCGTTTATGTTCTCCAATGCTCTTTGAGCAAATTTTATATCAAATATATTCATGTTTCTGTTTAAAATTAAACAACTTAATTGTTTATTTTAATATCTATCAATAGAAATAGTTAATGAATCTACCTTTAGTAATAAATAATAGTTTTTTGCAACAACTTTTAATAGATTTTAGTATTTATTAATATCCGAATAATTCTTTATAATTTCTCAATATAAAACTCTGATGTTTTTTTAGGAATGTATCAGGAATATTTGTGTATTTGACTACTCCATTAATTGCCGAGAAATAAAAGTAAATTTTGTTCTGTACTTCAGAGCGATCGCTCTCTTCTACCAATATCGTTTTTATTGGAACATCCGGTTATAAACGTTAGGTAAAACTACAGTCTGTAGGGGCAATTCATGAATTGTCCCTACCTAAAGTTATAGTTTTAGCTATTGTTTATGGAAGTCTAGGCAAAGGCTCTGTTGACAGCAATAAATATAACTAAAAAATAAAAAAGCAACCAATTGTACAATTAATCACAGCAAAAAAAATGAGCATAAATCAGTGTTAATAGCCACAAAATCCTGATTACTTCTCAGCTATATTTAATACTGTAACAAACCTCTAAAACAGAATAAGCGATCGCATAGACAATCTGCATTTTTTGTAGGTTGATACTTTGACTGCAATTTTTCGATAAAAATTTAATCGCCTGATTAATATTTTGTCTTTGCCATTTATAAGGTGTTGTAGGTGAATAGTTTTACTGCTGTAGCTTCACTATCATTACTCATCAAATTTTCCCAACTGCATCAACAATTTTTCTTGGGTTTATGCGTCGCAGACTTTACTATATTTTAATTTTGCTATTCTCTGTGATTATTACTACAGTGTGGTGGCCTGTGAATGATTCTGATTGTAATTCTGAAGCTTTTTTAGCATCAAAAACTACAAAATTCCGAGTACATGCAACTAAGGTTATTATTCAGCCGTGGCTTGGTCGTCATCATGTATATGGAATCTTTATGATTCCTGATGAATACAAACAAGCTAAATTTTTTGTGTTAACAGTCCAAGGTGCTGGTAGTTACTGTTCAAAACAATTTGGTTATCAAAAAAACTTTAATGATATCTTTGCTGAACCAGGAACTTATCTGCTGAGAAAGTTTATTAGAACTCGAACCGCTCTGAGGCTTATTTTCCAAGGTTTGTACTTTCAAATCAATGATAATAAGAATTGGACGTTGACTTTGCCTGAACTAAAAACTAGTCAAAACAAAGGATAGAGGTAAAATACTCAAAAGATAAGTAAGTAGGCGTAATTAAATATAAGATCAAATCTCACCCTCAATTCCTCGCCTTACTAAGGAGAGGGAAGCCGGAGGCAGGGTGAGGTTTTATATTTAATTTGACCCATTTACTTAATCAAAAATTAACGCATTCTCACAGCAGTGCCTGTGGCAGTAATCAGTAAAAGAACTCCTGACTGGTCAAGATTGATTGTGCCAGTATCAATTTCAATCCCAATCACTGCATTCGCTCCTAAACGTTGCGCTCGCTGTTCTAGTTCTTCTAGTGCCTTGCGTTGACCCTGCTCAAATAGACGCTCATAGCTACCAGTGCGTCCACCAATAATATCCCGAATACCAGCCAAAAAATCCCGCAAGAAATTGCTACCATAGACCACTTCTGCTGTCACAATGCCTAAATATGACTCAATCACGGCTCCTTGAATCACATCAGTGGTAGTTATTATCATAAATTAGTCTCCTAGATGGCATATTAGGTTAGGATTTGATATTTATTATCAAAATACATATATAAAACTAGTCTGTATTGATACAGCTTTTATCAATATACTCGCACATACTTATAGATTGCGATCGCTTCCAGAGAGCGCACAGCGCCATTGCAAATACGCTCTTATTTATACTATTGTTCTGGCTAAAAGCTATGATTTTAAGGAACATTTTGCTTACTAAATTTATCTTACCGTGTAATGACTAAAAAAGATGTAAAAGTCTGGATAGCAGATTCCTAAAAGATAGTATTAATGACTCCAAATCTGAGAAAAATTAAATAGGGAGCCAGCGAACTATTAAATGAAATAACAAATAAGAATAAATGTTAAAGCCTCTGATATTGGCGGATCACCTCTTTAGGATTAAGTTAGATATCTGTAGCCTTTCTCTAAAATGCAGGTATAACTACTGAATTAAAAAGTTTCATTTTGTTATTCTACTGATTTATATGTAGGGTCACTTCATCTGAACTTAATATCTTACACTTCATTATTCAGTAAAAACTCTGTAATATAGTGCTGATTGTAAAGGAAAGATGAGATGAACTATTCACATCTTAATCAATACGAAGAAATACAGTTTTCAAAAGTCCAGATTTTTGTTTTAATGTACAAGAAAAAAGTCCTCTAAAATTTCAGGAAATTTACTGTGTACAAGTCTACATCATTTGTGTTTGGCGTGGTGTTACTAGGATGTTTTGCCTTTACTATACCTTCAGTAGCTCAGGCTCAGGTATTAGTGGCACAAGCTAAAAACCCACAATTAAAGGAACTACTAGAAGAAGGACGGAGGTTAGTGGATGGTGGCGATTATGGTGGTGCGATCGCAGTTTATAAGCAAGCAGCTAGCCTAGATCCCAAAAATGCTAAAATTCATTCAGGTATTGGCTACTTATACGCTCAACAGGGAAATTACCAAGCAGCACTAACTTCTTATCGTCGTGCGATCGGCATCAGCCCTAACAATAGTGATTTTTACTACGCTGTAGGTTACATCAAAGCCAACTTAGGAGATACCCTTGGGGCAAAAGAAGGCTACCGTCGAGCCATACAATTGAACCGTAACAACGTTAACGCCTACTTAGGATTGGCTGTAACGCAATCTCGCATGGGAGATTATACTGCTGCTACCTGGGCATACCAACAAGCAATCGACTTAGATAAGAACAATGCCCAAACTTATGAGTTGATGGGTTCAATGTATAAACAGCGACGACAAGCGAAACTTGCCAACAGCTTGCTTCAAAAAGCCCGTGACTTGTACAAGCGGCGCAATGACTCCCAAGGAGTGGACAGAGTAGAAGCCATGCTGCGACAGTTAGGAGGATGAGGTTAATCTAACTTGCGTCCCGTTAATTCTACAAAAATATCTTCCAGGTTAGAGGGACGCACCATCATTCCGGTTTTATCAGACTGTTCATTCAAGTAGATATTCGCGGATTCTAATGATGGGAAAAACAAATATTCCCAACTACGCGCACTCTCATTTCTCACCTCAGACACACCCAATTGCTTCATCACCAAACCTTCACCGTGAACTGAACGGAGTTGTTGTAAAGTTCCCAAAGAAATCAGCCTACCGCCATCCATAATACCGATGCGTCCTGGCTTGGTAGAGCCAAAAGCATCGCATAAAAATTCGACTTCATCCATATAATGGGTCGTCAGTAGCATCGTCATCCCTTGTTTATTTAAATCCCGAATAATTTCCCAGATTCGTCGCCTGGTTTGGGGGTCTAGTCCTACGGTTGGTTCATCCAAAAACAGAATTTGTGGTTGATGCAATAAAGCTCTCGCAATCTGCAACCGTCGTTTCATACCCCCAGATAGGGTTTTTACCAAATCATTACGTTTTTCTGCTAGCTCAACATACTCTAGCCATTGATTAATCAGTTTTTGTCGCTGCGGGTTACTAATGTGATGTAGTCTCCCATGCAGTTCCATATTTTCCCAAACACTTAAATCGTTATCTACACTGGTTTGCTGCAAAACTACACCAATACTTTGTTTTGCTAGCATTGCTTCTCTAATCACATCATATCCACCTACTTCTATCCGTCCTTGGGACGGTTTCGTGAGTGTAGTTAGCATCCGAATTGTGGTTGATTTACCTGCACCGTTCGGGCCAAGTAGAGCAAATATTTCCCCCGCTTCAATTTTGAATGACAGGTCATTGACTACAGGTACATTGTTATAAAACTTGTAGACGTTTTCTAGAAAGACAGCAGCAGTCATGGTAACTTTGCTCCAATTAAAAATTTAAAATTACTCTTTTGAAAAATAATTGCGACAGATGAAATCGTAGAACCTTTTAAGAGAAATAATTCTCAATATAAAATCTAAAATTCAAAATGGTAATGGTCAAATTAGACGGGAGCATTGGAAAACATTTAACTCATTCCTCTTCTAATCCATCTTGAGATTTTACTTAGTTTGAAAGATATTTTGTACCATTTTTTTATCTGTATTCGCCGCCGCCCGATCCAACTCTGCAATTTCACTGACGTTTAATTGCCAACCTAACGCACCAATATTATCCCTAGCCTGTTCCACGCTTTTGGCTCCAGGGATGGGAATAGTTCCTTTACAGATACACCAATTAATCGCTACCTGCGACATAGTTTTATTTCTGAACTGTGCCACCTCTTGCAAACATAGCAAAAGCGATTTGCTACCAGAAGTCCCCCCGTGTCTACCCATTCCTGCTAATATCTGCCTAAATAACAAACCTCGGATTCCTTTGGGCAAAGACCCTTGCTCAGAGTATTTTCCTGTCAGTATTCCCAAAGCTAGAGGGCTGTAGGCAATCAGTTTAATTCCTAACTCATCACAAAGGTCTTTAAGCCCCAATTGGGTGACAGGATATGTAGACAATAAAGAATATTGAACTTGCAGAGTAGTAATAGGAACACCTCGTTCAGCAAACTTTTTCTGCACTTGTTTAAGCCGTTTAGGCCCATAGTTAGATAGTCCTACTCCCTTGACTAGTCCTTGCTCATACAAATCGGCAAGACCATCTAACAGCCCTCTCTCTTGCCAAGGAGCATAATTTGCTGTTGACCAGTGCATTTGTACCAAATCGACGTTTTTTCCTAGACGTTGGGCAGATGACTTGCAAGCACTTACCATTGAGTTGCGTGTCCATCTCCAGGGGTAAGCAGCAAGCTTAGTCGCAATACAAATATTTTCTTCGTTTGAACCTACATATTCTCGGTTGAATCGTCCTAACAGTAACTCACTTCGACCATTCAATCTCCCAGTTCCGTAAGAATCACCCGTATCAAATAAAGTCACACTGTTGTTTACACAGAGGTTAAACACCGCTTGCAACTGGTCATCCATACTTTCGTGATATCCCCAAAGCAGTTGGTTGCCCCAGGCCCAAGTTCCACAGCCCATACTTGGGAGTGAGAGTTTTTGGAGAGTTTGCATCTTTGCTCTCTGTAGATTGCCTTATTAATTATCAGGTATTTTGAATATTAAAGTAATCAAAATTGAATAATAGTAAACTTAATAAACAGATTTTTAAAAGCTGTTGAAAATTAAAAAAAATACAATAATGGAGTTACTAACTGCTATCGAAGTAGAGGTAGAGCTTGTTATTCACCATTCTCGTCGTTTGAGGAACATTGTAGTCAAGCGCCTTGAGGTACCGGGCTTAAGTTTTAGGATAACTCCAGATTCCACAATTGGCGGTTATCCAATTGAAGCACTTGATATCCCACCAAGGGCTAATCATCCAGATGGTAAACCTCGCTATGACTTGTTAAACTTCCGGCTGAAGACTAAGTTAGACTGTTTTAATTTCCACCGTGGGCAAAAAGTTTTGGTTGAGAAGGTTCTGCTTGAGTACTTTGAGATGCCTGGAATAAACTTTCATTTAAGCAGGAGCTAATCCCACGCATCTCAATACTAGTAATTTTACTCCTTTAATGGCTGCTACTAATAATGGAAAACTTGAAATAGTTAAACTTTTAGTCCAAACAAGAGGTGTATTATATTCATAAGCAAAATTTTACTTATCTGTTGAGATAAATACTCAAACAGTTGGTAAAGCTCTTTGAAAATCAACCTGGCAGTGATCGCACTAAATTTGAGGTAACAAAATAAAATTCAATTCCTGAACTGATTTTTCTTCAAACAATGTTAGTGATTTTGAAATCTTATTCCCTAAAAATCTTGAGAAAGGGCAATTAAATAAAATCAGTGCGATCGCTTGTAACGTAAAATTAATTCCCATCCGGCATTTGCTAACACCTTGACACCCATGCTTTGCGATTACCTCATTCAAATCCTGACTGCCCGTGTATATGATGTTGCCCAAGAAACACCACTGGAATATGCACCAAATTTGTCTGCGCGGCTGAATAATCAACTCCTGTTGAAACGTGAGGATATGCAGTCAGTATTTTCCTTTAAACTGCGGGGTGCTTATAACAAGATGGTGCAATTACCACCAGATATATTAGCCCAGGGTGTAATCGCAGCATCTGCGGGCAATCATGCTCAAGGAGTCGCACTTGCAGCCAATCGCCTGGGAACCAAAGCGATTATTGTCATGCCAGTAACCACACCTCAAGTCAAGGTGGACGCAGTTAGAATGAGGGGCGGGGCTGTCGTCTTATATGGAAATACTTACGACGATGCTTATAGCTATGCCCGTGAATTAGAAGTAGAAAAAGGTTTGACCTTTATTCATCCTTTCGACGATCCTCATGTAATTGCCGGACAGGGAACCATCGGGATGGAAATTTTACGACAATATCAGCAACCCATTCATGCAATTTTTGTTGCAATTGGAGGGGGTGGATTGATTTCTGGGATTGGGGCTTATGTGAAACGGTTACGTCCTGAAATTAAGATTATTGGCGTTGAACCAGTAGATGCTGATGCGATGTCTCAATCGCTCAAAGCTGGACATCGGGTGCGCTTGTCTCAAGTGGGGTTATTTGCTGATGGTGTGGCGGTGCGAGAAGTCGGTGAAGAAACCTTTCGTTTGTGTCAGCAGTATGTAGATGAAATTATTCTGGTGGATACAGACGATACATGTGCTGCGATTAAAGATGTGTTTGAAGATACGCGAGCAATTTTAGAACCAGCTGGTGCATTAGCGATCGCAGCTGCCAAAGCCTACGCAGAACGAGAACAAATTGAGGGACAAACCTTAATTGCTGTAGCCTGCGGTGCAAACATGAATTTTGATCGTCTCCGCTTCGTGGCAGAACGGGCACAGTTAGGCGAACGCCGGGAAGCAATCTTTGCAGTCACAATACCTGAAGAACGGGGAAGTATTCGCCAGTTTTGTGAATGTATTGGCAACCGTAATCTCACTGAGTTTAATTATCGGATTGCCGATGAAAAAACAGCCCATATTTTTGTCGGCGTACAAATTCAAAACCGTGCCGATGCTGCAAAGATGGTAGAAACCTTTGAAGCTCAAGGATTTGAAACTCTTGATTTAACAGACGACGAATTAACTAAATTACATCTGCGGCACATGGTGGGTGGACACTCTCCCCTGGCTCATAATGAATTACTCTACCGTTTTGAGTTTCCCGAACGTCCCGGCGCATTAATGAAATTTGTGACTTCTATGAGTCCCGACTGGAATATTAGTCTTTTTCACTACCGCAACAATGGCGCAGACTACGGGCGAATCGTTGTCGGCATCCAGGTTCCCCCCCATGAGATGGAAGAGTGGCAAGCTTTTCTTGATAATTTGGGCTATCGCTATTGGGATGAAAATAAAAATCCAGCATATAAGCTGTTTTTGGGATAGGGGAATGGGGAATGGGGAATGGGGACTGGAGACTAGGGACTGGGGACTGGGGACTGGGGACTGGGGACTGGGGACTAGGGATTGGAGACTGGGGAAGATGTACAAGTAGACAAGAAGAATAACCATGTCCTATGCCCTATGCCCCATGCCCTATGCCCTATGCCCTATGCCCAATTTAACGAGAACTACCTTTCAATATCAAATTGGAGTCCAAAGTATAGAAGCCAATTTCGTTAGGAACCCTAGAAAATCTGCCTGTCCGATAGCCTCTAGATAATTCATTCAGCACCTTATTTTTAATCTCTCTAGTTTGCTGAGAATCTAGTTCTCCATAAATTCCGGCGATGACTTCAGCAACGCTGAAAACTTTACCTGGGTTGTCTTCAAACAGAGACGTGAGGGCATCAATTAAGAATTGACCCTCAAAAGCTTTGAGCATCGGTACTGTTTTTGTCGGGGGTATGAAAGGCTTCTTATTTTTGTTTCTAGAAGCACCATTGCGCTTACTTGGGGCTACCAAATTTAAATCCAGAGTATAACAACCTGGCTCATCGGGAATAGTTACCCAGTAATTCCTTTCTCTACCTTGGGTGAGGGAAGATTGAACCCTACCTTTAACTACTTTGAATAGATTGGAATCTAACTCTCCATAGAGCGATCGCACGATAAAATCAATATGACAGACAGTACCTATCTGCTCTTGCAATAGCTGTTTGATGGCTTCCATTCGGGAGATAGCATGATTATACTGGGGTAGCATGGGGATTTCTGCTACCTTCGTTGAACTATCGTTGTTTTCTGGAGCGATCTTTGCATCTGACGATCTAGTTGGAGATTTTCTCTCTTTTGTATCAACAGCAGCAGAAAAGGAATTATCAGTCTCAGCCTGATCCGAGTCTGTGAGTTCTGATTGTAGAGACTCTACCAATTTGATTTCGTCGATGTCATCAAGAGGTGATAAAAACCGCAGAGAGCCTTCTTGGGAAACATTTGAGCTTTCATCGGCCGCAGTCAGTCTTGATATCTGTTTGTTGGGGTCAGAAAAAGACCAGTTAGACAACAACGCTTCTACATGATCTAGTTGCGATCGCGCCTGCACAAAGAGGCGTTCATACTCTTCTGTGAGACGAGCATAATAGTCTCGTAATTCCAACAATGGGGAGAGAAAGTTTCCTGGAGGCGGTTCTAATTGTCCATTTTGAGTCATAAGGCTTCAATCAATTTAAATCGATATCACTTTTGTAAGACATTGCTCTGGGTTTTGCTTTCTGAGATGTCGGCTGGGATTTCTTCGGCGCTTGGGGAGGGCGACATCTCTCACAATATAAGGGTCGAGGCCCGAACGTCTCGCGTTTTGTCAGATCGTTACACTCTTTACAGACAAACTGGAAAACACGAGTATGAATCTGCCTTTTGTGCGCCCTGACAGTGTATTCCCTAACATCAATGAATTTACTTGCCATAATTAGGATTGTGAATTGCCTTCGGATCAATGTCCTATCAATATAGCTATTCAAGCAAATCAAACTGCATCAGTGTGTGTTTATGTAGAAGTTTTATTCAAATCAGTAAATTTTACATCGGACATAAAGTGCAGATGAGTAAGTTGAGAGTTAGCCCCTGACTATCATCTCAGCATATAATTGGCGATCGGCAAACACTTTAAGTAGGACGGCGTAAATAATTAAAAATTTGTAGTGAGCGGTAGCTCTAACTAATCCTCCTTGTGATAGAGGTGTATTGATTGGTGAAACTATTCTTGTATAACAAAGAACCGCCTCCGTTTATGGAAGGCGGCGATTGCTGAGAATTGGAATCAAAAGGATTCTTTTTCAGTCCCAAATTTTTAGTGTTGAATTAGCCGAGATTGACTTTGACGGCTTTGTGTTTTTCTGATTCCGCTTTCGGCAAAGTTAGATGGAGAATACCATTTTTGTATTCAGCTTGCACTTTGCTATTTTGAATTTGAGAAGGTAAGGGGATTATCCTCTGAAATTTTCCATAACGGAACTCAGAGCGAGTAACACTGTTTTCTTCATTTCTGGTTTCAGTCTTCCGCTCACCGCTAATCGAAATTGATTCGGGAGTTGCTTCTACATTGATATCTTTTAATTCTAAACCAGGTAGTTCTAGTTTCAAGCGAATTGCATCATCAATAAACATAATTTATAAGCCAGGAGCCTCATGTATTCTAACTCCTGACTTACTTTGAATTGTCGCTCTACTGTTGACTAGGAGTAGTAGACGGTGCAGCTGGTTGCGATTGAGGTTGTTGACGCAAACTACGCAAAGATTCCCGCAATTTATTCTGGCTAGTATTATCTCTTCGCCGCCGCCGATTTGTGGTTGGTTGTGGCTGTTGTGATGAATCGGTAGCCGTTTGTTCGCGCCGAATGGGGCGTAAAGACTCTCTAGGACTTTCTTGAGTGCGAGTTGTCCTAGCTCCAGATGATGAATTTGTAGCAGTACTTTCCCGTCTTTGAGGTTCTAACCGTCTACTAAATCCAGATATTACTGGTTTTGTGACTCTAGCTTGGGCTGGTTTTGTGGCTGTAGCTTCACTAGATGGGGGTGTCAAATCTCTGCGCTTACGTCTTGGATTTTCTGGTGTGGTGTTGGCAGCAGCAGTTGCCTGCTGTGTTCTCTCTTCTGCTTGTCTTTGTGCTTGTCGTTCTTGAACTTGGCGCGATCGCTGTGAACCTTTTATGGCAAATTCAGTGGCGATCGCTACCCCTTGTCTGCCTCCTTCTGCGGGTTTTAATTTCCACTCACGCGCTTGTCTGGCGGTTTCTTCATCCAAGTCGCGGTTTCCACTGGAGCGGGCAATCCGCACATTAGTAACATTACCTTGGGCATCAGTATCAACCGCTACTTCGACTCTACCTTCAACTCCTCGCCGTCTTGCTGCCTCTGGATACTTAGCACCACATTCGCGGCAGGCTGCACGACCATTACCGTTACCTGAACTGTTAATTTTTGAAGGTGTTGGCGCTGTTGGCGCTGTTGGCGCTGTTGGCGCTGTTGCTACTGTCGGACGGTTTCCTACTCCATTGCCAGAGCCAGAGCCAATTCCTGAACCTGTACCACTGCCAGAGCCAATTCCTGAACCTGTACCACTGCCAGAGCCAGAGCCAATTCCTGAACCTGTACCACTGCCAGAGCCAGAGCCAATTCCTGAACCTGTACCCCTGCCAGAGCCTGAACTTAAAGCAATGCCAGAGCCTGAACTACCATTACCTGTCAAGACTGAACTACCACCGCCACCACCACCACCACCGCCACCGCCACCGCTTTGAGGAGCAACAGTTGTCACAGGGACTAATGGCTTGGGAGTAATTTCCCTATTTGTTGGTTGTGGGTTTTGAGTAGTTTGTTTTGGTTGTTGTTCAACTGCCTGAATTTTTGGTCTTTCAATAAATTCTTGTACTGGTTTTTGTACTGGCGGAGTTTCTATAGACTGTTTTTGAATAACTTCCGGTTCTTTTTTGAGTTCTTCTGGAATTGGTTCTTTTTTGAGTTCTTCTGGAATTTTTTCAACTGGTTTTTCTGGTTCCGCAGTCGGAGAATCCACGATCGCCACCTCTATTGGTTCTTCTTCTGCTGTGGGCAATCTCGTAAAATAATTACCTATACCTGAAGACAGTACGCCAATATGCAGCGCCAGTGAACCTATCAGACTGTAAGTCAGAAAAGACTTGAGAGCCTCAACTTCTTTGGAACGTTGCTCGACAGTAGTGCCGGAAAAACTCATAGCTATTGCTACCTATTCTCACTAATCTCAACATCTTAGAATGGGTTGTTGCAAATATCAAGTAAAAAATAAAAATTATTTCGAGCAGCGTTAAGGAGCAGCATTAAGGAGCAGCATGATTAATAATAAAAATATCTTTGGAAAATACTGTTGATTATGATGATTTTTAGATGAAATTAATTTTCGTTTCATCTGCTGATTATATTAATTTATGTAAAACAAAAAAAGATTAAATAAAAATGATGACATTCAGATTTGAAAAAATTATGATTATATTTTAAACTCTATTGAGAAAAAGTTTCATTTTTTAGCCTGATTCTGGTAGTCTGAGTTTTGTATTGTTAATGACGTTTAGAGGCACTACATGGGAATTCAGAATTTGTTTGAAGCAGGTGGTATAGTCATGCTGCCACTGCTGGCGTTTTCGGTGTTGGCAGGGGCGCTAATGATTGAGCGGGCGAAGTTTTGGCTACAGATTGGTAAGCGTCAAAACCGGGTGGTGCGAGACGTTTTAAGTCTTTATCGACTTGATAATGTCGTTGGTGCTGTGGATAAGCTGCAAAAAAATGTAGATTTACCGATAGCACGTATTTTTCTGGCTGGACTACAGTTAGAAAGACCGACTCCAGAAAAATTTCGTTTGGCTTTGAAAAGCGAAGCGCAAGCAGAAATCCCTATACTCAAGCGGTTTCAAGCTGTATTTGACACTATTATCGGTTTAGCGCCTCTGTTAGGACTTCTGGGTACAATTTTAGGATTAATTCGCTCATTTGCTGGACTGAATATTGGTGATGTCGGAGGTACTAAAACTGGTGTAGTTACTAGTGGTATTAGTGAAGCTTTGGTTGCTACGGCATCAGGATTGGTTGTGGCTATTTTTGTGCTTTTAGGAGCTAGCATTTTTAGGGGACTATATCAACGGCAGATAACAATGATTCAAGAGTACGGCGGACAGCTAGAAATACTGTTCCTTGACCGCTATGAACAACTTGAACACTACGACAAACAGGAGAAATCTTATGGATCTAGATGATAATGAACCAGATTTACCACCATTTATAAATGTAGTACCTCTGATTGATGTAATGTTTGCCCTTTTGACATTTTTTATTATGTCAACACTGTTTTTAACACGCTCAGAAGGGTTGCCAGTAAATCTACCGAAAGCAGCTACGGCGCAGCAACAGCAAATTCCCACTAAAATTACCATCACGGTAAATGAAAAAGGTGAGATTAGCCTAAACCGCAATCCAATAGCAGTTAATGAATTAGCTCCGCAAGTGCGAACTTTAGTTGGTTCTAAGCCAGATGCCTTGGTGATTATTAATGCCGATCAAAAAGTCTTGCACGGTGAGATAGTGGCGATCATGGATCAGGTACGTCAGGTAAAGGGGGCAAAGTTAGCGATCGCTACCCAAAAATAAAAGTAGAAATATTGTACATCAGAAGTTCAGAGAGTCAGGAAAATTCTATATTCTGGCTCTTAACTCCTTCTTATTTAATGATTAATATCAGCTATGCTCACACATCTGCAATTCTTGAGATATAAGTTTAAATAATAACTCTTGGTGTGAATGGATAAAAAAGTGGTCGCTGTTAAACTCATGTAATGAGAAAGCAGCGATTGTCTGTTCTCGCCATGCTTGCAAAGCTTCATGACTAACATCTTGGTCTTGCAAACCACCAAAAGCAGTAATAGGACACTTCAGTGGCTGTTTTTGAGTGTAAATATAAGTTTCTAGAACTGCAAAATCTGCCCGCAAAACGGGGAGAAACATCTGCATAAGTTCTGGGTTTTCTAGCACTGCTTTGGGTGTACCGTTGAGGCTGCGTAGTTCGGACTGCAAATCAGCGTCTGATAGGATGTGGAGGGGTGGTTTTGTGGGCTGGATTTGCGGGGCGCGACGAGCAGATATGAAGAGGTGAAAGGCAGTAAGACTATACTGAGAGTGAAGTAGATGGGTCAACTCAAAGCTAACTAATCCGCCCATACTGTAACCGAAGAAGGCGAATGGTTTGTCTAAGTATGGCATGAGAACTGGAGCGATCGCTTCAACAAGAGGTTCTAATCGTGTCAAGGGTGCTGACTTCATCTGTCTTCCACGCCCCGGATATTCCACAGCACAGACTTCAACGTTACTAGGTAAATTATTCGGCCAAGTGCGAAAAATTGCCGCGCTACCACCAGCGTAAGGGAAGCAGAATAAACGCAAGTTTGCTTGAGGATTTGGTTGGGGACAGATAACCCAGGAATTTAAGCTTGGTGTAGTTGTCATAATAGACCCTGAATTAGCTGTTTTGCCTTATTGTAGTTCTGCTTCATATCCTACCAAATGACTGCGCTGGCTCCCAGGGGGAAAAGTCTCTAAAAGTCCCCCTTAAAAAGGGGGATTTAGGGGGATCTAAAACGTTTTGCTACCAACCAGAGGACTTTTAAAACATCTTCTAAACCAATATCAGTAGGGCGATCGCTAAAACATTGCATCGCAAATTTTGACGATGCTCAAATTCAGTAGTTTATTCAAAATTGGTTTTATTCAGAGACACCTTTCAATTCGGATTACTATAAGTTTTGGTAGAAAGTAAAATGGTGCGTTATGGATAAAGCCATAACGCACCATATTTAAGGTAAGGTTTATCAAAACTAATCTTGCGTATTAGTAAATACCACTTTCTCGATTCAGTTGTTCATCATGCTTGGCAATAACCCAAATTGCATGAATACTACCTGGTAGCCAACCTAGAACCGTGAGCAAAATGTTAATAAACAATGTTGGGCCAACTCCAACTGTGAGGAAAACGCCTAAAGGAGGCAGTAACAAACCTAGAACAAAACGAACTATTTTCATGATTTTACAACTTTGTAATTTTGTTTAGTTACATTCTTTTGAAGATGCCGAATTAGGAAATCCACCTTCGGATATGTTCTTTGGAGTAGATAATTGATAAAAATACTCTTTCTACTCCTTTTAATATTTATCTAGAAGGTAATTCACCTTGGGTTTTGACATCACTACTACCAGCTAAAAGATTTTTTTCAACAAAGTAGTTGTTAATGAAAGTGTTAGCAAAAGTTAGAATCACTGGCCCAAGAAGGAAACCTATAATTCCGCGAACTCCGAACCCAGGAACTAGCACTGCTGCTAACCAAAAACACAAACCGTTGACGATGAGCGAAAATGCTCCAAATGATAGAAAGTTAAGCGGTAGTGAAAGAGTAGATAGAATTGGTTTAACTGAACCGTTAATTAGACCAATTACTAAAGCGGCGATTATAGCTGCGGGGAAATTAGCAATATTAACGCCTGGAACAACTAAATCAACAATCAACAGGCTCAAAGCTGTAGCTAGGGCGGTTAATAATGGTGTCAACATTTTTCTGACCTAATCTTTTTTGTTTGTAACTTCTTATCTCATCTTTAACTATGTGCCAGACTTTCACCTCTCTTGCAAGATAGAATTTCGTTATACCATTAGGTCTATTCTTGAGAAGACTATAGTAGTTATAATATTGATGCATGAAAGCGCCCCTACTATAACGCCATGTTTTCAAGGGTGCATTAAATTTCTTTAACGCACCCTAAAAATTTAAGATTAATTTAATATCACTGAGATTTTTCAGACTCAGGCTGATAGTAAAGTGCTGACTTATATAAGACTTGCTCTTGATGGGTTTCTAAAGTGCAATTAGACAAGGGGTAAGTTACACAATTCACAACATAACCAGCCAGTATTTCACTTGGACGCAGAAATTTTTGCTCACTTTGATTAACTTCACCGTTAATGAGTTTGGCAATACAAGCAGAACATTCGCCTTGTTTGCACCCAGATGGTAGACGGATACGAGCTTCTTCTGCTATATCCAGAATATATTGATCGTCTGGGACTTGGATGGTGCGATCTAACCCAAGTGTAGAATTGATGAATCGAACTTGATAAACTGCCATCTGCTGTTTCTAATTATTGTTTAACTGCTTTCATCGACAAACTAATCCGCTTCAGTTTCTCGTTGATTTCTAGCACCTGGACTTTAACTACTTGTCCGACTTTGACAACTTTGTTGGGATCGTCTACAAATCTATCAGCAAGTTGGGATATATGCACTAAGCCATCTTGATGTACGCCGATATCAACAAAAGCGCCGAAGTTGGCGACATTTGTCACGATTCCCTCTAGTTCCATTCCCACCTTTAAGTCCCTAATTTCTGTAATTCCTTCTCGGAAGGTGGCATACTTAAACTCAGCCCGTGGATCTCTACCAGGTTTTTCTAGTTCGCTAAGAATGTCGCGCAGTGTAGGTTCGCCGACGCTATCGGTAACGTATTTCTTCAGGTTGGTCTTTTTGAGTTTTTCGGCAATTTCTGTCACCTGATTTAATGGCACATTTAGATCGGATGCGATCGCTTCTACTACAGAATAACTCTCTGGATGCACTGCTGTATTATCCAATGGATTGTCACCGCCGCGAATCCGTAGAAAACCCGCCGCTTGTTCAAAAGCCTTTGGCCCCAGCTTCGGAACTTTCAAGAGTTGACGGCGATTTTTAAAGATTCCATTCTGGTTACGATAGGCGACAATGTTATTGGCAACTGTTGCCGTAATCCCAGAGACGGAAGTCAGAAGTTCTTTGGAGGCGGTGTTTAAATCCACGCCGACATAGTTAACGCAGCTTTCTACAGTGTCATCCAATTTCTTTTTCAATAACTTCTGATCGACATCGTGCTGATATTGTCCCACGCCAATGGATTTGGGATCAATTTTCACCAGTTCCGCCAAAGGGTCTTGCAAACGGCGGCCGATGCTAATAGCACCTCGCACGGTAATATCTAAATCGGGAAACTCTTCTAGGGCTACAGTACTTGCAGAATATATAGATGCACCGGACTCATTCACCATCACCTTGACTGGTTTGCTTTCTATTGTTTGCAATACTTGCGTCACAAACTCCTCTGTCTCACGGGACGCTGTACCGTTACCAATGGCGATTAACTCAATCTTGTATTTCTCAATCAGATTTTTGACAGTTTGTGCAGCTTTCGCGCGTTGTTCAGCCGCTTGGTGGGGAAAAACCGCTTGGTATTCCAAAAATTTTCCTGTTTGGTCGAGGACAGCAACTTTACACCCAGTTCTAAATCCAGGGTCTATCGCCAGTGTTGGTTTCATTCCCGCCGGTGCAGACAGCAGCAACTCTCGCAGATTAGTTTCAAATGTCTTGATTGATTCTATATCTGCATATATTTTATTCTCAGAAATTACCTCTCCCATTAGAGAGATTTTCATTAAACGGTTAAATGCATCCTTCAACATCGCCTGATAAAAATCCCGAATTGGCCGAACTTTGGTTTTAATTTCTTTCGACTCCAGATAGTAAAGTACCGTATCCTCATCGAAAGCGATTTCAAAGCTTAAGATTTTTTCAGTTTCACCCCGACACAACGCCAGCATATTATGCGGTGCAATATTTTTTACCCTAATTTTATAGTTACGGTACATCTCAAATTTGGTTGTCCCTTCGGGATAATCATCTTTGATGCGGGAGACGAATACTCCTTCTTCTAAAAGATAGTCGCGGATATATGCGCGTAATTCAGCTTTTTCAGCTACTTCTTCTGCTAAAATATCAGCCGCACCTTTAAGAGCTTCTTCTGCGGTTTTGACTCCCGTGGTTTCAGAAATATACTTAGCTGCTTCTTCCTCCAAGGATGCAGTTGCAGCATTTTTGATATTTAGTAACTTGATGAACTCCGCCAGTGGTTCGAGTCCTTTTTCTCTGGCGATGGTGGCGCGGGTGCGTCGCTTTGGGCGATAGGGTAGATATAAATCCTCAAGTTCGGTTTTTTGTAAGCAGGATGAGATTTTAGCTTTGAGTTCATCTGTGAGTTTACCTTGCTGGGCGATCGCACTTAAGATCGCAGATTTTCGTTCTTCCAGTTCTGTTAAATAAGTATATCGATCAGCCAGTTCACGTAGTTGCACTTCATTCATCTCATCGGTGCGCTCTTTGCGGTAACGTGCAATAAAGGGAATTGTTGCACCCTCCGCCAAAAGTTCCAGCGCGTTTTGCACCTGATGGGGTTTGAGGTTTATTTCAGTTGCCAGTAGTTGAGGAATGTTCAGCATTAGGTGTCTAAAATGAAAATGCTACTTCTAAAGGTAATATGCTAGACCCTTATCTTGGCGCAAGGCCAAATTTGCAGCTAATTTACCAGATGATTTCTCACAAGAGTGCAATTAGCGACATAGACAAAATCCACCTACCCAAGTTTTAAACCCTATCAATCCACATAGTTAAAGTAAATTTGTATAATCTACTACGCATCAATGCTCAGTTAGGAGAGCGAAAAAACAACCACCTCGGAATCAATCATCTAATTTTATACTTAATTTAGTTACCTCTAACCTCTCTTCACCAACTCTAAACCTTGCTAGACGCACCGCCATTAAAAAAGAGTTATTCACCAAGCTTTTGGTGCTTCATCTATCGCAAAAATTACTCCAATTAGTGAAATCTACAACCTTGCGTAGTTTTAATTTTCTATAATAATATTTATCCCGATCGACTGTTGTGCCTAAAACCTTATTGGATGTAAAATTAAGCACACTTCCAAAAACAATCAATATTGATTTGTTTTTGATTCGTTTTATAAACAAAACAACTTTTAGTTCAGAGGTTAGTAATATGCCTTTGTTTTTCTTGATACCACTGTGTACTGCTTTAGCCACTGGCTACCTATTTAAAAAGAGTACTGATGAAATTGCATATCTTGCAGGTGTGTTTGCAGCTATTAGCTTGATATTAAGTTTAGTATTAGCACCCTGGCAAATTCAGTTTGGATTGTTAATCATTGTCTTAATAATGACCAACAGACTTTTGCAGGAGAATGAACCCAAATAAACTGAAACTACAGGAAAACAACTTAGATAAATTAAATAATACCAATCAACACCAATTAATTTCTTCTCAACTTTTACATGGGTTGCTATTTTTAATGTAAGTATGTAAGTAGATAGGCTCAAATAAACCGAACTATGTAACAAAATGTAAAATCGCTAAAGTGCTTGTGATTACTTCGTTTCACCCAGTTCCACTCGCAATTACATAGTTATAAATTTTTCCACCCACCTACTTATTGTTTTGTTACAATTTAATAGTGCCTGCACTGTTATTCAAGTTGAAATTCTGCTTTTTCTAACTTTTAGCTTACTATTTCTACTTCTGCAAGTTTACTAACTACAAAGTATTCATAAATCTACAAATTATTAAGAACTAAAATTTATAATAGTCAGTATGGAAAAGTTGCGACTTTGTAAAGTTGTTGTTTAAGTAGATTTTGAAGAAATAAATTTTTGATGAAGTCTCGCTATAAATATGCAACACGCTTTTATCGTGGTATTCTAGTTAATAAGTAATTAATTATATGTAGTGATAAATTTTGAGGTAAAACTCTAATAAAAATTACATTTAATTAAGGAAAACATAAACAAGCGTAATACTAAAATAATGAAAAGATATTTCAAATCCGCTTAAATCAACGTCACCTGCGATTTATTTACCAAACATTAGTTTCCATTAGCTATTAGTCTCCTCAAATACTCCATTTGGACATTGAGTAAAACTAGAAATTTGTAAGCCTCAGTACTCTAGATTGAATTTAACTGTCTACAATTTGCGTAGCCAAGCAGACTTCTGTTATTCATTATGTTCCCATGTCTAAACAGAGTATGTATGCATACTCTTTTGGAGTACAAATTTTTATTAATCGGCTTAGTTCTCAGCCAAGGTTACAAATAGGTATGTGAGCCTAGATAAATTCTATGGTATCTCATAAAATTAATAAACTTTATTTGGAGAAAATGAAGAACATTTATCAATCCAGTTAAATTAATTGCTTGAGAAGTTCAGTAGTGTATTCAACGAGACTTCTAGAATCCGCTATAACTTAGAAATTGCGTAGGCGTAGCCCGTCGTAGACATCGCACTAAAAGTAATCTTGAAGCATGACTGGTTAATATGAAAGATTTCTGCAATTCACAGTTTGGTAAAGCCGAAGTTAATTGTGTCAATTACCAAACAATAAAACTAGTTTATCTGGGAGTATAACTCAGTAAATCAATTTAGCTTAATTTACTCCGACAATACCGGAAGTAAACATAATACAGCAACCCTCTTACAAGCTGCATAGTATTTAATTACTAACTCTTGTACATTATTTCGCTGGCCATTTTGATATCAGTCATGTCAACATAGCCTGCCTAGTTTTATTGTCTATTTAATTAATAAAGTGGAAGTCGAATTGCACAGAAAGTATGGACGATATGTTTGGTGTCAGGTTCATACCTATCATCTCGATTGAGGCAAATGCAATATGAAATATATAGGGCAAATTTCAAAGTTTAAAATAATCCCCTACATTATCTTGTTTGTGAGTATCTTATTGAGTATTTCTGGACAATTGCTGATGAAATATACCATGAGTCATACAAATGAGGGACTGTTTACTTGGGAATTTCTGCAAAAGTTAGCATTAGCTGTTAGTGTTTATTGTTTGGGAATAGTAAATTGGATACTGGCTCTGCGTTCGGTAAAATTGAGTATTGCTTATCCCCTAACTAGTTTAAATTATGTGGGTATATTTTTCGGTTCATACTACTTTTTTAATGAGGTAATTACACCAAATCGAATTGCAGGAGTTATCACTATTTTTATGGGTATTCTTTTAGTGGTTATTCCACTCAAAAAGTCTATATAAATTTATTTATAGTAAATCTACTAAATATATTGAAAAATGAATATTATTACCTGGCTACTTTTAATAATTGTAGTTTTATTTGGAACCACAGCTAACGTATCACTAAAATATGGACTTCACATTTCTAGCTCTATAAAGGGAGCAAGCACATCTATTTTAAATCTGTTATTATCTCGTTATTTTTTGATTTGGTTTATCTGCTATACATTGATGACTATATTGTGGCTTTATGTATTGCGGACAATTCCTCTGAGTCAAGCATTTCCAGTTCTAGGATTAATGTATGCATTAATCCCTATTGCTTCGCACTATCTTTTAAAAGAGCAAGTTATGTTTAGCCAGTGGTTAGGAATTTCCATCATCATAGGTGGTGTAATTCTGGTAGTAAACTAACAGCTAAACTAACAATTTTTGAGGTTATTAATATTAATAACCTCTGAAGATAAATTTCAAAACCATCCTTATAAAAATCTCAATTAAATTTATGAATATAGGTATCATTGGCGGAGGTATAACGGGGCTAGTATTAGCCCAACGTCTTGCACATCAAGGACATACCGTAACTGTATTCGATAGTAATAAACAGCTTGGTGGACTTACCACCTATCATGATTATGGCTTATTCACTTGGGATCGCTTTTATCACGTTATCCTACCTTCTGATACTCATTTAATAAATTTTCTTAGAGATATTGGTCTTGGAGATAAGCTACGTTGGCATCGAAGTTTAACAGGGTTTTATGACAATCAAAAGTTTTATTCTATTAGTAACACTATAGAGTTTTTACGCTTTCCTCTATTTGGACTTATAGGCAAAGTCAGATTAGCTTTTACTCTACTATATGGTTCACGCCTTAATAACTGGCGGCGCTTAGAGAAAATTTTAGTTGAAGATTGGCTATTAAAAATCGGTGGTAAAAACACATACGAAAAGCTTTGGAAACCCTTGCTTTTATCAAAATTAGGAGACAACTATAAGCGAATATCAGCAGTTTTTATTTGGGCTTATATTAAACGACTATTTTCAGCACGTGATTCTTCATTAAATAAAGAACAACTTGGTTATGTTTCAGGCGGTTACAAAACTGTTTTTGACCATATAGAAAAATTAATTTACGCGGCTGGAGGTAATATTCGCACAGGGGTGACTGTAGAATATATCGCACCTCATCCAGGGGGTGGAATGTGGGTCGAATCTCAGGGAAAAAAAGAACATTTTGATAAAGTCATTTTCACTGGCCCAGTTAATATTTTGCAACAGGTTGCTGCTAAGGAACTAGTGAAAGTTTCAGACACCTATGAAACAGTAGAATACCTGGGTGTAATTTGCATGGTACTGATTACTCGTAAGGCTTTAATTCCTTATTACGTAGTAAATATCGCCGATAAAAATATTCCTTTTACCGGTGTTATCGGTATGAGCAACTTAGTTTCTTTACAAGAGACAGCAGGATATCATATTACATTCCTACCAAAATATATCCTTTCCACTGACCCATTGTTAAAACAGCCAGATGAGGAATTGCGTCAAATGTTTTTCCAGGGTATACGTTTGATGTTCCCAGAACTTAAATCAGATGACATTGTAGCAGCACATATAAATCGAGCTATTAAAGTGCAGCCACTACAAGTTTTAAATTATTCAAGCCTTGTTCCAAAAGTGAGTACCGAAAATGATGATTTTTTCGTTGTCAATACCTCACAGTTGGTAAATGATAGCGTCAACAACAACGCAGTTGTGCGACAAGTCGATGAATTTCTCAAGAAATCAAAATTGTTGAATTATTGAGATTTGAGTAATTGTATTTTATTTTAAAAATCATACGAGGTCTTTATGAGTCTTTTTGTTCTTTTACCTGCATACAACGAGCAAGAATCAATTCGCCCCTTATTCAAAAAATTTCAGACATTGCAGCAAATCTCTAATATGGAGATAAAACTAATTCTTGTTGATGATGGTAGTAGTGATGCAACTGCTGAAACAGCTTTAAAAGAATCTAAATCACGAGGGATATTACTTAAATTAGTCCAGCATTCCAAGAATGCTGGTTTAGGGGAAGCGATTAAAACAGGTTTCACAACTTTCTTAGAAATTTCTAAAGAAGGCGATTTTTTAGCTGCAATGGATTGCGACAACACTCAACCACCAGAACTGTTAATCAAGATGTATGACACTATGATAGCTGGTAGCTATGATATTGCGATCGCATCTAGATACCGCAAAGGCTCTAAAGTCATAGGTTTATCAAAATTTAGAGAGATAATGAGTTACGGAGCTAGCTGGCTGTTTAGAATTGCCGCCCGTGTACCAGGTGTAAGAGACTATACTTGTGGCTATCGACTATATAACCGTACTTTCCTCACTAAACTGGATATCTATTATGGCGATAATCTATTTACTGAAAGTGGATTTGCTTGCATGATAGATTTACTCCTAAAAGCCAAAGTACTCAGACCAAAAATCGCAGAGATTCCAATGGTTTTGAGATATGACCAAAAGCCAAGCGCCAGCAAAATGAAAATTATGAAAACTATTGCTCGAACATTGAAGCTCTTATTTAAGAATCTATTATCTACAGCAGAAACTTCCAATTTAAGTCAGACTTTCAATGAGCGACAAGCAGCAATAATTCCGCTCAAAATTGCAAATCGCAAATAAAGCTGAGAGTGATAGTCTAGATTGCAGGAAATAAGATTGTATATTTAGTAGGAGTTAGTGGTCAGGAAATTTCTTCATTATTACCACAGTTAGAGCATTTCCTAGTTCGTGACTCCCTTCATTGAGAAGAGTACTAGTTAAATACATAATATTAGGTGCATCTAAATTTTCCGCCGTCACCGTCAATGGTACGAACTTTCAAAACCTTAGCCCGCCTTTGCGGGCTTTTTTATTGACAAGCTTTTTGAAAGAGGGTTAGGGAAATCCACACTACTTTTCAAAGAATTGGTCAAGATGGTAGTTGAGTAAATTTGCTAGAGTGAACACACCAGGATTTTTCAGTCAAATCTCTGAATTACGCCAGCAGACGAGGCTACCCATGCTTACAAGTACGCTACTTCTCTCGAATCAACTTCCCACCTTACAATATTCCTCCACACCAGAGCGTTTCGATGAAACCTGGGAAGCCCCCCTGGCTACTCTCCTGGGATTAGGACGCGCCGCAGGTGCTGACTTCATTGAATTATTTTTAGAGCGTCGCAACTATATTAGTTGTCTTGCCGAAGACGATTCCATCACCAGTATTTCACCCAGTCTGTCTACAGGTGCGGGAGTCAGAGTATTTCGCGGCAAAGCCGATTGCTACGTCAGTACTAATGACCTTTCGTTTTCTGGTTTGAAAGCAGCTTTAGAAAAAGGTCTTTCTATCCTGGGATTGCAATTACCTACTCCTAAAGCTTTCATCCCAGAAATTAACCTGGAATTACTGAGAGATTACGCCACCAAAAGAGGTAAAGATGCATGGCTAGCAGGCTGTAGTTCCATCCGCGAAATGGGAGAAGTCCTTCTTGATGGGACTGCTCACCTGAACCAAAAAGCTAGCCACGTCCAATCGCGCCGTGCTACCTATTTCCGGGATTGGCAAGAAGTTTTAATCGCCGCCAGTGACGGCACTTTTGCCCGTGACATTCGCCTTACCCAGTCAGTGGGATTTAACCTATTGTGTGCTGATGGTGCTAATCGTACCTCAATTGGCGATCGCGCGGGTAATACTAGCGATGCCAATTTCTTGAGAACTTGGGATTCTCAACAAGCCGCCGAAAAAATTGCAGAATCGGCTGGAAAAATGCTCTACGCCGATTACGTTGAATCTGGTACTTACCCCATTATTATGGCTAATCACTTTGGCGGCGTAATCTTTCACGAAGCTTGCGGACATCTGCTAGAAACAACTCAAATCGAACGCAATACTACTCCCTTTGCTGACAAAAAAGGCGAAAAAATTGCCCACGAAAGTTTAACCGCCTGGGATGAAGGGCGCTCTGAAAACGCTTTCGGGACAATTGATATGGATGACGAAGGTATGCCTGCTCAAAGAACCCTATTAATTGAAAAAGGCATTCTCAAAAACTTCTTAGCCGATAGAACAGGTTCTGCACGCACCGGACACCCCAGAACAGGAAGTGGCCGCCGCCAAAATTATACCTTTGCGGCTGCCAGCCGGATGCGTAATACTTATATTGATTCTGGCGAATATAGCACTGATGAATTATTTGCCTCTGTTGATAAAGGTATTTACTGTAAAAAAATGGGTGGTGGTAGTGTTGGTGCTACAGGTCAATTTAACTTTAGTGTTGATGAAGCTTATTTGATTGAAAATGGCAAAATCACCAAACCACTAAAGGGAGCAATTTTGATTGGTGAAGCTAAGGAAATTATGAACAAAATTTCTATGTGTTCCCAAGATTTGGAAATTGCACCAGGCTTTTGTGGCTCTGTGAGTGGAAGTATTTACACCACTGTCGGACAACCCCACATCAAAGTTGATTCTATTACCGTCGGTGGACGATAATAATTTTAGATTTTGGATTTTGGATTTTGAATATTACAATCCAAAATCCAAAATGCTCAACCTCTCGGATTGTTTCGTGGGTTCAATCTCAGAATCTAAAATGTGTTGAACTATTTTCTCAGTCAGAATTATTCGAGAGAAATATAAGCAATAACATCCAAAATCTAATCTTCAAAATAGAATCGCTTCCAATCCAAAATCTAAAATCCAAAATTGACTATGCCAAATATCAATGAGATTGCAAATTCTGCTAAGGATAATGCTGAGAAACTTGGCATTAAGAAATTCGACATTTATGGCTCAACAATAGATGATACAAGCGTCCAAGTAGACCAAGGTGAGCCAAAACAAGTTAAAGCATCAAATCGCTCTGGCGTTACTGTTCGTGTGTGGAATGAAGAAAATACAATGGGTGTCACCAGCACCACAGATGTAGACCCCAAGGGATTAGAATTAGCTTTGAAAACTGCTTACGAAGCCAGTTTTTTTGGTGTTAAAGAAAATGTTCCTGATTTTAGTCCCGAAGCTATTGTTTCCATTGCAAACAAACCTCAAGATAAGACATCCCAAGCACCTGTTGCTGAACTCATAGAAAGATTATTGGTAGCTGAAAAAGAATTACTGGCAGCCCATCCAGCAATTAAAGGTGTACCTTATAATGGGTTATCGCAAAGAGATATTGACAGATTCTATCTCAATAGCGATGGTGCAGTCAGAACTGAATCTCACTCCTTAGCATCAGTTTATCTTTACAGTAAAACTGAAGAAGAAGGAAAAAAACCGCGCAGTGCAGGTGCTTTTAGAATCAACCATAGTTTAGATAATCTAGACATCAATGGTTGCATCAAAGAAACCGCCGATAAAACTATCAGTCACTTAAACTATGAAAAAATCAAGACTGGTAAATATCGAGTTGTATTTTCACCAGAAGCTTTCTTAAGCCTGTTGGGTGCTTTTTCTAATTTGTTTAACGCCCAAAGTATTTTGGATAATCAAAGCCTATCTACCCCTGATGATTTAGGTAAACAGATTGCTTCCTCTCTGCTTTCAGTCTATGACGATGCACTGCATCCAGCTAACGTAGGAGCAGAAACCTTTGATGGCGAGGGAACACCGACTCGTCAAATTTCGTTGATTGAAAATGGTGTTTTAAAAAGCTTTCTTCATAGTGCAGGCACTGCCAAAAGGTTGAATGCCCAACCCACAGGTAATGCCAGTATTGGTGCAAAAGTCAGCGTTAGTCCAAATTTTTATCATGTTTTCACAACAGCAACTCCTGAAGAAGAGTTGAGTTTAGAAACTGCGGAAAATGTGATTTTTATCGATGATTTACAAGCTCTCCATGCTGGAGTTAAATCCTTGCAAGGTTCCTTTTCTCTGCCGTTTGATGGTTGGCTAGTTAATAAGGGTGTGAGGACGAGTATTGAGTCAGCAACAGTTGCTGGCGATTTCTTGGAACTCTTAAAGTCAATTATTTATGTGGAAAAAGAAGCGGAGTTAACACCAGGGGGAGTTTGCCCGAAAATCTGGGTTAATGAACTGTCAATTACTGGTGAATAAAGCTTGAAAAGTGCAGAGTTAGGAGTTGAATATAACTCTTAACTCATCACTTTAAAATAATGACTCACCATTAGTATTCCCCACCAATGCTAATGGCAGTATTAAAGACATCAGCGCCGCTTAAATCAATATTAGCCAAAATTGCGCCATCTACGTCACTATTATATAAACGGGAATTACTCAAATTAACGTTGGTGAGATTAGCATTATTTAAGATAGTATCGCTGACAAATGCTTTTGTGAGATTAGCAGACTTTAAATTTGCGCCCGTTAAATCAGCGCCTTCTAAATTTGCACCTTCGAGATTAGCTCCCTTTAAATTTGCATTTCTTAAGTCAACACCTATGAGGTGAGCGCCTTTCAGGTTTGCTCCTGTTAAATTACATCCAGAACATGCTCTAGTTTCCAGCAAACGGCGAACAGGGGCGGAGTTTTCGGCTTTGACGGAAAGGGGAGCAGCTAAACATAGCGTGCTGAGTAAGGCTGCTGCCGTCAAAAAAATTCGTTTCATATTTACCTCCGACACTTCTAAAAGTCATTAAATTATTGACTTCTCTAACCTTACTGTCCCAAAATTTGAGAACTATGTCCTCATGCGATCGGAGGAATACATATTTTCTATGTGATTAGGTATTCTTGTGTAAGTTAGTCCGATGGGATTAACTTGAGTTTTATCCTGTTAAAGTATTTCGTATTTAACTTGCATAAGTTGGATGGGCAAGATGCCATTGGTGTCAACTTAACGTGAAACCGTTGTAAAAACTGAATATTGAGTTCACTCACCACTCATTACGATCCGCGTTACCCCACCCTAACCCTCCCCTTATAAAGGGGAGGGAACCGGATTTCCTGTTTCCCCCCAATACATCGGGGGGATTAAGGGTAGGCTGTTAACTTTAATGAGATTTACCCATTTTTTATTCATACAATTTTGGTGTCATCATCGGTGAACAAATTAAATGAGTAATGAGTAATGAGTAAATACCCATTACTCATTACTTACTGGAGTTTAGACTAGGCTATGCAAAACGACCCAGCACTGCTGAGTTAATCAGAGACTTAGCGAAATGATGAATAATCTTTAGTATTAAACC
>NZ_JBALDL010000107.1:0-26249 GCF_036917465.1 Nostoc sp.
CAAGCTGAGAACATCGGGAGCCGTGTACACGGAAACGGGTACGCACGGATCTAACTGAGAGGTGCGGGGAATAATATCCCCCATCGACTCAACCAATGCTCTCTGGTGCAAATTCCGATTGCAGAGAACTTCCGCTAGGAACTTCGTCAGTGAATACAGCCCGTGGTGGCTTAGTTGTATGACTTGGCTGTTGAGGTAGAGAGCACATAATAAAAGAGCCGACTGAGGAGTTGTGGATAATCTAGTTAGAGTGGGGAAATTCTCAAAAATTCTATAGCACTGTTAACTGTTCGGAAAAAATTGGGGTTTGAGGTCTGCCTTGTAGTTAATGCTATGGTGCTAAAGCTACTGGTAGGGCGTTCTGTTAAAATTACTAAAGATAATATGGGATTTTGGTTTTTGTTTCTCCTCCTACTGGGGCTAGCTACTTATCTAATGGTGCAGCAAAGCGTCGCTAACATCACCCGCACACCAGTATGGTTGTTATGGCTAGTTTTAATGACACCAGCATTGCTGTTGAGTGGCTGGACGTTTCTGTACGGGACTAAACTACCTCCACCACCGTCGCTGTTCATCTCGTCGTTATTTATCTGCACACTGTTGTACTGGATCTTATTTCAATGGGGAAGGAGAGTGCCAACAGATACACAGACAGCAGCCCAAGCCAAAGCCTCAGAATCACAGCCAATTATCCAACCCACCACAGAACCACCAGTGCGTCCCATTGAACCAACAGAAGAAACCCAACTGCGAAATTGTTTCCCTTGGTCTGTATACTACGTTCAAAATATTGAGTATCGACCACAAGCTGTAATTTGCCGTGGTCAGTTGCGAACTAAAGCCAGCAACGCCTACCAGCAGATTAAGACTAATATTGAAGCACAATTTGGCGATCGCTTCGTGTTGATCTTTCAAGAAGGTTTTAACGGTAAACCTTTCTTTGTGCTAGTTCCTAACACTCAAGCTGCGAAAGAGAAAAATACACCACGCCATAATCAAGAACGCTTAACTCGACCAGGATTAGCACTTCTACTACTAGTAGTTACTTTGATGACTACTACCTTAGTGGGAGTAGAAATTGCTGGTGTTTCTCTTCCGCCTCTCTGGGAAACTAGCTCTGTGTTCAAAGTTCTATCTAACCCAGGTGTCCTATTCAAAGGATTACCTTATGCTTTAGGGTTAATGACTATTTTAGGTATTCACGAACTTGGGCATTATTTGACAGCTAAATTCTACAAGATTCGCTCAACGTTGCCTTACTTTATTCCCATACCTTTCTTCTTGGGAACTTTTGGTGCATTTATTCAGATGCGTAGTCCCATTCCCAACCGCAAAGCTTTATTTGATATTAGTATCGCTGGCCCAATTGCAGGCTTTGTTGTTACCTTGCCATTACTAATATGGGGCTTGGCTCATTCTGAAGTTGTTCCCCTCATTGAAGAAAAAACCCGATTGTTGAATCCTGATGCCCTTAATCCCAAATATTCCATCTTACTAGCGCTACTGTCGAAGCTAGCCTTGGGAAGTCAGTTAACGGCAAAATCAGCCCTTGATTTGCATCCAGTTGCAGTAGCTGGTTTTCTGGGACTAATTGTCACGGCCTTAAATTTAATGCCTGTCGGACAACTAGATGGAGGTCACATTGTCCATGCAATGTTTGGACAACGAACTGCGATCGCTATTGGTCAAGTTGCTCGTGTCCTCTTGCTATTACTTTCGTTAGTTCGAGAAGAATTTTTGATGTGGGCGATTATCTTATTATTTATGCCCTTGATTGATGAGCCTGCACTGAATGATGTCACTGAATTGGATAACAAACGTGATATCTGGGGATTACTGGCAATGGCTTTGTTGATTGTAATTATTTTGCCATTACCGCAGGCGATCGCTAACTTTTTACAGATTTAAAACCTATCAAAATAGCAAGACTTGAGATGCCCGACTTCTTTAAGAAGTCGGGCATCTGGTTGTTCACGAATGATTTAGAATTGCTATATTACAACTAACTCGATACTGAATTAGCCGCCTCGGAAGCCTTCGCAGCAGGTGGAAAACCACCCATGCGAATCTCAGAAGTGAAAGAAGTAATACTAAATCCCCCAAAATTTTTGAGGACATTTACCCGCATTCGTAAATTGGGGCTAGCAAACCACAGACGCTCCTCTGACCAGATATTTTCATCTTCTATAGTTAGAATCAATGCACCATCACTATCAAATTTATAGTGTCCGGCAACTGGAGTTTTCTTTGCATTAAGTGTTTCCCGCAGTAACTTTCCTTGTTCTGGATTATCTGCATCAGGTACTGAAACTAACACAGTTGAACCAGCATGTTTTGATTGATCCTTTTCCATTGTGCCATTCCAGTTAACTTTGAGCGCACAAGAGGCGGAACTAGGATTAATTTTGTACTGTTGACATATTTTGATCGCTTCTGGATTGTCTACTGCTAGTGTCTCAATAATGATGTCTGACTTGCTATTCTCAGATTCATTAAAAGCCAAATGTTGACTAGTTCGATGAGAAAACCATTTACCAGTACTTAACTGAAAAAACTCTTCAATATTCATGAATGAAATTACCCTGCATCAAAATGCTAAAATTGCCACTTAATTATTAAAAGGTAGCAGGAGGTTCTAATATTATTAAGCTTGATTGCCTATTTCTTCAAGCTTCTTGAGTCCAATTCTAGCTGCCTCAGCAACGTTGAAATGGTTGTCTTTTTCTAAGTATTTTAAAGCGGAGACACTCTTGGGAGTGGGAAGATTTCCCAAAGCTTCTGCCAAACGCTGCCTAACTAACCAATCATCTGATTGGGCGAAGCGCAGAATCTGATCGACAGATTCAATATCTTTAATTTCTCCTAGCGCCGAAATTGCAGCTTGTTGCAACACAACTTCTTTGCTATCCAATGCCTGAAGAAGAATTTGACGGGCCCGGGGGTCTTTAATGTTACCGAGAGAAACGGCTGCACTAAAGCGTACTAGCCAATCAGTATCTTCATAAAACGCCCGTGAAAGCACTTCAAAGGCTCTAGCATCACCCAAATATCCTAAAGCACCAGCAGCATCAGCCCGGATGCCATAATCAGGGTCATTTTCGAGAATTCTGACCAAAATTGAATAACATTCTGGCGTTGGCTTGATTCCAAGGGCAAATATTGCCATCGATCGCAGTTGCAAAGATTCGTCGTCTAGTACCTTTTTAATCAAAGGGACTGCATCTTCAGGAGAAACATGACGCAGATTAGCAAGAGCTACCATGCGATCGCGTAAGTTCGGACTTTCTAACTGAGTAGAAATTTCTTGTAAGCTGAGAGCTGTCATGTAGTTCAAAGCATTTTCTTTACTTATCTTAATTTACCCGATCCGTTCATCAAGCTGTCGCCATAGTGGAGTAGGAGTTTGGCGACTTTACAAAATGGCTCAATTATGAGTGGAAAATAAAAGGGCAAAGCTAAAAAGCCTTAACCTGATTATCTTGACCTGATTATGTTTAACGGAGAGGGGGGGATTCGAACCCCCGTTGGGTTTCCCCAAAACGCATTTCGAGTGCGTCACCATGAACCACTCGGACACCTCTCCAGGTATTTTCCACACATTTGAGTATCTGTTCTATATTCAAATGTCGTGAATTAAGGGAAATGTTAGTGCATTGCCTAGACTACTATAACATTACTCTCAATCACGCGATCACCTCACCCTGATTTTCGCCCCCTCCCTTCAGTAGTCTCTCCTGCAAAAACTGCCTCTACTTTTTTTCGGTGAGGCAAACTTACCTTTTAAAATACTACTGCTTTTCGATACTATTACAGTAATTTAGGTTTATATAAAGCTATCCAAACCTTTACTATCTCCAAGTTTAGGTAGTCAATTACATATTTTCGACTTACCTATATGCCTGTATGCAGGCTCACGGAGTAATTTGCTAATGATTTGTTACCTTGTTTAGAGTGAAATGAAAAGTAAGAGGCATACATGTTTCACACAGATGATAAAAAATACAACTTTTAACAGTGCCAGTAAACTAACTGCTCTTTTGTTTTTGATAACTCTCTTCCTAACACCTTGTGTGATTGTCAATGCAGGTGAACGAGGTGTATTGATGAAATTTGGCGAAGTCCAAAACCAGATATTAGGAGAAGGACTTCACTTAATTATTCCTGTAGTCAATACTGTAAAAAAGTTGAGTATTCGAGTCCAAGAACAAGAAATTTCGGCTGAGGCTTCTTCAAAAGATTTGCAAAATGTTTTCACAGATGTAGCTCTCAATTGGCATATTATTCCCCAGGAAGCAAATGTCATTTTCCAAGAAATTGGAGATGAACAAGCTGTAGTTATGCGGATTATTAACCCAGCAGTTGAAGAAGTACTAAAAGCAATAATGGCAAAGTATACTGCTGAAGAAATTATTACTAAACGAGGTGAAGTCAAAGGTGGAGTAGATGATGCATTGTCTATACGACTAGGTAGCTATCACGTTGCAGTGGATGATATTTCTCTAGTTCATGTCCATTTTTCAGAAAGATTTGGTGAGGCGGTAGAGGCGAAGCAGATTGCTGAACAAGAAGCAAAACAAGCAGAGTTTATTGCGCTAAAAGCAACAAAAGAGGCTGAAGCAAAAGTTAATTTAGCCAAAGGAGAGGCTGAGGCTCACAGATTATTACGTGATGGTTTAACTCCTGAAATCCTGCAAAGGCAAGCAATAGAAAAATGGAATGGGAAGCTACCATTAATTGTAAGTAAAGAGGCTCCAAAATTGTTGAATCTAAGTGAATTTTTAAAATTTGATTAGTTCAATAATTTGCTCTATACCCAAAGACTGAGATACCTAGCTTATTCAAGAAGCTGGGTATCTTTTTATTCTGTAGAAATAATTCGAGCGACTAAATTAACCGTTAGAAAATAAAATAGGAGAATCGAGAATCTTCAACTGAATAAGTAGTATAATCAACAGGGTATAAGCTGTTGAAGAAATTAGACCAGTAAATAATTCTTTTTTGAGGTTATGCTCTTGAGGTTCTTTCTGAAAAATCTCTTTAGAACCGAATTGCATCAAAAGAATTCCCACAATATTAGAGAGCCAGTATCCGATAATTGAACAAGGTAGAAGTAATTTTGGGGAAAGAAAACTACATGCATACCCAAAACCATAAGCTATTGGCAGATTGAATAGTAGGTCATTCCACCAACATAGTGGTGACAATAAATATCCCAATACCAGAAAAAATCCACCTCTGAGTTTTTTGAAAATGTCTTTTTTGAACTCTTCTGGACTAGATTGTTTTAAATCCTCTAATACTGTTTCTCCTGTTACATTCAACTTTTGACTAACGTTTTGGATACTTTCCATAAAAAACCACTATTCCTATCGGCTTAGTGTATTATAATATATAAACTAAGCCAAAGTCTAGTACAGTCATGATGTAACTTGAGCTTTTGGCTGCTGAAAGTTTTACCAATACATAGTTTCAGCAAATACGAAATTACAACCGAGGAAGCGATCGCTAATGTGCAGTCTAACTATTGTTTAATTAATTTTGTTTTAGTACTTAATAGTAACCGCCTAATTAGCGTAAATATTCAAACCTCTCACTGGTTTTACTACGCAAAACTATCCCTCTCCGACTCGGAGAGGGACAGACTTGAACGAAAGTTCAAGGCAGGTGAGGTTTCTCAAAACTCCTCACTTCTAACTTTTTAAACCTTTCCCGCCACAACCGAATCTTTCTGCAAAAGTTGCACTGCTGCTTGATATTGCAGATCCGCTTCCGTGCCAATCTGTTTGCGGTTAATTGGGTCTTGGGAAATCACTTTATCTGGCTTAATACCTAATTTGTTAATATCCCGGTGTTGAGGAGTTTCATACTTAGCAATTGTAACCGCCAAGCCCGAACCATCTGATAATTCAAATAAAGACTGAATTAGACCCTTACCAAAGGTGGTTTCGCCTACTAACTGGGCGCGACGGTTATCTTGGAGTGCGCCGGCAAGAATTTCGCTAGCACTGGCAGTTCCTTGATTCACCAAAATCACTAGAGGATCGTTCGTCAGGGCTGGCCCAGAGGCTTCAAAACTACCTTGAATACCTTGTCGGTTCACAGTGTAAACAATAGTACCAGAATCTAGCCACTGCCGGGCGATTTCAATTCCTGATTGCAATAACCCCCCAGGATTATTTCGTAAATCTAGAATGTAGGCAGCAGCGCCTTTTTTTTCTAGACTAGAAATAGCGTGTGCTAATTCCGTTGAGGCGTTGGCATTAAATTGAGTCAGGCGTAGGTAGCCAATGGGCGTACCTTCAGTGGAAACACGCAATTCGGAAACTACAGGGTTAAGAGCAATGCGATCGCGCGTTAGTCTAATTTCCCTTTCTGCCTCTCCGTCCCGTTCAATCAGGAGAGTAACAAGGCTGCCACTTGGGCCGCGCATTTTAGTCGCAGCTTCATCCAGGGTAAGATTTTTTGTGGGAACGCCTTCAATTTTAAGAATGCGATCGCGTGGTCTAATGCCCGCTTTATCTGCTGGTGAACCCGCGATGGGAGCCACTACTTCCAGTTTCCCACTCTCAGCATTCAGGGCAATTTGCAATCCTACCCCAGTCAATTCCCCAGAAGTATTAACTTGTAAGCTGCGGTACTGCTCTGGGTCTAAAAAGCGGGTAAAAGGGTCATCAAGACTCTTGAGCATCTTCCCAATTGCCGCATAACTAGCATTTGAGTCTGACAGAGGCTTCTCTAAAACCTTTTGTCTTACAGCCGCCCAGTTCTGATGATTAAAAGTCTCATCTAGATAAGTGCGATTAACAATTCGCCAAACTTCCGAAACCAGCTTTTGTTCGCCCGTTAAAGCTACCACCGGCTGGGTAAGGGTACCAAACGCCAACCAAAACGCCATTAACAATGAAAATCCAACCCGAAAGACTTGTTTGTTCATGAACCCCATTATCAATTCCACCTCAACCGAAATTGCTTAGAAATGCTCACTTGCCCTGTTGTTGATGAAATCTATCTCTCGATTATGTTACTTTTTTTATAGAAGTGGTGCATTTCTCTCATCAAGTTGTTCAGTCAACTGATGGGTTGTATCCACTCACGAAAGGATAAAATCTACTTTGTGTCCACCATTTTGTGTGCAGGGGCGTAAAGAGATCGCAATATATTCCTTCTTTACAGCGTGTAAAGTTTCTGAAGACTCTTAGCACGCTGAAAGCTGACAAGTAAAACAAAAAACTCGTCTTTACTAAAATCCCAAACTTGCTAATTGGGAGAGAAGTCACAAGAGGCGGCTTATGAGAAGTCCTTAGACAATTCTGTTATGACCCTAGCCTGCGGCAACCCCTTGGGCGAACCCGCAGGATGCCGAGGCTGGGAAGCATCAGAATTTTAGTCGCCGATTTAGAACTTCGGGATTTATCAACCGCAACCGACTTTTAGGAACTTGAGATTGTATGGCCAACGTTTCCGACTGGTTTGAGGAACGCCTGGAGATTCAGGCACTCGCTGAAGACGTTACTAGTAAGTACGTCCCTCCCCACGTCAATATCTTCTACTGCCTGGGTGGAATTACCCTGGTTTGCTTTCTCATCCAGTTTGCCACTGGATTTGCCATGACGTTTTACTACAGGCCAACAGTTACTGAAGCTTTCTCCTCTGTGGAGTACATCATGAATGAAGTAAGCTTCGGTTGGCTAATTCGCTCCATCCATCGCTGGTCTGCCAGCATGATGGTATTGATGATGATTTTGCATACCTTCCGGGTTTATCTGACTGGTGGTTTCAAAAAGCCCCGCGAACTGACCTGGATAAGTGGTGTGATCCTCGCTGTAATTACAGTTTCCTTTGGAGTCACAGGCTATTCCTTACCTTGGGATCAAATTGGCTACTGGGCTGTAAAAATCGTTAGCGGTGTACCAGAAGCAATTCCCGTAGTTGGCGTTTTGATCTCCGACCTGCTGCGCGGCGGTTCAAGTGTTGGTCAAGCAACACTAACTCGTTACTACAGCGCCCACACCTTTGTACTACCTTGGTTGATTGCAGTCTTCATGCTGTTTCACTTCTTGATGATTCGCAAGCAAGGCATTTCCGGGCCTTTGTAATCTCAGTTATTAGCGAAAGGCAAGATTTGTCAGTTTTCAGATGAAGTTGTTTGTTTTAAACTTATGAAACACAATAATAATTGCACATAAGTTCCAACAAACACTTGTATTTGAAGCCTAAAGCTGTAAACTCCCTTCAGGCGGCTGACTGGAGACAAAAACGCTGATTCCCGTCTGCTAGGGATGCCTAGTAGCTGATAGCCTTCACAAATGCTTTAATTTAAATTAAGCAGGAGACACATTTCAAAATGTCAACACAAAAAAAACCTGACCTGAGCGATCCTCAGTTAAGAGCTAAACTCGCTAAAGGCATGGGTCACAATTACTATGGTGAACCCGCTTGGCCTAATGACTTACTTTATGTCTTTCCAATCGTGATCATGGGTTCCTTCGCTGCAATTGTAGCTCTAGCCGTGCTAGATCCTGCAATGACCGGTGAACCAGCAAATCCTTTCGCCACACCATTGGAAATTTTGCCAGAGTGGTATTTATATCCAGTTTTCCAAATTTTGCGATCGCTTCCTAACAAACTTTTAGGAGTGTTAGCAATGGGTTCTGTACCAGTTGGGCTAATTCTCATTCCTTTTATTGAGAACGTCAACAAGTTCCAAAACCCCTTCCGCCGTCCAGTTGCAACCACAGTCTTCCTGTTTAGTACTCTTGTCACCCTGTGGCTGGGTATTGGTGCTGCTTTGCCATTGGATAAATCTTTGACCTTGGGACTATTCTAAATTAGTCACCTCAAAGTGCTTTAACGCCTGTAAGTTTTAAGAGTGTATTTATAGATGTGCTTTTGAAAGAAATCTACAGGCGTTAATCTTAACAGGATTGCAGAAGTCCTCACCCTATCTACGAGACGCTACGCAAACAACTCGTAGTAGGGTGGGGATTAATAGTCTTCAATCAATAGGGCGTTAAGCCTAGCCCTTTCAAGGTGGGTGAAATTTTTGGACAATAATTCTTCTTTTCTTTGTGTTCTCTTCGTCTGGAGTGGTTTAATAAAATACTTTTAAACCACATAGGCAAAAGAGACGCAGAGGTTTTAAGAGTCACCTTGAAAGGACTAAGCATTAATGATCATCGCATTGACAAATTCATTAGCTCAGTCTCTCCACTACGAGTTCCCAGTCTCCATCTGAGAATGCCTAATAGGAAGGCTACTGTCTAAGACTTGCGCTAAAGTCATCAAATATAAACATTTTTTACTTAATTAACATAAGTTGCTAGTTACGACCCTTGAAATGCCAAAATCGTTAGTGTTTTGTATTTTGGTACACAAAATATCTCAATTTAGATTTTTCTATATCAAAAAAATTTGGCAAATAGTGCAAAATTTAATAACTAGCAACTTAGGTTTATTTATAAGTCACAGTTAATGTTTACTATAGTGCAGCAAGACCATCTGAAGGTTAAGAGCGAACTCACTCTCCTAAACCAGGTGCAAGAATGGTTTGAGCAATTTTGTCTGCAACATTTGTCTCAACTTGGTTGGTCAAAAACCCAACTAGATCGCCTCAATTTAGCATTAGCAGAAGGCTTTACCAACGCTGTTCGTCACGCTCATCATGCTTTACCCCCAGAAACAACCATTGACATTAACGTTGATCTGTGGATCGATAGACTAGAGATTAGAATTTGGGATTATGGAAAACCCTTCAATCCCGATGCGATCGCAGAGCCAGCCCCAGGTACTCTACAAGTAGGTGGCTATGGATGGTTTCTCCTCCGGCGGTTGGCAGATCGTGTTGTATACGAACGCGGTGCAGATGGTAGAAATTGCCTTCTCATTGTCAAATATTCTGTAGAAGCACAAAAGTAAAAGTGAAGTTGAGCTACTAACTTTAAAACAAAAGCTTAACAATTCAAAATTCAAGACAATTTCAGACAGGGATTTAAAGCCTGACTGAAATTGAAGCTAAGTGTAGACGTAGGGGGCTTAAACCCTTCGATTTTCGATAAGCAAGAAGGGATTCTACTTCAAGATGTAGTTATTTGATTGATAAAAGTATACTCATTTTCAATGGTCTTTGAACTGGAGTAATATATTTTTTACGTAAAATTGCTTAGTTATTGTGATTTCTTTGTAAATCTCAAAGAATATTTTTGTATAAAAAGAATTAGTGAATACAGTAAAGATAACATTCGAGTTACACTAGCTCCCTTGTTAATATTTGTCAGCAGTGTTGAGAGCCTAGAATTTTTGTTCTCTAACAAATACCATTTAGTCCTTAAAGAGATAGAGATAATAGGGGACGGATTATGACTAAAACAGCCCTAATAACAGGAATAACTGGTCAAGATGGCTACTATCTCAGCCATTTGCTTCTCAACCGTGGTTACAGAGTTATCGGATTAGTACCCCCCCATCGCCAACCTAATTTGACTAAGCTGGGAACACTGTCCAATCAGGTAGAGATTTTTACGGTTGACTTGAGGGATAATGCAGCGCTATTGACCGCAGTTGAACAACTGCGTCCCCAAGAAATTTACAATTTGGCGGCTCCGAGTTTTGTACCCGACTCTTGGAACGATCCGTTGGGAACCCTAGATTTGATTACTGGTACAGCTACCAGACTTTTGGAAGCAGTACGACAGGTTGGTTTGTCTACCAGGTTTTATCAAGCCAGCAGTTCGGAAATGTTTGGCGATGTATTTAGTTCGCCTCAAGACGAAGAAACATCTTTTCGTCCCAAAAATCCCTATGCTGCGGCGAAGATGCACGCCCACTGGACAATGGTGCATCACAGACAGCGCTATGGATTATTTGCCTGTAGTGGAATTTTATATAACCATGAGTCTCCGTTACGCGCGCCTCAGTTTGTCACCCGAAAAGTTTCTTTAGCAGCCGCATCGATTAAATTGGGTTTAACTGACACCTTAGAAATGGGTAATTTAGATGCAAAACGCGATTGGGGATTTGCGGGAGATTACGTAGAAGCTATGTGGTTGATGTTGCAAGTGGATGAGCCAGAAGAATATGTTATAGGTACTGGTAAACTGCACAGTGTTAGAGATTTAGTTGCTACAGCATTTGAGTCTGTCGGATTGGATTGGACACATCATATAGTTTTAAATACCAGTTTATTGCGACAAGATGAGCATTTTGAACTAGTAGCTAACCCTAGTAAAGCTAAAAGGAAGCTTGGCTGGGAACCCCAAGTGAGCTTTGAGGAACTTTTAGAAAAAATGGTAAAAACAGATTTAGAGCGGTTACAAAGCGGTGCGATCGCGCCCTTATCGCAAGTTTAATTGGGCAGGTAAGTAAGTGGGTCAAATTAAATATCAAACCTCACCCTGCCTCCTGCTTCCCTCTCTTTACTAAGGAGAGGGATTGAGGGTGAGATTTGATCTTATATTTTATTACGCCTACCGACTTATTAGGCAGAAGGCAAGAGGAATTACTTACGCTTAAAAATATAAGTGGGAGTTAAAATGTGAACACTTTGTATCATGTTATGGCGTGTCTCGTAACAGTATCTCTTTTTGAACTGGGTTTCATCCATACTTCTTTCCCTTTGCCTCCTGCCTTTTCCCATAACCTAATATGCACACCAGTACAGTGACGGAAAACCTCAAGTTAGGTGATAAAGTTGACAAAAAAACTAACCATGTCTTCGTATTTTTAGAAATTTTTGCTCATGAAGGTGGTATCCAATCATATATAAAAGATATTTTTCGTGCTTATCTGGGATTGAGCCAAGTTTACAAGGCGGAAGTTTTTTTGCTGCGAGATAGCCCCGATAGGTTAAATCCGTTTGAAGCCGAAAACTTAAAATTTCATTACTTTAAAAATCAGTCCCCTCATTTAGGGAGGCTGCAAATGGCAGCAGCTTTACTTAAATGTCTGTTGCAAAACCGTCCGCAGCAAGTTTTCTGCGGTCATATTAACTTAGCAGTATTAGTCCAAACTCTTTGTCAGTCCTTAAGAATTCCTTACACCGTGCTAACTTACGGTAAAGAAGTGTGGGAACCTTTGAAAAATCAAGAACGTCGCGCCCTGACATCAGCTGATAGAATTTGGACAATTAGCCGTTACAGCCGCGATCGCGCTTGTCTTGCGAATGGTCTAAACCCCAAAATGTTAGAGATGATGCCTTGTGCAATTGATGGGGATAAATTTACTCCTGGTTCCAAGCAGCCAGAATTAGTTCAAAAATATGGTTTCACTGGTTCTAAGGTGTTAATGACAGTAGCACGCTTATGGTCAGGGGATATTTACAAGGGTGTAGATGTCACGATTCGGGCATTACCACAAATTGCTCAGGTTTTCCCAGAAGTGAAATATTTAGTAATTGGTCGAGGTGATGACCAACCGCGATTGGCGCAGCTAGCTGCATATTTAGGTGTGAGCGATCGCGTCGTATTTGCTGGTTTCGTTGCCACAGAAGAATTAATGGAACATTACCGCCTTGCTGATGCCTATATCATGCCTTCACAAGAAGGCTTTGGCATTGTCTATCTAGAAGCAATGGCTTGTGGAGTGCCGGTGTTATCCGGTGATGACGATGGCTCTGCTGACCCTTTACAGGATGGTAAACTAGGATGGCGAGTACCACACCGCAGTCCTGATGCTGTAGCAGCAGCTTGTATAGAAATGCTTCAAGGGGATGAGCAACGATGTAATGGAGAGTGGTTGCGAGAACAAGCGATCGCTCTGTTTGGCATAGATGCCTTCCAACAGCACTTGCAAAAAATGCTTCTATCCTCAGTCATCAAGTCAAAATGACAAATGACAAATGACAAATGACAAATGACCAATGACCAATGACCAATGACTAAAATCGCTATCCTAGAAGCAGAGCAGGACGACATTTAAAAAATGAGCTTTAAGTCATTTCAATTGAATCTTTTAAATCTCCAACCTTGGCTCACCCTACTGGCAGTTGTTTGGTTGCTGGCATCACTGGGCTTAGGTTGGTTGGTTAATTCGTTGCTAATTATTGTTGGGTTGGTGTTTTTAGCACCCGTTGTAGCTTTTTTTGGCTTTCGTTGGTGGCTGCAACGCAACTTGGTTGCCGATCAGTGTCCCGTCTGTAGATATGAATTTACGGGGTTAAATAACAGTCAGTTACAATGTCCTAACTGTGGTGAGTCGCTGTTAGTACAAAATAGTCATTTTCAGCGCTTCACACCAGAAGGCACAATTGATGTCACTGCTGTCGAAGTTCCAGCCAAATCACTGGAAGATTAGTCATTGGTCATTGGTCATTGGTCATTTGTAAATGACTATTTATTTCTTTGCGAGATTGAGAGGGTGTAGTTAAACTGCTGCTGGGATAGTTCGCCCACATGCACCGTGTATCTTCCTGCTTGCCAGTAACCAGGAAGCTCTGCCTTGCCTCCAGAAGAACTATCTGCCATTACACAAAAACGCCCCCCTGGCCCGTCGATCAACAGCGTTGGCTTTCCTTGACTTTCTACTGTTAATCGTAAATAAGGTAATGACTCTGTAACCTGGATAACTTGACTAGGTTCAGTGGTAATATTGCCACAATTACTTTTGACAGTTCCCCCAGACTTTCCGTTCAAAACCAGTGGATCTGGTTGGAAAGACCGATTTATTTGGATTTTTGGTGTCTGTGCCAAATTAGCCTCACTAAAAACCAAGCTGATCGCTAAAGCTGTGGGAACAATTGCAAGTAGCCGAAGCGTTTTCATTTTAATTAATGCTCCAGATTTTTTAGAGCAATATTGTTATACAGTCTAATTTAATTGACGATATCAATCCATCTCGGTTCCAAAAGCTGCCGTATAACCTAATACCATTAAATTAAAAATTGTTTGTGAAGATGGGATGTAGACATATTGCCAAGTAAAGGCTCTACATTTGTCATGCAAATTAACTCATCTATGATGATGGCTAGCGATCGCTTGTCTGACAAAATGTTTAAAAAGTATTATAAACATCACTTTAATAGGGGATTTGCTTACGTAAATAACACTATTTATCCTAGTTGTATACGTGCCTTTTTTAGAGTTTTCAATGCTTTTATATACTTTACATTCAATAAATAGCCGTACACAAAGTAGTATTTTTTACGTTTTTCAGTAGTTAAAATACTGCATAAAAAAATATCACAACAAAAAAACATAATTTTTACCTGTCAGAAAGGTATTGCACACACAGACATTAGCTAAAATCACTAAGACAACCACCAAGAATAGAATCTAGTTGGTTTGTTATCTAAATAAGTTACCTAGCTGAGGTAGATAAAGATTTATGAATCCTCAACCAGAAGAAGACTTACAGCGTCGCCTCGATAAGCTAGAGGCAGAGATTAATTCACCACCTGGGGTTGTTTCTCAACCACAAGGACAAAAACAGATGCCTCAGTCTGTTTTTGCTAACTTGAACTTGCAACTAGAGCGATTTCAGATTTGGTTCAAAGGCTTATCTGGGACGAAAAAGCTGGTAGTTTCGGGTGTGACGGTGCTAGTAGGCTTGGGGATGCTGCAAGCAGTGTTTAAACTAGTTGCATCTGTAATAACTCTGGCACTTTTGGCAGCGTTAGTGTATGTTGGATACAAATTTTTTGTGTCTAATAGCTTTCAACGTAAGCAATAAGTTGATATGCAATTACTTGGCAATCTGCCCGGAGTTATGAGAGCCAGGAGCCATAATACAAAAGGTTCTTGACTCATAACTCTTAAATTCTATTTCAATATGCTTTTCTTTTTGCTGATTAGCTGAGTCTATTTTAATTGTGCCGATCGCGGCGTACAAATAATATCAAAGGGAATTATCCGATGACGTCACCAATTGTCAGGAGCAGTAATAATCAATCTGGCCAGTCAAAAGAACCGGAAAAAGCCAGTTCGATGCTGCTAGCAAGTAGGCGCTTTGCTGCTTGGGCGGCTGAAATCACATTAGTGGTTGCCAGTGGGTTGATTCCCTTCGGCATTGGTGTATATGCCAATTCTAGAAGCGATCTGAACCGAGTGCCGCTTAACCCCGTGCTGGTAGTTACAGAAAGAGCGATCGCTAGACCCCTAGCTCTGCCTGTGAGCTATGGCATCCGTAACGTCGCATGGCCGACTAATATTTTGTGGACAATCGCCCTATTAGCACCTGTAACCCTTTCCTGGTGGGAATTGTATCTATTGGCTAAAACTGGTAGAACAATTCCGAAACGTTGGTTCAAAGTTCGGGTTGTCAACGAGCAAGGGAAGCCGCCCGGATTAGGGGCAGTTGTCATTAGAGAAGGAGTTGGACGTTGGACTATACCCATTTCCATCGCCTATCTCCTGTGGCGCTACAGTTTTGCTTTCCCGAATTTGGGATTATTCACATTTTTGTCTTTATTAATGATTGTGGGCGAAGGGATAGGTTTACCATCACGCCGGGGTCGCCGCGCACTACACGATCAACTTGCAGGCACTTATACAATAGATGCAACTCGCCCCTTACCATCCTCACTATTAAGTAACACTGCTGACGGTAATGATGAAGCAGAAGCGCAAGAGGGAGAAGAATTCGCGGTAGATGAAACCAACCATTCACCCAACCTGTGGCGGCGAATACAGCAAAATCCTAACCTGACTTTGTTTGGGGTAGGGCTTACGAGTATGACTGCTGTGTTGGCAACTTTAATCGGCACTCAAGTTTATATCCAAATTCAACAATCCCAACGAGCAACTAAGCAAATTAATAGCCAACAGTTCCTCGAACTTGTCAAACAATTGACTCCCAACTCTGGGGTGACTAATGAGCAACGCCAAAGTGCAATTCTGGCTATGGGTGGTCTTAACGATCCCCAGTCTATTAAATATCTGGCGGATTTATTGGTTAGCGAAACCAACCCCAGCCTCCTCGATACGATTCAACAAGCTTTGACAACTGTCGGGCCCCAAGCCATCCCCGAATTAAAAAATAAGAATCAGTTTTTGGTTAGCGAACTGGAATCTGTGGGCAGCACTGCAACCCAAGAACGTGATTTGCGGCAAGGGCGGCTACAAAGAAACCAGAGAACGATCAACAAAATTCTCTCTGTGTATAGCGGAAAAATGGAGGGCGTTGACCTTAGTAGCACCCAATTAGGTCAAAGTGGTACTCCAGGAAGTTCATTCTTCAACTTGGTACTAGACAATCTTGATTTATCAGGAGTTAAGTTTAAATCTGCAAATCTTAATCAAGCCAGCTTTAAGGGTAGTCGCTTTCGGGGTTCAGGTGAAGATGGACGTTGGGATACCTACGACGATGTAATAGCTGATTTAAGCCAAGCTCAGTTGCAGCAGGCCAATCTGACTGATGCTAACCTCAGTCGCGTCTTGATGAACCGGATTGATTTGAGCCGCGCCACTCTTAACAGAGCCAACTTATCCAACGCACGTTTATATGACGCAAAACTCAACAGCACCCAACTAGTAGGAGCCGATCTACGAAACGCAGTTTTAGAAAGAGCCAGCTTAACTGGGGCTGATTTAGGCGATGCTAAATTGAACGAAGCCAACCTGTATGCTGCCCGTTTAGGTCGCGTCACTGCTATAGGAACACAATTATCCTTTGCCAACTTAACTAATACTGATTGGCAAGGAGCAGATTTATCAGGAGCCTATTTGGATCGTGCTAATCTCAGCAATGCTAACCTGAGCGCCACTCGTCTCGCTGGTGCTGTTTTGCGTTTTGCCCAAATGGAAAACGTTAACTTACAAAATGCTGACCTGAGTCTTGCAGATTTACGGGGAGCAAATGTAGCAGGAGCAGATTTTAAGGGAGCAATTCTCGCTCCAAGCAAAGAAGATCCAGCAGATCAATTTGTCAAAACCCCAGATTTAGGTTCAGTATCTGCCGTAGTTCAAGGGGTTGATTTTTCTCAAGCCAAAAATTTAGATCCCAAGCAATTAGCATACATTTGTACTCAAGGGGGCATTCATCCTCGTTGCCCGTAGAATGGAGCATGGGGCATGGAAATAATTGCAATTCCCAATTCCCAATGCCCAATGCCCAATGCCCAAAAAAATGGTGTGAGGAGTCGGTTATGAAGTATATTCCATATTTGGTTTCAGTTTTAGGTGCTAGTTTGGTTTTGAGTCTGGCAAGTACGAAACCAGCACAAGCTCAAGTAGCTTATGGCAGTTATGTAGGTATAGGCCCCACTGTTGGTTTTACCGATGGTATCCAATTTGGGGGAGTGATAGCTGGGCGCTACAAGCTTTTGGAAGCACCGATTTCACTGCGCGCCCAAGTGTTAATTGGTAATAATACGGCAGTTGTACCAACGGTTTCTTACGATTTCCCCCTTAACTGGCAAGCTGATGCGTACCTGGGTGCTGGGTTAGTGTTGGCTGGTGGTGGTGGTTCTTCTCCTGTGGGCGACAAAATCAGTTTTGCTTTACAACCGGGCATTGATTATATGATCCCAAATAGCAATACTGTCCTTTTTGGAAATGCCATCATTGCTTTTGATGCCTACCGTGATAGCAGTGGTACAGCTATCTCTGTACAAGGTGGTGTTGGGTTGAGATTTTAATGGGTAAATGAAAACTCTATTGCGATCGCTATCCCTAAGAAGCGTTAAACTTCATTGCAAATTAAGAAGTTAGTCCAAACAACATGATAATTTTTTGTCATGAAGAGAAATAGCACAGGATTAACACAGGAGAACATAGTGGCAATGGAATCAAATTTATTAACAGATGCGGGCGCAAATGAAGTGAATCAAGATTTTAGTGAATATGTCGCTAATCTGCAACTTCACATGACTCTGCAAGCCCGCAATCTTGTTCCATCCCTGAAGCAAACACTGGTAGATAGTCGTCAGCAATTACTCCATCAAACTCAAGCCCACTTTGAAAAGCTAGTTTCTCGACAAGGGCTGTAAATATATACAAATTTTAATCAAAATTCTAATAAAATAAAGGCAGATCGTTGTTGGGTTAATGTCAATGGTGTTCTCACAAGGTCTGCTTTTTTAAGTATTAATTTACTCAAATCACCCTTTTGATGCACTAGTAAAGGGCAGAAAGCAGTTAATATTATTGCAGCAGTTCCTTTGAAGAGCAGTTAGTTAAGGCTAAATAGCGGCTCGAATAAAAATGACTTCATTACTTCCCAGAAACCTCAGCGTTGTTATCCGACCAGTCCAATACCGGGATCTGGACGGGATTGAGCGCATAACTCAAGAGTCATTCGCAGCCCTTACTCCCCAGGGAGCAGGTTTTGCCATCAGTCAGATGCTCATGCTGCGTCGCTGGTATGGATTACTCAAATTTTTGAGTTGGTTCCCCAACCCGCTCCAGTATCGCCTCTGTGCTTTTGTCGCAGAGCAAGAACGGATGCTTCTAGGGATGATTCAAGTGTCACCTTTTAACCGAACACGCAGTACTTGGCGCATCGATCAAGTGCTGTTAGAGCGTGGTGTCGATAAACAAGGAATTGGTTCGCAACTTTTGCGTCATTGCTTTGAATCGATTTTGGAAGCTCGGACTTGGCTACTGGAAGTTAACATCAATGACATTGAGGCGCTGGCACTATATCGCCAAAATGGATTTCAACGTCTGGCGGAAATGACGTACTGGGAAATTGAGCCAGAATTATTGGCTGAATTGGCACAAGCAGAGCCAGATTTGCCCAACCTTTTGCCAGTGAGTAATGCTGATGCCCAGTTGCTCTATCAACTAGATACGGCATCTATGCCTCCTTTAGTCCGTCAGGTTTTTGACCGCAATACCCGCGACTTTAAAACCAGTTTGTTTGGCGCTTTAAGCGATGCAGTTAAGCAATGGCTGACTAAAACAGAAGTCATCAGTGGTTACGTATTTGAACCCCAACGCAAAGCTGCGATCGGCTATTTTCAGGTGCAACTCGATCGCAAGGGTGAGGTTCCCCACGTGGCAACTTTGACGGTTCATCCCGCTTACACCTGGCTGTATCCAGAATTGTTATCTCAACTGGCTCGGATTACCCAAGATTTTCCCCAGCAAGGGTTACAATTAGCCTCCTCTGACTATCAAGCAGAGCGAGAAGAGTATTTGGAGCGAATTGGGGCAAAACGCATAGAACATACATTAGTTATGTCTCGTTCTGTGTGGCACAAGCTACGGGAGTCTAAATTCGTCTCATTAGAAGGAATTCAGTGGACTGATATGCTGCAAGGTTTACAACCGGCACGTAAACCTATACCAGGTGGGATGTCATGGATACAACCAGGAAAGCTACCATCCTCAGATAAACCACTACCAATTAAGTCTGAACCAATTAACTTTTCGGTAAAAAACCCTAGCATAGAAGTATCGCCGATTCCTGAATCAGTAGATGCAGAGCAGGAGAATTAGTGATATCCCAGGAGCAGCCAAAACCGTTTATTTCCGCCTTGGGACTAGATTTTGGTCGCAAGCGGATTGGTGTGGCTGGGTGCGATCGCACGGGTTTAATTGCCACTGGGATCACTACAATTGAGCGCACATCTTTTGAGCAGGATGTCGAGCAAATCCGGCAAATAGTTAATGAACGCGAAGTGCAAATCCTAGTTATGGGCTTACCTTATTCAATGGATGGCTCAATCGGATTTCAGGCGCGTCAAGTTCAGAAATTTACTACAAGACTTACTAGAGCCTTAAAACTGCCTGTGGAATATGTGGATGAGCGATTAACTTCATATCAAGCAGAGCAACTGCTGATAGCTGAAAATCGCTCCCCGTCACGCCATAAAGGTTTGATCGACCGTAAGGCAGCCGCTTTAATCTTGCAACAATGGCTAGATGTGAAGCGTGCCAGTTCTGGCAGTTCGGTGGCGGCTATTGAATATTGATACCTTTTAACATGATATTCTGAAAACGGTTAGTCAGCAGTTGTATCTACGTATAAAGCTATTTGGTTGAGATAGTATGTCATTAAATAGTTAAGCGATTTCCAAACTTGCTGGTATTTAGTAAATTTTTAGATTTCGGCTATGTTTTCCCCTCCATTTCCTGAAGAAAATGATAACGATCATGCGGGTTCCATCACTTTAACCGATGACAAAGGGCGATCGCTCGAATGTTATGTAGAGCATTCCCTTGAGGTAGATGGACAAGAATACGTTTTACTGCTTCCTGTAGACTCACCTGTAGAGATTTTTTCTTGGGAAGGTGACGATGAGGAAGAAGAAGCGGTTCTGGTAGAAGACGACAACATCATTGAGCAAATTTTTGCTAATGCTCAAGCTGTACTATCTGAGCAGAATCTGATATTGAAAAACACAGCTTATGCTTTGACAGTGGCAGGTGATTTACCGCCTGTTGAAGAATCAGAACTCTTTACCTTAGAAATCGAAGACGAAGAGGCAGATTTAGATCCAGAGCAATTACAGCTACTCGCTAGCTTCTATGATGAAGATCAGGAGTATGCAATTTATACACCCCTCGATCCCCTATTGTTTTTTGCACGAATAGCAAAAACAGGTGAACCGGAATTACTTTCCCCAGAGGAGTTTCGCCAAGTGCAACCTCTGTTAGAGGAACATCTTTTTAATGAAGTAGAATAAAATTTTAAATTCAAAATGTAACATTTTCATTTTGAATTTTTATTTTAATCAAAATCTACTTAAACCCTTTACCATGTCCCGTTAAATGTGGAAGCAATGAAACATTTTGGGAGAGTTTGTATTGTTTAATATTCTGAAAAAAGCAGAGAATTTTGTAGTGTTGGCTGCGATCGCCCGACTCAAGGCTACTGCTAAAAAGCAGCAATTTTTACGATCTCCAAATTGAGCGTTAGCCTTTGAAAACGATGTCGTACAGTGACAGCAGAATCTCCACCACAATCAGAATCACCACATACCACTCTACTCGCTGGCTACTGCTATGCTGCATGAACTCCAGGACTGTTTGTGCGGTTTGGGTAATTAGCTCTAGCTTGCGTTCCAAGGCATTGTGACGCTCACGGATTTCGTATTCATCCTCTAAGCGGAGATATAAGTTTTCTAGCTGTGGAGACTCCCAGAGCAACTCCGGCTTATCAATAATCTCTACTCGACCTACAATCTTATGTTGAACTAACAGCGCAGTCCCAAGTTGACGCAGTAATTCCCTACTCTGCTTTCTTCCCCGGTTTTCGCGCTGGAGACTAGCTGCAAATGGTTTAATTTGATCAAATACAGTCGCTAGGCTAGTTTCATAATGAGACAGCACAACACTTTTAGCGAGGATATCAGCCACTATCTGCAACCGTTCTACACTAAATTCATGCAGCAAAATTTTTCCTTCCTTAACTCTTTCACTCTCCGCCATGTTGAGATGAACTTCCACTTCTTCTGTTTCTGGATCGGCAAAAGAGTCACTAACTTGAGAGGATAGTTTGGTCAAGAAGGCTGCCTTTTCTACAGGCTCAAGATTAAACAAGACAACTGCACCATAGTCCAGCAGCACCACACAGCCGTGTTCACCGACTGTAACCATTAGTGGCATAGTCGCCAAACAAAGGTAATCCTCCAACGTCTGTAAGTGAATATCCTCACCAAGGAATAGGGCCTGCGCTCTAAATTTATCTCTGTCATTAAAAAGGAGTTTTTGCATTATCGCCCTATTTGCTTTTCTGTCTGCTACTCTGCGAGGGTAGCGATAGCAACCAATGCCTGTTATCGGAGATCGCTACAATCTCAGCTTACCAATAAACTTATCTAGCACTGCCGAAAATGCGTTTGTATTTTGACCCTGTACTGGTAAAGAATGTTTTCCCAACAATTTGGATAAAGCAAATTCCATAAACGTTGAATTTTGACAATCTGGGGAAATTAATTTATAATCACTAGCAAATAAATATACTTTAATCTTTGTCAAAATCTTAACATATATCTGTCTGCTTTATGATGTTTTCTTTAATATTAAACATTGTTATTCACCAGTTTATAACACAACTAATTTCAAGTTTTGCCAGTTAAATTCTAAATTTGCATTTAACGGCAATGTTAGCAGCACAATTATTTAATCAACAGGAACTAAATTAAATTATGAAAATTTATGGTGCGGTAATAAATGTGGATATTTAGATTTTTTTAATTACGAGAAAACGATATTTTTCTTGATTTGAATAATTATTACATCAAAGAGATAAATAAGATTTTGGGGATTTCATCTCAAAATGTTCAGGGGGATATTCCAGGATGGAGTTAGACTAACTAAACTATATTAGGTTATGCTCATTTTTCTGAGCTATTTAAATTTGACTGGTGACTATGGCCTGGAACAACCTTTTGCAACCTGACTTGATTATAGAAGGTTCAGTGTTGAATCTAACACCAGATATTATCCAAAAATACGGGCTTAAAGGGCTGGTGTTGGATGTAGACGAAACCTTAGTACCTTTTACAGTAGGAATGGCTTCCCCAGAACTACGAGAGTGGGTGGAGCAAATTCGCACCTCTACTGCATTGTGTTTAGTGAGTAACAATCTAAGTGAAGCACGAATTGGGGGAATTGCGCGATCGCTCAATTTACCTTACTATTTGGGTGCTGCCAAGCCTTCCCGACGCAAAATTAGGGCAGCAGTCAGGACAATGGATCTGCCAGTGCATCAAGTGGGGATGGTAGGCGATCGCTTATTTACCGATGTCATCGCTGGTAATCGTCTGGGGATGTTTACTATTCTAGTTGAACCGATTGTCCATGCAGACGCAGCCCTGCGCTCTCATCCCGTCCGTAACTTTGAAGTTTGGATATCTGAAATTTTGGGAGCCTCTATTACCCCCAAGAAAAGCAAGATTCACAAAACTTGAAAAATCGTCAGGAAAGTAAATCTAAAAAAATGCTTAAGGAATCTTACTGGAACCTAAAAATCGGGGATCATAAGTATTAATAACATGGGGTCAGCCAAAAAAGACCCTAACTCATACTAAGTAAATATACTTCCGTAAAGCGTCAACCTTCACTATAGAGGGATTGGCGCTTTACAATTTCTTTAGTCATTAGTCCTTTGTCCGTTGTCATTTGTCAGTTACTAATAGCCAAAGGACTAATGACTAATGACCAATGACCAATAACTAATGACTAAAACAATTGTTGTCAAAATCGGTACTTCTAGCCTTACTCAACCAGAAACGGGACAATTAGCACTTTCTACGATCGCTACTTTGGCGGAAACACTCTGCCATTTGAGAAGCCAAGGACATCGGGTAATTTTGGTTTCTTCTGGCGCTGTGGGCGTGGGTTGTGCGCGGTTGGGCTTAACTGAACGCCCGAAAGCGATCGCACTCAAACAAGCTGTAGCAGCAGTTGGACAAGGTAGGTTAATCCGTATATATGATGATTTATTTACTACTCTGCAACAGGCGATCGCTCAAGTATTATTGACTCGCAGCGACTTAGTACAGCGTAGTCGCTATCTCAACGCCTACAATACCTTTCAGGAATTACTGGGACTGGGAGTGATCCCCATAGTTAATGAAAATGATACCGTAGCAATAGACGAACTGAAATTTGGTGATAATGATACCCTTTCGGCATTGGTTGCCAGCTTAGTAGAAGCAGATTGGCTATTTTTGCTTACCGATGTCGATCGCCTCTACTCAGCCGATCCCCGTTCAGTGCCAGATGCTCGACCGATCGCTTTAGTTAGTAGCATTAAAGAATTAGCAGAATTACAAATACAAACAGGTTCCCAAGGTTCTCAGTGGGGTACTGGCGGGATGCTGACGAAAATTTCGGCTGCTAGGATTGCGATCGCTGCCGGAGTGCGGACTGTAATTACTCAAGGGCGATTTCCCCGGAATATCGAAAAAATTATCCAAGGTGAAATGATTGGAACGCATTTTGAACCGCAACCTGAACCAACTTCGGCGCGTAAACGTTGGATAGCTTATGGACTTTTACCTGCGGGTAAATTGTATTTAGATGAAGGTGCGATCGCCGCAATTTCTTTAGGGGGAAAATCCTTATTAGCTGCTGGAATTAAGGCAGTAGAAGGAGAGTTTGACACACAAGATGCGGTGCAATTGTGTGACAGCAACGGTAACGAAATTGCTAGAGGACTTGTGAATTACAACAGCAACGATCTGCAAAAGATTCGCGGTTGTCATTCACGAGAAATTCCCACAATTTTGGGTTATGCCGGTGTGGAAACAGTGATTCATCGGGATAATTTGGTTTTGACTTAAGGCACTTCCAAAGAATAAATTATTCCAAGAAAAACAAGAGACAGGTTTTCTCAAGAATGATAATCATTTTAAGGGTGGATTCTGATGGTGAAACATTCAGCCTTGATTTTGATTTGTAACCGTCAAATGAGGTTGTTAATAGCAGGACTGTACCAAAACGGGAAAATTGTACGCTAAGGAATTAAGCTAACTCCTCAACCCCATGTCAGACAATAGTTTCAGCTTCATTTAAAGTTTGGTTTTTTCCTTCTCAAAAGACGCAAATTATCATTGCATCTGGGTAGAAAATTGCTCAGAAAGCTCTCAATCAGTTCATTTTAGCTCTTTGGGGGATTGGCCAAAGGTATCCGTATCACGGATAAAACTAGAGTATTATCTGTTACCGCTACTTTTGTCAACGAAATCAAAAGTTTGTGGTTGATTCACTTTTTTGGTTGATTACTTTGTCCTGGTGTCACAGACTCAATTGCGAGATTGATGGTACTTTATGTTTGCACAAACTTCTTTACCCCAATTGTGATACAAGCTATGACACTCAATTTATATTTACTGCGACATGGAGAAACCACTTTTAGTCAAAGTGGTAATTTCTGTGGTGAAACTGATGCGGAGTTGACAACAGAAGGGATGCAGATGGCATCCGGTTTTGCCGATGATTTATCAAAGCTTGTTGTGGTCAGCAGTTTATGTTAGCCCAATGAAGCGCGCAATTGCAACTGCCAAACCATTTTGTAATGCTATCGGTATGAATATGCAGTTGCGTGACGGACTTAGAGAAGGTAGTTATGGCGAATGGGAAAGCAAGAGTAAATCGTTTGCCCAAGAGAATTACGCAGAAAACTATGTAAAATGGTTGACAGAACCCGCTTGGAATGCACCACTAGGTGGAGAAACTGCGGTAGATATTGCTAACCGTTCTATGCCTGTAATTGCTGAAATTCAAGAAAAACATCCCCAAGGTAATGTTTTAGTAGTTTCCCATAAAGCCACGATTCGGATTATGCTTTGCAGTTTACTGGGAATTGATTTGGGACGCTATCGCTATCGGGTGAATATTTTGGTCGCGTCGGTAAGTATGGTTAAATTTGACGTTAACGGCCCAATGCTCGAAATATTAGGCGATCGCCATCATATACCCGATCGTATTCGCTCTCGTCCGGGAACATAATAGGCATTTTTCAATTAGTTCTGTGAGCCAAGATTGGGTGGGCTGGGCGATGTCTAAGGGCGGGCTACGCCCTACGCTTGGGGTTTCCTCTAAAAATTGCAAGGCGATCGCTCAATCATGCTATTTTTTCCTCTCTACGAGATGCTGAACGCAAACGCTTGGATGATGAGCGTAGCTTGCCACCTTTTGCATCGCTTAACATTTAAAATACTGCTGTGGTCAATACCTTAGAGAAAAGCTTAGATTTAACATGAATGAAACTTTAGCAGCCACACTAGGGGAATTACAAGCACAAATATATTGGTTACATGATGCTAAGGAGTTTACAGAATTGGCATCAGCAGCAGCTACTATATATCTGAAACTTGGTTATACTCAACAGCAGGCAGAAACGGCAGGTAATTTAGTTAGTGAAGCTTATCAATTAGCTGATGATGCTGCTAATGCCCAGAAAGCAAGTGATTTTGACAAAGAAATGCAATTTTATCATCAAGTTAAAGATAAATTAACTGAAGTAGAAACTACATTAGGTTATCAAACCAGCATCGCCATACATCAAATGAAATGGTGGATGTATTTTCGTCATAAACAAAAATTACAAACTCTGCTTCACTTATTTTTACAACATTTTAGAGTGGTAGGATTAATCAACTTACTTATACCAATTTAATGTGAAGTTGCACATATCTTGATCCCCCTAAATCCCCCTTTTTAAGGGGGACTTTAATAGATGTTTTTCCGGTTTCCCCTTATTACAGCACTTGCATCTATTATGAGGTACACTAAATTAAAATATAAATACTTTTAAATGAAGTCCTAGTCTGTCGATCTTCGAGAAAAAATAGTTGCAGCACATCTTCAAAAAAACATCTCAATCAGGAAAGTAGCTAACATATTTTCCGTCTCAAATATTTT
>NZ_JBALDL010000108.1:0-32869 GCF_036917465.1 Nostoc sp.
GACGAGTCTTTTAACTCCGTTAACGAGTCTTTGATACTCGCTGACGAGTCTTTTAACTCCGTTAACGAGTCTTTGATACTCGCTGACGAGTCTTTGAACTTCACTCCCTTGCTCCCTTATTCCCCCTGATCCCTATTCCCTTGTTTCTCCAAAGCGGAAGCGTTCCATGAAGCGGCGGTCAATATAATCTTTGTAATGCCACAAGAGTTTATGAGGTGGTAAAGTGAAGATGCCTTTGGTTGCAATCGCTCGTCCGTCTCCTGTACCAATTAAACTTAAATATTGTTTCTGTGGCTTATAGGGTTTGAGCGACTTACCTAATAAAATTCGCTGCAAATTCTCAAATAAAGGTTTACCTTGTCTAACTGCAAACACCCCAGCTTTCGGACGCGGATGATTTACCATTGTGGCAATGTCACCAGATGCAAATACCTGCGGGTGCGTTTGAGATTGCAATGTGTCCTCTACCAGAATAAAACCTTGCTCATCAGTTCCTAGTCCCGCAATTTTTAACAATTCGGGTGCTGAAGCTTGTGTCACCCAAAAAATTTTATTACACTCTACTGTCAACCCAGATTCGCACTTAATCTCAAATATTTCTCTAGTTCCCTTGTGGTTTTTAGGTGCGATATTACACACACTTTCTGCAAGATGTAGCTTAATACCTCGCTGGGTGAGAATTTGCTGAAGTTGATGCCGTACTGATTGATGATAATTGGGCATCAGTTCCATTTGACGCTGAAATAAATGCATTTCCAGATTGGGAATTGGTTGTTGAATCTGATCTAAATGAGATTGCATCGCCAACGCCAATTCTACACCGCCAGCACCTCCACCTGCGATCGCAATCCTAATCAGTTCTTGAGGATTTTTACCTACAGCTGCAATTAGTTCATCCCAATGTTCCAATAGCTGCGATACTGGTTTAGCTGCGATCGCATATTCTGCCGCACCTGATACAGATACTCTGGCGGGAGTGCTGCCAATATCAATAGACAGCACATCAAAATCTACCACCAGTCCGTTAGCACAGAGAACTTTGTTGTTTTCCAAGTCTAAGGCAACTACTCTGTCAATATACAAATTAGCTTGAGCAAACTTAGCCAATGGTTTCAAATCAATATGACATTCATCATGGGTGTAAAATCCAGCAATGTATCCTGGTAACATTCCAGAGTAGGCTGTCTTTTGATTTGCACTAATCAACGTTAAACGCACTCCGGTTAACGGCTTCATTCCAAACATTTTCAGGGCAATTGCATGGCTGTGTCCGCCACCAATTAGCACTAAGTCTTTAACCATCGTATGTTGACAGTAATCATTAATCCTTTTCATGCTGTAAAAAACATTTTATCAATTTATAACAGTCATTTATCAAAAATAAGTTTAGGGATACATACTTTTCTAGAAATATTTAACCCAATTCAACATAAATCCTTAAAAGAACGTTTAATAATAGCAATTGAACAACTAGAAAATAACACAATAGAAACCAGTCTAGCTGTAATTAATGATTTAGAGCAAATTGCCCAAAATCATCCACAGTATCACTGGATAATTATGAACATTCTTACTAATTTTGTCCGAAAAAATACTATTCATGTATCTCAACAAAAAGCAACAAGCAACCTGTCAGCAAAAGTTCGTGCAGATATTCAAGCAGCCCTGACTGTTATCGCTAAAAGAGATGTAAATAAAGACCCAAAAAATGAACAGCTTGATTTGAGTCACATCGACATGAGAGGAGTAAATCTGAATAGAGCGAATCTACAACAGACAAACCTCTATCAAGCTAATCTTGCTGGGGCGAACCTCACAGAAGCTAATCTTGCAGGAGCAATTCTCAGTGCAGCTAACTTAGAAGGCGCTAACTTATATTTAGCTAATCTCGAATGGGCAATCCTTAGTGCAGCTAACCTAAAAGGAGCTAACCTAAAAAGAGCTAACCTCCATTATGCAAGCTTCTATCTAGCTGATTTGCAAGGGGCAATTCTCAATGATGCCATACTTGATGGGGCAAACTTGAGAGAAGCTAAATTATCTGAGTAAAACACCATTTTTGCAAGGTGAAAGTTAAAAGGAAGAAAGCTTCCAGTGCAAGCTTTTCAATAATTGTTCAATTTTTGCCTTAATTCAGAAGTATATTCGATGTTATTACTTAGTTAAAGAGGTATTCGGACACCTATTATAATTTTCTGCTAAATGGTATACTATTTTTTCCAAACATCTAAGTAATAATTCTAAGTTGTAAGGAAAATTTTTACCATGTCTTCTAAAAAGACAGACACTCTGTTGAATTGGTTCATAGCTATAACAGTTTTATTTGGTTTATCACTGACTGTAATTTTCTTTGCTTTGTCTAGTATTAAAGAATTGTCAATTCAGGAAAAAATTCAGTATAGAAACCAAGCGTTAACAACTACTGCAATAGTTTTCCTGGCATCGGCAGCAATGTTTAATACCTATTATTCAGCAAAGCGGGCCCAAGCGATGCATAAAAATGCGATCGCAGCTGAGAAAAACCTCGAAATTAGCCTTCAGAATGCCAAACTGAATCAAGACAGATTGACTTCAGAACGCTTTATGGGGGCAATTGCCCAACTTGGCCATGATAAAATTGAAACCCGAATAGGTGCAATTTATGCATTAGAAAGGGTTGCTCAGGATTTTCCTAAAGAACACTGGACAATCATGGAAATCCTCACTGCCTTTGTGCGCGAAAATGCACCTATCCAGGCGGTGAAGGTAGAGCAACAAAAGCCAGAATATTCACCAGATGCTTACTCAGGTCGGCGTAGAAGTGGGTCGCGTCCAACACAGCAGTTGGAGCAAAACCTCCATGAAGAATTACCAATAATCCGCACTGATATTCAAGCAGCCTTAACTGTCATCGGTAGGCGGAATTTGCTCGAAGACCCAAAAGACCAGAAACTTGATTTACGTCATATCGACATCAGACGAGCAGACTTGCTAGGAGTGAATCTGCAACAAGCCGATTTACGTGGTTCTGACCTGAGTGGGGCTGACTTGCGTGGAGCCGACTTGAGTGAGGCTGACCTCAACGGCGCTAACCTTGTTAGGTGTATTCTCTATGAAACCAGGTTACTAAAAGCTAGCCTCTGTGGAGCTAATCTATGTTGGGCTAATCTCAACCGCGCTAATCTCTCTGGGGCTAACCTGCGTTCAGCCAACCTTTCTGGAGCAAGTCTGCGTGTAGCGAATCTCCAAGGAGCAAACCTCTACAAAGCTAACTTGCAACAAGCAACCTTGAAAGTCGCCAACCTCTCAGGAGCAAAGCTGTTTTTAGCTAACTTGCAAGGTGCAAAACTGGGTAAAGCCAACCTAAATCTAACGGGTTTGATTGGTGCTAACCTTTCTGGGGCTAACCTGAATGGAGCCAATCTTTCTGGGGCTAATTTGAATGCAGCCAAACTCCACCAAACAGAAGTTTATTTTGCCAATCTCTCAGAAGCCAGTTTAACCGAAGCTGACCTGTATCAGGCTAACCTGATTGGAGCTAACCTGCATAGGGCGACTTTTTATCAAGCGAACCTGACACAGGCTAACCTGATGGGAGCTAACTTTTTAGAAGCTGACCTCAGCAATGTCAAACTGGAAGGGACAATTTTAACAGGGGCTAAAAACTTAGAGTTGCACCAGATTAGAAAAGCACTTGGCGATCGCACTACTCGCCTACCTGATTATATAGAAGCACCCACAGATTGGCCACAATCAGGTTGAGTTACCACAGCATCATTAGTTATTTGGGCGTATTCTACCGTTTTCACTTACAGCTATAGTTTTTACTAAAAGTCTCCGTAATAATTAATAAATATTGAGGGAAAAACCATGCAATCAGCTTTACGGATCACAACCAAAGTTTTACCAGGGAACAAAATAGAAATTGAAATTCCAGAAGCTGAAATAGGCGATAGCGTTGATGTATTTGTGATTTTACCAGAAAAAGCTGAACCAAAACATCGTTCTGTACTGGACATTATAGAAGAAAGCCGTAGGAGACACCCTTCTCGAACTCCTGAGGATATAGACAGACAACTACAAGAAGAACGCTTATTATGGGACAGCTAATACTTCTAACAAACGCCTCTATTTATATATAGCAATCTTATCTTATTTGTGAAAATTCGCGGTGTCCAGATCCCCGACTTCTCCAAGAAGTCGGGGATCTAACTTTTCACTGGCGATCGCACAACAATTTTACCGAAAAATCTTCAACTACCGAAACATTGGTAAGCTCAAAGTTGACCTTCTGAACCTCAACGTTGACCTTCTGAACCTCAACGTTGACTCTCTGAATCTCAAAGTTGACTCTCTGAACCTCAATGTTGACCCTTTGAACCTCAAGATTGACCCTCTGAACCTCAACGTTGACCTTCTGAACCTCAACGTTGACCCTCTGAACCTCAACGTTGACCTTCTGAACCTCAACGTTGACCCTCTGAACCTCAACGTTGACCCTCTGAACCTCAACGTTGACCCTCTGAACCTCAACGTTGACCCTCTGAACCTCAAATTTGAGAAATATTTCTTAAGCAAGAGACAAACAATAGGACATCAGTCCTATTGTAATCATGCTGTCAGAATAAAAAGAAAAGATGCCTATAATAAAGCGCTTGGAAATTTTAGATTTGGTTGAGCATCTTCGGCAACAACTTAATCTCTCTCAGAAACAGTTTGCTGCTAAATTAGGAGTCTCATTCAAAACAGTCAATCGGTAGGAAAATCGGCATACAGTGCCTTCAACCTTAGCGGTAAAACTAATAGAATAAATGTTACGGCAGATGGAAGAACTCGGCAAAAGGCTACTAAACCAGAATTTTCCAGAAGCAGAATCAGATTATGACTTATAGGGTGAGAACATCTGAACGCGAAGATATCTTTGCTGGTAGTAAAAAGAAAAGTGCAATCATTCGAGAGCAATTGCTGCATTATGGTATGGCTTTGCTATGTGTTGCCTTAGCACTTGGGGCAACCCTGCTACTCTATTCATATCTCACTCCAACGCCGGCGGCGCTGTTTTTTGCTGCGGTGATGGTGAGTGCCTGGTACGGTGGCTTGAGAGCGGGGTTACTTGCCACCGTTTTGTCTACTTTGGCAGTCAACTACTTCCTTTTCAAGCCAATCTATCCGCACAATACTACAAATCCGAACATTTTAGTACCCCTGATCGTGTTCATGCTGACAGCAGGGTTAATCAGTTCGCTCAACGAATCACGCCGCATAGCCCAACGGAAAGCTGAGGAGAGTCTGAAGTCACTACGCGAAAGCGAGGCAAGGTTTGGTCGCTTAACAGAGTCCAATATTATTGGGGTAATTGTGGCCGATCTAAATGGCTTGATTGTTGAAGCCAATGATGCCTTTTTGCAAATGCTAAATTATACCCGCGAGGATTTGCGCTCTAGTCGAATTCGCTGGGGTGAAATCACTCCACCTGAATACATTGATGTGAGTGAGCAATCAATTCAAGAACTGAGAATTACTGGAAGTTGTAAACCTTTCGAGCAGGAATATATTCGTAAAGATGGCTCCCAAGTTCCCGTCCTCATTGGCTTTGTCCAGCAAGAAGATCGGACAATTATTGGTTTTGTTCTTGACTTGAGCGAACGCAAACAAGCCGAAGCCGAAACCCAGCATCGCACTCGCCAAGCTGAAGTTTCCCAGAGCATTCTGCAAATGCTCTTAGAACACGTCCCAGAGGGAATTACCATCACTGGCGGCCCCCCTAATTTCCCAATCATCGCCAACAGCAAACTTGCCCAAGAGCTTTTGGGCAAACCTGGTAAATCCCTCGTTGGTATGACTTCCAGCGACTACGCTCAGTCCTACGGTCTGTTTCTAGCCGATGGTGTAACGCGCCTCACCCCAAAACAACTGCCTTTGTATCGTGCTACACGCCACGGTGAAACAATCCGCGATGAGGAGTGCATCATTGAACGTCCTGATGGAACCCGGATTACAGCTAGTGCTAATGTAGTACCGATTCGGGATTTCCAAGGTCAGATTATTGGTGCAATCAATTGCTGGCGCGATATCACAAACCGCAAGCGCATTGAGGAGGCACTACGGCAACGAGAAACGGAACTTCGCTTGATTACAGATACACTGCCAGTTCTAATTTCTTTTGTGGATTCAAAACAACGCTACCGCTTCACTAACCGAGCTTATGAAGAGTGGTTTGGGCATTCTACGGCAGAAATTTATGGAAAGCATCTCTGGGAAGTTGTGGGTGAATCCGCATATCAAGTGGTTCGTCCTTATGTGGAACAAGTACTTGCAGGAAAGCAGGTAACATTTGAAGGTGAAATGCCTTATAAAAATGGTTGCACACGCTACATTAATGCTATTTTTGTTCCCCAGGTTAATAAACAGGGAAGCGTTGAAGGGTATGTGGCGTTAATTACTGACATCAGCGAACAACAAGCTGCACTGCGCGATCGCAAACTTGCAGAGAAGGCATTGCGCCAGAGTAATGAGCAGCTAAACTTTGCCTTGCAAACCGCAGGATTGGCTGACTGGGATTTGGACTTAAAGAACCACACTGTTAACCGTTCGCTACGACACGACCAAATCTTTGGTTACGAGTCTCTCCTACCGGAATGGACTTACAACATGTTCTTGGAGCATGTTTTACCGGAAGATCGACTTTTGGTTGATGCCAAATTTCGGACTGCTTTAATTAATCAAGAGATTTGGGATTTTGAGTGCCGCATTTGCTGTGCAGATGGAGAATTACGTTGGATTTGGGCACGGGGTCATCTTTATCATAATGGTCAAGGAGAAGCAGTCCAGATGCTGGGACTGCTCGCCGACATTAGCGATCGCAAACTAGCAGAAGCAGCATTGCGTGAAAGTGAAGCCCGCTTTCGCCAAATGACAGATACGGCTCCGGTACTAGTGTGGATGTCCGCTACTGACAAACTTTGTAACTACTTCAATAAACCCTGGCTAGATTTTACCGGGCGGACTCTGGAGCAAGAGATGGGCAACGGGTGGACTGAAGGTGTTTATGCCGATGATTTGCAGCATTGCTTAGATACATACATCAATGCCTTTGATGCCCGACAAAGTTTTAAAATGGAATATCGCCTCAGACGCAATGATGGCGAGTACCGTTGGCTTTTAGATACTGGTGTGCCTCGGTTTGCATCAACTGGGGAGTTCCTTGGCTATATCGGTTCCTCTGTAGATATCCACGATCGCAAGGTTGCCGAAACTGCCCTGCAAGAAAGCAACGAAATATTAGAGCAACGGGTTCAAGAGCGCACCATTCAACTAGAAATTGCTAATAAAGAATTGGAATCTTTTTCCTATTCAGTTTCTCACGACTTGCGATCGCCCTTTCGTCACATCGCCGGATTTGTCGAATTGCTGCAAAAGCGCCATGACTCAACAACCTTAGATGAAACGAGTCAGCGCTATTTAAAAATAATTGCAGAAACTGCCAAACAAGCAGGCATACTCATCGATGAGTTGCTAACATTTTCTCGCATGGGGCGCACCGAGATGCGCTATATCAACCTCAACATGGAAGAATTGGTACAAGAGGTAAAACGCGATTTGGTAACAGAAACCGCAGGACGCGAAATCAATTGGCACATCGAATCACTACCAGAAGTCCAAGGCGATCCCTCAATGTTACGACTCGTGCTTCGCAACCTCATAGACAATGCCGTAAAATATACCCAGAATCAAAATCCAGCCGAAATTACTGTTGGAAGTACTCATAATGAAAACGAAGTTGTCTTTTTTGTCCAAGATAACGGCGTTGGGTTTAATATGCAATATGTTCACAAGCTATTCGGAGTATTTCAACGCCTGCATAGCGATCCACAATTTGAAGGTACAGGTGTTGGATTGGCAAACGTACAGAGAATTATTCATCGACATAATGGCCGAGTCTGGGCAGAGTCCATAATTGACAGTGGAGCCACCTTCTATTTTTCATTACCTAAGTTGTCGCAGAAGGAGGGCAATGAAAGAACTTAAGCGAATTCTGCTGATTGAAGACAGTGCTAACGATGCAGAATTAATATTAGCCGCCTTATCAGAAAATCATCTCGCCAACGAAGTAGTAGTGGTACGTGATGGAGAAGAAGCGCTAGATTATCTCTATCGCCGGGGGCTGTTCCGGTTACGAATGGAAGGGCATCCTGTAGTGGTGCTACTCGATTTGAAACTACCTAAAATCGATGGACTAGAAGTGTTAGCACAACTCAAATCTGACCCAATAATGCGAGTTATTCCAGTGGTGGTATTAACTTCTTCCCGTGAGGAGCCAGACTTAGTTCGATGCTACGAGTTAGGTGTTAATGCTTATGTAGTCAAACCGTTAGATTATCATGAGTTTGGCAATGCGATTAAAGGTGTAGGGCTTTTTTGGGCAGTGATTAATCAGCCACCCGTTGGCGCTCTACCTCCAGCACCTCACCGTCCACAGGAGAGCAACTGATGAATGTCTTGCGTTTCCTGCTTTTGGAAGACAGTCTGTTAGATGCAGAGCTTACCCTTATGGTGCTAACCCAAGGGGGAATTGATTGTGAACTAATCAGAGTCGAAACTGGCGCTGATTTTTTGGCTGCTCTAGAAACGGAGGCTTTCGATTTAGTTCTTGCGGATTATGCCTTGCCATCTTTTGATGGCATTTCTGCCTTGGAAATTGCCCGAAATCGTTTTCCAGAGGTTCCTTTTATCTTTGTTTCTGCGGCGTTGGGCGAAGAATTAGCGATCGAAGCTTTGAAGAATGGTGCAACCGATTATGTATTAAAGCAACGACTAGGGCGGTTAGTTCCCTCAGTACAACGGGCATTGCGAGAAGCCAAAGAGCGCCGAGAGCTAAAGCAAGCAGAGGAGTTGCTACAAAAGAGTGAGGCTAAGTATCGCCGAATTGTTGATACCTCTTATGAGGGAATTTGGATGATTGATTCTGAATCACGAACAGAGTTTGTGAATCAACGAATCTTCGAGATGTTGGGCTATCCGCCTGAAGAGATGCTTGGCTGTTCCATATTTGATTTTATCGAAGAGATTAATGGGATAACATCCGAAGAGATATTAGCTTGGCTAAAGCGAGAAGGGAGCGATCTTAAAGAAGGTAGATTGCGCTGTAAAGATGGTTCGGACATCTGGACACTGATTTCTGCTAGAGCTATTTTGAATGAACAAAATGAGTTTTTAGGCGCGATCGCTATGCTAACTGATATTAGCGATCGCAAACGCACCGAATCAGAACGCGATCGGCTTTTGCAACTTGAGCAAGTAGCGCGGGCGGAAGCAGAAGCTGCTAACCGAATCAAAGATGAGTTTTTGGCAGTACTTTCCCATGAATTGCGATCGCCTCTGAATCCCATTCTCGGTTGGGCAAAACTGTTGCAGAGCCGTAAGTTTGATGAAACTGCACTCCAAAAAGCCCTTGAAACTATTGAACGCAATGCTAAATTACAAGCTGAACTAATTGATGATTTACTGGATGTTTCTCGCATTTTGCAAGGTAAACTCAACCTGAAGATGGCATCAGTCAATCTAGCATCCACCATTGAAGCAGCAATGGATACAGTGCGTTTAGCAGCAGAGGCTAAAAGTATTCACCTTGAAATGATGCTTGATCGTCAAGGGAAAGTTTTGGGTGATTCAGTCCGCTTACAGCAAGTCTTTTGGAACCTTTTATCGAATGCCGTCAAGTTTACACCCATTGAGGGAAAAGTAAGTGTGCGATTGGAATGCATCGAAGCTCAAGTCCAAATTACTGTTACCGATACTGGTAAAGGCATTCACCCTGACTTTTTAAATCATGTGTTTGAATATTTCCGTCAAGGTGATAGTACAACAACTAGAAAGTTTGGTGGGTTAGGGTTAGGTTTAGCGATCGCTCGTCACTTAGTTGAGATGCATGGCGGAACAATTGGGGCTGAAAGTCTTGGTGAGCATGAGGGAGCTATCTTCACAGTTAAGTTACCCTTGCTCAAGGACAGTGCAACAAGCAACAACGATCCAAAAACTAATCCTGCAACTGCCGTTTCTGCCGACTCGCCTCTCATGGGTGTACAAGTCCTGATTGTCGATGACAATGCTGATACCCGCGACTTTTTCAGCTTTGTGCTTGAGGATTTGGGAGCGATCGTCACCACAGTAGCATCAGGAGATGAAGCATTACAAGCGCTCACCCAGTCAAAGCCAGATATCTTACTCAGCGATATTGGGATGCCAGAGATGAACGGCTATATGCTGATGGAACAGGTGCGGAATCTGGAAAAACAACTAGGGGGAAAAAACATTCCTGCGATCGCTCTGACTGCTTATGCAGGCGAAATGAATCAGCAGCAAGCAATAAGAGCAGGGTTTCAACAGCACATTGTTAAACCTGTATCACCAGAGGACTTGCTCACGGCGATTTCCAATTTAGTCATGTTAAAAAGCTGAGTAATTAGATAAATCTCGTTAAGGTTATAGATTTAAAACTATTCCAGAGGCATTTAAATCGCGTGGAATAGCTTCGCTTTATGGACAAAAATGTTGTGTCCTTAGTGCTAAATGCCGCAGTTCAGTGGATCTTTGAAGAATAAATTCTCATGGATTTCATGGATAATTTATATTAAATACATTTAAGTATTTGTCAAGTACTTCCGTATTTGTACGCTATCAGATATTTACAGATACTCTTAAAATCAACCTAGATTTATTTCCGTAAGGAGTCAGATATGAAGACTTATGACATGTCTTTCATAAAGACAAATGGGGTCACTAGTTTGTTGGTATTTATCTCAATTATATTTATTTTCTCAGCAACTCTTATTTTCTCATTATTTGAAAGTATTGAAGGATTTCCAAATCAAGAAAAAATAGAATATATTAATCAAGCATTAACAACTCTTGCCATAATCATTGGAGGATTAGCATTAATTACTAGTGCTAATGCTTACTATATTTCCAAACTTTCTCTAGATGAAAATCAGAGTCTGTTAACGCAACTCCTTGATGGGATGCTTGCTTGGGATAAGAATATCGTAACTGGTATCAATAACACACAACCAACTCCAGAAGAGGTTGTTCCAGAACGCTTTTGTAAAGCAATTGAACAACTGGGTAATGAAAAGATTGAAACGCGATTTGCCGCCATTTATACTTTAGAGCAAATTGCTAAGGATTCTCAGAAAGATCATTGGACAATTATGGAAATTCTCGCTGCTTTTATCCGCGAGAATTCTCCGGTGAATCATGAATATGAGAACAATTCACAGGGGTCATCAAAACTTCCTACAGATATTCAAACAGCCTTAACTGTCATTGGACGACGCGATGCATATAAAGATCCGGTAAATCAGAAACTGGATTTACGGAATACAGACCTCCGTAATGCCGACTTAACGAAAGCTAACCTCTTTAGAGCAATTTTCGTAGGAGCTAACTTACAATGGGTCAATTTTACCCGAGCAAATCTCTCGGAGGCAGACTTATCATTAACCAATCTTTCTAGTTCAATCTTATATGAAGCAAACCTCTCAAAAGCAATGCTTCCAGAAGCCAATTTGCAAGGAGTAGTTCTCAGAAAAGCAAACATCTCAAAGGCAATTCTTTATGATGCCAACTTAGAAGGGGCAATCCTTTGTGATGCTAACTTACAAGGGGCAATTCTCTGTGATGCTAACTTACAAGGGGCAATTCTTTGTGATGCTAACCTCTTTGAAATAAACTTTGAAGGTAGCAACCTCCAAGATGCAAACCTGATTGGCACTAACCTACAAAGAGCAAAACTTGCTGGAGCTAACTTAGAAGGTGTGTTACTCAGTACAGCTAATCTCCAAGATGCCAACTTTCATGAAGCCAACCTCTCTAGGGCAAACATGAGCGGATGTGAAAACCTAGAATTACAGCAGATTGAGCAGGCTATTGGCGATCGCACAACAATTCTACCGGAAAATTTGAACATTCCCCAACATTGGCAGGCTATATAAAGACAAGACGCGAAAAATCGCCGTCTCTACAATAATCAGCCTTTCGTCTTGACGGCGATTTATTGCGTATTTGCGTCTATGTTAAAAAATTGACTTTGGTAACGGAGTTTTAGCCTTAACTGAACTGTATTGCTAGATAACGCCGCGTTTTAGTATTAGCATTAAAAATAATAAAACTATCAAATTTAAAGAGATTTTTTAGTAAGTTAAATTTATTCATTTCTCATAACAAAAAAATTTTGACTAAATTTACCTCTGATTGTTGGCACTGTTACAACCCGTGACTTTGAAATCGTCTAATATATCTGAGTACTTTCACAAAATAAAATTAATCATCAAAAGTATCTTAATACTGAAAAATAAATTGTTGTTATCTTATCCAGCTAAATTACAGTAATACCAATTCTTTATGAAGATGCATAGAATATTAAACGAACCGCCAAGTACGCCAAGAGCGCCAAGAATAAAGAGTTACTCATTCAGTGCAGCTTCACATTAAATTGGTATAAGTTGGTAAATTCTCAATAATTTCCCTTTTTTATGAATTCCGAATCGATAAATCCACAATAGTTAACTAACAAATAAAGGAAAAGCTAGGAAATCAAGAAAGAAGTAAGAATAAAAACTTAAGCAATTCAGTTTTTTCTGCGCCACTAGTTAAGAGGTAATCTATGGTGCGAAACTCCAAATTAGGGTACAGAACGTTCCCTAAGTCTATTCTGCGTCCATCCGTTGCTGTAGGTATAATTGCATCTTTGTTGGTTGGCGGAATAAGTTTTTATATAGTCAAACGCTGGCAAAATTATGCAACCCCTGAGACACAAATGCCAGCAACACAATTGCCACAGTTAACAACCGTAACAGCTTTAGGGCGGATTGAACCCGAAGGAAAAGTAATTAAACTCTCTGCTGCGGTATCGGCGGAAGGAAGTCGGGTAGAAAAGTTGTTGGTGAAGGAGGGAGATAGGGTAAAAGCAGGACAGGTAATTGCAATTTTGAACAGCCGCGATCGCTTGCAAGCAGAATTTCAAGAGGCGCAGGAACAAGTCAAAGTAGCCCAGGCAAACTTAAACCGCACCCAAGCAGGCGCTAAACGTGGTGAAATTGCCGCCCAAAAAGCTGCGATCGCTCGTTTAGAAGCAGAACGCCAAGGTAATAGTAATGCCCAAGCAGCAACAATTGAGCGATTCCAAGCCGAAGTGCGTAACGCCCAAGCAGAAGATGAACGCTATCAGCAACTATATCAACAGGGGGCAATCTCCGTCTCCCAACAGGATAGCAAGCATTTAAACTGGGAAACCGCCCAGAAAAACCTGCAAGAAGCGCAAGCACAGTTAAATCGTACCCAATCAACTAGCCAGCAACAGGTAAAACAAGCTACAGCAACCCTTGATGAAATTGCTGAAGTGCGAGGAGTCGATGTAGAAGTTACCCAAGCAGAAGTCAATCGGGCTGTAGCAGCCATGAATTTGGCAAAAGTTAATCTAAAACAGGCCGAGGTGCGATCGCCCCAAAGTGGACAGGTATTTGAGATTCATACCTATCCTGGTGAATTAGTCTCAAATGATGGCATTGCTGATATCGGACAAACCAGCCAAATGTATGTGATAGCCGAAGTCTACGAAAGCGATATCGGCAAAGTGCATTCCGGCCAAAAAGTAACAGTACTTGGTGATTACCTCCCGATTGAATTGCAGGGAACTGTAGATCGCAAAGGCTTGCAAGTACGGCGGCAGAATGTCGTTAACACAGATCCTGCCAGCAATATCGATAACAGAGTAGTAGAAGTTCATATCCGACTAAATGAAGCCTCCAGCCAAAAAGCTGCCACCTTAAGCAATATGCAAGTTAAGGCAGTAATTGAATTGTGAATTGGGGCATTGGGCATTGGGCATGGGGCATTGGGAATTGTAAGCTTGACGCTTTGTGTTCAAAGGTGGAAGTTTCAAGTTCAAAGGTCGAAGTTCCGAGTTCAAAGGTCGAAGTTCCGAGTTCAAAGGTCGAAGTTCCGAGTTCAAAGGTCGAAGTTCCCAGTTAAAAGGTCGAAGTTCCCAGTTAAAAGGTCGAAGTTCCGAGTTAAAAGGTCGAAGTTCCCAGTTAAAAGGTCGAAGTTCCCAGTTAAAAGGTCGAAGTTCCCAGTTAAAAGGTCGAAGTTCCCAATTAAAAGGTCGAAGTAATCATCTTTCCTCTGAACTTTCAATGCCCAATGCCCAATGCCCAATTCCCAATTCCCCAATACCCAATACCCAATTCCCCAATACCTAATTATGGGATTGATTAAACAACTGCTACGGCGAACCCCTCTAGGATGGTTACAACTTAATCATGAAAAAAGTCGTCTCTTGGTAGCATTGTCAGGTATTGCCTTTGCGGATCTTCTCATGTTCATGCAGTTGGGCTTTCAAACTGCGCTGTATGACAGTAACACCAGATTACATCGCAGTTTGCAAGCAGATATTGTTTTAACCAGTCCCCAAGCCCGTAACTTGCCAAGCTTGTCTACATTTTCTCGGCGGCGACTTTACCAAGCAATGGATATACCAGGCGTGAAGTCAGCAGAACCAATGTATTTCAATAACACAATCTGGAAAAATCCCCAAACACACCGTGAGGCAGGGGTATTAGTCATCGGCTTCAACCCAGACAAGCCAGCTTTTGATTTACCAGATGTTAACCAGCAATTGCAGGCAATTAAGCTACCGAATACCGTCTTATTCGACCGTGGTGCAAGAGGAGATTATCAAAAAGCGATCGCTGAAATTGACCAAGGTAAAACCCTAACTACCGAAATAGAACGGCGCACAATTACCATCAGTGGCTTATTTCAAGTCGGGGCTTCCTTCGGTTCTGATGGCAACCTGATTACTAGCGATCAAAACTTTTTGCGGCTATTTTCTGGGCGACAGTCTAGCAGTGTCAGTCTCGGTTTGATTGTTCTCAAACCAGGCTATGATCCGAAAAAAGTAGCAGCAATGCTCAAAGCCTATCTGAGAGATGATGTCAAAGTCTTAACCCACGCCGAATTTATTGAATTTGAAAACAACTTCTGGAGAACAAATTCGCCAATTGGGTTTATTTTCAGCCTGGGTGTATCAATGGGCTTTGTAGTGGGCGTGATTATCGTCTATCAAGTCCTTTCCACCGATGTTAATGCCCATGTTCGAGAATATGCCACCTTCAAAGCAATGGGATATCGCAATTATTACCTGCTAGGTGTGGTGCTTGAAGAATCGTTGATTTTGGCAGCACTAGGTTTCTTCCCCGGATTGGGAGTATCTTTAGCACTTTACCAACTGACTCGCAGTGCGACAAATTTGCCTATGTACATGACTGCGATTCGGGCATTGCAGGTATTAGTACTGACTATCATGATGTGTACAATTTCTGGTGCGATCGCTACCCGCAAACTCCAAGCCACCGATCCTGCTGATATGTTCTAAATTTGTCATTTTTCACTAGTAATCGAGTTATCTATGACTAGTCAATCGGTAATCTCTATTAAAAATCTTGACCATCATTTTGGTCATAGTTCACTCCGCAAACAAGTTTTATCTAACATCAACTTAGATATTAACGCTGGTGAAATTATTATTATGACTGGGCCTTCTGGTTCTGGTAAAACTACCTTGCTGACTTTAGTGGGTGGATTACGTTCTGCCCAATCTGGTAGTTTGCGGGTGTTGGGGCGAGAACTTTGTGGCGCTAGTGCTGAAGAACTAGTGCAGGCGCGACGGCATAACGGTTATATTTTTCAAGCACATAACTTACATGGTAGTTTAACAGCACTCCAAAATGTCAAAATGGCTTTGGAATTGCACAAATATCTTGGGTTAAAAAAGATGCTAGTAAGATCAGCCCAGATGCTAGAACAGGTAGGATTAGGAAATCATTTTGATTACTATCCTGATAAACTATCTGGGGGACAAAAACAAAGAGTAGCGATCGCTCGTGCCTTAGTCAGTCATCCTCAAATAATCCTAGCGGATGAACCCACTGCCGCCCTTGACAGCCAATCGGGACGAGATATAGTCAATCTCATGCAAAAACTGGCAAAAGAACAAGGCTGTACAATCTTGATGGTTACTCATGACAACCGCATCCTAGATATTGCCGATCGCATCGTTGAGATGGAAGATGGCAAACTCAAGTCAAAATTAAAACTATTAACTTAAACTTATAACTTCAAGCTTTTAACTCATCACTTACGCAAATAATAGCCAAAACCCTTATTATCAGGTAGGGAAACGGCACTGCCCATAGATGTCAACTTAACGTAAAAGCGTTTGTTGACAAAGATATTAGATCCCCCAACCCCCTTAAAAAGGGGGCTAAAATTCTAATTCCCCCCTTTTTAAGGGGGGTTAGGGGGGATCAAAAGTTTAGGGTACTAGTCGAGCGAACCGCAAAGATTTATGCTGTAGGCTTCTAAGCTTAAGTTGACACCAATCGGCACTGCCCTGCCCTTACATATCTACCTCACTCACGTAAACGATAACTCGCCATAATTCAATTACGAATTACGAATTACTTTAGCAGGGCATTAACGAATTTACTCTCCCCAATACTGCCATATCTTCTGTATCTAACTCCGACGGAATCCCACTGCGAATCAATTCCGAAAAATCTTCATTGGGAACCATAACAGTCAAGGTATACAAGCGAGTCGAACCAGTATTTTTAATCAAATGAGTTCCTGTGGGAGGCACTAATAAACTATCCCCAGCTTTGATCGTGGCACTCTTGCCATCACACATAGCGATCGCTTCCCCTTTCAGAACAAAAAACATTTCCACCGCCCACTGATGGCGATTTGGCGGTGTTTGTCCCCCAACATCAAAAATTTCTATACAGGAAGTCAAGGAAGTATTAGCATTTATCGAATCAAAGATAATGGCTAATCGATTAGAGTCATTGGGACTAATGCGATATACTTGGTAATCTTTGGGAGATTTGATAACTGGAATTACACAACGAGTAGCGTACATTTATTTATCCCCTCTAAAGTTATCGATGGGTATGAAAATTCCTAAAATCCTAGTCTTAAATCATATAATTCTAAAAGTCTAAAATTATTGATCGAAGAATGAGCATTCATACATGGGAGCAATCTAAAATCTAAAACTCAAAATCCAAAATTGATTCACTCCTGACTCTTTTGCAGCGCTGTGAAAATCTCTTGGGAGTCAGTGACAAAACCGAAGCATTGTTTAACATTGTACAAGGTCGCTAACCAACAATATTCAGGCGAAGTAGTAGCGCTACAATCTTTAACTAACACGCAGTCATATCCCAAGAAGTTGGCATCACATAAAGTAGCTAACACGCATTGATCGGCATTAACACCAGCAAAAAATAATGTTGTGCTTCCTAGATTCCGCAAGATACTATCTAATGGGGTATCCCAGAACGCACTCATCCGATATTTGTCTATCCGAATATCTTCGGGAAGCTGTTCTAGTTCATCTACTACTGCCGCGGCCCAACTACCCGCCATAAGTACTCTAGCACCATTGCTTGGCAGTGGATCGCCTAATCCTACACCTGCCCCTGTGGGGTTATAGACATGACGCGAACCAGCACTAATATTGAGCAAGTCGGGACGATTTCCCCAATTTATCCAAATGACTGGAACACCCACCTCACGAAGTTCTGGAAGTAAGTTATTCAAAGGTTCAATCGGCTGACGTGCCGGAGTTACATCCACGCCAATATGCGCTAACCAGCCATCAGGGTGACAGAAGTCGTTTTGCATATCAATGACGAGGATAGCAGTTTTTGCCAAGTCTAGGCGCAGGTCTTTAGTTTCTGTTGATAAAATAACGGGTTGTGGGATCTTTTGAGGACGAGTGATATCTGCGATCGCATCATTCACTGTCCACGCATTTGGTGAGACTCCCAATGTCCGAAGAGGTTGATTCATAAAATTGCCATACCCTAGACCATTTTCTATCTTGTAACTTGAAATTCAGTTCAAAATACAATTACTTAATTAAGGTTAAATATGGTAAATTTCACTATCCAGAATGTTTTAATTGCCGCCAGTGATGATTATGCAACGGTAGATGTACAGATTGTAGATGGTGCGTTAGCGAAGCTCGCCGGAGGCATCGCAGCCATTGCCCCTAATCTACCAGTAATCGGCACTGCCATCGATGGCAAAAATAAGCTTTTGCTACCTGGCTTTTTCAACGCCCACACCCACTCATCAGAGATGTGGCAACGCGGAATCATGTCAGCTTTGCCTTTAGAATTGTGGTTGGCGGAACTGTATGATTTTGCCCCTCTCGACACTGAACAGATTTATCTCAGCGCCTTGGGTACTGCGGTAGAAACCTTGCTTTCCGGCGGTACGAGTGTAGTAGATCACCTGGTGTTAATTCCTGGACTTGAGTTAGAAACGATCGCAATTGCAACTCGCGCTTACAGAGAAGTTGGAATTCGCGCCTTTATCGCCCCCTTAATTCAAGATGAATCCCTCAGCGCAGGTATCCCATCTGGAGAATCAGCAAAAACTCATGAACCTTATTTTCGCTCAACTGCGGCAACATTAGAAATTATTGAAGAGGCGGTGAGACAATTTCATCGCCCAGACGAAGGTGTAAATATTTTAGTTGCACCAACAGGGATACAACTATGTACTGATGCTTTATTTGTGGGATGTACTGAGTTAAGCGATCGCTATAATCTTTGTCGTCACTCTCATTTACTCGAAACCAGGGCGCAGGAAAAACTCGCCCAAGAGAAGTATGGTTGTACTGCCGTGGAACATTTAAAAAGAATCGGGTTTTTGAGCAATAAAACTTCACTTGCTCATTGTGTTTGGTTAAATGATGCTGATATCACCATTCTCGCCGAAACTCAATCTACAGTTGTGCATAATCCCTTAAGTAATTTGCGTTTAGGTAGTGGGATCGCCCCAATTTTAAAATATCGCCAAGCAGGAGTAAATGTAACTTTTGGTTGTGATGGTGCTTCTAGTAATGACTCTCAAGATTTGTTAGAAGCAATCAAAATTGGTTCTATATTACACAACGTTACAGACTCAGATTATCAACACTGGATTACACCCCGACAATCAGTAGAAATGGCATCTTTAGGAGGTGCAAAAGGATTGAATATTGCAGATAAACTTGGTTCTATTACAATAGGTAAACAAGCAGATTTAGTACTTTATGACCTGACCAATTTATCATTACTTCCTCGTACAGATCCTATTGGTTTATTGGTATTAGGTCGTCCTAGTAATGTTGTTGATAGTGTTTGGGTGAATGGTAAGCAAATTGTTGCCGATGGGAAAGTAACAACAATTAACGTTGATGAATTGCGACAAGAATTATTTAACCGCAGTCAATGGGAGACAAAGCGTAAGTCTCAAACTGTCGCGCAAATTGAACCCCATTATCGCACGGTTATGGGTTTGTAAAACACAAATAAATACGGTTTAACCTACTATAAAGACTGTCTCCGTTTACAATGATGACGGGCTACGCCTACGCACTTCTGTTAGGGTCATCTATGCTGATCCCAAACTGCACATCTTGAAGCGGTAATCGATGTTAGCTTTAAGAGCAAAGCCTTGCATGAGAGCAATTCACCATGTCGTCAGCAGCAATTACCACCGTGATCAAAATGATGGAGTCTTTGCCCATTGAGGTACAAGATCAGATTGCAGAGCATCTGCGGGAATACATTCATGAGCTGCAAGATGAAATCAGATGGAATGAATCGTTCCAGAGAACACAATCAAAACTCATTGCTGCTGCAAAACTTGCCAAACAACAAATTGCAGAAGGACAATCCACTGCAATGAACTACGATCAGCTATGAAGTCAGCAGTACTTTCTTCCTTTTGGTCTGAGTATCGACACATGGCTATAAAGTTATTTAACTTTTAGAAGTTTCAAAATTTAATAAACTTTTTAACCCAAAGTCCTATTTTGCTTTCCCTTTATGCTTTAGCGGAGCTAGTATATAGGGCATTTCCTGCTTTACTGAAGGATTGTAAAAAGCTCTAGCAAAAAAATCATATTTATTATAACTTGATAACTATAAGACTATTTACTCGTTTACCGCATTACAGATGGTTAATACCCTACCCAAGGCAGAAATTAAAACCCCCAGCAAAGAAACTGTACTTACCCCCCGGTTTTACACTACAGATTTTGAAACTGCCGCCAACCTGGATTTATCTGCCCAGGAGACGGAGTTAAAGGCAATGCTGGCAGAAATGCAGACAGACTACAACCGTCATCATTTTGTTCGGGATGAGGTGTTTAACCAGTCTTGGGAACATATTGAAGGTGAAGCAAGGCAGGCATTTATTGAGTATTTGGAACGTTCTTGCATTTCTGAGTTTTCTGGCTTCTTGCTATTCAAAGAATTATCCCGCAAGCTGAAAAATCGCAGTCCCCTGCTAGCGGAAATATTTCAACTGATGGCGCGTGATGAAGCTCGCCACGCCGGATTTCTCAACAAAGCAATGGGCGATTTTAAACTCTCCCTGGATTTAGGTAATGTTACTAAAACCCGCACCTATACGTTTTTCCCTATTGAATGGGTACTCTACACCGTTTACTTATCAGAAAAAATCGGCTACTGGCGTTACATTATTATCTACAGACATCTAGAAAAGTACCCAGAACACCAGTTTTACCCCATCTTCCAATATTTTGAGAGTTGGTGTCAGGACGAAAACCGCCACGGGGATATATTCAAGGCGCTTTTGCGTTCTCAACCGCAACTGTGGAACAATTGGAAAGCTAGGCTGTGGAGTCGCTTTTTCTTGTTATCGGTATTTGCTACCCACACCCTGACAGTTCATGAACGGGCTGGTTTTTATACCTCATTGGGACTTGATGCGACAGAATTTGACCGGGAAGTTGTCCGTAACACCAATGAAACTGCGGGACGGGCTTTTCCTGTAATGTTAAATACTGAACATCCGAAGTTTTTCCCACGTCTACAACGCTGTGCGGGTTACAACATGAAAATTGCAGAGATTGAAAGCAGTTCTGTACCCAAAGTTGTGAAACTAATTCGCAAACTACCTTTGATTGCAGCAATTGTTTGGAATCTCCTGTTGGTTTACCTGATCAAACCTGTAGATGCTGAGGCTTTGCGGGAAACTGTGCGTTAGATTTGGCGATCGCATTTTGTAGAATCAGAGGTTGAATGAACAAGTATTTGGCTGTGATTTTAGGCACTTAGAGATCCCCCCTAGCCCCCCTTAAAAAGGGGGGAACCAGAATTAAAGTCCCCCTTTTTAAGGGGGATTTAGGGGGATCTGAAATGTCTTGCTACCAACGAGAGGACTTTTCAAACATCCTCTCAGATCGTGTCCGACTAATTAGTTGTCATTGCGTACCGCCAAGGGCGGAACCCGTAGGGTACGAAGTAAAGCAATCTCCAAACCTCTGCGATTGCTTCATTCCACTTCGTTACACTCGCAATGACATATCGTAAATAATTAGCGAAAGATGAGATCCTAGAATGCGATCGCCTTCCAATATTTGGTTACTTTTTGAGGTTTTTTATTTTAATTAATATTTTTTTCAAAAAACTGCTGTTTTGCTCCGAAGGGCTTTCAGGCTTTCAGCCTGCTGTTGCACGCGCTCACTAATGCGATCAAACGCTAACTCACAAAGCTCAAAAATCATTGGATCGGCAATCTCGTAATAGGCACTAGTGCCTTTGGGCTGACGAGATAAAACCCCTGCTTGAGTTAACACTTTCAGATGCTTAGATAGATTTGCCTGACCTAAACTAGTAGCCTCAGCAATTTCCATTACATTCATTGGGCCTGACTTGAGACAGGACAAAATCTGTAGCCGGCTTCCCTCTGATAAAACCTTGAAGTAGTCAGCAACCGCCACCAGAACAGCTGGATCGCCCTTAGCTGGCTTAATTTTTGGCATAGTAAAATTTAATAGTCAGCACAATAATTCTTTAATAACTAATTAATTATTAATTAAATCTAATAATAGCGCAGTTGTATATAGGACTTACGCAAATGTATCGATCATACTCACCTAAAGATTGATGTTTATTCTATATTTCATGAGATTATGAAAAGAATATGAGAATATTTAATGGCAAAATAAATGCTTCCCCCAGAAAACAAACCTAGTTTACCAGAGGTTCACCGCAGTATTAGAGTCCCTACTAGTGGCGGCTTTTGGCGCAAGATGCTGGCTTACGCAGGGCCAGGATATCTGGTTTCAGTGGGATACATTGATCCTGGAAATTGGGCAACAGACATCGCTGGAGGGTCAAAGTTTGGGTACACTCTATTAACAGTGATCCTGCTATCGAACCTGATGGCGATATTGCTTCAAGCTTTGTGTGTGCGTTTGGGAGTTGCTACGGGGCGAGATTTAGCGCAGGCTTGTCGGGACTATTTTAGCCGAAGGGTAAGCTTTTGTTTGTGGTTACTGTGTGAGATTGCGATCGCAGCTTGTGATTTAGCAGAACTACTAGGAAGTGCGATCGCACTACAACTTTTATTCGGTATTCCTTTAGTGTGGGGTGTTTGCATCACAGCACTAGATGTTTTGGTATTGTTATTCCTCCAACATAAAGGCTTTCGCTATACAGAAGCTTTGGTAATAATGCTAGTAGTAACAGTAGGCATCTGTTTTGCAACAGAAATTATATTTTCCCGCCCTGATATGGGGGGGATTTTGTGGGGATATCTGCCTAAAAAAGAGATTTTACAAAATCCAGAAATGCTCTACATCGCTATCGGTATTTTAGGGGCAACAGTGATGCCTCACAACTTATATTTACACTCCTCAATTGTCCAAACCCGTGATTGGCAACCTAATACTCAAAAAAGATGGGAAGCAATCAAGTTTGGCACACTTGATTCAACTTTTGCTTTGTCATTAGCACTATTTATAAATTCAGCAATTTTAATTGTGTCTGCGGCAACATTTCATTTTTCTGGTAATCAGAATGTGGCAGAAATTCAAGATGCTTATAAATTACTTTCCCCATTGTTAGGAGTTAGTTTTGCCAGTGCTATTTTTGGGATTGCCTTACTTGCTTCTGGGCAAAGTTCAACGCTAACTGCAACTCTGGCAGGACAAATTGTTATGGAAGGCTTTTTACAATTTCGATTTCCATCTTGGTTACGCCGTTTAATAACCCGTTTAGTTGCTATTATTCCAGCCTTAATTACTATCATTATTTTTGGTGAAAAGAGTACAAGCAGCCTGATAGTTTTCAGTCAAGTTATTCTCAGTTTACAGTTACCGTTTGCAGTGATTCCATTAGTGATGTTTACCAGTAATCGCCGCTTGATGGGTGAGTTTGTGAATCCCTTGTGGTTAAAATCTTTAGCCTGGTTAGTTGCTATTGTGATTGTTGGCTTAAATGTTTGGTTGCTATTACAAATGATTTTGGGATGACTGTTATAAGTTATAACTAACGCACTACTAACATAATTATAACCAGAGAAGTAACACTAATAAATACCCATAATACTACCCCTTGAAGCATTGGTTTCCAACCAACCGCTTTCAACATTCGTTGAGATAATCCAGCACCAATCAGAAACAGCGTTAGTGTCAAACCGGCTTCTGAGATGCGTGTGATTAAAGGGGCCCAATCAACAATCTGCGGGATAAAGGTTCGTGCTACCGAAGCTAGGAGAAACAAACCAATAAACCAAGGAACTTGAGGTTTATGTTGTAGAGTTTCCCCTGATTTTTTCTGTTGATGTTGAAAAATATAGCTGGCTGCTGCTGAGATAGGAACAATCCATAAAGCGCGTGAAAGTTTCACTGCTGTGGCTGTATATAGCGCACTTTGACCATAGTGCGATGCTGCACCAACCACACTAGAAATATCATGGATTGCTACACCCGACCACGTTCCAAATTGCGTCTGGGTCAAGTGCAGTGCATGTCCCAGAGGTGGAAACACGAACAAAGCAACAGCATTGAGGATAAAAACTGTACCCATTGCTACAGAAATCTCGCTTTCAGCTGCGTTAATTACTGAACTAACAGCAGCGATCGCACTTCCACCACAAATAGCTGTTCCGGCTGAAATTAAGGCAGAGGCAACAATTGGAATCTTCAACCACTTCCCTAAAAAATAGCCAAGAATGAAGGTTGCCGTAATGCTGCCAACAGCAAACAAAGCACCGCTTGCGCCTGCCTTTAGAACAACCGCTAAATTCATCCCGAAGCCAAGCATAATTACGGATGCTTCGAGTAAATATTTAGCGGCTGGGCGGCTAATCTGATGAAATGGGTTCTCGTGAGTCACCGCCAAGAAAATACCCAACATCAGTGCTATTGGTGGTGAAGCCCAAGGAGTTAGACAAAATCCAGCCGCCAAGAGAAACACGACTTTTCGATACAGCAGCTTTTGCTCTGAACTGAGTTGTGGTATCTGCACTCTCTTGTTTGTCCTAATATTTTGTTTCATATCAACCTCGTATTAAGGGGGTTGATCTAACTCTAGGCGGTTTAAATAATAGAAGCAAACGTTCTTAACTATGTAAAGCATAGGCTTAGGCTATCAATATTTGACTTTAAGCGATCGCACTAGCGTAGCCGTTGGTGTAGCCTCTCGTAGAGAAGTATTATGAATTAGTAAAAAGAGGTTCATTGACAGCTACAGCTATTTCGCAGATTGAGCCGATACTAGCAATTGCTCAAACACTTGGGAGATTCGGGTTTGGAAGCGTTCTCGATGCTTTAATAAAAAGAAGGGTCGTGAGAGTGGATCTATACCAGTAGTGTCTTTTGCCAAACCTGTAACTTTAATACAACGAAGCATATCAAGACGTAGTTCTTTAGTAATAATTAGGTTAGAAATCGCCGCAGATCCTACCCCACTCTCAACGGCTGCTTTAACCATATCACCGCTTTTCATTGACAAAATTACATTTAATTGTGTTGGTTCAATACCCCACTGTCTTAGCACTTGCTCAAACTGCTGACGGGTTCCTGAGCCTTTCTCGCGCATTACCCAGGCGGTATTTGTTAATTCTGTTACTTCAACTGCCATTTGTTCAAACCAAGGATGAGATTGACCGACAACAATTTGTAGACAATCTCCGCCTACAATTTGTTGATCTAGAGAAGCTAAAACCGATGGTTCAACTTCCCCTTCCACTAGGCTGAGGTCAAACAATCCTGTAACCGTTCCTTCGCTAATTTCAGTACTGTTACCTAATGTACAATCCACAGAGATGTTAGGATACTCTTGCTTAAACAAGCTAATGAAGTGCGGAAGCCAGTAATTACCTATAGTTTGGCTTGCACCTAACCTGAGTTCACCCCGTTTCAGGTCATTTAATTCTCGCAATCCTCGCTCAGTTAACTCCACCTGAGTCAAAATCTTTTGTGCTTCTACTTGTAGCATCTTGCCAGCAAGCGTTAGTTCAATGCGACGACCAACCCGATTAAACAGTTTCACTCCATATTGTTCTTCAAGGGTTTGGATGGCAGCACTAACAGAAGGTTGAGTGATGTAAAGCGCCTCAGCAGCGCGAGTAAAGTGCATCTGCTGCGCCACCGCCAGAAAAATCTGTAACTGGTCAATGGTCATCCTTGCCATTTATGAAAGCGTTAAATTATTTGAGATATAAATGTTCTTATACTAAAACTATGTGGGTTCCTTGTCACTAATATCAGTGGCGTGGTAAGTGGGTATAAAAAAGTTTTGTGTGTTATTGCGATCAAAATAAGTTTATTTGTTTCCACCCACTTATTAGACTGAATGACTTAAAAGATCAATAAAAAAAATAAGTATTTATGAGCATTATCGTTTTCGGCAGCATAAATATAGACTTGGTGGCAAGAACACCCCGCTTGCCAGTCCCAGGAGAAACGTTGCTAGGAGAAGAATTTTTTAAAGTTTCGGGAGGGAAAGGAGCAAATCAAGCCGTAGCCTTAGCAAAATTGGGAATTCCTACCCAAATGGTGGGGCGTGTAGGTGCAGACGATTTTGGTGTGGAATTGGTCAACAATTTGCAATCATCTGGTGTGCAAATTGACAATATTTTAGTTGATAAAACTGTTAGTTCTGGAGTCGCTATCATTGCCGTAAATCATGCTGGGGAAAACCAAATTATTGTAATTCCTGGTGCAAATGGGTGTGTCAATCAAGAAGATGTAGAACGATTGTCCCACTTGTTACCAGAAGCTACAGCACTGCTTTTACAATTAGAAATTCCGATTACTGCCGTGGTTGCAGCCGCTAAAGCCGCAAAAAAAGCCAAAATTAAGGTAATTCTCGATCCTGCACCCGCCCTATCTGATTTTCCAGATGAACTTTACCCGTTAGTGGACATTATTACACCGAATCAAGTTGAAGCCGCGCAGTTAGTGGGTTTTCCTGTGGATGGGGAGGAACAAGCAGCAAAGGCAGCCGAAGTTTTATTACAACGGGGTGTGAAATGTGCGATCGTTAAACTGGGTGCTAAAGGTGTTTTTTGTGCAACTGCTGAGGAAAAGTTTTTTGTCCCCGCGTTTCGAGTTCATGCGGTTGATACAGTAGCTGCTGGCGATGCTTTTAATGGCGGCTTAACGGCAGCACTTTTTGCAGGACTTTCTTTACATCAAGCGGTTGTTTGGGGTGCAGCAGCAGGTGCTTTAGCGACGACAAAATCAGGCGCACAAACTTCATTACCCGATAGGTTTACATTTGATGCGTTTCTTAAGGAAAACTTTTAGCTGCGATGTCTACGACGGGCTACGCCTACGCAAATTTGATACGATTAGCTTAAAAGTTTTCCCTAACGTAAGATTGTCACCATGAGCAACTCAACTCCAATGGATGACGAAAAAAATCTCCCCAAGAAAAAGGGTAGGACACTTCCTCCGAAGCTGATTATCTGGATAGGAAAGTTTGTCTGGACGACTATGTGGCAGATAATGATGTCAAAGCTTGCTCCTAGCAATCAGTCGGGAGCATATATTCGTCCTAATAGTCAGTTTCGCAAGTTCATTGGCACAGAAGAGGGAAATCCCCACCCACCAGTAGCAGGGCGCTACAAACTCTATGTTGGATTGGGTTGTCCTTGGGCGCATCGAACTCTGGTTGTGCGATCGCTAAAAAAACTCGAAGCGGTAATATCAGTATGTATAGTCTCTCCTTCTCCCATCGAAGGCGGTTGGATATTCAACGATGAAGAAGAAGGTTGTCGCACACTGGCTGAATTTTATCAACTGGCAGAACCTGGTTACAGTGGACGCTCTACAGTTCCAATTTTATGGGATAACCAAACAAAAACTATCGTTAACAATGAGAGTTCAGAGATTATCGTCATGCTGAACTCTGAATTTAACGAGTTCGCCAACAATCCCACCCTGAATCTCTACCCAGAAGCACTCAAAGAGAAAATTGACTGGTGGAATGAGAAAATTTATCACGCTGTAAATAACGGTGTGTATCGCTGTGGCTTTGCCCAAACGCAAGAAGCATACAATCAAGCTTGTAACGAACTGTTTGCAACTCTTGATGAGATTGACATTGCATTGCAAACTAGTCGATATCTGTGTGGAGACAATATCACACTCGCAGATGTCCGTTTATTCACAACGTTATTTCGGTTTGATAGTGCCTACTACGGGTTGTTTAAGTGCAATCGGCAGCGAATTCGAGACTATCACAACTTGGGAGCTTACCTACGCGATGTATATCAGCTTCCCGGTGTAGCTGACACCTGCGATGTCGAAAGTGTGAAGCGAGACTACTACGGGAACCTATTTCCACTCAATCCCGGTGGAATTATTCCCAATGGGCCTGATATGTCTTATCTCGATCAACCATCTGGGCGCGATCGCATCGGCACAGTAAAGGCTTCATAATGTACATTGAGAACTAATAAGTAAGTGGGTCAAATTAAATATAAAACCTCACCCTGCCTCCGGCTTCCCTCTTCGATACTTTGGAGAGGGATTGAGGGTGAGGTTTGATCTTATATTTAATTATGCCTACCTACTTACCTCGATGGCTGCACGTCTGGAGTTAGTGTAATGGTGAACCAGATTAATCGAGTTGCAATTGTCGGTGGAACTCATGGCAATGAGTTTACCGGGGCTTATTTAGTCCAAAAATTTGCCCAGTTTCCCCATTTAATTGCTAGACAAAGTTTTGAGACGGTGACTCTGTTAGCAAATCCTAACGCTTTTGCAGCAGGGAGGCGATATGTAGAGAAGGATTTAAATCGCTGTTTTCTCAAGCAAGATTTACAAGATCCGACTCTGAACAGTTACGAAGAATTGCAAGCTAAATCAATTCACGATATTATAACATCAAACAGAGATAAACAAGCAGATTTTATCTTAGACTTGCATAGCACTACAGCTAATATGGGTTTGACAATTATTTTGGTAAACAGTCATCCCTTAAATTTGCAATTGGCTGCTTATCTCAGTCAGATTAGCCCTTTGGTGAAGATTTATCGCTGTTCTTTTAAATCAATTTCAGAAAACCCATTTGTAAATTCTCTGTGCGAATTAGGTTTTGCAATTGAAGTTGGCCCTATTGCCCAAGGACTCTTAAAAGCAACGCTGTTCCAACAAACAGAAGAACTTGTTTATGCGGTTCTCGACTATCTAGAACAGTTTAATCATGGGGAAATTACATCAACTAACAAAACCTTGATTCTCTATGACCATTTATCAGTTGTAGACTATCCAAAACAACAGAATGGTAAAATTTTTGCGATGATTCATCCAGAGCTTCAAGATAAGGATTATCAAGCTTTGAATCCAGGAGATCCAATCTTTTTAAATTTTGATAATCAAATAATTGTTTACGAAGGTGAATCTACCGTTTGGCCGATTTTTATTAATGAGGCAGCTTACTACGAAAAGGGAATTGCAATGTGTTTGACTCACAGACAGCAAATCAATATCTAGGATGTTGAAAATTTTTTGTCTAATCGCTTTTTGGAATTAATGATATAAATTGAACATTAAAATTCAGCAAATATGCGGATCAACCTATAATTACTGTAGCTGTTATGATGCCTAATAGCGCGTCGTAATCATTTCATTTCTAAGGAATTATCAATAAATATCTGTCTTCATAGACTTACTAATATTTACGCTTAAAATCGTCCAAATACTTAAACTCATAATGAAAACGAAGCGGCCAGGAAACAAAACAATAGCCAGTCTTTCTTTAGATTTGGATAACGTTTGGTCTTTTCTCAAAAACCAGGGCGCTCCGGGTTGGGAGACTTTCCCCTCTTACTTAGATATTGCAGTCCCTCGTTTCTTAGAAATTTTTCAGCAATGGGATTTGAAAATTACAGTCTTCATTGTCGGTCAGGATGCAGCCCTAGAAAAGAATACTAAGGCATTACAAGCGATCGCTAACGCCGGTCATGAAATTGGCAACCATTCATTTTACCACGATCCTTGGCTGCACCTGTATTCAGAGGATGAAATTGAACAAGAAGTGGCATTAGCCGAAGAACATATCAAGCGCGTCACTCATCAACATCCTATCGGTTTCCGGGGGCCTGGATACAGTTTTTCTCCTGCGGTTTTGAAAGTTTTAGCACGACGGGGATACGAATATGATGCTTCGACTTTTCCCACATTTTTGGGGCCCATAGCACGAGCTTATTATTTAATGACTTGTAAACTGAGCAAGGAAGAACGCAAGAAACGCGAAGCCCTGTTTGGCGGTTTCAAAGACGGTTTACAGCCCCTAAAACCTTTTGAGTGGAAGATGGGTAAAGATAAATTGACTGAAATTCCCGTTACCACCATGCCAATTTTCAAGGTTCCGATTCACTTCAGTTACATAATGTATATAAGTACATTTTCTTCGGAAGTAGCGTTACTTTACCTGCAAATTGCTCTTTGGCTGTGTAAACTTACCCGCGTCCAGCCTTCCTTGCTATTCCATCCTACAGACTTTGTAAGTCAAGAGGATGTACCGGAACTATCATTTTTCCCTGGAATGAGTGTCCCCACCTACAAAAAGCTGGCAATAGTGAACAAAAGTTTGGAACTTATATCTACTCAATTTAATGTTTTGACTGTTGGAGAACACGCCAAATCTGTAGCTAGCACAGGTAAACTACCTGTATTAGTGCCTCAAAAGAGGTAAATTCAATTGTCTTTATTAAAAAAATCTGATTATATCTCTTCCCCAGAGCTTATTTTTTTAATGCGATGTCTAATCAGATTTTTCAATAGTTGCCTAAGTTTTTAATAGTAGCTAGTTATCTTTAAACCAGCTGACATTTGCTAGCAAGTATGTGTAAAGTAATTGAGAGTCAATTAATATCTTTAATCTCTAACACATCTATATATGGTTAGAAAAACTCAACGCCTTTTGCTGCTAGTTATTTCCTGTAGTATAACTGGTGTAATTTTAGGAGGCACTGCTGCTTGGGCAGAAAGTAATCTCTGCTTGGGAGACAGTAAGGTTACAAGTGACTGCGTAACTCAAGATCCAATCCAAAAAACTATCCAAGGAATGAGTACCGGATTGTTAGCCGGGGCTGGGGCCGCTTGTGGTGCAGCATGGCAGTTAAGGCATGAAGATTGAGACGCGAAAAATCTTTGTCTGTCAAATCATTTTTTGCCTAGCTTGCCATCGTAGGCATCGCCTTAATGATTTTCTCAAAGGACTGTTGGATTATTATCAATTGCATTGTTGATGGCTTATACAGAATGACCAAAATAGCTTTATAATTCTCTTCAAAAGCATATTTGGAATTATTTTGGTAGTAGACCTAAATATTCTCAAGCTCGTTCTGGAACATGGTGAATTACTTAAAAGTGATTCGTGCAATCCGGGTATTTGAACGTGAAGGTTCTTCCAGGGTAAAATAAAGTACAGGGAGATGAAAAGTATGGTTGAACACCCATTTCATGACCAACTCAGTTTAGAGGAACAAGCTGAGAAACTTGGAAAGCAAGCAGTAAGTTTGGGTCTGATTCCCAGCTTTGTAGTGCATTACTTTCCTGATACTTGGATATTTTATATACCTAATGAAAGTCAATCAGAAGCGCTGACACCAGAAGAGGCATACTTTCGTTTAAAGCAACTGGTGAAACAGTAGATATTTTAAAACAAATTTTTGAAGATAACAGCTAAGTACTGTAATCGTAAAATAACAGTAGTTATGGCAAAACCTGCAATTTTAACCGTCGATGACGATCCAGAAGTTTTGCAAGCGGTGTCACGAGACTTGCGGCATCAGTATGGCGATCGCTTCCGTATTGTCCGCGCAGATTCCGGTATTACCGCTCTGGAGGCAGTGCAGCAACTCAAATTACGGAATGAAGTAGTTGCTCTATTTTTGGTCGATCAGAGAATGCCCCAAATGGGAGGTGTGGAGTTCCTTGAACAGGCAAAAGGCATCTTTCCTGATGCGAAACGTGCTTTGCTGACTGCCTATGCAGATACGGATGCTGCCATTAAATCAATTAATAGTGCCAAACTTGATTACTACTTACTCAAGCCCTGGAATCCTCCAGAAGAAAGGCTATATCCGATTTTGGATGATTTGCTAGATGACTGGCTAGCTGGATTCCACCCACCCTTTGAAGGGATTCGAGTCATTGGTAATCGCTGGTCGCCTTTTTCTCATCAGGTGAAAGACTTCCTGGCGCGTAACCAGATTCCCTACAAGTGGTTGGATATTGAACTGGAGCCAGATGCGGCAAAATTAGTTGAATACGCACAAGCTGATGGTAGACAGCAATTGCCCTTGGTGCTGTTTCCCGATGGTTCCCGATTAATCCAACCATCTAATTTAGAGATTGCCGCTAAAATTGGACTGCAAACCCAGGCAGAGCGGCCTTTCTATGACTTAGCGATCGTGGGTGCTGGCCCCGCCGGACTCGCCGCCGCCGTCTATGGCGCTTCTGAAGGATTGAGTACTGTCTTAATTGAGCGTGAGGCTCCGGGCGGGCAAGCAGGCACAAGTTCGCGCATTGAGAACTATCTAGGGTTTCCTGTTGGTTTGAGCGGCAACGATTTGGCAAGGCGGGGAGTCACCCAGGCGCGGCGATTTGGGGTAGAAATTCTCACCCCTCAAGTAGTAACCGGAGTTAAGCTGCAAGATCCTTATCGGGTTCTGCAATTGGCAGATGGTAACGAGATAAGTTGCCATGCACTTTTAGTTGCAACCGGCGTTTCCTACCGTTGGCTGAATATCCCAGGAGCCGAGAAGTTGGCAGGAGCCGGAATTTATTACGGCGCTGCCATGACTGAGGCGATCGCCTGTAGCAATGAGGAAGTTTACTTAGTAGGCGGGGCAAATTCTGCCGGACAAGCAGCAATGCATTTTTCTAAGTATGCCAGTAAAGTGATTATGCTGGTGCGGGGTGAGTCCCTTTCATCGAGTATGTCCCAATACTTGATTGACCAGATTGCGGCAACTGCAAATATCCAAGTTTGCACAGGTTGCAGCGTTATGGAAGTGAAGGGAGAGGAACATTTAGAAGCAATTGCAATTGCCCATGTCAAGACTGGACAAACTGAAATCGTGCCAGCGCGATCGCTTTTTATCTTCATTGGTGCTACCCCCAAAACTGATTGGCTCGATGGGGTTATTCGACGCGATACTCAGGGGTTTATCCTCACAGGCCCCGACTTGACGCACAATGGCAAATCTCCTCCAGGTTGGCATTTGGAACGCTCACCTTTTTTGCTAGAAACCAGCGTTCCTGGCATCTTTGCAGCCGGAGATGTGCGATCCGGGTCAATTAAGCGGGTGGCATCGGGTGTTGGTGAAGGTTCCATCGCCATTCAATTCGTTCACCGCTACCTGAGTAATGTTTAACTGGAGCAGCACAAATTAAGGAGGTTAATTCACTCACCGTTCGCGTAATCGAGGATGGATTTGATGAAATTAAGGATGTGTGAACAAGGGGAGGAAGAAAAACAGGCGATCGCTACGACTTACC
>NZ_JBALDL010000109.1:0-26694 GCF_036917465.1 Nostoc sp.
TGGGAAGCGTTATTCGGCTAAAGTCTTCTTCCCATCCTTTTGCTTGGTCTTTGATACCTGAATAACCGCCTACCCCGAATTATTGAGGGGATACCCTACTGATGATTTAGTAAACTTTCTCCGGCAAAAAACTGATGAAATTTTTGCTGGTGAGGTAACGCCAAATCCCCAAATGTGCCGGGAATTAAAAACCGCCCGTAAAGATTTGCAAAATCGAGGAGAAGTATTAGAACCAGCACTTCAAGCAAGTTTAAAGTTTGTGCTTGGTTTAAATAATTATCTACATGACCAGATAGATGATGCTTTAGCAGATTATCAACACAGTTTTGGGTTTTGGCAACAAAGTAACTATTTAGAAAGACAAGGTATATTACTCGTTAATATTGCTTTAGCGTATAACCGCCAAGCTGAAAAAAACCAGATAGAAAATCAACACTATTGGCAAGAGTCTAGAAATTACCTTCAGCAAGCTATAAATATTTTTGAACAAGCACAACGTTCAGATTTAGTCGCAAAACATATTACTAAACTGGGTGAAGTGCTGCGACATTTGCAAGTATGGTCAGAGTTACAAAGCCTTGTTGAAAAATCTCTGCCGCTACATCAAAATTATGGCACGTCGTTGCAATTGGCTAAAGATTATGGTTTTTTGGCAGAGGTAGCTTTAGAACAGTCACGCTGGAATGAAGCGCATCAACTCGCGGGGGAAGCATTGCAAAGATTAACTGATATACCGAATTTACAACCAGATGAATTTAGTTTGTATCGGTTTATTTTAGCCAAGTCACAACAGGCTTTAGGTCAAGTTGAAGCAGCAATTACAAATTTAGAAGCTGCGAAAAAGGAAAGTAATCATCAATACAACCCGCATTTGTATATATCTATATTAGAGACATTACGCTTACTCTATTTTGGGCAAGGTGAATATCTCAAAGCTTTTTATATTAAGCAAGAGCAATTACAAATTGAACAACAGTATGGTTTTCGCGCTTTTGTTGGTGCATCTTATCTTAACCCACAGCGACAGGCAATTAATTCTGCACAGTTGCAAGTGGAAAACCCTGAAACCATTGCTCAAGAAATTGCTGCTTCTGGTCGCGGACAAGATGTGAAGCGGTTGCGAGAAAGAATTGGCGGAACTGAGCATAAATTGACTGTAATTCATGGTCAGTCAGGAGTAGGGAAAAGTTCAATTTTGCAGGGTGGATTAATCCCAGCGTTGCAACAGGAAGCAATTGGCGAGCGAGATGCTTTGCCTATTTTGTTGCGAGTATATACAGATTGGGTGATAATGTTGGGGCAGAGTTTAGCTAAGGGTTTTGAGGAAGTCAGGGGTAATCAATTATCTGTAAATCTGGATTCATCAGCAGCTATTGTAGAACAATTACGGAGAAATGCTGACCGGAATTTATTAACGGTTTTAATGTTTGACCAGTTTGAGGAGTTTTTCTTTGTTTATACCGACCAAAGTCAACGACGAGCATTTTATGAGTTTTTGCGAGTTTGTCTAGATATTCCTTTTATCAAAATTATTCTATCCTTACGGGAAGATTATTTACATTATTTATTAGAGTTAGACCGGTTGTTTGATTTCAGTGTAATTAATAATAATATTCTCGATAAAAATATTCGCTATTATTTGGGTAACTTTTCTCCAGCCGATGCCAAGGCAGTTGTAGAGAGTTTAACAGCACGTTCTCAATTTTATCTAGAACCGGCACTGATTGATGAATTAGTACAGGATTTAGCAGGTGATTTGGGAGAAGTACGCCCGATTGAGTTGCAAATTGTCGGGACACAATTACAAGCTGAGAAAATTACTACTTTAGAAAAGTATCGTCAATTTGGCATTAAAGAAAAATTAGTTGAGCGATTTTTAGAAGAAGTCATTCATGATTGTGGTGCGGAGAATGAACAAGTTGCTCGACTAATTTTATATTTACTCACAGATGAAAATGGTACTCGTCCTCTGAAGACTCATGCTGAGTTAGCAGCAGATTTGTCAGCAGAAGCCGATAAACTAGATTTGGTTTTAGAGATTTTTGTGGCATCCAGGTTAGTATTGCTGTTACCAGAATCGCCTGCTGACCGTTATCAATTGGTGCATGATTACCTCGTATTTTTTATTCGCCAACAACAAGGTAATGAAATATTAGCAGAATTAGCTAGAGAGAGAGAACAACGTTTGCAAGCAGAAGAAAAGCTGATATTAGCAGAACTAGCTAGAGAGCGAGAACAACGCTTGCAAGCAGAAGAAAAGCTGAAGCATGAACAAGATGCAAGGGAGATATTAGTTGATGCGAAACGCAAAGCTGACCAGCAAATTCAAGAGGGACGCAAGCGGTTAGCGTTAAGTTCTAGTTTAGCGGTGTGTCTATTATTATTAGCAGGTATATTATCTTTATATTCGTTGACTCAAGTGCAATTTGCTAAGGATGCTGGGAATAAAAAGCAACAGGCAGAAAATAAAGTTAAAACGGCTGAAGCAAACTACAATCAAGTAACTCAACGCTTGCAAGCTACGCAAAAGCTACAGACAGAAATACAAAAGAAAGCGCAAGAATTAGAAACTAAAAAGAAAGATGCAGAGCAAAAGTTTCAAGCAGCGCAGAAGAATCAGCAAGCCGCAGAAGTGAAATTTAAGGCAGCACAAGGAGAAATTCAAAATGCTAACCAAAACCTGTTCAATGCTAAAACAGAATTGAATCAGGTAGAAGAAAGGAATAAAACTATTCAAGAGAAAGTACAACTGGCTAATAGACAACGACAAGAAGCGGAATATGAAGCTAAACAAGCTCAAACTCTTTTGAGTCGAGTACAGGAGGGAACAAACCTAGAACGGGCTGGAGTTAATACCTCAAAACAGTTTGAGTCTGCCGAGTTAGAATCGCTGATGTCAGCAATCCAGAGTGGTAAAGAGTTAAAAAGTCTAGTAAAAGATGGTCTCCCTCTAGAAAAATATCCAACTATCAGCCCAATTTTTACTTTGAATACTATTCTCAATAAAATTAAAGAACGTAACCAGTTTCAAGGGCATCAAGGCAGTGTCTTAAGTGTGAGTTTCAGCCCAGACGGCAAAACCATCGCCACGGCATCAGATGAGAAGACAGCACGGTTGTGGAACCTGCAAGGGCAACTGCTCCAAGAATTCAAAGGGCATCAAGGTAGTGTCTGGGGTGTGAGTTTCAGCCCGGACGGCAAAACCATCGCCACGGCATCAGATGACAAGACAGCGCGGTTGTGGAACCTGCAAGGGCAACTGCTCCAAGAATTCAAAGGACATCAAGGCAGTGTCTTAAGTGTGAGTTTCAGCCCGGACGGCAAAACCATCGCCACGGCATCAGATGACAATACAGCACGGTTGTGGAACCTGCAAGGGCAACTGCTCCAAGAATTCAAAGGACATCAAGGCAGTGTCTTAAGTGTAAGTTTCAGCCCGGACGGCAAAACCATCGCCACGGCATCAGTTGACAAGACAGCGCGGTTGTGGAACCTACAAGGGCGACTGCTCCAAGAATTCAAAGGGCATCAAGGCAGTGTCTTAAGTGTGAGTTTCAGCCCGGACGGTAAAACCATCGCCACGGCATCAGATGACAAGACAGCGCGGTTGTGGAACCTGCAAGGGCAACTGCTCCAAGAATTCAAAGGGCATCAAGTCAGTGTCTTAAGTGTGAGTTTCAGCCGGAACGGCAAAACCATCGCCACGGCATCAGTTGATAATACAGCACGGTTGTGGAATCTGCAAGGGCAACTGCTTCAAGAATTCAAAGGACATCAAGGCAGTGTCTCAAGTGTGAGTTTCAGCCCGGACGGCGAAACCATTGTCACGGCATCAGTTGACAAGACAGCGCGGTTGTGGAACCTGCAAGGGCAACTGCTCCAAGAATTCAAAGGGCATCAAGGCAATGTCTTAAGTGTCAGTTTCAGCCCGGACGGCAAAACCATCGCCACGGCATCAGTTGACAAGACAGCGCGGTTGTGGAACCTGCAAGGGCAACTGCTCCAAGAATTCAAAGGGCATCAAAGAGGAGTCTGGGGTGTGAGTTTCAGTCCAGACGGCAAAACCATCGCCACGGGATCAGATGACAAGACAGCACGGTTGTGGGATCTGCAAGGGCAACTGCTCCAAGAATTCAAAGGACATCAAAGCAGTGTCTGGGGTGTGAGTTTCAGCCCGGACGGCGAAACCATCGCCACGGCATCAGATGACAAGACAGCGCGGTTGTGGAACCTGCAAGGGCAACTGCTCCAAGAATTCAAAGGGCATGAAAGCGGAGTCTCAAGTGTGAGTTTCAGTCCAGATGGCAAAACCGTTGCCACGGCATCATTTGACAAGACAGCACGGTTGTGGAACCTGCAAGGGCAACTGCTCCAAGAATTCAAAGGGCATCAAGGCAATGTCTTAAGTGTCAGTTTCAGCCCGGACGGCAAAACCATCGCCACGGCATCAGTTGACAAGACAGCGCGGTTGTGGAACCTGCAAGGGCAACTGCTCCAAGAATTCAAAGGGCATCAAAGTGGAGTTTCAAGTGTGAGTTTCAGCCCAGACGGCAAAACCATCGCCACGGCATCAGTTGACAAGACAGCGCGGTTGTGGAACCTGCAAGGGCAACTGCTCCAAGAATTCAAAGGGCATCAAGGCTATATCTATAGTGTGAGTTTCAGCCCGGACGGCAAAACCATCGCCACGGCATCCGATGACGGGACAGCGCGGTTGTGGCCTGTGGAGAATTTAGACCAATTGCTGGTGCGGGGTTGCAATTGGCTGCATGATTATTTGCAGAATAACTCGAATTTGAGTGAGAGCGACAAGGGTCTCTGCGATGATATCAAGTAGATGTGAGTTCGATAAACCTCTCCCTCTCCGAAACGGAAAGGGAGGAGTAATGAAAAATTAAGCTTTTTACTCACACAGAAGTGGAATTACCCCCCTTAATCCCCCCTTGTAAAGGCTACGGTGTACACACAAGTCTTTGAGAGTGACCTCATAGGCTTTTGATCCCCCCAACCCCCCTTATAAAGGGGGGCAAAAGTCTCTTAAAGTCCCCCTTTATAAGGGGGATTTAGGGGGATCTCCAACGATTTTGGGTTTGTACAAAGATGTATGTACACCGTAGCTTGTAAAGGGAGGAAACAGGAAATCTAATTCCCTCCCCAATACATACGGGGAGGGTTAGGGTGGGGTAAAACTGACGCGGGCGATCGCACTTTTTTAAATTATCTCAAGGCGATCGCCATTTCTTCTCAACTCTTACCCTTTTCTCTTCTCATAGGACGATGAAGTAAGCTATTTGCCATGCCATCATCAATGAAACAAAACATCAGCCGAGGTTTTTCATGGCTTTAGAGGGAGTGATTTTAGATGTTGATGGCACACTGGTTATAAGTAATGATATTCATGCAAATTCTTGGGTAGAGGCATTTGCAGCTTATGATCTAGAAGTGCCATTTGAAACAGTTAGACCACTTATAGGTATGGGTGGAGATCAACTGATTCCCAAAGTAGCGCCAGAATTAAATAGTGAAGAAGGAACTGGCAAAGCGATCGCCGAGCGACGCAAAGAACTTATATTGAACAAATATATACCGCACATTACTGCTGCCAATGGTACCAGAGACTTAATATTAAAGATGCAAAAATCGGGATTGCATCTAGTTGTTGCTAGTTCAGCAACTTCTGAAGAACTTGGTATATTACTCAAAATTGCCCAAGTAGATGATTTAATATCGGAAGTAACTACATCCGATGATGCCGAAGCATCTAAACCTGCTCCTGACATTGTACAAGCCGCCTTGAAAAAAGCGAAAATGACACCTGATAAAGTAGTGATGCTAGGAGATTCTCCCTACGATATTGAGTCTGCCGGTAAAGCCGGAGTAGGCGTGATTGCTTTGCGTTGCGGTGGCTTTAGCGATGAACAACTGTCTCAAGCGCTGGCAATTTATAACGATCCAGAAGATTTGCTACAGCACTATGACTCTTCTATCCTGGGTGCAAAGGGGTAAGTGATGTCTGGTGACAAGCCCAGTCAGCGTCTACGCACTTTCTAGAATTATTGCAGGCGATCGCAAACCACACACAACTAAACTAGAAAGAAAGATGCTCAGGATAGCTTATGGACGCTGTTACAACAACTTTAGCTTCTACACTCAAATTGAAAATCGACTTAACTGACGAGCAATTTTTCCAGATGTGTCAGAAAAACCGCGATTATCGATTTGAGCGTACAGCATCAGGGGAATTATTAATTATGCCACCTACAGGTAGTGATACTGGCAGACGTAATGTTAAGATTACCACTCAATTAGATATTTGGAATTCAGAAAGTAATTTAGGCGAAGTTTTTGATTCTTCAACTGGCTTCACGCTACCCAATGGTGCAGAACGTTCTCCCGATGCTTCTTGGGTAAAAATTGAACAGTGGAACGCTTTAACCCCAGAACAACAAGAAAAATTTGCCCCTATTTGTCCTGATTTTGTAATAGAGTTGCGTTCTCGTACTGATTCCTTGAAAGACTTGCGGGAGAAAATGCAAGAATATATCGAAAATGGCGTTCAATTAGGATGGTTAATTGATAGGAAAAACAAGCGAGTAGAAATTTATCGTCCAGGTAAAGATGTAGAAATATTAGACAATCCTGCTAGTGTATCAGGAGAAAATGTCCTACCTGGATTTGTGTTGGATTTACAGCATATTATGTAATTTTATCGATTCGGATACACATGGCGCATTTCAAAGCGACTTTGTTCCCAAAGTGGCAATAAAACCTGTTTAGCACCATTTAATTGAGCTTGCGAGAAAGAAATTTTACCATTTTCTATAATCCAAATAAATGTCCGAGTTATTAAATCTGCATTCAAACTATTCTCGTATTCACAATTATTTATTCTTGCTACTTGCTTATCTAAGCAGTCAATAGCATATTTAAAAGTCAAGTTTTTCCAATCTGTGATGTTGCTCAAAATTTCTTCTTGCGTATTTTTCCATTCAATCCGACGCAAATTTCCTACAATATAGTCTATGCCTGTTATGGAAGAATCAGTATTACGCACCAAATTTGTATAGGCTTGGTAATATGCTTTCAACAGAGAACCAGAAATATTTTCTATATATATATGTAGCCAAGATTGGATGTCACGAAGATAAGGTGCTAAATCTCTAATATTATCAATTTCTTGAATCAACGTGCGATCGCTTGTATAATTCGTTATGGTTGCTAGCAATTCGGCTTCAGATATCTGAGACTTTTGTGAGTAATAATTAATAACTTTGGGAATATATTTCTCTAATAACCATTGCTTAGTATATCTAGCTGTCCAGGTTCCCCGGACTCCAATATCTTGCTGCCATGAGGTAAATTTACCTCTATCAAGTAATTGTAAATTAACATCATTTAGCTCATAAATTATATTAATTTGATTGTTAGGTAATAAAGGCGAATTTTTATCAATTTTAGGGAAGATAAATGTATGATCGCGGATTCCTCGGCTCACTCGAATTGACGTATTATGTCTATGAAATAGATGCCATTCTGACTTGCCTTTAGTATAATCAAATTCATTAGCAAACTGCTGCATTAAATTCCATAATTCTTGTCTTACAGAAAAAAGGATAAAACCTCGACTTTCTGAGAACTTGACAAATTCAAAATCCCATGTTTCTAAAGTATTTTCAAATTCGATTATTAATTTTTTATATTCTTGGCAAACACCATCAATACATAAACATAAATCTGTTGCTTCTATATCTGATAAAATTAGAGTTGTTTGACCTAAATATACCTCAAAATTATTTTTATCTAACTGTTTAAAAAACCGACGACATCCCCAATTGGGTTGGGTATGCAATCCAGTCATTAATTGACCTAAAATATCTTGATGATTTAAGTAAATTTTTAGACCTCTGAAAATAATACTGCCGAACTCTATTTCACAATTACCCTCTCCAAAAGGCTTGGGTAAATTATATGCGATCGCTACTTTCTTTTTCATTTTGTAAAAAATGATGGTCAAAACCTTGTACCAATCTGAGAAATTTATTAATTGACTCTGGAATAATCATCAGATAATCTACCTGCTAAGATAAATTTACTATGCCTTATTTTGTTTGTGTAATTAGCAATTTATCAAGTCAGCTTGGATAGTATAGTCATTTTAAATACGATAATGAAAGTAAAGTATTGAGCGAAGAAAATTTTTTACTACATAAACTTACTCTAGCTACGCCAAAAACATGAAAAATTAACCCACATTTGCCCTTAGCGTTTCCGTAGGGTAGTGGGTAAAATCTTGTATAGCCAAGACTTCTAGTAACTAAATTAGACTTTTCAACCGATATCTAAGAGAGAAGTTAGGCGCTAACAGTGCTGCTTTTTGCCTCCTTAAAAAAACCACTAATTAAGCAAAGGCAAAAATTTGCGAATTAACCCAATTGTGACTGCTGGTACTTCCAACTGTGGTGTTAACCCCACATCTTCCAACTGTTGAAAAAATCGGATTGCTTGGGGATTCATTTCGGCAAGGCGGCGACCAATTGATGGCGCTGTAAATTCTGACTTTTGTCCCCAAATAATTGCAGTGGGTGTGGTCAACTGTTGAATGTAAAGAGATAAATCAAAGCATAAATCGCCACGGACAAAGGACAGTGCTGCATACTCAGCATTCGGCTGTTGGGCGGATTGTAAATAAGCATCTACAATTTCTTCATACACTCGATTAGACTGAGCAAATTGCCGTTGCTCTAAGAAACTGCGAATACCTCCACTGGTAGCTACTCCCGTGCTGTAAATTAAACGGTCAACAACGGGAATGCTGACTAACTGAGCAAAAAAGCTCCGTGAGTAGTTTTCGCCAAAGTCAGAAAGTCCAGCAGGGGTAGTGAGAATTAAAGACTTGAATAAATCGGGATAAGCTGCTGCTACCCGAATTGTAAAGGCTGCGGTCAAAGAAGAAGCGATCGCAGTCACTGGCCCAGTACAAGTCTGCTCGAAAAACTCCCGAATCGTGGTCAAATAATCGTCAATGTTATAATTCCGTACCGGATGCTCAGACCTACCCCAGCCAATTAAATCGGGCGCAATGACCCGATATTCGGCAGCAAAAGCCGGAGAAACTTTCGACCACTCATAAGCAGAAGACCCGCCACCAAAGCCGTGCAGGAACACCAAAGTTTCCCGATCGTCTTTAGCATTTATATTGTCCTGCCAAGGCGATCCAGAGGCAGTATAATATACCATCCTACCTAGTGAGGTATTTATGGAGCGTTGGTTAAATCCGGCTGGTTGAAACATAAGTATTTTTTGTTGACTGTAGTAATTAGTTAATCCGAGTAACAGAATAGACCTGTAAGCTTGAAGAACAAAGATAATATTTGATAATTTCTTTGCGTCATCGTGTCTTCTTGGGTTATCCCAAAATACTTACTTATTTAGTAGGACTTACGCAAACAATAACCGAAAAGAAAGATTTTCTTCTTAGAGGATGTTTTAAAAGTCTACGCTTGTATTCAGATCCCCCCCTTTTTAAGGGGGAAATAACCTTCTCAAAGTCCTCCTTTTTAAGGAGGATTTAGGAGGATATCAAATTTTGGATACCTCAGTAACCACTTTTCAAACAACTTCTTAGGGCAATTCATGAATTGCCCCTACCTTGTGTAGTTTTGCGTAAGTCCTATTTAGGTCAAACTCTCTACTCATTGTTATTATCGGCTAACTAATCACTTTAGGACTTCTCGCTACCGTTAGATTAAGTAGATATAAAATTACTGGATTACTTGTAAAGATTTGGTGATTTTTTCCACGAGAAAAAGCAATTTAACGTTGTAAATACTGTTGTATAGGCGTTTTCTGTGGTAGCGAGGATTACTAAACCGTGACTAAAACATAAGTTTTTATGGTAGTCTATTAGAAAACTAATAAATTATTTTGAGCATCAATAAAACTCAAAATGCTCATTTTAACAAGCTATTAATTCTAGTTTTATAGATAGAAACAGTAGCTTTTGATATATTACTAAATCTGATTATTCTTTAATTAATTGTAAAGGCGGGATGTCATGGGAAAGCAGGCTACTCTTCAATCAAATAAACTACCAACGATTGAAGACGCTAAATTTGCGCTTGACTTTAATATACAAAATGAAATTAAAGCTTCAGCTTGGGCAAATCAGGGCGAGTCAGCGATCAATGATGTCAGTGTAACAGTACCTACTTGTATTTGTTTAGACTTAGAAGATTTGAAGTGTTTTGAAGCAGTAGAGCGCCAGTATGAACACTGGGGAGTAATTTTTCATAATTCTCTCGCCATACAGCCATCAAATCCAGCATTTCCAAGCTATTCAGGGTTAACAGTCTTAATGGGAGCGCCCAAAAGCGGATTTTTAGAAGCGACTTTCTTACGTCCGGTGAACTCAGTTAGTGCCTTTGTGACTAGTTCGCAACGGCTAGTGCTTTCCGCCTACAATAGCGATCGCCAACTCCTTGGTCAAGCTGCACTACCAAGCGCTAATCTTGCCAACTCAGACTCCGCAATTTCTCCCAATACCTTATTATCTATAAATGTGAATAACATCTACAGCGTTACCTTCTGTGCTTTTGATGGTCAATTCACCCTTGATAACTTTCGTTTTTGTCTGTAAACAGGCTTTCTGCACTTGCTTTAAGCCTTTTTAAATGGTATCTTTATTTGCGCCATGCTGTACTAGTCTACTATCCGTCGATAAAAACCGGATATTTTGTGGTTTGGGTCTTTACCCTTTCTTCATTTCTAGTCAAACTTAGACAATATGTAATTTCGTAATCAAGTAGGTAAACACTTTGGCACAGGCTTCGTCTGATTGGCAGCAATTGATCAACCAAATCCCCAACTGGAAATGGTCGCATCCATTGTTCAAGACAAAGGGAGCTACAAAGCAACAAACATTTAAGCGTTTCTCTGGGCCTGGGGGCTTTTTTGGGTTCCTGACAATTGTTGTTGCAATGTTGTTGTGGAACTGGATGCTGCTATTGGCTCTCTTAATGGGAATTGGCGTAATGGTATTGGTTTACTCAATGCAGAAGTGGGACTGGCAATTGCACTGGTCTAAGATACGTAAGTTCTTAAACAGTTCAAATCGTCGGTTAGCTTTAGCAGTCATCAGTGGTGGTCTTGCTACTGTCAGCACTTACATGGCTGCGGCAATTTGGGTTGACTCTCACAGTTCTTGGATTGCAGCTGGTGCTATTGTTCAAGGTCTGGGAACCCTGTTAACTTTAATTTTATTGGTATGGCAATTTGTCAACTTTTATGAAAATCGAGAAGAAGACCACCTAGATCGGTTATTGGTGAATTTAACAGACAAAGATCCATTGAAACGGTTGATTGCCCTACGTCAACTAACTAAATTCATCAGCCGTCAGCAAGTTGATCCTTCAGTGCAGCAAGAAGTGGTTGAATGCTTGCAACTCTTAATCAGTCGAGAGCAGGAAATTACAATCCGAGACGCAGCTTTTAAAAGTTTACAAACTTGCGATGACCTCCGCTCGGCCGGAAACCATCGCCTACAAGTTCTCCCCCCCAAAACAGCAGTACCTTTCGTACCCCTATCACCAAAAGTCCAGCATCACATTTATTAGTTATTTGTCCTTTGTCCTTTGCAAATGACAAATGACTATTTTCGAGACAGCAGTCCATTACGAACTTGCACTACCGGATGATTGCAGCGCCGCACCAATTGTTCATCATGGGTGGTAACAATTACCGTAGCACCAAAGGAATTTAACTTCTGGAGGATTTGGATCACTTGCCAGGAATTATCTGGATCGAGATTTCCAGTCGGCTCATCTGCCAAGAGCAGTGGCGGTGTACCAACAATGGCACGAGCAATACTCACCCGTTGTTGCTCTCCTCCAGATAGTTGATCTGGAAAGCAGTCAGCTTTACTCAGCAAACCCACTAGCTTTAAAGTTGGTTCTAAACGTCGTTGAATTTCTTTACGGGTATACCCTTGAGCTTGCAGCACAAAAGTCACATTTTCTGCTACTGTTCGTTGGCTAATCAGTTTGTAGTCTTGAAACACAATGCCAATCCGTCGCCTAAATAATGACAAGCGATCGCCCCGTAAACCCGCTATATTACACTCATCAACAATTACTTCTCCCTTTGTAGGCAACTCCTGGCCATACAACATTTTCAAGAGCGTTGATTTACCAGAACCACTTGGCCCGGTAATAAACAGAAATTCTCCCTTTTTTACCTCAAGGTTCGCATTCAACAAGGCATGAGTGCCGTTAGCATAAGTCTTGCTTACAGATTGCAATGTCACCTTTGCAATAGTATTACTACTGTGCTGTTGAGTTTCACAGTTCTCCCTCTCAACGGATTTCTCTGTCTTAACTTGAGTTGTTAATACTGGCATTTTTAAATTTTCCTTATACACACAACTAAACAGCTAGTCGGCTTAGATGTGACATTCCTCTCAAAAATAAGGATTCCCAAGTTTCGCCTGGGAATTTAAAATTCAACAAAGAAAATTTAAAATTTTTGTAGCCTTTAAGATCAACCAAGTAATAACACTCAGAATTGGGCATTGGGCATTGGGACACTCTTACACAGAGATGGTATTTGATCTTTTCTTTGCATCGCCACGTCTCCTCATCCCCTGCCCCATGCCCCATGCCCAATGCCCCACTCTTAACTAATTGCCCCTTTTGCTGTCAACCGATAAACAAATGATTTTATTGCAAAAGCTGGCAAAGCCAACATTCGCCGCCAACGCCAAGGTTCTTGATAAAGCCGATATAACCATTCCAAATTATTATTTCCTAACCAGGCGGGAGCGCGAGTTTTAGTTCCCGACCAAATATCAAAGCTACCACCAACACCAATCCAAATTGCTTGAGGACACAAATGGCGATTTTCGGCAATCCATAACTCTTGACGTGGCACTCCCAAACCGACAAAAATCACTTGTGGCTGCAATTGAACGAGAGTTTGTTTTAATTGTGCTTCTTCTTCTGGGGAGTGGTAGCCTGAGTGAGTGCCAACTATACTCAAATCTGGAATTTGCTGCCGCCAAAAATCTGCCGCAGTTGAGGCTATTCCAGGCGCTGCTCCATAAAAAAATACCTTTGCCCCTCTCTTCTGTTGTCCAAGTTCTTGCAAAAGTTTTTCTGCTAATTCAATCCCCGGAAAACGCTGTACTTTTTGCCATAATAGCCATCGCAAATACAGAACAACCCCGGCTCCATCTGGAATTACTAGTTCAGCATTTTTAATGATCTGAGCGAGGAGTTGATTCTGCTCTGCCTGCATAGTCATTTCTGCATTGAGCGTTACTACATGAATTCCTCTGCCTTGCTGGAGACATTCTAATAACCAGGCCGGATAGTTAGTCATCACATGAACTGGTATTCCCAATACTGAAAATGCTTGATTGCCTTTAGACATAGCCTATTGTTGAGTAATCACACCAGATTTCCTTGAATGCTAAGTTTATCAAATTTTTTTTAGATTAGAACTTAAGCAAGAAAGATCCCTATTACCCTGCAACAATAGAAAACTTGACATTCTCCCCACCTTCAACTTTGGCTCTACGAGATTGCGGTTTTGAAAGTGAGGATTCCTCAGAACCCTTCTATTAGTCTGTCAAGCTAGTAATGAAAAGTTTGTAGTAAGCACAAAGCGTGCTTAGAAAATAAGGACTGAAGTCCTTACCCAACGGGAAAGTTAGTCGCTGATGGGGAAACCCCCTTGGCGCTAGCCTCTCCCAAAGGGAGAGGCTAGCGCTAACTCACTACGAACTTTATTACCCATCAATTTAAACTTGACAGACTACTACTTGGACTAAATCACTGCAAATTTTATGATCGAGGTCTAATATTCACCCAATAGAGAACGCTAAACTCGCAACTCTAGTTTCGGGAATAGAAGTCTCCACTATACTGCTTGCAGTGAGTGTGGGAGTATGTCACGAAACTCGACTTTATGGTTAAGGTAGTGTAACGGGCTGAAGTTGGCTATGAGTAAAATTCGCATTGTTTTGATAGAAGATCATGACCTCACTCGTATAGGTATTCGCACAGCGCTAATCCAAAAGGATGAACTTGAGGTTATAGGTGAAGCTGCCAATGCTGCTGATGGGCTAAAGATGTTAAAAATGCTACAACCAGATATTGCTATTGTAGATATTGGTTTACCAGATAAAGATGGCATTGAGCTAACACGGGAGGTAAAATCTACTACTAATGGGCAGCAGCTAGCCACAAAAGTGTTAATTTTGACGCTGCGGGATAATAAAGAAGCTGTGTTGGCAGCTTTTGCTGCTGGTGCAGACTCTTACTGTATGAAAGATATCAAATTTGATAATTTGCTGGAAGCAGTGAGAGTAACTTACAATGGCAACGCCTGGATCGATCCAGCGATCGCTCGAATTGTATTACAACAAGCTCAACAAAATCCTCAAAAGTTGGAATCAGCTTTTGTAGATAACAAAACTATTGCCTCTAACCCTGATGATGTCGAGAATCTGGAAGGAATTCAACCTTACACCCTGACAGAAAGGGAATTAGAAGTGCTACAGTTGATTGTCGAAGGTTGTAGTAATGCACTAATTGCGGAAAGACTTTACATCACCGTTGGCACTGTTAAAACTCACGTTCGCAATATTTTGAATAAGCTATGTGCCGATGACCGTACCCAAGCAGCAGTCCGCGCTTTGCGTTCTGGGTTAGTTGGGTAAAGAGATTTGTATGTGGAGCAATTGAGAACGATCAAGAGAAACTCATAACTTTGAGAAAGTGATATTTTCAAAGTGAATGGCTTCTCTGATTTTCTGTGGTTTATCATCTGGAATAAATATCACACTATATCGCCATTCAAATATCTGAAAAGTAAAGTCTAATATGGCTGAGACAGGGGTGGAAAAACTTAAGCTCATGGTGGTAGATGATGAGCCAGACAACCTAGATTTACTCTACCGCACTTTCAGGCGAGATTTTCAAGTATATAAAGCCAATCATGCCTTTGGCGCTCTGGAAATCTTAGACCAATTTGGTGAAATGGCGGTGATTATTTCTGACCAAAGAATGCCAGAAATGAATGGCACCGAATTTTTTAGTCGGACAGTAGAGCGCTTTCCAGACACGATTCGGATTTTGTTGACTGGTTTTACTGATGTCGAAGATTTGGTAGATGCCATTAACTCTGGTCAGGTATTCAAGTACATTACCAAACCCTGGAATCCAGATAAACTTAGGGCATTAGTTGAACAAGCTACTGATACCTATCGCGTAGTCAAGAAGCGCACGCAAGAATTACGTCGGGCTTTACGGCGAGAATCTTTGTTTAATGCCGTAACAACCGCAATTCGGGAGTCTTTAGACTACGATAGTATGCTGCAAAAGATTGTCGCAACCATTGGACAAACATTTGATGCTAGCAGTTGCTTGCTCAGACCAGTAGAGGGCGATCGCCTGATCCAAGACCAGTTCTCATACCGCGATCCTAAATCTAATGTATTAGATTGCTTCTTTGACCCCAGTGTTTTAATTGAAAAAGTGCTGGAAACTGGTAATTATCAACTTACTCAAGAAATATACGAGGGCAACCCTTGTCACCATTTGGTTGTGCCACTCAGCTACCAACAGCATTTGTTGGCTGTGCTAGCCCTCCACCAATGGGGACGCGATCGCCCTTGGCAAGATGAAGACATCCAACTAATTGCAGGTGTTGCCGAACAAGCAGCCTTAGCCCTCTCTCAAGCAAAACTCTACCAGCGCCTTCAAGAAAAGCAACAGCAGATTCATAATGAATTGGAGGTGGCTCGGCAAATTCAATACAACTTGCTACGCCAAACTTTACCTGACATCAAAGGTGTGAAAGTGCAAGCCTGCTGCTACCCAGCGCGGGAAGTAGGAGGCGATTTATTTGAAGTGTTTGTTCATCCCAAAGGGGATTTATGGTTAGCAGTAGGTGATGTCTCTGGGAAGGGTGTCCCAGCCGCTTTATTTATGGCTAGTATTATTTCAGTTTTGCGCCGAGAATTATCTCAAGAAACACCAGGCGAGCCGAATGTGGTTATGCAAAACCTCAATCACGCTCTGAGTGAAGATTTAATTAGCAACAATTATTTTGTCACTCTTGTGTTGGCCTGTTATACCCCTAGCACCAAGGAACTCGTCTACACTAATGCCGGTCATATTTATCCACTGTTATGGTCACGCCAAGACGCTTTAGCCGACAATCCTAATTACCTGAAAGTCCGCAGCGTTCCTTTGGGAATCTTACCCAAGTGGCAAGCACCCTCTGGTCGTTTGGTTCTCGCTGCCGGAGACACATTGTTACTAGCCAGTGATGGAATTACAGAAGCAATGATCTCAAATGATTCTGATTTAACAATAAAAAACGGGTCTGGTGTTGAGGCAGTTAACCGTTCTATGCTAAATCAAGATGGTCTTTGGCAACTTTTACAACAAGAGGAACAACCACTTTCTCTCAACCATTTACTAGCTCGTATCCAGGCAGATAACCACGTTCAAGAAGACGATCAAACCATACTTTCACTGGAGATTTTGTAAGTGATGAAAAGTGAGCTTCATGTACCAAGTGACTTGAGTTTTCTGAATATTGTCGAAAACTGGTTGCTGGGATGTTTGAAAATCCAGCTAGGAGAATCTGTAGATTGGTCGAGGCAATCAAGTCGTTTGAGATTGGCTTTGGTGGAAGCCTACTCAAACGCAGTCCGTCATGCCCACAAGGATAAACCAAATTTACCGATTTTACTGCGTTTGGAAGTGAAAGACCGGGATCTTGCCCTAGAAATTTGGGACTACGGCGAAGGCTTTGATATGTCTAAGTACTACGCTCCAACCCCATTGCAAAAACAAGAAGGTGGTTATGGTTGGCTGATTATGAATCGTCTCATGGATAAAGTAGATTATGAGTTGCAGATTGATGGTGCAAACTGTCTCAAGTTACAAGCAACTTTACCCGAATTAGTCAAATAGACAAAAGTTCTTTAATAGTAATTTTTGATGCCTAGATTTGGTTTTGGATAATATCAAACATTTCCTAAGAGATTATAGTTATTTACTAATTTTCACGACGGAAAGAAAGTAATTCTTGCGGAGAAGCTAAAAGTTTGATTCTAGTATAGAAAATTTGCTGTTGTTGGTTGAGGATAAATAGCCACAAGACATTGACACTACACCACGAAGTTTGCGCTTTACCTGTTACTTGGATTTGAATTTCACCGGTTTCTAAAGTCTCGGCTATTCCTATGCTGGGGTAGGCTTTAACATTTTGCCCTTCTTTTTTTAAGTAGGCTGCGATCGCATCTGTCCCCACAATATCAGATTCAAATGGTGGACGCATCATACCATCTACCGCAAACAAGGCGGCAGTTTGCTCAAATTCTCCGGCATTTAAGGTTTCAAAATAACGCAGTACGCTTGTTTCCGTAATTCCCTCGATCTGGAATTCTTCTTTTAACTGCGCTGGTGAGATAAATTCAGCAGAGGTCACGTCGCTTCGCTCCGAATTCAAAATTCAAAATTAATGATCCCCATAAATAAAATTTATATCTAGAGAAAGTAACAAATATTAATTAAACCTATTGACTAGGCAATGTATAATAATCGAGCCTTTGTCTAGGCAAAATCCAAATAAAAAAATGAGTCAGTATTCCGTAACAAGCAGCAGTGTAGTGAAAGAAAAAGCCAGCGAGTTGGGCTTTCACAAAGTTGGGATTGCTGCTATAGATAGCATAGATGCCACAGAAGCGCAGAGGTTACAAGCATGGATTGAACTGGGTTATCACGCCAATATGGAATGGATGGCTAACCCAAAACGTCAGGATATCCGTTTAGTGATGCCAGAAGCGCGATCGGTAGTGTGTGTGGCGCTAAATTACTACACACCACATCAACGTCCCAAAGGCAAGGCTTATGCCAAAATCTCCCGTTATGGTTGGGGAAGGGACTATCACAAGGTGATGCATAAAAAACTCAAGCAGCTATGTACATGGCTAGAATCACTGGATGAAAGTGTAAGAGTTCGTTATTATGCAGACACTGGCCCGGTACAAGATAAAGTGTTAGCTCAACTTGCCGGAATAGGTTGGATTGCCAAAAATGGTAATGTGATTACACGGGAATATGGATCTTGGGTATTTTTAGGAGAAGTGTTGACCAATTTGGAACTAGAGAGCGATCGCCCGCATACACAACACTGCGGTAGCTGTACTCGTTGTCTTCAGGCTTGTCCTACAGGTGCAATTACTCAGCCTTTTGTGGTGGATGCTAATCGCTGCATCGCTTATCATACAATTGAAAATCGGGACGACAAACTGCCAGAGACACTCATACCCCATTTAGAAGGCTGGGTTGCTGGTTGTGATATTTGCCAAGACGTTTGTCCTTGGAATCAACGTTTTGCCACTACAACTGATATTGCAGAATTTCAGCCTTATCCTCAAAATATTGCTCCCAAACTCCTAGAATTAGCCCAAATCTCAGATCGGGAGTGGGATAAACGATTTCCAGCATCTGCCTTGCGGCGGATTAAGCCAGAAATGTTACGACGCAACGCCCTAGCTAATCTTGACGCATCCAGGCAAATAATGACCCCGAAAGTAATTATTTTTGATTTTGATGGCACCATTGCTGATACAGTAGATGCCCTTGTAAGTATCGCTAATCGTCTAGCTGTAGACTTTGGTTATAGACACATTAGCCCAGAGCAATTAGGCTTCCTTAAAAACTTAACATCTAGGGAAATTATTAAGTACTCAGGAGTTTCTCTATTTAAAATACCTTTTCTAGTTAAAAAAGTTAAAGGAGAATTAAAAAACAAAATCCCAGAATTAAAGCCAATTCCGGGAATTAAAGAAGCATTAATAGAACTGCAAAATCAAGGATATAAACTGGGCATTATCACTTCTAATTCTAAAGATAATGTTACACAATTTCTCACAATCAATGATTTAGATCACCTGTTTGATTTTATCTACTCAGGAATTACAATTTTTGGTAAAACAACCATAATCAATAATGTATTGAGGCAAAGGCAACTCCAACCTCAAGAAGTTATTTATGTCGGAGATGAAACCAGAGATATAGAAGCATCAAAGAAAGCAAATATTCAAGTCATTGCAGTAACTTGGGGCTTTAACTCACCGGAAGTACTAGCCAAACAAAATCCAGATTATTTAATTCAGCAACCTAGCGAACTGCTAGAAGTGATGAATAGTCATTAATTAGTTAATAGTTGAAATTCGATAGTCAAAATCTTAACTATCGAGCAAAACAGTAGGGTGGGAAATATTTACCAATACCGAAAACTTCAATTCTAATACCTTTGAGATTGCCCACCCTACAAAATAGCAAGATATCAGAAAAACTTAATTTTTCCGTTCACCCTTTTCCAAAGCTTTTTTTACAAGATCGTCACTGACATTACCTACACCCTCAGTTTTAGAATTCCCAACTTCCTTTGCTAACTCCATATAATCATCAGGATTACCAGTTGACTGCGCTTGAGTTTTAGTCTCTGCTGGTGTAGATGTTTTATATTTAGGTGCAGTAGCTGCTTCGGCGGCGGCGGCACCTGCACCTGTGCGATCGACTTCACTCACGCTGAATTTTTGTGCAGCTGCATAATCAGCATCAAAATTGACGCTTGGCGCTTTTTCTTCACCACTAGCTATGTTTTCGGCAGCTAATTGAGCATCATGGGTGGGAGCTTCATTAACATTGGGCTTTATTTCATCAGGCATAATTAAAATCCTTAAGTTAAATTTTTTATTGCTTACTTGGGAAAGTATAGCAAGGTAATTGGCTCTTTCCATGCTCCCTTGGGAGAGACTTTACCTCTATTAAAAGATACATTAAAGTTCTAATTTGCAATTAATATAACTCTTTCTCTCGATAGTAGAAACTGATGCTCAAACTTTGGTAGTCCTTAGTTTGTCCTGTAAAATTTCTTTGGAAATAAAATTATGACTGCAAGTTACGATAAAACTATTTCTCAAGCCCAGAGCAATGAAAGTCAAAAATTGGTAGATGCCTTTAACAATTTAGATACCGATGCAAAATTAGCCTGGTTCTATTTGGTTTATAAAAAAATGGGTGATTCTATCACACCAGCTGCTCCTGCTGCTGCCGAACCTGAGTTAGCACCACTTTTGCTAGGAGATTATTTTGAGTTATCTGATGAGCAGCAACTAGATATTATGCGGGATATTGTTAACCGCAAAGATACAGAATATTCCCGTGCTTATGGGGCGATAAAAGAAAACAACCAGCTGTTAGTTTGGTATGCTTGGGCAGTAGCTATGGGCGATAAGGTGGTTGGTTTACCAGCTAGCTACCAGCCAAGTAAGGCAATTAACGATCTAGTTTCTCAGATTGAAGGATTAGATTTTGACGAGCAAATTTCGGTGTTTCGGACAATATCTGGTGAAGTGGGTTACACCGATGTTAAGCCGATCGCAACACAAGCAGAAACTGGTAAAACGCCAAGCTTGTGAAAAGTTAGATCCCCGACTTCGTAAAAGTTGTCGGGGATCTGGATACCGCGAATTTTACAACAAAGTTATAAAACAGCCAACTGACTCAAGTCAGATGGTGTCAGATTTGAGTGTACCACTTGACCATCGCGGAACCAGACGATGCGCTGAGTTTGACGGGCAACTTCCGGCTCATGAGTTACCATGACAACGGTGATTCCACTGGCATTGAGTTCGCTAAAGATATCTAAGACTTCTTGGGTTGTGTGCGAATCAAGTGCGCCTGTGGGTTCATCGGCTAGGAGTACTACAGGACGATTGACAATGGCTCTGGCGATCGCTACTCTTTGTTGTTGTCCACCAGATAGTTGAGTTGGTTTGTTGTTGAGGCGATTAGCTAAACCGACTCGTGTCAATGCAACTGTAGCGCGATCGCTTCTTTCTTTTGGGTTCACACCAGCATACAACATTGGCAAGATCACATTTTCTAGTGCTGTGAGCTGGGGTAATAAATGGAATTGTTGGAAGACAAACCCCAGCTTTTTGTTGCGAATGTGCGCTAAGGAGCGATCGTCCATTTGAGCCACATCAATATTATCTAAGTAATAATGCCCGCCTGTGGGTCGATCTAGACAGCCGATAATATTCATGGCTGTAGATTTACCTGAACCAGAAGGGCCCATGATTGAACAATATTCGCCCTGGTGGATAGTCAAATTCACATCGTTTAGTGCTTTGACTTCAGTTTCACCAGTGCCATAAATTTTAAAAATATTCTCCAAACGAATAATTGTTGATTTCGGGACGGGATTGGGAACTAGAGAATCGGTAATTGAAATAGTGTTTGCCATAATGATTTGGTTATTAGTTAGTAGAGACGCGATGAATCGCGTCTTTACAAGAGTTCCATCTACTTCTTATCTCTAGGATAATATTGGCGCTTAGTTATCAGCCAACCTATGCCTATAAAAAACAATCTAGCTAAAACACTCAACAATGATGGGGTGGATTGTTGGGAGATATCGCAGTTAGGCGTTGGTTGGTTTTGTCGATGTTTTGGACAACTACGCCGGAAATGATTGCACCACCGCTAGAGCCGATACCTAATATTTGGATGGTGATTGAATTACCCCACCCTAACCCTCCCCTTATAAAGGCTACGGTGTACACACAAGTCTGTACAAACCGAAAAACGTTGGAGATCCCCCTAAATCCCCCTTAAAAAGGGGGACTTTGAGAGACTTTTGCCCCCCTTTTTAAGGGGGGTTGGGGGGATCAAAAGCCTATGAGGCCACTCTCAAAGACTTGTGTATACACGGTAGCCTTTCCAACGGGGGTAATTAAACTTGTGTGTACACCGTAGCCTTATAAAGGGGAAGGGATTAGATGTCATAGTTTTCCCTTTCTAATGTTATTTTGACGATCGCATTTATTGATTTGGCGATCGCATTTATTGATTTGGCGATCGCATTTATTGATTTGGCGATCGCATTTATTGATTTGGCGATCGCATTTGTTGATTTAGCGAACGCATTTGTTGATTTGGCGATCGCATTTGTTGATTTAGCGAACGCATTTATTGATTTAGCGAACGCATTTGTTGATTTGGCGAACGCATTTGTTGATTTAGCGAACGCATTTGTTGATTTAGCGTTCGCATTTGTTATTTTAGCGATGCCAAGATATATGTAGAGTTAATTAGTCAGCGATCGCCTTGATCTACGATAATACCTCTTTCTTAAGATTTATATAAATAGTCTCTAAGCACTTCTCAAAGCTACAATGGGGTCGAGTTTAGCCGCGCGACGTGCAGGAACAACGCCAAAGAATAAACCAATACCACCAGACACACCAACGGCCATACTAATCGCTACAGGAGAAAGACTCGCTTCTAAAGGAGTCAAAGCTCCTACTAATAGGATGCCACTGATACCAACCGCAGTCCCAACTAATCCGCCAGCTGCGGAAACTATCACTGCTTCAATGATAAACTGGAGCAAAATATCTTGCTCTGTTGCGCCGATTGCTTTCCGCAATCCGATTTCTTGGGTGCGTTCGGTGACGGAGACTAACATAATATTCATAATCCCAATGCCGCCGACAAACAATGATATCCCGGCGATCGCAGCTAACATAATTGTCAATGCACCTGTAATTTGCCCGACAGTTTGCAAAGCATCCTTTTGAGAGCGAAGCGTAAAATCATCTTCACCATTAATTTTGTGCCGTAAGCGCAGCAAATTAGTAATTTGAAACTCTGCTGCATCCACACTCTCAGAATCACGAGCGGCTGCAACGAGATAATCTAAAGAAATACCATAGGGAGAATTCTTTCCCACAAGTCGGTTTGCCGAGGTGGTGATTGGTATTAAAGCAGCATTATCATAATCTGCTCCCACGCTAGAACCTTTGGCTGTTAACGTCCCAATCACTTGAAAGCTGGTATTTCCAACTCGCAATTGCTGACCAATCGGGTTACTATTACCGAATAGTTTTTCTGCTAAGTCTCCACCTAGCACCACGACTTGGTTACTTCGTTTAATGTCTACCTCAGAGAAAAACCGACCTTTATCAGTTTCAAAATCGCGCACCGATAGAAAGCTGGGAGTTGTGCCAATGATGTTGACATCAGTGTTTCTGTTGCGGTATGTAACTACCTGTCTGGTATTTAACTCTGGTGCAACTCCTACTACTGTTGGGACTTGAGAAGCGATCGCTTCTGCATCTTGTAACACCAGAGTTTTTGGTACTTCAAAGGAGATACGCTGAGTTTCTCGATTACCTGGCAATACAAACAGCACATTTGGCCCTAATGACTCCAATTGTTTATTAACGTATTTTTGCCCACCTTCACCAATGCCAATCATGGCAATTACTGAGGCGTTACCAATAACGATACCCAACATAGTGAGGGCGCTACGCAGCTTATTTGAAAGCAGGGTTTTCCCCGCCATTTGGACGCTTTCTAAAAAATTCATGTCTTAATAATTACGAATTACTCTTTTCTTTCGCCTTCTCGATTTTGTAGTCTTTGGGTGGATTAACAAAAATGCGATCGCCTTCTTTGACTCCCCCTAAAATCTGAGTTTGGTCTTTGATTTGCGCCCCAACGGTAATTTCGCGGAACTGGGGTTTATTCTTTGCATCTGGTACAAGTACGCCAGTTTTGCCCTTTTCAGTGACGATTGACACCGTTGGTAAGACTAAAGCATTATTAACGCGATCGCCTAAAAAAGTCAGATCCACATTTAAGCCAGAACGCAGTTTATCAGTACCAGTATCGAGAGCAACCCGCACCTGGAAGGATGTCACACCTTGTTCCACCACTGCTTCGGGAGCAATCAAGCGCACATGACCTTTAAAAACTCGATCGGGATAAGCATCAGCGACAATTTCCACCTCTTGTCCCTGTTTAATTCTGCCAATATCGGCTTCGGGAACTTGAGCTAATATTTCTAACCCGCGTGCTACGGCGACAATTGAACTAGAAGTTGCCGACGCACTAGTAGAAGCAGAAGTTGTGGGTGTCACAAAAGCACCTGGCTCGGCATATTTTTGCGTCACAATTCCCGAAAGAGGAGCGCGAATAATAGTCTCATCTAACTGCACTTGCACACCCTTCAATTGAGCCTCAGCACTGGCAACAGCCGCTTGACGCTGGACAATTTCCTCAGAACGAGTGCCATCTTGCAACAGTAGCAATGCTGCTCGTGCTTCATTCACAGCCGCTTGACGTTGGTCGATTTCCTCAATTCGAGTGCCACTTTGAACTAACGACAATCGTTTTTTAATTTCTTCTAAACTGGCTTTAGCACTTTTGTCTTCGCTGATAGCTTGATCGAGTAATTGTTTGTTTTCTGCTCCCTCTTTATATAGATATTGGTAACGCTTTACCTGTTCACTGGTATAAATCACCTTTGCTTGAGCCGCATCCACTTGGGATTGAGATTGAGCAATCTCTTGGGGACGATTACCGGCTTTCGCTGCGGCTAGCTGGGCTTGAGCTTGTGCTAACCGCGCCTTTGCTTGCGCGATTTCTTGAGGACGACTACCAGCAAGGGCTTGGGCTAGTTGTGCTTGACTTTGGGCTAAGTTAGCACGGTACTGGCTCCTTTGGGCTTCAACGCTGGCACTATCCATCCGAGCGAGAATTTGCCCTTGTTGAATGCGATCGCCTTGTTGTACATATAATTGCGATAACACTCCGGGGTTCTTGGGACTAATATTTACGCTCTGAACTGGCACGACTTTGCCACTAGCAGTAATCCGCAAAGTAACGTTTTGCGCTGACACTGGCACTGTTAATTGAGCAATATCATCTTTGTTTGTTCCTTGATTCACCAGGGTATAAGTTGTAGCTGTACCAACAACTAAAACACTCCCTGCGATCGCCCCAATTAGCCAACGTAATGGATACTTAACTTTGCCAATAACTGGAATTTCTATATGAGTAGCCATATTATTTATAGATGTCTGTAAATATTGCTGCTTGAAAGTATTTTTTAGTTAAAGGGAAAGTTCAAAATGCGTACTTGGCAAACCTTTGGGATTAATTTTCATTAGTAAAATAATAATTAGAAGCATAATTAAGCTTCATAGCTGCTTTACGTTCTTTTATACTAAGCATTACTTTTTATGTATGACTTCACCTGAAAGGATGACTTTAGTCATTAGTGCGTAACATAGTTTGATTTGCTCCCCATCACAAGCCAAGATCCCCGACTTCTTTGAGAAGTCGGGGATCTTATTGATCGCAAATGATTCAGGATTGCTAAAGAGAAGGGGGGAAAAATATCTCAGTAAGTTGGCGCGAAAAACCAATTATCAAGGAAAAATGACAGTTTTGCCAGTTAGCTTTAATTACGCCAATCTACTTACTAGTGTAAAACTACTAGATTCAGAGCAAGAATTTTTCGCCATAGCTTTCTCTACTTGATTCCCAATTATAGAAACAAATCTCTCAAGGTCGAATGGTTTTAGTAAGTATTCTTCAAACTCTACATCTGGAATTAGGTCATCTGTACCTGTGGTAGATGTTGAAGTCACAATGATTGGGATATGATTTCCATTGTCTGCTTCCATCACACTCAATGTATTTAATAATGTATAAATACTTTCACCCAAGAACCTAATTTCACAGATTAGGATATTTGGTCTGAACCAACTGAGGATTTCTAAAGCTTCTTTTACTGAATCAGCAGTAATTACATTGGCACTTAAACCTTTAAGTAAAATTGCGTACAAATCTCTACTATCGCGATCGTTGTCTACAACGAGTACTTGTACACCTTTGAGTATGCCAACTGCCAAGCAAAAGCCATTGATTAAATTCATAACAAGACCTGCGATTAGGCATTTAAGTGCAAAGTGGGCTGAAAAATCTCTAGTAGAAATGCAAATTTTAGCGTCTCTACATTAGGTCAAAAGGCAGATTATTTGGAAATGGGGCATCGGGTATTGGAAATTAGGTATTGCAAAAGAGATTTTCATCTTTTGTTGTAAGTAGAACTCATGAAGCCTCTGGCAAAAGTAGCTTTTGTATTTTATTACCCCTTCGCTTTACCCGACTTCTGCAAGAAGTTTATTGGAAACGTTTCCGTACCAATCGAAGCAAGCTACATGTAAGCAGAAGAGTAATCAACAAAGGAAAGTACCGAAAGAATTATTTTTGCTAGAAATCAAACTGAAACACTTTCTTTCTGTATATCACAAAGCGTTGTTTGATTTTCTAAATTAGTTGATTAACTACGATATAAAACGTAATAAGATTATCACATTAAACTCTTCTCCCTAGTCAGAGGTTGTTTGAAAAGTCCTGTTGTTGGTAGCAAAACGTTCTAGATCCCCCTAAATTCCCCGATAAATTGGGGGACTTTGATTCCGGTTCCCCCCTTCTTAAACTACGGTGTACACACAAGTCTTTGAGAGTGGCCTCATCGGCTTTTGATCCCCCCAACCCCCCTTAAAAAGGGGGGCAAAAGTCTCTTAAAGTCCCCCTTTTTAAGGGGGATTTAGGGGGATCTCTAACGATTTTGGGTTTGTACAAAGATGTGTGTACACCGTAGCCTGTAAAGGGGGTTAGGGGGGATCTAAAAGTGTCCAAAGTCAACCCCCCGATAAAAAGGGGGGCAAAAGTCTCTTAAAGTCCCCCTTTTTAAGGGGGATTTAGGGGGATCTCTAACGATTTTGGGTTTGTACAAAGATGTGTGTAC
>NZ_JBALDL010000110.1:0-36646 GCF_036917465.1 Nostoc sp.
TGGATTCATCCAGTTCAAATACTCGTTGACGGAGATAAAAGGTGGATTCATCCAGTTCAAATACTCGTTGACGGAGATAAAAGGTGGATTCATCCGGTTCAAATACTCGTTGACGGAAATAAAAGGTGGATTCATCCGGTTCAAATACTCGTTGACGGCGACTAGAATTAGAATTGACGTGACGTTTCTTAATAGCTAAAGTGTCAGATTCTCTGCCATTGCGCGATCGCTATCTTGCCTTAATCGATGAAATTGTTGAAGCCACCCTCAAGGGCAAAATTAGCTCTGTTGAGATGGTGTATCAAATGCTGCTTAAAGGAATTACTTCCGGTACAGGGGAAGTCTTTGAGTTAGTTTTGAGCGATCGCCTGAATGCCCTCCAAAGCCAAGTAGATAGTGAAAACGACGAACTAAAGAAAGCCAAAGCAACTCGCAGTTTGAGAGCCATTAAGACTATTCAAAGTCAATGGCAACGCTGGCAAGAGCAAAATAAAGCCACAGAAGCGATCGCTTCTGGGGTTACAGAAATTACCACAGCCCCGGCTGACGAGCGTCTAGCGACATTTTTACGGATTACTGACCCCAATCAGAAGTATCCGCTAAATTTGCAACAGCTACAGCAATTATCAAAAGCATTACAGCAATTTGCCCAGGCAGATGCTGATTTAGAACAGTTTTCTGAAGGGATTACCCGTGGTTTAGCTTCTTGGCAGCGATTGCAAGATAACTTGCTCAGTTGGATGTACGAGCAAAAAGAAGCTTTAGGATTTGGCGGCGTACCCGGAGAACGTGGCCCTTGGGCAAGTTGGGCTAAACAACTCAATAGCGAGTTACCCAAAGCACTGCTTCGCACCTTAGCGATGGAAGGATCGGCAATTGAGTTTGCCCAACGACAACGAGGAATCACCCTCAGAGATTGGGTGGAAATGGCATTGATCTTACAGTTCTTGCAACGAGGACTAATTAATTGGTTTGACCAACAAGCCTACGATATTAAGGCGGGGCCAAAGTTGTCCATTTCCACTTTTTTGACCTTTGCAGTGATTTGGAGTCAATTAGCAAGTGGTTTTGGCAGCATTGGGACAGTATACGCCGATGCCTGTTCTCAAATCATGCTCCAGATTTTGCGAACCTTTGCCCAGCGTCCATATTTTCCTTTTTACGGCGGGATTTTTGCCTCTTTCACTGGTACTTATTTGCGAGATGCCCTGGATTATTTGGATGAACCCTTACGACGAGGCGAGAAAACCCAAGAAAAGGCGCGAATTCTGACCCTTTTAGGTTATTCGCAGCGTGCTTTAGGACAATACCAGCGCTCAATTGATTTTCATCAGCAGGCATTAGAGATAGCCAGGAATGCAGGCGATCGCCCCTGTGAAATTGCCAATCTTAACCACCTCAGCCGTACTTATGTGCAACTGCAAAATTATGCTGAGGCAATTAACTACAGCCAACGGGCATTAATATTGAGTCGGCAAGCAGGGGATAGAACAGGCGAAGCAAACGCGCTGGTAAACTTAGGTTACAGCGAAGTCATGCAAGCTCAAGAACTAGAAAACCTAGAACCAGAAACATACCAAGCTGCAATTAACTATTTAGAACAAGGTTTAAAATTATCAGAAAAATTAGGCGATATTCAAAGCAAAGCCTTATGTGTTAGCAGTTTAGGAATTGCTTATCTAGTAATTGGAGAACACCAAACTGCAATTAAGTATCTTGAAGATGGCTTCAAAACAGCCCAAGTTTCCGGTGATTGGTATCTCCAAGGGCGGAACTTAGCTTATTTAGCAGAAGCTTATTACCATCTCCAAAATACTGAAAAAACCGTTTACACAGGCTGCTTGGGAATGTATCTTTTGGAGCAAATTGCTTCTAATGAATGGCGGCAAGCAGCAGGTTTACTAACAATTTTGCAAGGACAAATCGGTGTAGAAGCTTTCCAAAAGTTTCTACAGCAACATCGCCCTAAAATCATTGCAGTTATCGGTGTAGATGGCTATGATTACATTCCCAAACTATTAGAAGTATACAAGCAAGATATATAGCGTTTCCCGGTCTGGTGAGATACAAGAACCCCACCCCCAACCCCCTCCCCGCAAGCGAGGAGGGGGCTATGATGCGATACAGTTCATGTTAAAGCATTTATTTCTTCTCTCTGTGTTCTCTGCGCCTCTGTGGTTAGTAAAAAAACTAACTTTAACTGAACTGTATTGGGCTACAATCTGCATCTTTTGATCAGGAAAAGCTATAACCCCTAACCTATTACTAAGTAATCACAGTTGGTTGTTCCCGCCCTGTAAGTTCGCGGATTTGGGCGATCTCCTCAACAAGAGTGATCAAAGAAGCAAGTGCTTCCTGTGGATCGAGGTTATGTTTAGCCGAATCTGCCTCATAGCTTTCTATGTAAACTCTTAGGGTTGCACCTTGAGTCCCCGTTCCAGAAAGTCGCACCACAATGCGAGAACCATCGGTAAAGCCAATACGAATACCCTGTTTCTGGCTAACGCTGCCATCAACAGGATCGGTGTAACTAAAGTCATCACTATATTCAACTTGATAGTTACCGAATTGCTTGCCTTTGAGGGTTGGCAATAAAGAATCCAATCTTGCGATTAAGGTGTTTGCTGGCTCGATCTCAATCCCTTCATAGTCATGGCGCGAGTAATAATTGCGTCCATAAGTCTGCCAGTGTTCCCGGACAATTTGCTCAACAGATTGTTGCCGCTCTGCTAGGATATTCAGCCAGAATAGAACCGCCCAAAGTCCATCTTTTTCGCGGATATGGTTAGAACTAGTACCAAAACTTTCTTCACCGCAGAGAGTCGCTTTACCCGCGTCTAAAAGGTTGCCGAAAAACTTCCAACCAGTGGGCGTTTCATAAGATTCAATTCCAATGTGAGCAGCAACTCGATCTACTGCTTGACTAGTGGGCATCGATCGCGCCACCCCAGCTAAACCGGAACTATAACCAGGGACTAGCTTGGCGTTTGCGGCTAACACTGCGAGGCTATCGCTAGGAGTAACAAAGAACTTCCGCCCTAAGATCATATTGCGATCGCCATCTCCATCAAAAGCTGCCCCAAAATCTGGCGCATTATCCCCATACAAAATATCTACCAACTCATGGGCATAAACCAAATTTGGATCGGGATGTCCGCCCCCAAAGTCTTCTAGGGGTGTACCATTACGCACAGTTCCCACTGGTGCGCCCAAACGTTGCTCGAAAATGGCATGGGCATAAGGGCCAGCTACCGCATGTAAGGCATCGATGCTAATCCGAAAATTTCCAGAAGTCAACAGTTGCTGAATGCGATCGAAATCAAACAGGGACTCCATTAACTCTTGATAATCTTGTACGGAGTCAATCACCTCAACTACCGTCTCTCCCAAATGTGACTCACCCAAGGTTTCTAAATCTACATCTGATGCTTCCAGAATTTGGTAGCTATCAATCACTTTACTGCGATCGTAGATAGCCTCTGTCACCTTTTCTGGTGCTGGGCCACCGTTACTAATGTTATATTTCACACCAAAGTCACCATTTGGCCCGCCCGGATTATGACTAGCAGACAAGATAATGCCGCCAATGGCCTGGTATTTGCGAATAATAGCGGAAGTCGCAGGAGTAGACAAAATCCCCCTCTGTCCAACTTTAATCAGCCCAATGCCATTAGCCGCAGCCATTTTCAAAATGATTTGAATGGCTTGGCGATTATAATAACGACCATCACCACCCAAGACTAGGGTTTGCCCCTGTAATTCCCCCACAGAATCGAAGATGGATTGGGTAAAATTTTCTAGGTAGTGCGGCTGCTGAAAAGCCTTAACTGCTTTCCGCAGCCCAGAAGTACCAGGCTTTTGGTCGCTAAAGGGAGTAGTAGAGATTTTACGGATGTTCATAGATCGTGTTTAACAAGGCATTTTCTCTTACAGCTTTGCATAAGTTAGTTACAAAAAAAATTGTCCCGTATTAAACCTTTGTGTATCCTCTGTACATCTGAGGTAGTTCGTTTTTACACAAAGCTCTAATAAGTACACAGACTGAACTCTGCTTTATATTCAGGAAGTTTGCTTCTTTTGTATTTGGTAAGCCTGCAATAGAGATTCACCATTGAAATGAATCAAATGAGTTGAATCTTCAGCAACCCAAACATCTGTTTCCCAAGCAATCTCTGCCAGATATGCCACCATCGCCTTGCGACTGAGAAATGTTGTTACCATCACCAGAGGTATTTCGGCACTTCTGAATAAAACTTCAAGTTCCTTCTTCCGTTTAGGATTAATTGGGCCATGCGACGTTACAGCTTCAATCAGCACCAACCAGTTATTTGTCGTGAAGTGAATGATCGCATCTGGCATTTTCCCGTGAGAATCAATATTAACACCCAAATCTGCCAATCCTGCTTCATCGAAATGGACGAACTTTTCATCTGTATCGCCAACATAGATCAGCTTCCCACCTGGAGTAAAACGAGAAGCAAAATCATTAATAATTTTTTCAATTAGAATATTTTGACCACCTGGCGATAAAGTTTTAATTTCTCCGTTAATTACTATGGGAATACGGGAAATCTCCCGTTCTTGAGCATACTTCTTTTTCAAAGTTTCAACTGAAGATAGATAAGTATGAATGCTCTTAGTCCATTCATCAGTATCGTAGGTTCGTAATAGATCGAGGGCGCTTTTCTCAACCTGATATACAGTTTTTGGACTATTGATAGGGCGGCTTAAATCATCTGGATTAGCAACTATCAATCCTGCATCCAGAAATTGATGAACTGTCTGGCGGCGAACTGTTTCCCGTGTATTGGGCTTATAGGTTTTGCCATAATGTTGAGCCATAAAATTTATCATCGGCGTAATTCCCATCAAAGGGGAAGTTGCTAATTGCCAAGAGTCTGTCGGTTTTAAGTCAAGCAACGCCAGGAGAGTTAAAGCTGACCGTTCGTTAAGTTGTGTTCGTGGAAAGCCTAATTGTGTCAGAATTTGCAATGCGTCATCAATTCTAGACTTAGTTTCAATTGGATTATTTTCTGACAGATTCGACATACTAAGCAGCTGATTTTCTATAAGTTTATCAATTTCCTGTAACGAAGGAAACTGCTCTTTAATCTCTGTCCCTAATGACAATAGCTGTTCCAAATTAGGGTACTTTAATTTTCGCAAATCTGTTGCATTTACCTGAGTATGCCCATTAAACAACCTAAAAAAAGCATCGACTAGGGTTGAATTTAGATAAACAGCGAGTCCACGAGCCAAGGTAAGGCTAAGTCCCCGCCCATCTTTATGAAAGTAATTTAAGTGATTTTCAAAGCCTACATAAGCATAATTAAATTTGTTGGCATCATAAACCACTGCAACAACACGCCTTTTCTCTTCTTTCGATGAAAATCTTTTGCATAAAACATAATGTTCATTTGGTATTAGAAGATTCGCTGTTTCTTCTATATGCACTATCGCTTGAGTCTTTTTGGTGATTTTTGGGTGTTCTACATATCCATTCGCTAAATTCACCGGATAAATTAAAGGGACGGTATTGTTCTCTAGATTTGTCCTTAAGTACTCTTTTGCACGGAAATCTACTACCCGTCCTGTTGAAACTGTTAGCCCTAAATCTTTCAACGTACAACTGAAAAGTTCCATTCGCTGAACGATTTGCTGACTAATTTTATCTGGAATAATATGAATAAACTGCTCTAGATCATCAGGTTTAACTAAGGCTGTATATGGTACAGAGTGTGACATTATTAAGTCATCATTAGCACCACAGCTGGCATTGATGATGACATTGCTAGATTTTTGCCTTTGTTTCGTAGCTTGGATGATGATAGTTTCCTGCAAAATATCATCGTCACTAAATGCTTCTTGCCGCGACTCAAAAAGATGTACTTGCTGTAAGGCCATCATCTCTAAAAACATCTTGCGGAAGTCACGGAAATATGGCCCATTACAAAAACTGCGCGGGGTAATTGCTACAAACTCCCCACTTGGTTTTAAAAGTTGGGCTGTAGCAGCCATAAAACCAGTATAAAGATTGCTAGTTTCCAAACCGATGGAACGCAGTAATTCGCGCACCTTAGAATTAGCATTTATTTTTAAATAAGGCGGATTGAGAATAGCATGGGTAAATTCTGTTGCGTTTGCACTATTCAATAAACCAACCCGAAGCAACCTGACTGCATCTTCGATAAAATCAGTCTCACGAATTTCGTAATTAAAGGAAATACCCGTACGTTGACATTCCTTGTTACATAGTTCTAGAGTTTGATGCAAATATCTAATTAGAAAAGGGTCAATTTCATAAGCTACAACGCGCAAACTAGATGTGTATTGTGGCTGCTGGCATAATTTTGCGACAAAAGCGGCTAGTAATGAACCGATTCCTGCACCAGCATCAAGCAAGGATATTTCAGGCACATCCAGCCTATTAAACATTCCAGCCATCAATTGTGCTACTGAGGTGGGAGTGAGAAATTGGCCCATTGATGCTTTTTTGTCTTGCCTTAGCTTTAGACTTGCTACAGTCCGATGAAGATCCACTTCTGCAAGCAAGCTTCCAGCTGATAGTTCTGCGAGGCTGATGAAACGCACTTCACCTTCTCGCTCTGTATGGGATTTAGTTAATATAGTTTGAGTTATTCTCACCGGCTTACTTATATTAACTCGCGGCTAAATTGCCCCAACCCACATAAGGTAATTTTGCAGCTGTTGCCCTAACTTGGTCAGCATTTGCTACTAACTGACCGCAAGCGTCCCAAGTTCCAGAAATGAATGTGCTTCTAGTACCTTCACCGATCGCAACTGGGGCGGTGTAATCACCAATTTGTACTTGCAAGGTTTCTAGATTCACTTTCACACCTGCTTGGGGATTGGCAGTCACTAACTCTTGCAGTTGTTTAACAGTAACAGCATCGGCTGTCACACAAGGTATTCCCATTGCCACACAGTTACCGAAAAAGATTTCCGCGAAGCTTTCACCGATTAAAGCTTGGATTCCCCATTTTGCGATCGCTTGGGGTGCGTGTTCCCTTGATGAACCACAGCCAAAATTTCTATTGACTATTAAAATATTCGCCCCTTGGTACTGGGGTTGGTCAAAGGGATGTTCGCCTTTGAGTGCTGTCCGGTCATCAATAAACACGCCTTCACCTAAGCCATCAAAGGTAACGGCTTTCAAATATCGCGCGGGAATGATGCGATCGGTATCTATATCATTGCCTACTAAGGGTATGCCGCGCCCTGAAACTGTTTTAACTTCACTCACCATAAACTTGACAAAGGGATTGGGGACTGGGGATTGGGGACTGGGGACTGGGGTAGAGAGGCAAAGGAGAATAATTCAAATTCATAACCAATGCCCAATGCCCAATGCCCCATGCTCAAAATTACAACAACTCGCGCACATCAGAGACTTCGCCTTTAATGGCAGCAGTAGCGACCATCGCCGGACTCATTAACAATGTCCGACCGGAGGATGAACCCTGTCTTCCTTTAAAGTTGCGGTTAGAAGAAGAGGCACTGATTTGTCTTCCTTGTAGTTTATCAGGGTTCATCGCCAAGCACATGGAACATCCGGGTTCACGCCATTCAAATCCGGCTTCTTGGAAGATTTTATCTAGTCCTTCAGCTTCTGCCTCTTGCTTCACTCTTTCAGAACCGGGGACAACGAAAGCTTTGATTCCCTCTGCAACATGGCGACCTTTGGCGATTTTTGCAGCTTCCCGTAAATCACTAATTCTGCCGTTGGTGCAACTACCAATAAAGCAGACATCTATTTTAGTGCCTTTGATAGGTTGACCAGGATACAAATCCATGTAACGGTAAGCTTCTTCGGCAATAAATCGGTCTTCTTCTAGTAGTTCTTCCGGCTGTGGCACTGACTGGTTGACACCGATACCTTGACCGGGAGTAATCCCCCAAGTAACAGTAGGAGAAATTTCCGCAGCGTCAAATACGACTACATCATCATATTGGGCATCAGCATCGCTCTTGATGGAATCCCACCAAGCTACTGCTTTATCCCAATCTGCACCAATGGGTGCAAAATCTCTACCCTTGAGGTAATCGTAGGTGACTCGATCGGGATTAATATAACCGCATCTAGCACCGCCTTCGATCGCCATATTGCAGACAGTCATCCTCTCTTCCATGTTCATTTGCTCAAATGTCGTACCTGCAAATTCGTAACCATAGCCCACACCGCCTTTTACGCCGAGTGTGCGGATGATATGCAGGATGACATCTTTGGCATAAACTCCTGGGTTCAGACTGCCGTTAACTTCAATTTTTTTTACTTTCAGTTTGGAGAGGGCAAGAGTTTGAGCAGCGAGAACATCCCTAACTTGACTAGTACCAATACCAAATGCGATCGCACCAAATGCCCCATGACTCGAAGTGTGGCTATCTCCACAAGCGATCGTCATTCCTGGTTGAGTCAGGCCAAGTTCTGGAGCAATCACATGAACGATACCCTGACTACCAGAACCAATATTATAAAAGGTAATGTTATTTTCTCGACAATTTTGCTCAAGCGCTTGAATCATTTCCTCTGCCAAACCATCAGCAAAGGGACGCGCCTGATTTTCAGTTGGCACAATATGATCGACTGTAGCAACGGTACGCTCTGGAAATAGTACTTTAAGTCCCCTCTCGCGTAACATAGCAAAAGCCTGGGGACTGGTGACTTCATGAACTAAGTGAAGCCCAATAAATAGTTGCGTCAGCCCGGAGGGAAGTGTACCAACGGTGTGTAAGTCCCAAACTTTATCAAACAGGGTACCTTTGCTCATACGTCAATCAATATTTCAAGAGTCCGGTCTTAAATAGTATCAAAAAATAGTCCAAGTTTTTCTACACGCTTGATATTAGTTACACTGCCCTCAGCGCCTCTACGGTTTTATTCTTCCTCAAAAAACCACAGAGGCGTTGAAAATTCCCAGAATATCTCATGTTACCAATAATACCTGTACAATGTAGTGTTTATGTACAGGGACACTCATGCAGCAGATGTCACAGCAAGAGTTTTTCCTGATGTGACACGAGAACAAGGTTAATAACTTTTCATTGCCCGTTGAATATCGCGCTGATCTTCCCGTCGTTTCAGGTCTTCTCGCTTATCGTGGAGCTTTTTACCTTTGCCAAGGGCTATACTCACTTTTACCCAGCCGCGTTTGAGATACATTTTCAAAGGAATTAAAGTTAACCCTTGCTGTTCTACTTTGCCAATTAGCTTGCGGAGTTCTTGACGATGCAACAACAGCTTGCGTGTCCGCCGTGGTTCATGATTAAAATATTGTCCACTAGCGTTATAAGGCGAGATATGAATATTGATCAGCCATGCTTCGCCATTGCGAAGTAAAGCATAGCCATCTTGGAGATTGACTTTACCTGCACGAATTGACTTCACCTCGGTTCCTGTCAACTCAATTCCGGCTTCGTAAGTTTCCAGAATTTCATACAAATAACGGGCTTGACGGTTGTCAGCAATAACTTTGTAACCTTCGTTCTTGTCGCTCATTGATAATTTTGTGCGCTTTAAATGTACCTAAAAAATTATTTGGATTGTCTTGCGAATTATAGGGTATTCATTATAACCGCTATAAATATTGAACCGTATATTACTAATTTAGCTTTTCTAAGTTCATAATTAAGAGTTTTCTGGTAACTTTAAGTTACCAGATATGGATGAAATCTGAGGTTTATCGAGAACTTGGAGGATTTTGCCTCAAGTCTCACAAAGAGTTGGTAAGTAAATCGGCGTAGATAATTAAAGGTTTGTAGTGTACCTTTGTGGGTATCTTGCTATGAGACGCTACTCTTAGAGAAGGCTTCAGCCCTCTCTAGAAAATTATTTCAATCATGGCGACTTAACTTATATTTTGGTAAATTACTGATAAGATTAATAATAATTTATACTATAATAAGAATCTACTCTGCCTGATTAATGAGTTATTACAAATTAAAAAGCTCTCTATGCCTCCTAATCAGAATGAGTCAAAGGCAGTAACACTCCGTTAACCTTCCGAAAGATTTAAGATTTTCTTTATAAATCAACCCTAAAGTCAGTTATTAACTGGTAATCCTGTCATAGGATGAAACATAAGAACACTATTATTACCAGTGTTCACAGATGAAGCGCGTAGAAGCAAATTTCTGAGTAAAAAAATGCTAGGGGTGTATTGTCCATGCCCTTGACGATCCTTGTAGTGGATGATGATTTGGGCACTCGTCTGTCTGTTAGCGACTATCTTGAACTGTCTGGCTACTGTGTGATCACGGCTAATGACGGTCAAGAGGCTTTGTTTATGGTGGATGAGTATAATCCTGATTTGATTGTTACGGATATAATCATGCCACAGATGAATGGCTACGAACTGGTGCGTCGGGTGCGTCAACAATCAATGTTTCGATTATTGCCTGTAATTTTATTAACAGCCCGAACTAAGACCCAAGAAAGAATTCTGGGCTACCAGTCAGGGTGCGATTTATATTTACCAAAGCCTTTTGAACTGGAAGAATTAGCAGCAGCAATCCGCAATCTTTTGGAGCGATCGCAAATTATTCAATCAGAGTATCGCTTTTCTCATAAAGAGAATTTGGGCATTTCCGCCTCGACAAAAGCGGCGGATGCCCATAATTCTCTGTCTACTCAAATTCAGAAACCTCATCTGCACTCATCCCTAACTCATAGAGAACAAGAAGTCTTAGAGTTATTGACTCATGGTTTGTCTAATGCCGATATGGGTCATCAGTTACACCTAAGTCCTCGCACAGTGGAAAAGTACGTTAGCAGTTTATTAAGAAAAACCTCAACCAGCAACCGAGCCGAATTAGTGCGTTTTGCTATGAAGCATGGTTTAGTCGAATGAAAAAGTGAGGAGTTAAAAGTGAGGAGTGAGGAATTAAAACAGATGCGATGAATCGCGTCTCTACTCCTAACGCTTGTACAGACGCGATTAATCGCGTCTCTCCTCACTCCTCACTTTTGTCAGCAGACCTTCACAAGCATCAATTAGTAAATCAATAACCTGATTAAATCCGTCTTGACCACCGTAATAAGGATCTGGAACTTCCTTTAAGGTGTATCGAGAGCAAAACTCGCACATCAAACGCACTTTATGCTGATATTGCTTGGTTTGATCAAGAGCGATGATATTATCATAATTTTCTCGATCCATCGCCAAAATTAAATCAAAGTCTTGAAAGTCTGACTTTTGAAACTGGCGTGCTTGACCACGCAGTTTAATTCCCAACTTTGTAGCAGCCGCAGCACTCATGCGTCTGTCAGGTGGGCTACCAACGTGATAACTAGATGTACCAGCAGAATCACAGATGATAGCATCGCTCAAGCCAGCCTGCTCAATTAGATGATTCATGATGTTTTCTGCCGATGGCGATCGGCAGATATTACCTAAGCAGACAAATAGCAACTTGTAAGGCATAGATATTTTTTGTCCTTTGTCAATAGTCATTTGTCCTTTGACCAATGACCAAAGACTAATGACCAATGACTAAAATCCAGGTAATTCCAACCCACTGGTTAATTCTTCCATACGTTCCCGCATTGTTGCTGTGGACTTGTTGTAGGCTTCTTTCATTGCTACTGTCACAAGATCGGAAAGTACTTCTGCACCTTCCCCTAGAGCATCTGGAGAAATTTCTACCCGCTTGGGTTCTTGGTTTCCACTGACAATAACCTTTACCAGACCACCGCCAGATTCTCCTAGAATCTCCATTTGCTCCAATTCTTCTTGGAGTCGCTTTGCACCTTCTTGAACTTGCTGTGCTTTCTTAAAAGCTTCGGCAAGTTCCTTCATTTTTCCTAAGCCAAAGCCGAATCCCTGTCCTTTTCCTGTCATAATTATTTGTACGCTTATGCGTTGAATAACAAATCAAATTCAATTATAGATGCGGTAAGCAATTTGCCTCTTTTTTTACCAATAATTAATGCATCAGGAATTGGGCATTGGGCATTGGGCATTGGGCATTGGGTTATTCTTATTGTCTCCCTCATCTCCCTCATCCTCCCCACTCCCCATTCCCTATCCACAAGCACCTTGAAACTCTCCGAGCATTTTGACTTCTGGCTCTAAATTAATAGACCAACGTTCTTGTACTTGATGTTGAATGTGGCGAATGAGACAGAAGATATCACTAGCTTTTGCCCCACCCCGGTTAACGATAAAATTAGCATGGAGTAGTGCTACTTGCGCTCCACCAATCTGGTAGCCTTTGAGTCCAGTTTGTTCAATTAACCAGCCAGCACTGTAAGGTTTGGGATTGCGGAACACACTTCCACAACTGGGGAAGTTGTATGGTTGGGTGCTTAGGCGATGTTTTTTGTGTTCTTTGGTGATTGCTACAACTTTTGCTGGGTCTGCACCTGGCGCGAGTTGTAAGGTGGCTTGGGTGACTATGCGTTGGCGACGCCTCTCCGTTCGCGCAGCGTCTCCGCCAGGAGAAGGAGACTCGCCACCTTGTAATAATGAAGTCCGGTAGCTATAACCTAACTGTTCTGGGGTAAGAGTCTCCAGGGTTCCATCGGGTGAAAGTACCTCGGCACTTACTAACATATCTGCGATACAGCTATTATGTGCCCCTGCGTTCATCACCACAGCACCTCCGGCTGTTCCAGGGATGCCAACAGCCCACTCCAATCCCTGCCATCCTAACTCTGCTGCCGCCCATGCCAAACTAGGAATTGATTCTCCAGCAGCAACGGTTAATTGACCGGTTTGGGGGTCGAAGTTGCTGAACCGGAGATGACGAGTCGCAATGACTAAGCCTGATATACCGCGATCGCTTACCAGGAGGTTAGAACCGGCTCCCAGTGTTGTCACCTTTAGATCGCGTTCTTTTGCATATTTCAGACTGGCTTGCAGTGCTTCTAAGTTTCGGGGGGCGACATATAAATCAGCTGCTCCTCCAACCCTATAGGAAGTAAAGGCTGACAAGCAAGCCTGGGGCTTGATCGCACAATCAGTATTTGGTAAGTAAATTACTTCACTATCCACCGAATTAGTTGTTTGATGTTTCTTTGTATTCAAAGCAGAAACTGTGCAGACGTTTCCAGCTGCCTGGGAAATGGTCATTTTTACTTTATATGGGTAAAATTTTTACATGAATTTACCGCAAAGATACGGTAATAGAATTCCTAAATGGAACCGTTGCTAGACGGGCGCTTTGCTCAGAAATGAAGTCTTTGCAAAGTCTCCACTTAAGATGTGGCTTTAGCCGGTTCGCAAAGTGCGGTAATTATTTCAGGAATTACCTGATTCAAGTTCCCAGCCCCTAAAAACAGCGCCAAGTCTCCTGGGCGTAATGTTTTTAACAAGTACTCATATACTGAGGGTAAAGTTGGTTGATAAACTACCTGCGAATGGTGTTTAGCAATTTCTGCCGCTAAATCTTCACCAGTAATTTGCCCTAAATTGGGTTCGCCTGCACTGTAAATATCAGTCAGCACAACCAAATCAGCATGGGTAAAGGACTCGGAAAATTCTTTTAAAAAGGTCAGTGTCCGGCTATAGCGATGGGGCTGGAAGATCGCAACCACTCTTTGCCCTGGTCTTGCTTGTAAACGAGCGGCGGCGAGAGTAACGCGAATCTCGCTAGGATGATGAGCATAGTCATCAATGAAGGTAATACCATCAACTTCACCCCGGAGTTCAAAGCGTCGTCTTGCTCCTTCAAAGGTGGCAATACCTTTAGCGATCGCTCCAAATTCTAAGCCCAAGACGCGACCAACAGCAACTGCTGCTAAGGCATTGCTGAGATTGTGCCGACTGAGCAGCCGCAACTTTAACACGCCTAAAGCTTTGCCTTTTTCCCAAACTAGAGCGGTGGTGCCATCAGCCCGATAATCAATATTAGTGACGGTGTAGTCAGCGTCGGTATCTGAGTGTAAGCTGTAACTGATTGTGGGTTGTAAGCGATCGCGCACTGTCGCACAGTCAATACTACCGATTAAAGTTTTGCAACCCTTAGCAAATGTCTGGAAGGTGTCAATGACTTCTTCTAATGTGTCGTAATGGTCAGGATGATCGAGTTCAATATTGGTGATGATGCCAATTTCTGGAGCGTGTTTTACCAAAGAACCATCAGATTCATCTGCTTCAGCTACCAAATATTGGCTTTGTCCCAATCGAGCATTGCCTTCCCAAGCATTGACTTCGCCACCTACTAAAATTGTTGGGTCTAGACCTGCTTCTAGAAGCATATAACCAATCATGCTACTGGTTGTCGTTTTGCCGTGTGTTCCTGCTACTGCAATACTGTAGTAATCGGCAATTAAGGCGGCTAGTACATCTGAACGATGTAAAACTGGACAACCTAATTCTAGCGCTGCTTTATATTCTAAATTATTCGTGTTAATTGCTGTTGAACAAATGACTTGAGGTAGTTTTGACTTAGTATCAGCAGATAATTGTTGTTGTGAATTTAATCCTACTGCATTCGCTAATACTTGAGGGCGAAAGAATTCGAGATTGCTTGCCTCTTGTCTACCAAAAATATGAGCGCCGATAGATTCCAATTTGTGCGTAATGTGATTTGGACGAAGATCGGAACCTGATACTGGAAATTGACGCTTGGCAAGAACGTATGCCAGAGCAGACATACCTATGCCGCCGATGCCAATAAAATGAAATGGTCTACCACTAAAATCTACAGAATTAGTCATTTCTTGCTCCTTTTACACCACACCACACCATAATCACAAATGACACGCGTATCATAACAGGAATTTGATTTTTACCGTAACTACTCCTATATAGTGTTTATCTTTAATGCCCAGATGTTCTTTCCGCTCTGCTTTTGCGTGTTCAGAATGATTTTACCTTGGTTGGAGGTTTTTACTATTTCTGAACTGTTGTTAAGACTATTCTGAAAATTTTGGGTACATCGGGAAAGAAATTCTTGTAATGTCAAATACATATTTTTGTCTACCTTACTGGAATTGGCTACATAATACATTGTTTAGTGAAACTGATTTTAAATTGCATCAAGTATAGGCATGAATTGACTACAATAGTACATTGGCAATGAAACTATTTTTCAATTGCATAAAACCCAGGCATAACTGGATGCAGCAAATCGCAATTTTTGGTGGCACATTTGATCCAATTCACTGGGGACACCTGATCGTAGCCGAGACAGCAATGCAAGAAGTATCCCTTGAAAAGGTAATTTGGGTGCCATCCCTAAATCCGCCTCACAAAGAAGCAGCTTTGTTTGAGCATCGCGTCAAAATGCTGCAATTAGCCATAAAAGATAACCCAGCATTTAATGTCTCACTAGTGGAGGCAAATCGCTCTGGGACTTCTTATGCCATTAACACCCTGATTGACTTATCTGCTTGCTACCCAAATACTCACTGGTACTGGATTGTGGGCTTGGATACTTTCCAAACCTTACCTCGTTGGTACCGTGGACACGAACTAGCACAAATGTGTGATTGGTTAATCGCACCCCGACTGCTAGGTGGTGAGACTATAACTCAAAGCAAATTAATCTGCAAGCAAGTGGAGCAACAACTGAAGGAGCAGTCTCATACCATTCACTGGCAACTCTTAAATATACCTTTAGTAGGAGTTTCGTCAAGTCTAATTCGCAAATTGTGCCGCGAACGCCAGTCAATTCGTTATTTAGTCCCGGAAACCGTCAGATCATATATCACTAACAACAATTTCTACTCGAACAAATCTGAATAAATTATGTGTTTTTTTATTGATCTAACACTTTATCGTTATAAGTGCTTACCCCCTTTGCGATATGATTGGGGTCAACGATATCAACATATAAGCATAAATACAGAGGGCAAGACACTGTGATTAGAGTTGCAATCAACGGTTTCGGGCGGATTGGACGTAACTTTGCACGTTGCTGGGTGGGTAGAGAGAATAGCCAAATCGATCTTGTCGCTATTAATGACACGTCAGACCCTAGAACCAATGCTCACCTGCTAAAGTATGACTCGATGCTAGGCAAGATCAAAGGTGCTGAGATTAGTGCCGATGATAACTCTATCATCGTGAACGGTAAGACCATTAAGTGCGTATCCGATCGCAACCCAGAAAAGTTGCCCTGGAGAGATTGGGGAATTGACCTAATTATCGAAGCAACAGGCGTGTTTACTAGCAAAGAAGGAGCGCTGAAGCATGTGAATGCTGGAGCTAAGAAAGTTCTGATTACCGCTCCTGGTAAAAACGAGGATGGCACTTTTGTGATTGGTGTGAATCATCATGATTATGACCACAATATACACAACATTATCAGTAACGCTAGCTGTACTACCAACTGCTTGGCACCTATTGCCAAGGTGTTGAACGATAAGTTCGGCATCATTAAAGGTACGATGACCACCACCCACAGCTATACTGGCGACCAGCGTTTGCTAGACGCTTCTCACCGGGATTTGCGACGGGCTAGAGCAGCAGCGATAAACATTGTACCCACCTCCACTGGTGCAGCAAAAGCAGTAGCGCTGGTTATCCCAGAGCTTAAAGGCAAGCTTAATGGCGTTGCTTTGCGCGTACCGACCCCGAACGTCTCAATGGTAGATTTCGTAGTTCAGGTTGAAAAGCGTACTATTACTGAAGAAGTTAACCAAGCTCTCAAAGATGCTGCTGAGGGCCCACTTAAAGGCATTTTGGACTATAGCGAACTAGAACTAGTATCTTCCGATTATCAAGGTTGTGATGCTTCTTCGATTGTTGATGCGAACTTGACTTTTGTGTTGGGTAATGACTTGGTAAAAGTTATGGCGTGGTATGACAACGAGTGGGGTTACAGCCAACGAGTTTTGGATTTGGCAGAATTGGTAGCCGAGAAGTGGCAATAATTAGTCATTGGTCATTGGTCATTAGAAAAATGAAAAAGGACTATTGATTAAAATGTTGAAATCCCTGGCTGAGACTCAGAATTTGGTCAGGGAATTTTTTTTGTTCATCCTGCAATCGTACTGTTGATCCGGGTGTAATGTTGCCTACGATCGCAGCATCTTTACCAAGATGTTCTACTAAGGCTAATGCTGGCTCTTGTGACAAGCAAAGCACTAATTCAAAGTCTTCACCACCGTATAGAGCATAAGCTAGCGCTTGGTCTGGTGTCAGCCAATGGTCAAAAGCTTCTGGTATGGGAATTTGTCCGCGTTCTAGGACAGCGCCAACGCCACTGGCGCGGCAAATTTGAATAATCGCATCGGCCAAACCATCGCTGCTATCTATACCAGCGATGGGCATTGGGCATGGAGATGCTAAGATTTTCTGGAGGATTGGTAAGACATCTAATCGTGGCTGTGGGCGTTGGTGGGCGCGGATTAGAGCCATGCGTTCTGCATCTTTGAGGTCTTGTCCTAATTCAGGGTGTAAGAGGAGTTCTAAGCCAGCTCTTGAGGCTCCATGAACACCTGTAACAATGATCGCATCTCCGACTACAGCAGCAGAACGGCGGATAATTTGATTAGGGTTAACTTGACCAAAAGCGGTAATTGCCAAAGTCGTCACAGGCGATCGCACCACATCACCCCCAACAATTGAGGTATTGTATTTTTGCAGGCATTCTGTCATCCCCTGGTACAATCGCTCAACCCAACTCACCCTAACTTCACCAGGGAGTCCCAACCCGACGGTAATTCCCAATGGGGAAGCACCCATTGCGGCTAAATCAGATAAATTGGCAGCAGCAGCCCGCCAACCAGCATCTTCTGGAGAAGTAGTGAGGTTGCTAAAATGCACGCCGTCAACTAGTACATCTGTAGTCACCACCAAAAATTGCTCTGGTGCAGTTTCAAGGACTGCTGCATCATCGCCGATAATTTCTGGTGGACAGAAACGCTGTAATCTTTCTAAAAGACCTTGTTCGCCAATATCTTTGACTTGTTGAGAAGATAACTCATTGTTCACAATCGGTTTTCCGTGTTGCAAAATTACGAAGAAAACTGATGATTTACTTTACTGTTTAAGATAAGTGTATCGTCTAGGAGTCAGTTGGAATGGTAACAACACCAGTAACCAGCATCACATTTGAGGAGTACTTAACCTATGATGATGGTAGCGATTTTCATTATGAACTGGTGGATGGGAAGCTAGAGTTAATGAATCCACCTACTATTGAACATTTCCTGATTGTCGATTTTCTGGATACTGCCTTGAAAGCAGAAATCAAACGTTGTAGCTCAACTTGGCTGTGCTTTCGAGAAAGTGGCGTGAGAACGGGGAGAAATAAATCTCGGTTGGTTGAGTCGATGGGGGATATTATTCCCTGCACCTCTCATTTAGATCCGTGCGTACCCGTTTCCGTGTACACGGCTCCCGATGTTCTTAGCTTGCGCTTTTGCTCATGTGCTTGTAATCGTGGCAACTCTCGTGAATTGCTTCTAGATTATTTTTCTTCCAGTTGTCGTGATTTCCATCGATGTGATGCAGGTGAACCCGTTCTTCATCGATGAACTTTAAGCCGCAGGAAGCACATCTATGGTTTTGCTTCTTAAGAGCAATAGAGGTTTCGCCATCGTAGAGCTTACTTTTACGTTCGTTCCAGTAGGCAGTATCTCCGTCATAGGGGGATTTAATTCCTTTGACCATGACGTGTTTATTTTCGGAGTAGGAAACTGCTGGGAATGCTTTGTCTAGTAATTCCTTGCTAGAGTAGCGATTTTTCTTGGCTTCCTTGTTAAATACCGTATAAGCTCTTTTTTGGATGTGGTATAACGAGTTTCTAGACCCGTCCATTTTGCAGAACTTATGGTAATTTCTCCACCCTCTAACTACCGGGGCTAATTTCTCAGCCTTTGTGGTAGCACCATAATTCGAGTTGTTGACGATGTTTTTTACTTTCTTGCGAAAAGTTTTGAAGTTGTCCATTGAAGGAATACTTCTAAACTTTCCGTTTTTCTGGACTTTGAAGTGCCAGCCGAGGAAATCAAACCCATCTGTCGCGGCGGTAACTTTGGTTTTCTTTTGGCTTACATTCATTCCGCGTTTGCGGAGAAACTCGCTGATTCTTTCAAGTATCTCTGTCGCGTCATCTTCGGGTCGGAGTATAATAACCATATCATCCGCATATCGGACTGATGTTTCTCTGATATCCTTGGTTGAGGTTTTATCAGTGATTCTGTAACTTTGCTGTGCGTGGTATCTGTGTATACTCTCAATCCAGTTGAGTGCAATATTTGCTAGTAATGGGCTGACCACTCCCCCTTGTGGGGTTCCCTGTTCGGGGAATTCTGGGTTAGTTCCTGCCTTGAGGCATCGGAAGATACCGAGTTTTAAGCCTTTGGGGGCGATGAGTTCGTCCATTATTGCTGAGTGGTTAATCCTATCGAAGCATTTTTCGATGTCGAGTTCGATAACTCGTTTTTCTATTCCATTGGCTTTGGAGCGAAGGTTGTTAAAGATGTACGTTTGTGCATCATGGGCAGAGCGCCCAGTTCTGAACCCGTAACTCCGTGCGTGGAAGGTGGCAACGCGCAAGCTGGTTCAAGTGCATATTTTGCAAGGCATTGCCAGGCTCTATCCGCTATGGTCGGTATTTTAAGCATTCTGGTAGTCCCATCCTTCTTAGGAATGGGGATTTATCGTAAACCTTGGTGCTTCCAATCTCCGCTCTTAGCTCTTAACCATTCTTCTAGATAGAAGCGTTCGCTAAAAGTAAGAGATTTCTTCCCATCAATACCAGCCGTCTTTTTACCAGCATTTAGCTGAGATACTTGTCTTATTGCAAGAAATCGAGCCGAGGTTGATTTTAGAATAAGCTTTTGGAGTGACCTAGCTTTCCGCTTGTCTCCAACTTGAACCGCTTTGTACACGCGCTTTTGAAGGCGGAAAAGGTTACGGCGGAATTTCTTCCAAGGTAGGGCTTTCCAAGATTCACTAGTTTTATAACTGTGTCTAATCATTTTCTCTTCTAGAGTTTGTGTATTCTGAACACCTCAGTCCAATTACGGACTGTCCTACCCTAACTGTGGGGATTCCTCCGCTCGTCTGGTCTACCTGAGATTCGACTGTCTCAAAACCCACAGTTAGTTTTTATTCGTTCCCTCGGAGAGATTGATGAGCCACTGCGTTGCGGTGAGGCAGTCCGGTCTTGGGGGTTTCCCCCATGAGGAACTGCCGAACCCGAAGGGGGGTTCCCCCCGTTGTAGCATGTGGCGTTGTTCCGTTAGATGCAGCCAATTCGACTACTGGATTCCCTGGACTCTTGCCGTTATCTCGTTCATAATTCGGCGGGAATAAGCTCCAGTTAGGTCAGGGATTTTGCGTTGCGCCCTTGCCCCACGATAAGTCGCTTTTCTAGGCTCTGTTTCATCATAGGAACTCCCTGTTAGCGCCAGTGTCAACCCGCAACGGTTGTCTGATTGCGCCCTGTTCCCAGCTTCACTCTACAAGAATCGAGCTTGTTCGGTGTGGGCAGGTAAGGAGTCAATTCTGAGTCTGAATGGCAAGACTTGCACTTGCATCTGACCGAGAGTTCAGCCTTTTGGTGACAGTAATCTGCTGTCGGGCTGGATTAGTTATTTACGGACTGAATACCGTGATTTTACTAATCAACGAATCGCACAAACGATTCGTGTGTAGTGACAGTGGAGCAAGCCAGAGAATTGTTGAATACCTCAGCAGTATTTCAGTCACCGCCGTTACTAATTGTCGAGGTGGTTAGTCCAGAGTCGGTGAAACGGGACTATCGTCATAAGCGTTCTGAATATGCGGCTTTAGAGGTTCTTGAATATTGGATTGTAGATCCACTGAAAGCAAAAGTTTCGGTGTTACTACTAGAAGATGGATTTTACGAAGAAACAGTTTTTACCGCTACTCAGGAGATTGTATCACGGACTTTTCCAGAAATGGCGATACCTGCGGCACACTTCGTGAACGCAGTTGATCGAGTGTTTGCTGCCGGAAATCTAAATTAGGGGAGTTAGGAGAGACGCGATTCATCGCGTCTGTACAAGAGTTAGGAATTATTTTCTCCCTGCTCCCTGCTCTCTTCTTATGCAGCTTGCGGCTCAACCAGATTTTCTATTCCCTGGACGACTTTTGCCGATTCAATTTTGTCACCCGCTTTCAGTTTATCCAAAACTTCCCTGCCTTCGGTGAGATAGCCAAAAACCGCATAACGACCATCCAATAAGTTGCGTCCGGCGGGGGTGAGTTCTGGGTCAAACAAAAAGAAGAAGAATTGCGAAGAACCACCATTTACTTCACTTTCGGGACGAGCCATTACCACTGCACCAAAGGCAGAAAAAGGTAGAACTGGCATATCAATGTAGCGACCAGCTTCTTCTAGCGTAATGCCATAAGTGGGTGCTTTATCACCCTCAACCAAGACTTCTAAGGGAATAGCCCGATATTCGCCCGTCTTGGGATCAATGTAACCCACATCTTTCCCGGCGGGATCTCCAGTTTGCAGAAAGTAAGATTCTTCAGAACGGGTAAATTCCAAGCCATTGTAAAAACCCTTCTGTACCAAATCAACAAAATTACCAGCAGTGACAGGGGCGCTATAACCGTCTACGACAAGGGACAAATCGCCTTTGTTGGTTTTGATTTTTACAGTGGCATGACCTTTAAGTTGTGGCAGGTTGCTGAACTGGGCAGGTACTTCAAAGGGGAATTCTTTCACCATTGACTCTTCTAGCTGAGTCACGAGATTCAGAAGTTTGCCTCTATCTTGCAGAATTTGTTCTTTATCTTTGGTGTTCGCCAATTCTTGCAATTTATCCACCCCAGATTTCAACTCGGTAATCCAAGCTTCAGCTTGGGGTTGGCGTTCTGCGGGAACACTTGTTAAGATTTGGGAGGGTTTATCGAGAATACGCGATGCTTTGCTGATGTCTTTGGAAATAGCACCCCACCGCCGATTTGCCCGCAGTTGGGCTGAGATGTCTTCTAAACTGGCTTGTAGTTGCCGTACAGGTTTGTTATCTATTGGGAGTGCATACCGCAACAAAGCCTTGCCATCGGTAATTGCGTTGCCAGATGGCAATGCGGCGCTACTGGAGGGAGTCCACCCAGCTGTAGTTATGCCTAAAAATATTGTTACCAGCAGTATTGCCATTAGGCTGTTCTTCAGCCAGGATTTTAATAAGTTAAGCATGGGATAACTCAAATGCAGCATTAATTTGTTGACTGGACGTAACCCATAAATAATCTTCCCACGTTAAGGGCTGAGTGGATCAGAGGTCTAGGGCAGGGGAACAAATGACAACTAACTAATGACAAATGCCCAATGACGACTCTAGAAGGGTACAATAAATGCCGATTGTCTTCCAAAATTTGAAAGTTTCATGATCTCCAGTAACGACTTTCGACCCGGTGTTTCAATTGTATTGGATGGGTCTGTATGGCGAGTGCTTGAATTCCTACACGTCAAGCCAGGTAAAGGTTCTGCTTTTGTCCGAACTAAGTTAAAAAATGTCCAGAGTGGGAGCGTGATGGAAAAAACGTTCCGAGCTGGGGAAACTCTGCCCCAAGCTACTCTAGAAAAAAGCACGATGCAGCATACCTATAAAGAGGGCGATGAGTTCGTCTTTATGGATATGGAAACCTATGAAGAAGGTAGATTGACCCGCGCACAAATTGGCGATCGCGTCAAATACCTGAAGGAAGGTATGGAAGCTGAAGTTATTAAATGGGGCGAACAGGTTCTAGGAGTAGAATTGCCTAAATCTGTGGTTCTGGAAATTATCCAAACAGACCCAGGTTTAAAAGGTGACACTGCCACCGGTGGCTCAAAACCCGCAACTTTAGAAACTGGTGCAATTGTGATGGTTCCTTTGTTTATTTCTCAAGGAGAACGCATCAAAGTTGATACCCAAGAAGATAAGTATATCAGCAGGGAATAACTTTCATCTCTACGGAGATGCTTGTTCCCGATTGAAATCCCTACATAAGGATTAAATCCCTGCCACACTTAAGATGCTAATTTACGGATAGGTCGAGGTAATAAAAACTGTGCCATTGGACTTTAATGAAATCCGCCAACTATTGGCAACTATCGCTCAAACAGATATTGCAGAAGTTACGCTCAAAAGCGATGATTTTGAACTAACAGTCCGTAAGGCTGTGAGCGTCAGCAATCAGATGTTGTCGGTAGGTCAACCGACCTTCGGCGGTGTGGTAGGTTCGGGCTTGACATCGGGTTCATCTGGAGGAAACCAGACGAACACGAGTCAGGTAACGGAGGTGTCCACATCTCGCGTGTTTGAGAATACTGGTAGTAGCACACAATTGCAGGTATCAGTAAATCCTCCCTCAATCATCGACCAGAGATTAGTAGAAGTGCCTTCCCCAATGGTGGGAACGTTTTATCGCGCTCCTGCACCTGGGGAAGCGGCATTTGTGGAAGTGGGCGATCGCATCCGCAAGGGTCAAACAGTCTGTATCATTGAAGCCATGAAGTTGATGAATGAAATCGAAGCCGAAGTCTCTGGCCAGGTGATGGAAATTCTTCTCCAAAATGGCGACGCTGTAGAATATGGTCAACCTTTGATGCGAATTAACCCCGATTAAGTATTAATCTATATATGAAGTGAGTAATTGTTAAAACTTCAGTCCTTGCGGGTTAATCCTGATGAAACAAACGTTGCCTTTACCGCCAGAAGTGGTGCAACAAGTAGCTGAATACTTCAGCCTGTTAAGTGAGCCGATGCGCTTGCGGCTGCTCCACTTATTACGGAATGAAGAAAAATGCGTGCAAGAATTGGTAGAGGCAACACAGACTTCTCAGGCAAATGTGTCAAAACACCTGAAGGTAATGTGGCAAGCAGGTATCCTTAGCCGCCGCAGTGAAGGAACTTGCGCCTATTACCGGGTGGAAGATGAAATGATTTTTGATTTGTGTAATCGGGTTTGCGATCGCCTTGCCACAAGGTTAGAAGAACAAGCCCGTAATTTTCGTGTATTAAATAGTAAACGGTAGGTCAGTTGTCATTTGTCCTTTGTCCTTTGTGAAAAAGCAATGACCAATGACTAATGACCAATGACTAAAGCTGATAATTTTTGTCAAAGCTTTCACGAGTTAATGGCTGTTGTAACTCTAGACCTTCACCACCTAAAACATCCAACGGTTTGCCGTTCACGTCAATGTACACCTTGGCTTTGGGATTTAAAGTTGTTGCAGTATAAACAACTTGTCCCACACGTCCCATCATTGATGTGCTACCGCCACCACTGGTAAAATCTTCAGATAAATTAACGTGAACCTCGTCATTTTCTGACTTCAGTCCTAACAGTTTAGTTCCTTTGGGGATAGTTGTGGAACCCGTCGCTTCTGTTGTTGGCCCTGCTAACAAACTTTGGAAAGCTGCTTTTAAAGGCTGGTTGGGTAGTATAGAAGCGACTTTAACAGGCTGGGGAACCAAAGCAACATTTTTGTCTTTTGGTGTGAGCCAATAAACATTAGGGGTTTGCTCATTAGCTGGCTGCCTAGTTGATGGCTGTGCCGGTTGAGCGATGCGTTCAGAGGGGTTTGACGGTGTAGGAGTATTGTTGGAGTGGGAGGTAAACCAAGCCACACCGCTACCCACCGCTACAACCACTGCTGAGACGGCGGCAATTGCGCCTGAAGAAATACGATTAGATCCTTGTTGGTCTTTCATGTTCAAAACCTTCCTAACTGAGGGCTGATATGGTAGTTATGTGAGGAGCAGCCTGGTTAACGACGATACTTATAAGTTTAGAGTTTCCACAATTTAGAGAAGACTTACTTTATGCCTCTTAATTCTGCAAGTCACAAATCCAATTTTAGAATTTTTATTTCTAATCCGTCACCTACCAAATTATGTAAATCTCATTCTTTCTGGAGATGATTGAAGATTAAATTTATAAGCGCAAAGGAACGCGAGTATTTCTCACAAAAGTCCTGAGTGTTTAGTAAAGAACCCTCTGCGTAAACCTTTGCGCCCCTACCCTGCGGGAAGGCGTTCGCGTAGCGTCTCGTAGAGAAGCGCCTATGCGTTTAATCTTTACCCTCTATTGCTTCCGTAATCCATTGTTTGAGTGTCGCTGTAACTTCATCAATGACAATTTCTTGAGATTTACGGGTGGCTCTTTCTACAACTTCGACTTTGCCATTAGCGATCGCTCGTCCGGTTACAATTCTATAAGGTATGCCAATCAAATCAGCATCTTTAAATTTCACTCCCGCTCGTTCATCGCGGTCATCAAGTAAGGTTTCAATTCCCGCTTGATTGAGTTCTGTGTAAAGTTTTTGAGCGATTTCGATTTGTTGAGCATCCTTTATGTTAGGAATTGTGACGATCGCGTGATAAGGTGCGATCGCAATTGGCCAAATAATCCCATCTTTATCGTAAGATTGCTCTACGGCAGCTTGTGCTAACCGCGATACACCCACACCAAAACAACCCATAACTAGCGGCTTCTCTTCGCCCTGTTCATTGGTATAAGTTGCACCCATCGCTTGAGAATATTTAGTGCCTAATTGGAATATATGACCGGCTTCAATTCCACGGGCGCTTTGTAAGGTTTGTTCTGGGTTATGGATGGCGCGATCGCCTGGTCTGGCTTTACGAATATCTACTACTCGTTCTGGTAACTTAAATTGCTCACCCCAATTAGCACCAACTACGTGATAACCAGCTTCATTCGCGCCTGTAACAAAGTTTTTTAAATCGACGGCTGTTTGATCCACCAAGCGCAAAAACTTGGGATGAATCTGTTTATTAGCCGTAATATACTCATCTCCAATATCTGGCGCAATGTAGCCTAAAGGTAGAGATTTAGCTGTCCATGTTTGCTGGGCTTCTACATTTGGTACATTTAAACTAATAATAGTTTTAGCGCCATACCCAGAAGCTAATTTAGTCAATTCATTTTGCAATTTGACTTCATTAACTTCCTGATCGCCTCGGATATTTACCAGAATTAACACCGTTATACCATTATCATAAACTGTCTGATAAAGGACATTTTTCACCAATTGAGTGGGAGAACATTTGAGAAGTTGACAAACCTTTTCAATGGTTTCTGTTCCAGGTGTATCCCGTTTTTCGTAGGTTGTAAACCGTGAAGTTTCGGCATCAATTGGTAAAGAAACAGCCTTTTCTACGTTAGCGGCGTATTTACCATCCTCAGTGTAGAGAACTTCGTCTTCGCCAGCTTCCGCTAAAATCATAAATTCTGTGGAACCTGAACCACCAATTGCACCAGAATCAGCTTCCACCGCCCGAAAAGCTAAACCAGAACGTCGCAGCATATTGCTGTACGCTTTATACATATCCTGGTAAGTTTCTTTGAGGCTGGCTTCATCGGTATGAAAGGAGTAGCCGTCCTTCATGATAAATTCTCGTCCGCGCATTAAACCAAAGCGGGGGCGAATTTCGTCGCGGAACTTGGTTTGAATTTGGTAGAGATGTAGCGGTAGCTGACGATAAGAGCGAATCATATCACGAGCGATCGCTGTGATTACTTCCTCATGAGTTGGGCCTAAGCCTAATTGTTGCTCACGGCGGTCAATTAGGGAAAACATAATCCCCTCAGCTTTGGTGTAAGTGTCCCAGCGTCCCGATTCCTTCCATAAATCAGCAGGTTGTAATTGTGGTAAGAGACATTCTTGTGCGCCTGTAGCGTTCATTTCTTCCCGCACAATCTGGGAAACTTTTTGCAGTACCCGCCACATTAGCGGCAGATAAGCATAGATACCACTACCGATGCGACGAATGTAGCCTGCACGGAGTAATAATTTATGACTGGGAATCTCAGCATCAGCTGGATCGTCCCGGAGTGTAACGAATAACATTTGTGACAGTCGCATCGTTTATAGCCTTTCTTTGATCGCTAATTTCTATGTCAACTAAAGTATGAAGTATTAAGGATGAAGTACAAAGTACACAGCGTTATTTATTTTTCAATTTTACTTATAGCTTTCCGCCTTTTTTTATTGCAACTTTAGGAGAAACTACCTTGGCAGATGTAATTTATCAAGCACAAGCACCCTTAGAATTTATTCCTCCAGCGTTTAACCCCCTATTGCTACGAGTCGTCCATCTGTTGCTACCCAGTTGGATAAAATGGCAAACACCCATTACCAAAATTGAAGCAGACAACGTAGAGGTTCTGGTGGATCTCTATCGCCAGTTTCAGGAGGGTAAGATCCGTTTTATGCTGGCATTTCGCCATCCGAAAACAGACGATCCATTTTGTTTAGCCTACTTGTTGTCTCAACTTGTACCAAAGGTAGCGCGATCGCAGGACACAACACTACAACTTCCAATTCACGCTCATTTTATCTACGATCGCGGCATTCCTCTATGGGCAGGTTCCCACGTCGGCTGGATTGCTTCTCGTTTAGGTGGGACTCCGATTCAGCGAGGTAAGGCTGACTGGACGGGGTTACGTTCGGCGCGTGACTTGTTTGCCAATGGGCAATTTCCGATGGCTGCTGCGCCGGAGGGTGCAACCAATGGTTTATCGGAAAATATCAGCCCTCTAGAACCCGGTATCGCCCAATTAGGCTTTTGGTGTGCTGAAGACTTGCACAAAGCTGAACGCCCCGAACAGGTTCTAATTGTACCAGTTGGGATTAAATATAGTTACGTTGATGCTCCTTGGGGTGCGATCGCAAATCTTTTAAGTGAATTGGAAGCGGCTAGTGGTTTACCTGTGAATTCAGCAGAAAATGCTTCAATAGAGTCGCTTTATCCCCGGTTGTTAGCCTTGGCAGAACATTTACTTTTGTTAATGGAAGAATTTTATACCCGATTTTATCATCAAAAACTGCCAGATCCCAAGATTGTTGCTGGGCAAATTCCAGATAGAAATGAAGCGTTAGCAGTTCGTTTACAAGCTTTATTAAATGCAGCGCTGTTAATCTCAGAACAGTATTTTAATTTACAGTCAAAAGGTAGTTTGAGTGACCGTTGTCGGCGAGTAGAACAAGCAGGTTGGAATTATATATTTAGGGAAGAATTTAAGGATGTAAAAGGAGTATCTGCTGTTGAAAGAGCTTTAGGCGATCGCATTGCTGAAGAAGCAAATGCGCGGATGTGGCACATGCGTTTAGTAGAAAGTTTTGTGGCAGTTTCTGGTAATTATATTCGAGAAAATCCCACAGCAGAAAGGTTTGCTGAGACGACTTTAATTTTATGGCAAATGATTGCTAAAATCAAAGGCGATAAAGGTGTACACCGTCCACAATTGGGTCAGCAAAAGGTAAAAATAACTGTGGGTGAACCTATATCTATTTCTGAGCATTACCCGGCATATAAGGAAAATCGTTTGGCTGCTAGACAAGCTGTTGCTGATGTGACGAACGATTTGCAACACGCATTGGAAAGATTGATTTGATTGGATGGGGAGGATATTTATCTCCCTCACCATTGCAGTATATAAAATATCTTTAACTGTTAATTGCCATGTGACTAGGTAGTTATTTATAATCTATGAATCTGAAACCTTGCTACTAAAAGTTTATACAACTTAATTGACTACCATTGGCTCCTATAAGGTAAAAGTCCGAATTAAATCGGCAGTCGAGGAAATTGCTATGCTTTCTCCAGCTAAAAAAAATGAGATGCCTACTAATTGGTCTTTTAACTGGTTGAATTTGTGGCAAAATACCGATTTTGAATGTCAAAACATCGTCAAACTTGTTTATAAGGGTAAAGTCTGGGGATTAGTGCGATATGGTCTTTATCCTTATCCCGGCTCTCCAAAGTTTTTAGAAATAGAACAGATAGAAGCTCACCCTACAAGTCGAGGAGAGGGGGCTGAACGCTTCATGGAACCAATCGGCAAATGGTTAATTTGGTATGCAAGCAAGGTTGGATTGGAGTTGTGTCAAACAGAAACAGATAAACCGCTAGTTGTCCTGGTTGCTCTAGATACGGCTGTGTCTATAGTAATAAGGTGCAGATGGAGTATCTGGGGGCTGTCACAATCGCTCCGGGAGAAGATGGATATGCTTTTAGATTCTTGCGGAAAGCAGCCGCATCCTTCTGTGATCAACAAGAAAGCTTAAGAGGAGTGCCAAAGTTATATGGCCAGTAATACAATAAAAGCCGGGTCAAAAGTTGTTATGACTCACGCCCAAAGGCAAGCTTTCCTGAAAACGTCTCCTTTGGGACAACTATTCGGAGTAACACATTTACTACCTGAAGTAGAAGATTCAAAAAGCTACAACCATACTTTAAGTAATCAAGCAAAATTGGTAGATGTAGATATATCATTCTCTAGCAAGCATAAGTTTCAGTATGAGATGTTAGAGCCTTACAGAAAAGGTCGTGGTAAATAGTTGAGAAGTGTATCTTGGATGCATCTCTATCACTCAAAGGTTGAAAAAATTTCATCCCAAACAAAGACAATGGTAACAGTGTAAGTAGTAAAAAAACACTTTAGATAAATCTAGAAGCAAATAATGTAAAGATTAAAGACACCATTAATGGCGTCTTTAATCTTTTTGACCACTTTAAATTTTTATCCGACAAAGCATCAATCGAGTAATTCACCAATCTCATACATTAACCTGGAAATACTTTAGATAAATCCAGAACTAAATCAGGAAAATATGGCAGAGTAACTGATTCATTTTGCAGAAAAATTAACTTGCGGCGACAACCAAATTTACCTTGTAAATCTTTATAAGGTTCGCTGTAAGATTCTAGGTAGTTATCTACTAAATTAAATATCCAATAGTCGGAAATACCAGCTTCCGCATAAACAGATAATTTTACATCTTGGTCATATTTTAAAGTGGAATTAGAAATTTCAATTACCAGCAATACATCGGAGGGGCTAGGATGACCTTCTAAATAGTCATCAGGACGATTTCGGACAATGACTAGATCGGGTTCGGGTTCGCTGTCATCAGGTATAATAATTGGTTCTTGTCCTCGAAGAATCGCCTCTTCTAGAACCAGCTTGAACAACTCCCGATATAAGCGGGTGCTGCAAACAGAGTGCGCTGTACCTTTTGCTGCCATCTGGATTATTTCACCCTTAATTAGCTCAACTCGGTCATTCTCCTCAAAGAAGCCGAGTTCAGCTAGACGGTGATATTCAGCTATAGTAAAGCGTTTAGCAGTGGTAAGGCTCATAACAACTACGAGAATGCAGAGTTATTTTTATCTTAATATAGCTATAGCTGATTAAAGTTGTGTGATGGAGGGTGGTGAGGTGTCTGGATCTTTTTCTTTATCAACTTCTGTAACTGTTTCTATACTTACACCCTTCCAAGGGAAGTTAAAATCTGGCTGAATATTTTTGAGTTCATTAATGGATTTCAAGAAGAAATCTTTAATAGCAGATAGTTGGTTTTCTTGAGATAAAAACTCTTGTAGGCTTTTTCGATAAAAAATAGCTGACCAATCTGGCAAGATGGTTAAATTCTCAGGAGTCCATATATCAGGCTTCTTGCTAACTACATTATGCATAGATTTAATAATTTTTGGGCGTTCTCCAAAAGTAGGAGAAACCTCCAAAAATATACCTAAACAGGGATATTCGGTGAAACTATCTGGATTTAAATTAAAGAATCCAAGACCACACCAAAAATTATCGCCTGAAAACTTAGTATAGATAATATATCTACTGCGCCATCTCCATTGAGTCATACTTGCTGCGCCTTTGATAACACCTCCAAAAACTAGCTTGAATTCGTGTTGTACTTCTTGGCTGAGGGTTGATTCCATAAGACTGAGAGTTTTGTTAAAATTCACCATTGTCAATAAGTCAACTGATGAAAATTGATTTGTGCTAGACATTCCGTTTCTCCTCATGAAAGTTAATATTTCTTGGGCTAAGATATCAGTCGCGTGTTGTTGTAAGCGGTCATAAAATTGATGCCACCTCAATTGATAAAAATTTACCTTTGGTTCTAAATTAAATGCTGGAGTTTTGATTTCTTTTGGATCATAATCACGGGTGATGTAAATCAAAATTCGATGTCTGACATTTGGTAAACTACTCAAAATATCAGCATATTTTTTTAAGGCATTTTTACCATCATTAGAGCCGACTTTTGATTCAGTAAATATTACATCTGTATTTAAACCATCTGAGAGTTCAACTACAATGTCCAATCTACTATCTTCAGTATGGCTTTCAAGTTTTTTGTGTTCTTGTTGGGTTGAAATCTTGATGCTGGAATAATTATCATCACTAATGATTGAGTGATGTTTTAACCAATCAATTAAAATATGATTATTCAGGGATAAAAAATAGGCAACAATCTCAGTAAAAAAATCTTCAAGCGGCTTGTTTGCTGAATGTAAGTTGAGTAAATTGCTAAACAAAGACATTGATTTTTAGCTATTTAAGATATTGGCGGAAAGTCTGCCTAAAGAGACTCCAGGAATTTGAAACCCACGGAGGTGGGTTTTGTCTGTATAGCCGCGATTTCTAATCGCCACGGTAGTTATAACTTAGCCGATCGCAGTTTGACAAGATTACTGTATGATACTTACAACAAATAGGGGTAAAATTTTACCCCTACAAAGTTGTGTATTTTTTTAAGAAAAGCTAGAAAAGGTTATTACTATTGGGTTAAATGACTTTCTAGCAAAGATGCGATCGCATCAGGATGAATATTCTTGTATTTCTTTTTACCAAGGTGTAAAACACAGTTGGGAGCGCTGCTACAGCATTTTTGGCAACTTGTATGTTCAATCGTAACTTTGTCTAACAAACCGCGATCGCACAAAGTTTTTTCTAACTCTGATAATAACCCTTTACCACCACGTTTCAGACAACCGCCCTTTTGACATACCATAATCCTCGCTTTGGTTTCAGGCGGTAAATCTTCCTTGGGACACCCATTAATTGGTGTTACCTGATAGGCTTTAATTTTAATTTCACTTGTACGCGAATCTATCTTGCTATAACCACAAACGCGAATTTGCTGCCCAGGAACTAAGGATGAACTTAGAGAACGGCGCAACTCTTTAGACAGCTTAATTTCCACATTTCCAGATGGAATTGCCAATTGCAAGTATTTATATTTTCCTGATTCACCACCAACAAAACCTAGTAACTGTCCCTCAAGGTTCAATTCTGATAACGTCAAATTTTTGTCACCCATGATTGATAAAAAGTTATTGGGGATTGGGGATTGGGGATTGGGGATTGGGGATTGGGAATTGGGGATTGGGAATTGGGGATTGGGGATTGGCGATTGGGGATTGGGGAGTGGGAATTGGGAAAGTATTGCTAAACCACATCTATCTTGAAACCTGTAGTTCATCCCTAATGAAAAGGATTTGCCCTCATCCCCCAACCCCTTCTCCCAGACTTGGGAGAAGGGGAGCCAGAATTTCAAAGTCCCTCTCCCAATTTTGGGAGAGGGATTTAGGGTGAGGGCAAAAACTACGGTTCTCAACATAGATGAGGTTTAAATATTTATTTCCTATTCCCCAGTCCCCAGTCCCCAGTCTCCAGTCCCCAGTCCCCAATCCCCAGCACCCTTACACGAGGCGTTTAGCTTCTACTGTTTGAGGTAAATTTGCTGCATCTGGCAAATCACGAAATTCTAATTCCCAACCATTAGCTAGGGTGAGAATTTTGCCATCACTTCCATCGGTTTGTTTGACGACTTCTTCTTCAAGGTCTTTTTTAGCAACGTAGACTACTAAAGTACCGGCATTATTCATGCGTAGCATTACTTTCATGAGATTCCTCAACAGATTCTAGTTCTTTTTTCATACAGCCGACGACGAATCCTGTTTCCAAGAAATGCACAGCATAAATATAGGAAGTCTGCAAATATGTCCCTATACTCGCTATGTAGCCGATATCTCCTTTGTTCACCAAAACTTGCCCAACTTCTTTACCAGGAAAGGTTCCATCGTTTTTGAGCAGTTTCCGAACTCTGACTTTTTCACCAATTTCAAAAGCAGGTGGCAAGTTTAGCTCTAATTCATCGCGTTGCATGAGAGTACCTCTGTTCTCTGACCAAATTCAATAGTTCTTCTGTCGTCAGGCTGCGTTTTTTCTGTACCGATTGATGGCGCACTGCGTCTAAAACAGATTGGGTTTCTTGGGGGTTCAAGAAAATTCCATGCTGTTCTAGCAAGTTTGAAACCAAATGCCGTCCAGAATGTTTACCTAATACTAAACGCCGTTCCCAACCCACCTCTTCAGGTGCAAACGGTTCGTAGGTAATGGGGTTTTGTAATACCCCGTGAGCATGGATGCCAGATTCGTGAGCAAAAGTATTTTCGCCAACGATCGCTTTCCAAGGTGGTACGCTAGCACCTGATGCGGCTGCAACTAGTTGAGAAAGTTCTACCAAACCGGGTGTGTCGATGCCTAAATCAACGCCATAGATGCGTTTGATTGCCATGACAACTTCTTCTAAAGCTGCATTTCCTGCCCTTTCACCCAATCCGTTGACTGTGGTATTCACTGATAAGGCTCCGGCTTTGATACCCGCAAGGGCGTTGGCTGTTGCCATACCAAAATCATTGTGGGTGTGGATTTCTAGGGGAATCATCAAAGCTGAAACCAGTCGCTTAACCTTGGTGTAGGTGGTGAAAGGGTCGAGAACTCCTACGGTATCGCAGAAGCGGAACCGGGATGCACCCCATTCTTGGGCATAAAGCGCTACATCTAAAAGGAAGTTTTCATCCGCTCTTGAAGAATCTTCGCCGCCGACTGCTACCCAAAGACCTTGATCGACAGCAAAGCTGATGCAGTCTTTGAGTTTTTGCAAACTTATTCGCCATTGACCGTGGAATTTAGCGGCGATTTGGATACCAGAGACGGGAATGGCAATATGCACCCGGTTAAGTCCGCAAGCAATAGAAGCCTTAATATCTGAGATGACAGCGCGGTTCCAGCCCAAGAGTTTTGCTTGTAAACCCAAGTCAGAAATTGCGGCGATCGCACGGGTTTCTTCGTCACCCATTGCCGGTATACCGACTTCTAATTCAGGTATACCAATAGCATCGAGAAACTTAGCGATCGCAACTTTTTCTTCTAGGGTAAAAGCAACACCTGCTGCTTGTTCGCCATCACGTAATGTAGTGTCATTAATTATGATTTGATTCATTGCAAATATCCCTCTCTTGGAAGTATTCTTAATATCTTTTCTCTCTACAATCCCCAGCGATGGCAAATGCTAAAAATATCACAATTCATAATGTAGGATACATGATCCTTAATTATTGACCTATTAGCAGCATCACATCTGTATGACAGGGAACTAAATCAATGTATAATTTACTAATCGTTTTTACCGATGTCAGTTGTAATTTGTTCGAGTAGCAATGAACTAATGTAACTATTAGCAAATCCTGAACAAAGTAAAACACATAATCCAGCAATTAAGGATGTAATCATCTTCGTAACCTCAGATTTTATAGAGCATTGGTGTGTAATTTCGGCAGGTAATGGGACTCAGAGGTACAGGGGACAAATTCGCTAACTGTGTTCTGCTAGCCAATCAAAAATCTTTCCTAGTTGCTCCAAATCAACTAAACCATACTGCCAGAGGAGCATCGGTAATGGGCCATTTTCTAATTCACGGTGTCGCAGAGCTACAGCAATATCAGCATTTGAAAGTTCAAGTTCGTTTTGCAAAAAATTGAGGAGTTTTATATCTCTGTTCCGAGTCGCCATAAATGATTGAACTTTCAATTTCTAATTTGGGAAAAGAATTAAAAATCATAATTTCCAATTTTTACTTGGAAGTTTTGGCTTTTTAATTGTTGCTAGATGTCAGGGAATTTTTAGATTTACTAGAGGAAATAAAATCTAAATCCCATCTAATCCATCTCAGTCTGCAATAAATTCTGCAAGTATACAGTAGCTTCAAACTCTAAACTTGTTTGAGCTTTGTGCATCTATGAACAAAAAGGATAAAGTGCAGCCATTTCGTCATGAATTCAAGATTAATAGACGCGATTAATCGCTATAAATCCAGCAACGCTCTAGCCACTCTAATAATTCCTGACGAGAACCGAGAAGTTGCATAACTGTACTGCGAATTAGAATTGCTTCCACCAAATTATTCACTTGCACTCGTAAAGAACCATCGGGAGGACAGCAGCTCTTTATTTTTAACTCTTGCAATCGGTGATAGATTTGCCAGCGATCGCTCAAAGGTATCTGCAAAACTTGATCGCCTAGAAGGTCATTTGTCATTTGTCCTTTGTCCTTTGTCAGTTGTCAGTTGCCATTCGTCCTTTGCTAATGACTGATGACTAATGACTGATGACTCTTGTCTTAAAATTTGCAGTTGTTTTTCGAGTTCTTCAACGCGCGAGAGCAAAGAACGAATCACGGTTGCTTCCATATCGGGGAGCTTTCCATGTTCTAAAGGAGAAAGGCTGGCGTTTTGATTTCGGGAAATAATTCGACCGGGAATTCCCACAACTGTGCAATCATTGGGGATATCTCGCAAGACAACGGAACCTGCACCAATACGGACGCGATCGCCAATTTGCAGATTACCCAAAACTTTTGCACCCGCCCCAATCACTGCATTTTTCCCCACTGTGGGATGACGCTTACCAGTTTCTTTACCAGTTCCGCCAAGGGTAACGCCCTGGTAAATCAGCGTATAGTCGCCCACGATCGCAGTTTCGCCAATGACAACACCCATTCCGTGGTCGATAAACACGCCCTGGCCAATCTCTGCACCTGGGTGAATTTCAATTCCTGTCAAAAATCTCCCCAAGTGAGAAATGAAACGGGGGATAAAACTCACACCTCGACCGTGTAACCAGTGAGCAAGACGATGCAAACAGAGTGCGTGCAATCCTGGATAGCAAAACACCACCTCTAGCCAGTTCCGTGCTGCGGGATCGCGCTCAAAAATAATGCGAAAATCACTCAATAATGGCTCAACAAAATTGCCAGAGAGGAAATTTTTCAGCATGGATGTATGTGCAGAATCCTGCTTTTTGGTAGTTGGGCAATCGCTAATACTGTCTAAAGACTGTTGCATCGGTAATGTCTAGCTGGTAGAAAGAGTCATCTGCTATTTTTATGCTTATATCAGGTGACATTCAACTCGATACCAAACTCAATGCTGATTGGATTTATTGGATTGATTAGAGTTGTACTCAAACGCCAAAACCCCGACTTAACATAAAGTTAAAATTCGTCTGGGGTTAGGGGTGCTAGTATTTAACGGTAGGGGTACTAGTATTTTTGGGGCAGGGGTTAATAATTTCTGTTCATGCTACAAGAAACTTTACCCGTAAGCCTTTGCTAAGATTTTGTCAAGATATTTTGCGATATATTAAGTTGTACTCAGATGCACTCAAGCATGGGTTATATGAGGCTAGAAATAGATTTTCTGTATATCTTACTACTATTATTATTCTATTATTGAGTTGAGCGAAAGACAGATTTCTTTATTTTCTTTTAGGATTTGATGTCTGTATGCAGATATACCTTTCAAAATATAGTTATCGCTCATCGTGACTGTTTTCTTATTATATAGATGTGTGGGAATAGCGATTGCAAAATCTTAGAACAGCATAATAGGTAAATGTTCTCATAGCGCCCCTATCCAAGAAACCTGTAGAAGTGGATTCATCCAGTTCAAATACTCGTCAACGGAGATAAAAGGTGGATTCATCCAGTTCAAACACTCGGCGACGGAGATAAAAGGTGGATTCATCCGGTTCAAATACTCGGCGACGGAGATAAAAGGTGGATTCATCCAGTTCAAATACTCGGCGACG
>NZ_JBALDL010000111.1:0-25792 GCF_036917465.1 Nostoc sp.
AAGTCGTAGCGATCGCCTGTTTTTCTTCCTCCCCTTGTTCACACATCCTTAATTTCATCAAATCCATCCTCGATTACGCGAACGGTGAGTAACTACCAATCTCTTCACTTATCTTGCTGTGGCTATCCCATTGGGAATCAAGTATCCAGATGCCGGCGCTGACTTTGGGTGTCATGATGGGTAATTCGAGTCCCTGTTGTAAACCCATAACTAATAAAGTTAGGGTATCTACAAGTTTAGGGTCAAAGCGGTTAGATTGTTGCTGTTTGCACTCATCTAAAGCTTGAGTAAATATCTGTTCCCGGCTTTGATTTGACGATTTTCGCTCATTGAGTCGCCACTGAAAGTCTGCTAATAATGCCAAAATTCTCGACTCTAGGGGAATTTCATCTCCAGCTAAACCTGCTGGTTCCCCTGTGCCATTCCACCACTCGCTTTGATGAGTAATAATTTGGGCAACTGCTCGTAGTCTTGGCATAGTTCGCAATACTTGCGCCCCTGGTACTAAAGCACAAGTTAAAGGAGAACTGGGGGCATCTTCTTGGTAGCGTGTGGATATACCACCTGTGAGAACGCTTTCGGCTTTTTGTAATGGATCTATGCGATGCAACAAAGCTGCCAAACGCAATCTTTTAATCTGCCATGCGGGAAGATCCAAAAGCTGGGCGATCGCTTCCGCAAGAACCACGACTTCCGCAGCCGCCATTGGATTGTTGACATCTGCCATATCCATCAGTTGCGCCATTCGCAAAAAGGCTTGGATTTCGTTAGAAACCAAGTTGCGATCTAAGGTTTGTTTCTGAAGCGCTATTGGGATGGATAAATTATCTTGTCCAGTCTGGAGGTAATCTACTACACGGGAGACAACTGCACCTAAATTTTCCGATCTGGCCATTGATGGTACAATTTGTTCTTTATCGGCTGTGAGTTTTTCTGCCAGTTCTGGGTTGTATTTTTTGATGTGAGCGATCGCTATTTCTGCTGTCTCTTGCACTAACTCTGGCTCAAATGTCCACAAGCCATAAAATTTCCGCTCTAAGTCTGATGTCGGTACTCCAGCGCTGCCATAATCAGCCTCTGATAATTCTTGACAAATTACCATCGCTGTGTACTTAGGCGATAAAATAATTAAGTGCCACTCCTGCGCCACTGCATCGACTGGATCTAACGCTACTAAGTCTACATTCGGTAGCTGGCTGGTAGGATGTTCATCAAAGCCAGATGCAGAGGCGGCCATGATGGCAATTTGGCGGCTGCGCTGGGCGATGTCTGCATATCGTTCAGCTTCTTGGAGATACCATTTCCCCTGCTGGAAGGCTGTGATGACTAAGGGTATACCGTCATCGGTTAAGATATGGTCTTCTAGAGCGTGGCACAGGGCAACTAGGGTATTTTTATAGTAAACACCGAATCGAATTGGCCTGGTAGTATGGCGATGGGCTGTTTCTAGCTGTTGTAAGATTGAACCTTCTAACATGGGATTTGGTAAAAATAACCGCAGAGGCACAGAGAATACAGAGGAGGAGAGCTACGGTGTACACACAAGTCTGAAAATAGCTGACTAACCAAGGTTTTACCCCACCCTAACCCTCCTCTTATAAAGGGGAGGGAACTAGATTTTCTGTTTCCCCCCTTAGAAAGGGGGGATTAAGGGGGGTAAATCCGACTTGTGTGTACACCGCAGAGGAGGAGAGGGGGAGAAATTCAGAATTCGTATTTTCTAGGATATACCTGCTAACTGTTTTTCTTTCGTCTCTATTGGTGCGGAAAGTGCTGCTTCTAAGTCGGCACAACCCAGCTTTTCTTCTAAAATTTTCATGACTTCGCGCCCGAAATCGTTGGGGTTTTGTTGCCAAGCTTGCAAGCAGACTTCGCCGAAGAATGAACCAAGGGGTTCGGGATTCCAAAGGAGTTTTTTGGCTGTCCACGGCATCAAACTCATTGGATCGTATCCTGGTTTGAGGATGCCTTCTTTAAAAGCGTATTCTTCTAAATGGGTATGGGGTTGTAGTCCAATAAAGAAAATAGCAGGTTCGACTTTATCAGCACCAAAAATCCGTTCTAGTTCGCGGTGGTAAGCGATGGTTTGGCGGATGGTTTCGGGACGTTCGTCAATGACGTTAAAGGAGTAGTTGACGGAAACTAAATCGTTGAAACCAGCTGCTTTTAAGTCACGGCAGTTTTGCAAGACGGTTCGCAGGTTATACCCCATCCGCATTTTCCGCACGAGTTCTTGAGAACCACTGGTAATCCCAATCTCAAAATAGTTCATCCCAGTTTTCGCCATCAAGTCGCACAATTCGGGTGTCAAATTGTCGGCTCTAATATATGCTGCCCAGTGGATATCTGTCATACCAGAATCGACGATTTTTTGCAATAGTTCTATGGCATCGTCGATAAATTTTCGGGCGGGGATGAATTGGGCATCGGTAAACCAGAAATTGCGAATGCCGCGATCGTATAATTGGCGCATCTCAGCAACTACTTCATCTGCTGGGTTGATGCGTACTTGTTTGCCTTCGACAACCGTATAAACGCAATAACAACAGTTGTGGGGACAACCACGCTTAGTTTGTACACCTATATAAAAGTCTTCCTCTTGCAGGTAAAAGTTAAATTCTGGCCAGATGGTTTCGATATAGTCGTAGTTACAAGCTGTTTTTTCTAGTGGGGTGGGTTGTTCGTGAATTAGCCGTTCCCGTGGTTGAGTTTCTCCTACAACATAACAGCGCTCATCTCGAAAATCTCTACCGCTTAAAAGCTTTTCCAGCAGGGTTTCCCCTTCACCCACAGAAATAATTGCCCCTTGGGGTAAGCTTTTACCCAATTGTTCGTAAAATACGCTGACTGCACCACCACCTACAACTACACGAGCATCAGAATGATATTTTTGGGCACGTTTTAAACCGCGTTTGATTAAGCCCTGGTTTTGCCATAGCTCTACATAATAAGCGATGAAGATTCGTAAACCGCCGAATCCGCCACGTAGTTTTAATAGAGGATTTTTGGCGTAGTAAAATTCAAAGGCGTTTTGCAGTGGGTTGCCACCACGTCCACCAACTGGGGCATAAATTTGAATATCCCGCCAAGAAAATACTAGCAGTGTCGGTTTAAATTCATCGATACAGCGATCTAGAGCAGAATTGTAATCTAAGGGTGGCACTGTTCCTAAATCAAAGATGCGCTGTTCAATATTAGGAAACTGCTTGTGGACATGATCGCTCAGATAGACAACCCCAATAGGAAAGATGGGGTTACAAGGAAGGCGAACGTAAAGAATTCGATTTTCCATCATCTGTGTTTTGACTTCCATCTTGCCAATATTTGGAGAAAGCGAGAAAAATATCGAGTTTTAAAGTGTGTGCTTGTTTTATTAGGTTTTAATTATCACAATTGCACTTGACATTTCACTTGATTGCTGGTATGCAGAAAACGAGTGTTAGCAATTGCAGTAAACGCTAAAATTGCTATGCATAAAACATACATAGAATTTATAGATAGGCTTTATGAAGATATTTTTCATATAGCTTTACCATAACATTGAGTTTATTCATTAAGCGATGATCCCAGCCTATTAATCCTAGGATAGATGAAACGGCAAAACTCACTTCCTCGCTAGGCGAAAAGCAAGGGGATCGTTGTCTTATCTGCCTTAAGAGAATTAAAGCTTTTATTCCAGAATAAAATATCAAAAACTTTTGTGTATAATGTATAATTTCGAAAAAGCCACAAATAATTACAAAATTTTCATAACTACAAATATATCTTTAGGAAGAAATAATCTCCAAAGATAAAGTTGGTATTCACAGTTACAGCAACTGGGGATCAGTGAGTGCTAGGCTTGGCTAGTGTAATGTAAAATTGTGGCGTAAAGCTCCTCAGCAGTTATGGCTCAAATATTAGATCCTCTACCACCTGAGCAATCAGGAAAAATTCTCTGCTGCTACATTAATGCCACGAGCAAAATACAGGTAGCTCGCATCTGCAATATTCCCAACTGGTACTTTGAAAGGGTTGTTTTCCCTGGACAACGTTTAGTTTTTGAAGCTCCGCGAAAAGGTCAATTGGAGATTCATACAGGGATGATGGCAAGTGCAATTTTATCAGATAAGATTCCGTGCGATCGCTTGATGCTTGACGAACCTAGTACTGATGAGTTTGATACAGACTCATCATTTGGCAAAGACCCTATTAATACCAAATCATTGGTGCAGCAAATTAATACAAACACCGGAGATAGTATAAAACCCTTACAAGTCGCTCTTTAGCAGCCGTTAATTAAAAAAAACAATTTGACTCAATTTCAGGGTTGCTTAATTCGGCAGCCCTTTTTTATTTATGAATTTGCCTTCATTTCTTTGGTTGTGGAAAATAGCCGCCTGGTCGATGGGGTTGTCCCTGCTGGCATATCTGATGTTAGCAATCACCGGCGTTTGGATGTTTCGGGCGAGAACTTCGCAGCAATTTCTTTTTATTACGTCATTTATGGGCGGAAATAAAGGGGTGCGATCGCTCCACTATTTAATGGGCATCAGCATGGTAAGTTTAGTGCTACTATTGCTAGCGATCGGGATTGTTGGCACTTTAGGACACTTTGGTTCTTTAGGACAGTCGTCACACTTGGTAGCTGGGTTGATAGTGGTAGCATTAGTTTTAGTGTCTGCTTTCAGTGCCACGCAAATTAGTGCCAGACGACCTTGGGCTAGACCTTTACACATTGGCGTAAATATTATTTTGTTTATAGGATTTGCCTGGGTGTCCCTGACTGGTTGGATTGTAGTACAAAAGTATTTACCGTGAGCTACCGGACATCAATCGCTAGGGGCATAGACCTACCTTACAATGAAGAAAAGCATTGTAATTGAGCCGTGACAGCAAATTTAGCCAATATCTCAGCTTCTGTTTTTCGTTTGTCTCCTTTGATTCGGATAACGTTGCTGAGTCTATACGTAGCACTCACAGTCCCATTACCCTTTTTATCGCAGGTAACAGCCGCACCCGTACCTCCAATATTATTGTGGATGGGGATTAGCATCGGCTTAGTTGCCTTGTATGCAGTATTGACTGAACAAGTAATGGTAGATGACCAGGGAATTCAAGTTACTTACCCCGTCTGGGTTCCTCGCTTTTTCCGTAAAGGCTGGTTTTTACCTTGGTCAGAGGTGAAGGAGTTAAAACCCCGCACTACTGGTCAAGGAGGGTTAGTTTATTACTTCCTCAGCCAGGATGGGAAAGCTTATTTACTACCGATGCGTGTATCTGGATTTGCCCGTTTCGTGCAAATTGTCCAAGCCAAGACAGGCATTGATACTACAGATGTTCGCCCTTTAGCACAGCCGTGGATGTATCTGATTTTACTAGTATTGACACTGCTGCTACTATTGGTCGATGGCTGGGCGATCGCTACAGCCTTAACTACTGCACAATTAACTTAAAATTGGGCATTGGTTATTTCTCCCTCATCTCCCTCATCTCCCTTGAATACAGCAAAAGCCACACTCAGGCTAGAGCAAGTTAATCTGTTTACAAAGCTGAAAACCCAACTTCCTGGCAATCAGCAGGGGTATCCCATATTGCAAGATATTGACTTGGAAGTATTTCCGGGCAATCGCATTGCCATTGTAGGGCCAGTAGGCGCAGGTAAAACTTCGTTATTACGCCTCATCAACCGCCTAATTGAACCAACGAGTGGCAAAATCTATCTAGAAAATCAAGAATATCGCCAAATCCCTGTCATTCAGCTACGCCAGACAGTGACACTTGTATTGCAAGAGTCAAAGCTGTTAGGGATGACAGTTCAGCAAGCCTTGGCTTATCCTTTAGTTTTGCGTGGCTTGCCCAAACAGACAATTCAGGAACGAATCAGTTATTGGACAGAACAACTGCACATTCCCAATGAATGGTTAGGGCGAACTGAGGTACAACTTTCTGCTGGACAACGACAACTAGTAGCGATCGCTCGTGCCTTACTCATCCAGCCTAAAATATTATTATTAGACGAGCCAACCTCTGCCCTTGATGCAGGTACAGCATCTCATCTCATGCAAGTCTTAATCCAATTGAGTCAAACTCACCAAACCACGATTCTGATGGTAAATCACCAACTGGAACTTGCCCAGATGTTTTGCACTAAATTATTACACCTACAACAAGGTCATTTATCCGCAAATCAAACAGTCTCTCAAATAAACTGGCTTGAATTACGAGAAAGCCTAATTAAAGCAGAAACTCAAGACGATTTTGGATTTTAGATTTTGAATTGGTCACAAGACACAAGTCAAGAGTTTTTATCTTACTTCCCAATGCCCAATGCCCAATGCCCTATCACACCTGACTACTACTAAGTGTTGAACGTTGATTACTAAATCTCTCTTTAGCTAACTTTGTTGTTTGTGATTGTGAAATATTGGTATTCAAAATTTCCATGTTAAAACGGTATCCTACATTGCGGATGGTTTGAATCAAGTTCGGTTGACGAGGGTCAAGTTCAACCTTTTTCCGCAGCGACAAAACGTGAGTATCAATGGTACGAGGGTTATCGATAGCATCAGGCCAAGCACGACGCAGCAATTCCGACCTACTCAGAGGTACTCCCCCAGCTTGTGCCAAAACATACAACAAACTGAATTCTTGAGGCGTTAAATCGATAAACTCCCCCTGAAAGCGGACACGGCGCTGAACTAAATCGATTTGCAAAGTGCCATAATCCAAATAAGCTGGTGCAGTAGGTGTGCGTTTCCGACGAATCAGCGCCTCTACCCGTGCTAAAAACTCTTGCATCCCAAAAGGTTTGCTCAAATAATCATCTGCACCCGCCTTTAAACCTGCCACAATATCACCTTCACTATTGCGGGCAGATAGCATTAAGATTAGAGGCTGCTCCTGACGATGCAACCAACGACAAAATTCAATGCCATCGCCATCAGGCAAGTCTGCATCTAATACTACCAGTGTTGGTTGATGGCTTAAAAATACTTCCCTTGCTTGATAAATACTGGCAGCTTGATGCACGCGGTATTCTAGCTGTTGCAAGTGCCAACCCAACAACGACCTGAGATGGGGATTCCCCTCAATGATTTCTATACAAACCGAACCCACAGCGGCAAGACCCCTTAGCGTCTGATGACTTTCAAAGTAACAAGCCCGTCACTAAGGTTTTGTAGCCTTTGTTACTTCAATTGCTATTAGCTTTACATTTCCTCATAAAAAGCGTAGCAATATCTTTAATTTGTGCCTTGCCGGAAGGCAATTGGAAATATTATTAAATTTTTATTAAATTTATCCGCAGTGTTGTTATACTTATCAAAAATTCTTCTAGCTTAACATTCTGCTTCTACATGGTGTAATGTGGCAAACATCTAAAATTCAATCAGCTAAGAGTTAATGCAACAGCTTTTTAACCCGATGTTAAAAGTAAATTTTTCACAAAAATTAGTACCCATATCCAAGAACATAACACCAATACAATTGGGCTATGGACTATGAAAATCAGAAAAATAATTTACCAGAAAACCAGAATCAATGTTTTCTGGAATAGGATTAAAGTAGCGTGTAGCTGCTATGAGGGTACTACCCAAAGTAGATGTGTTGACTTTGAGTTCATGTCAAAGTGAAATTACACTTCACATTTGAGCGTGAATCATTTACAATTCTCATTCCAAGAGATTAATACAGCAGTTATGCTCCAAGACACACAAACCATCCGTTATTACCAAAGACTCACCGACGCCTTCGTCGAGTTATGGAATCGCGGTTATCGCACGGATGATATGCGGATGTATTTGGATGGATATCTAGCCGCACTGCGACATAGTAACGTCATTGAACCTTATCTGATTCATCGCCTAGAAGAGGAAGCCAGCCGCTACTTGTACGATGGATCAAATTTTGCAGTGCCGCAACCACAGCCACAACCCGATTACTACTAAGTACCATTTACTTGGTCATTGATAGTAATCGTTGATTACCGCAGATGATTATAGCATATTATCTGTATTGGTCAATGCTTTGCCGTGGTGTGAGATTTTGGAGATATTGTATTGATTAAACGCATCCCCTCAGCCTATATTGGTTTTGCCAATGTGACTGAGGGGATTGTTGACTAGGTATGAAATTAAGCCAACATAGATAAAGTATTTTTGTCAGCAGCCTATTAAAAAACCTTGAAGGAGGAGACATTATTTCTCTCCCCTTTCAAGGAAATGAAAACGGCATATTGCCTAAGATTGCGTAAAAAGAGATTAGGAAGCTAGTGCTACTTCTACCTTTTGCTGCAATTCACCTTTTTGGTACAGTTCAATCAAGATGTCAGAACCGCCAAGAAATTCACCATTGATATAGACTTGGGGAATTGTCGGCCAACTAGAGTATTCTTTAATTCCTTGACGGATTTCAGAGTCAGATAGAACATCAACCGTCTCAAAGGGAACTCCCAATGTATTGAGAATCTGCACAACGTTGTTGGAGAAACCACACTGGGGCATTAACTTGTTTCCCTTCATGAAAACTAGAATCTTGTTCTGTTGTAGCAAGTTATCAATTTTGTCTTTGAGTTCTGGTGTCATGGTATTTGTGTTTCCTATGTTACATTCAACGATGACGAGTGAGGAATTAAAAATTTATAACAGACCCGATTAATTGCGTCTCCTTTACAGACGCGATAAATCGCCTCTCTACTTTTAACTCCTGTACAGACGCGATTAATCGCGTCTCTTAGGAACTTGCTGTTGCTTGCCAAGTTTCGGGAGTGTATGTTTTTACCGCCAAGGCATGAATCGCTTCAGTTGACATAGCTTGACCCAACGCACCATAAACTAACTGGTGCTGTTGCACTAGTCCTTTACCTGCAAAGTGCGATGAAACTACTGTCACTTGATAGTGGTCGCCGCCACCAGTCAAGTCTTGCACCTGAACCTGTGCATCTGGCAGTTCCGCCTTGATCATTGCCTCAACCTGCTGCGGACTAATCATCGCAATTCCTGAAAAAACTTACTTTTCTATTATTAACAGATATAGAGCAAAAGCCTGTGCCAACTTCAGATGTTTGGCAAGACTGGAGATAAATAAGCCTCTGAGGTAGATTCTTGAGAAGGCTAGGGCAAAGCTACGGCAGATAATCACATCCTAGCACTGGGGCGTTCCAAGGTGCTGCTCAGGGAGAGAAGGATTTGAAATGGGTGGGATATCACGAAAAACACTTAACGCCAATTTAATTTATTTTTTTGGGGATGAGGAAGATGAACTACCACCTTCTCTAGGATAGGGAGAATCAACAAAACCCAACTCAAACAACTGTTTATAGGCTTTCTTGCCTAAATCCCGTGTCGGGTTTTGACTCTTAATGATTTGAACCAACAATGGCACAGCTAATTCTGGCTGATTTTGTGCGCGATGTACCAATGCTAGTTGAAAGGTGGCTTCATCTCGCTTTTGGGCTGTTAAGAGAGCTTTTTGACGCTGAGAATCAGAAACTCTATTGTCAATTCCCGAAAAGCTAGAGTTTAACTCTTGATAAAAATTAGATAGCTGATTATAAACCTGACGTGCTTCTTGTAGTTTCTTAGCAGCTAAGGGATAGTTTTGAGCAGAAACGGCTTGGTCTGCCTCTTTTACTAAGCGATCGCCACCTTCAATGCTCAAAAGGCTATTATTTTGGGTTATGGGGCGCAGGTTATTGGGATCGTTGGGATCAATGGGTTGTGGGCTATTAGTGCCTGGTGACTGTGATACCTGAGCATTCACAGGTGATAGCAGGCTGAGGACTGCTATGACTGATAAAACGGTACGGTGCATCAAGGTAACAGCGGCAGCAGTGTTCATGGGATCAATTAGTGCGACAACTATATAAAAAAGTTATGGAAACTTCGGGTATCTTAACTCTGTTTTGGTCTTGAACAAAGCGAAGTTACATCCTAAGTATCCCTGATTTAGGACTTAAAATCGCTTTCATAGAGTTCCCATTGCCCTTGTATAGTAACTAACTTAAATCGTCGTGATGAACGATACCTACGGTGGGCTGGGTTAAGGTATTAATTCCTCTAATTTTCTTTCTCATTGGTCTACTCGCAACCAGCTTATAACTATCTAACTGAGTAGTAAGAATGTTTTTTATTGACCAATTAAGTAGCTTGCAGACAATTTTTAGCGATTTAACTCAAAAAAATGCCAATTTGCCTGAATATCCTGTTAATAGGGAGTAATCTATATATGTAGAGATCCTCAATAATTGCTAAATACTAATAAATTTTTGGTCACTTATTCAGGATGCGTATAGCAGTTAGTAATTAGTGTCAAACCTTCAAAGCGCGAAGTTTCTTAATCATGCGCGGTTAACACTTGATGGTTAAGAGTTAGTCTTTGGACTCTTGCTGCAACAAGCCCTTTGACGAGATCAAGAATTAGTAATTTCTGCAAATGCGTGATTAGTAATTTTTGTTTCTTGATGGCTTAATTGTTGCAGTGCCTTTCCTAAATCAGTTGTAATGCTTTTGGCATTGTGTTTTATACAGCCACTCATGTAATCTGCCACTCTAATTTGGGAGCCAATATCAATACTCACATCTGTCCCCCAATTAGGATAAGGTTGGCTGTAATTGATACCTATGGGTATGATTTTAACTCCCAGCCCGGAATGACTAGATTCAGCACTCAATGCAAGACGAGCAATTCCCGGCTTCAACTGATGAACTTGGCCATCACGAAAAATATTACCTTCTGGAAAAATTACCAGGGTTTTTTTCTGCTGAAGTAATTCAACGCCATGTCGCAGCGTGCGGATTGACGGATGCTTAGAATTTACAGGAAACCCCCCCAAACGTTTGACAAACCAGCCTTGCAAACCTTGGCATTCGTCAGATGTTACCATAAACCGCAGGTCTTGTTCTCTCCGACAATCAGCCGTAGCGTAGGGTACAAGTAATGCATCCCAACGCGCCCGATGTGTAGGCGCAAGAATCACAGGCCCAGTTGTAGGGATATTTTTTTGTCCGGTTATTCTAATTTGCCCAAAGAATAATGGTAATAGGCAGTGACGACCTAATAAATATGCCAGAGGACTTAACCAAGGAGAAACCTTTGAGATAGCACCAGCTACCTGATGATTTGCTGTTGTGGGCTGGCAGGTATCGGATGAAGATTGAAATTCCATCATGACGGATGCAGCTGATTGACGGGTAAAAATTTAACGAAAAGCCTGATTAGTTACACCGTAGATTCTCTTGCGTGACTTGTGTCGTACTAGATGGACAGTTTTACCTCTGTCCGTTAGTTTACCTTACGTCGCCTAGTAGCAAACCAAGCCTGTAATTGTTGACGACAAGCTGACTCTAGAATGCCTCCAATGACCTGGAGATGGTGATTAGAAGCAGCACTATCGGGTATGTTAATAACTGTACGTATTGCGCCAGTTTTTGTATCGTCTACTCCATATACAAGTTGTCCTACACGCGCTTGCAAAATAGCACCTGCACACATCGGACACGGTTCAAGAGTTACGTAGAGGGTACATTCATTAAGATGCCAATTTTGTAAAGTTGTTGCAGCTGTCTTGAGAGCGAGAATTTCCGCATGAGCGGTAGGGTCTTTGTCGCGTTCTTTTCTATTTTCTCCTTGTGCCAGCAATTTGCCTGTTGGATCAATAATAACAGCACCTACAGGAACTTCACCCGCATCACCGGCTGCTTTTGCTAATTCTAAGGCACAATTCATCCATTGCTGATGTATAAGATTTTCTGTGTATTTAGTTAACATATTCTTATCAATATAAAAATTTTAAAAATATGCTCACTTTTAGGATGGGCAAGATAGCATCCTAACAAGAAAGAAAAATTATCTCCTCGGCAGATTATAGGACTTCCAAAAAAATAAATTATTCAAAATTATTTGTCCATTTGTAGGGGCGCACAGTTAAAAAAGCGGTTAGAAACCGCGTCTACACAAACAAAACCCACCTCCGTGGGTAAAATAAGCCTTAATATTACCATTAGCCCTCGGAGGCGGTCTACTCTGCGGGTTCGCCAATGGGGTACGTTTGTATAGCTGCGAATTCCATGAGACTGTTGGGGGCTAATTTGATTTCTAAACAGCGACTTGGGCTAAAAGGGGATCGAGTTGGCTTTGTGTGTCTAGCTGATAGAGGTCATCGCAGCCGCCAATGTGCTGGTTATTAATGAAAATTTGTGGTACACTACGTCGTCCGTTAGCGCGTTCTGCCATTTTAGCTCTAGCTGCTTCGTCGCCGTCGATTTTATATTCGGTAAAATTTACACCTTTCCACCACAGCAGTATTTTGGCACGAATGCAGTAAGGGCAAGTTTGCCAGGTGTAAAGTTCGACGTTGGCTTTAACTCGTTCTGGATGGCGATTTAATAGGGGATTAAGAAAGTCCAGCATATTTATCTTAAGCAGGTTTTAACTATATCTCTAGCCTAGATCATTGCTTACCGCATCGGCGCTGGAACCCACTTTTGGAAACTTTCTAAATGATTCCAGTAAGCCAAATATCCAGTTAATGCCCAAATTAGAGCGGCTACTATTAACACTGCTACGCCAATTAGCCGCCAGGTTCGGTTGGTTTTCCAGTAAAGAGTTGGCGCTGCAAAAATACCACCCAACCCAGTTAAAATAAAGCCTATTCCCGATAAAAGCGGTTGCTTGGTCAAATTCAAGTTGATGATGCGAATACCCACTACGATCGCAACTACCCCAGCAAAGAAGCCATAAACTGCTATTGTCAATAAATCCCAACCTTGAGCAAGGCAAACCGCAGCCGCAACAAACAAGATACCAAATAGGACACTTGTCTCACCGAAGGCAATGTTAAAGCTGCCCATTACTGGCCAGGTGAAGCTCATGTGTAAACCAGTTGTGAGTGCGATCGCACCAGTAATTCCAAATCCAGGAATCCACTGCCTTTGACTAGAACTATCTATGCCACGATACACATAGTCAGCCAGTAGAAATAGCCCAGCTACCATATTGATTAACATGAGTGTGATGTAGTCGATAAACACTATTAACCTCTAACCTCAGAATTTGACAAGCTATTTAGTTTTGCGCCTCGGCTTCAGTTTTTAGTGAATTCACTAGTTTTTTTATTTAATTATTTTATACCTAAAGATAAACACTGAATAAAAGTATTGTTCTAGATATAGACTGCTACTCATTTGTGCTAGTTCTTAACTTAGTTGCTTTTGAGGACGCTTTATACTGGAGTAGTTAGGAGTCAAAAATGAGGATGTGTTAACTGGCACTTTTTTAACCAGTTAGCAGTAAAACTTAACTTTCTTCCACGTGTATCCGCCCTTTGGTAGACTTGAAAACTGAAATAGCCAGAGAAAGCAACGGAAATTCAAGCAGTTGAGAGGGCAGAGTCTGTGGAAAATACACTTGGGTTAGAGATTATTGAAGTAGTAGAGCAAGCCGCGATCGCTTCCTCGAAGTGGATGGGTAAAGGCGAAAAAAATATCGCTGACCAAGTAGCTGTGGAAGCTATGCGGGAGCGGATGAATAAAATCCACATGCGGGGTCGCATTGTGATTGGGGAAGGCGAACGTGATGACGCGCCGATGCTATACATCGGTGAAGAAGTTGGTATCTGTACCCAACCAGATGCCGCAAGTTTCTGTAACCCTGATGAACTAATTGAAATTGATATCGCCGTTGACCCTTGTGAAGGTACGAACTTGGTAGCTTATGGACAACCTGGTTCGATGGCTGTCTTGGCAATTTCTGAAAAGGGTGGATTATTTGCTGCTCCTGACTTTTACATGAAGAAGTTAGCAGCACCTCCCGCAGCTAAGGGCAAGGTAGACATCAACAAGTCAGCAACAGAAAACCTCAAGATTCTCGCTGAGTGTCTAGAACGCTCTATCGAAGAACTCGTGATCGTAGTCATGAAGCGCGAACGCCACAACGATTTAATTAAAGAAATCCGTGAGGCTGGAGCGAGAGTCGCCCTAATTTCAGACGGTGATGTGGGTGCAGCTATAAGCTGCGGTTTTGCTGGAACTAATATTCACGCGCTAATGGGTATCGGTGCGGCTCCTGAAGGTGTAATCTCGGCAGCTGCAATGCGTGCTTTGGGTGGACACTTCCAAGGTCAACTGATTTACGATCCAGCAGTCGTAAAAACAGGTCTGATTGGAGAAAGCAGAGAAGCCAATATTGAGCGTTTAACGTCTATGAATATCAATGACCCGGATAAGGTCTATGATGCTCACGAACTGGCATCCGGTAAAACTGTTTTGTTCGCTGCTTGCGGCATTACCAGTGGTAATCTGATGGAAGGTGTACGTTTCTTCAACGGCGGAGCAAGAACTCAAAGCTTGGTAATTTCCAACCAATCGAAAACTGCTCGATTTGTTGATACAATTCACATGTTTGGTGAACCCAAGACTCTCCAACTGAACTAATTTTTAGGGAATGGGGAATGATAAAAGTAGGTGCGAAGCATTTGGAAAGAAATCTTTCGATAAAAATGAAAAATAGTCATCCAAATGCTTCATTCTTACAGTAGTTAGTAGTTAGTAGTTAGTGATTATTTGTTGTTTGTTGCTGGGAAAAACCGCCAACCAATAAACAAAAATTCCCCATTCCCTATTCTGACTCAATACCCTATTTTCAACTACCAACTAGTAACTACGATTTAGCAAATGAATATAGCAGTGGTGGGGTTAAGCCATAAAACAGCCCCAGTAGAAGTCCGGGAAAAACTGAGCATTCCAGAACCACAAATTGAAAGTGCGATCGCTCAACTGGCCAGCTATCCTCATATTGATGAAGTTGCAATTCTTAGCACTTGTAACCGCCTGGAAATCTACATTGTTACCAATGAAGTAGACCAAGGTATCCGAGAAATAACTCAGTTTCTTGCGGAATATAGTAAATTGCCCGTTATTTCTCTGCGACAACATTTATTTATGTTGCTACATGATGATGCAGTCATGCATGTTATGCGGGTAGCAGGTGGTTTAGATAGTCTGGTACTCGGAGAAGGTCAAATTCTGGCTCAGGTGAAAACAACTCACAAACTGGGACAGCAATATAGCGGTATAAAAACCATTTTGAATCGATTATTTAAACAAGCGTTGACAGCAGGTAAGCGGGTTAGGACTGAAACTAGTATTGGTACTGGCGCTGTCTCTATCAGTTCGGCAGCTGTAGAGTTAGCGCAGATAAAAGTGGCAAATTTAGCAGCTTGTCGAGTGGTAATTTTGGGCGCTGGTAAAATGTCGCGGCTGCTGGTGCAACATCTAATTTCTAAAGGTGCGGTGCAAATTAGTATTGTAAATCGCTCCCGCGATCGCGCCCAAGAATTGGCGAAGCTTTTCCCCCAACAACCGATCCAAATTCATCCGCTATCGGAAATGATGGCAGTAATTGCCGATAGCGATCTAGTGTTCACAAGTACTTCGGCAACAGAGCCAATACTTGACCGGGCTAAGTTGGAAATGGTTTTAGAAGTTCAGCGCTCTTTGATGTTATTTGATATTTCTGTGCCGCGTAACGTTCATGTGGATGTAAATGAATTAGAAAACGTGCAGGCGTTTAATGTGGATGATTTGAAGGCTGTAGTGGCGCAAAACTACGAAAGCCGTCGAAAGATTGCACAGGAAGCCGAGCGACTGTTAGAAGAAGAAGTAGAAGCTTTTGATATTTGGTGGCGTTCTCTTGAAACTGTCAGCACTATTAGCTGTCTGCGAAATAAAGTTGAAACTATCCGCGAACAAGAGTTAGAAAAAGCTTTGTCGAGATTGGGTTCGGAATTCGCTGAAAAACATCAAGAGGTAATTGAAGCACTAACGCGGGGAATTGTCAATAAAATTTTACATGACCCGATGGTACAGTTGCGATCGCAGCAAGATGTGGAAGCTAGACGGCGCTGTATGCAAACTCTACAAATGCTGTTCAACCTAGATGCAGAGGAACAGTTTAGTTAAACTGAACAACAAAATCCCCGATTTCTATGAAAAGTTGGGGATCTGAGCTTTTAAATTAGATATACTTCTAATTAGATAGATATCTAATTAGAAATTATTTATGCAACCAGAACAATTTAACATTTTATTGCGCTTTTTCAAGGGATTAGCGGATGATAGCCGATTGAAAATTGTAGGTATCCTGGCAAATCAGGAGTGTAGCGTCGAAGAATTGGCGGCGCTACTGCAACTCAAGGAATCGGCACAACAACGGTTATGAACCCGACGTTAATTGCTGAAGTTTTATCTAAATCGACTAAAAATTATGACTAAGGCGATAAGTTTCTTTATTATCGCTCTATTCCAGAATTCAAGGAATATATTTTAATTGACCAATATCAGTATCATGTGATGCAGTATGTAAAAACTGCGGAAAGTCAATGGTCATTTACTGAACTTGAACATGAATCTGCAACTTTATCACTGCAAACGGTTGATTTTAAAATTGAATTGCGCGACCTTTATGAGCAAGTTAATTTTGCAGAAAATAATGAAGATTAAAATAATTCGTAATTCGTAATTTGACTACATAAGAAAAATTAATTTGATGACAGCAAAACAATATCACCTTCTTTAGCAGCATTTTGAGTTTAGGCAATTAACAGTATTCATGTACTTTTATTTGTCGAAAGTCAAATTACTAAATACATTTCATAAATAGAAAGCAAAAAGTTCTTCACTAAATTTGTGTTTCTTCCTCGGTAAAGATAGGAGGCCACAATTCAGTAACGGGCAATTCCCAACCGGGAAAAAGTTCTGGGATGGTTAAAATATCACCATTTTCTAAAATTGTTGGTTCGCCCATAGAGCGATAAATTGTAACTGTCTCTTCATCAGGATCAATCAGAATGCCGACAATCGCTCCTAGTTCTATAAATTTCAGAATTTTGGCTGCTATAACTTTAATTTTATCGCTCTGAGATTTAATTTCTACCACCAAGTCTGGGACAAGTTCTCCAAAGTAACGAGGACTTTGAAGAAGTCGGGAAGCCCGAACAAAGGAAACATCAGGTGCTTTGAGGTTTGTATCTGGCATGATGAAACCGCCAGCCGAATCAAATACTCTTCCCCAGCGACGAGGATTTATCCAAGCAAAGAGAAAGGCGATGAGACGACTACTGATTTCGCTGGATACAATATCTGACGGGCCCATAATTGAAATTTTCCCATTTTCGAGTTCCAGCTGGTAATCTAAACCTGCTTCGGTAAAAACGGTTTGAACTTGTTCTAAATCTTTGACTGTCATCATCGACATAGATTTTTTTCCACTCCAATTTCATCTCCGATCTATTTTCCCAAATACGCTTCTAAAACTTTGGGATTGCTTTGAATCTCTGCGGGTGTACCGTCAGCCAAATTCTGCCCTTCGGCAAGTAGCCAAACGCGATCGCACAGTGACATAATCACATCCATATTGTATTCAAGCCACTTTTAAAGATTTACCTAATGTTTGTGGATCTGGTAAAGGCTGACCATCTTCTAAGTAAGATTCGATTAACATTTCTAAGACTTCCTGAGCATTTTTCAAAGCCTCCTCATAAGTGTCTCCATGAGTACAAGGCTGCATAACATCCGGGAAATCAGGTAATGAAACTACATAACATTCATCTTCATTTGACCATTGAATTAATATTGTATATTTCATGTTTTTGGTTCCTCCTTTTCCTCTGCTTCTATCTTATTTAATTCTTCTAGTGCTTCATTAACCTGCCTTTCTAAATATAGTTTAGCGTCACTACCATCTTTACCAGCAATGATAATAGCTTTAGATAATTTTGTTTTGGATGCATCCATTTGCTATGACTTCCCTTTGCGGGTTTATATGTAAACCCCGATCGCAGTAATAAACTTTTCAGTTCTCTAATTTTCTTGGGCATTTCATATAAGTTTATTTTCCCAAATACGCTTCTAAAACTTTGGGATTGGTTTGAATTTCTGCGGGTGTACCGTCAGCCAAATTCTGCCCTTCGGCAAGTACCCAAACGCGATCGCACAATGACATAATCACATCCATATTGTGTTCAATAATCAAAAAGGTCATCCCGTCTTGACGGTTCCAAGTAACAATGCGATCGCAAATATCATCAATCAATTTCGGATTTACCCCAGCAGCTGGTTCATCCAACAAAATTAATTTGGGATTAGTCATCAACGCCCGTCCCATTTCCAGCAGCTTCCGTTGTCCACCAGATAGGCAACCAGCATAATCGTGTGCTTTTTTGGCCAAGCCTACTGATTCTAATAGGAACATTGCTCGCTCTTGCAGTTCCTTTTCTTCCTTAGCGACAACGTGCGGTTGCAACTGCACTTGCCAAAAATTTTCACCCGTTTGTTTTTGCGCCGCCAGCAGCATATTTTCTAACACCGACAACCGCGAGAGAGTCCGTGCAACCTGAAAGGTGCGGATTACTCCCTGCTGGGCGATTTGATATGGTTGCAAACTATGAATCGGTTCGCCGTCAAAAATCACTCGTCCCTTATCTGGGCGGATGAAGTTTGAGAGTAAGTTAAATAAAGTGGTTTTACCAGCACCATTGGGGCCAATTAAGCCCGTAATGCTGCCTTTAGCAACCTCAATTTTCGCTTCATTAACTGCTTTGACACCACCAAAGCTTTTAGAAAGCCCAGTGGCTGCCAAAAGGGGAAGTGGCGATGACTGGTTATTTACCAAGGGTGAGTTCCTCCTTTTTCCCTAGAATACCTTGAGGTCGCCAAATCATCAGTACCATTAAAATTAGTCCGATTACCATGATGCGAAATGCACCTAAACGGGCTTCATCAAGGGGGACAATTCTGGGTAAGACTTCTCGTGTCAGCGCATCGTAAGCAAAGAAAATTACCGCACCTAAGATTGTGCCAACATTATTTCCAGAACCGCCTAGAATCACCATGATCCAAGTGTCAAAGGTGATTTGGGGTTGAAAGTTATCGGGATAAATGGCGGACAGTTGCCAAGCGAAGAAAGCACCAGCGATACCTGCGATCGCACCACCTAACATTAATGATTGTAATTTATACCAAAAGACATTTTTTCCTAGCGCTTTAGGAATTTCTTCATCTTCACGGATGGCTTTGAGAATTCTACCCCAAGGCGATCGCACCAAAATTTCTAAGCGCCAATATACAAATGCTAAAACCAACAGCAACACCAGCATTAAACCTGCTTTTGGGTTGTAGTTATACAGTCCAATTACCCCAGAAATATAGATTGCTGCTGCCAAAACTGCTAATACAATTCCCACAACCAAGCGGGATATAAATTCTTGCTTGCTAGTTGTCCTTTTGCCTAAATCAGTAGTCCGAGATATTTGGGTGGTACGAATCCATTGCCACAAAGTAAAGAAAGTTACGGCAGCTAGTAGCGTTAACAACCCAATCATTACTAATCTGACAAACAAATTCGGCTCTGTAGATAAGGGTATGGGATAACTTTGCACGCCAAACGCCCCAGAAATCCAGGTATCACCCACAGGTAAATCTTGATTATTTACCACCAAACGAATTAATTCGCCCGTACCGATGGTGACAATTCCTAGATAATCTTCCCGTAAGCGGAGAGTTGCAAAACCAATTATCAAACCCAACAAGGCGGCGACAATTGCCCCAGCCACTGCTGATATCAATAGGGGTACGCCCTTTAAACTTAACAATACCGTTGTATATGCTCCCAGGGTCATGAAAGCAATATGACCAAAGTTAATTAACCCTGTAAAGCCCCACTGTAAATTGAGTCCTAGTGCAAAGAGAGCAAAAAGTGCTGTAGAAATTGCTAAGAAAATTAGATAGTCAACCATATTAAATAGTTATTTGGGCATTGGGCATGGGGCATTGGGCATGGGGCATTAAGAAAAGACAAGGGAGACGGAGAGATTTGTTTAATAATTCCCCCTACTCCCTCTTAGCTCGGCAATAAATTTTAGCGTAGCTTGAGCATAGCCAATTTTGTGGGAATACTATTTATTGTTGGTGTTGGGTTGTAGGGAATAATTAACTTATGAATTTGCTACGACTGAGAATGCATCACTTAATCGAGCAGTTAGGGGATGACGATTTACAAGACATTTGGAATGTTCTCGAAGCTTTACATTATGACTTTTATATGCTCAAAGTCATACAACAGGTTAAGCGATCGCAGCAACCGTGGGATATATTAACCCATGAAGAAGCGATACGACTGTTGATGTTTTTCTGATTCAGCAGCACCGAGTCCTTAGTACTGCCTCTTTACTCAGCACGGGCTAAACCCTAGCTATCCGCTAACAGCACTCACTACTCATATTTAATTTAAGGTAACGCCTAGTGAGTCTAGAAATGCGCTATGCAAGGTCTTTTTTGCTAGACCTGAAAAATTTAGAACCTGCTGCTTACGAGCGGGTGTATGATTTTGTCTTTATTGAGTTAGCCCAAAAGTGGCAACTGAGCGATCTAAAAGAACTGCGACAGCTTGATAGTGAAGGCATTTTTCACCGCTTCACCCTCGATAATTACCTGATTGGTATAGAAATTAGGGGTGAAATAGTGAAATTTCTGCGTGTCATCCCTATGCCAGATGTTTAAGCAGAAGAGTTAAGGGAACACTGAAAACTGTAAACTGTATAAGGCTAGGCAGGGATCGCTATAACCTTACATTAAACTGGTTTTGAAAAACACTTTATTTGAGATTTCCCTATGGATGCTAGGGCACTTTGGCAACGATACCAAAACTGGTTGTATTTCCACGAGGGATTGGGACTGTATTTAGATGTGAGTCGAATCCGGTTCGATGATGCCTTTGTGGAATCGTTGCAGCCGAAGTTTGACAAGGCGTTTGCGGATATGGCTGAACTGGAGAAGGGTGCGCTCGCAAATCCTGATGAGAATCGCATGGTTGGACATTACTGGCTGCGAAATCCTGATTTAGCGCCAACTCCAGAACTTACACAAGAAATTGTCCAAACCCTAGAACAAATCGAAGCCTTTGCGGAAAAAGTCCAAACAGGTGCTATTCATCCTCCCAGGGCAAGCCGCTTCACGGATATTATCTCCATTGGCATTGGTGGTTCCGCCCTCGGCCCCCAATTCGTCGCAGAAGCCCTTGCTCCTGATTTCCCACCCCTGAAAATTCACTTTATCGACAACAACGATCCGGCAGGTATTGATCGCGTCATCAATCATCTCCGAAATAGCCTCGCCAGCACTCTGGTATTGGTGATTTCCAAATCTGGGGGAACACCGGAACCCCGCAACGGCATGATTGAAGTTAAAAAAGCTTACGCCGGACACAATTTAGAATTTGCTCAATATGCGGTAGCAATTACCAGCGTTGACAGCAACCTCGATAAACTAGCCAAAGACGAAGGCTGGTTAGCCAGATTTCCCATGTATGACTGGGTAGGAGGACGCACCTCAGAAATGTCTGCTGTGGGGCTAGTACCAGCCGCATTACAGGGCATTGATGTTCACGCCATCCTTGATGGTGCAAAAGAGATGGATGACGCTACCCGCGTCCCAGATGTGAAAAATAATCCAGCCGCCTTGCTTGCTTTGTCTTGGTACTTTGCTGGTAACGGAAAGGGCGAAAAAGATATGGTTGTCCTGCCTTACAAGGACAGCTTATTTTTATTCAGCCGCTATTTGCAACAGCTAGTAATGGAATCCTTGGGCAAGGAAAAAGACTTAGACGGTAAGGTTGTCCATCAAGGCATCGCCGTTTATGGCAACAAAGGCTCAACAGATCAACATGCTTACGTTCAGCAGTTGCGTGAGGGTGTAGCAAATTTCTTTGCTACCTTCGTGGAAGTGTTGGAAGATCGTCAGGGGCCATCTACTGAAATAGATGCGGGAGTTACATCAGGCGATTATCTTTCTGGTTTTCTCCAAGGAACGCGACAAGCGCTTTATGAAAATCACCGCGATTCGATTACAGTCACCATTCCCCAAGTTAATCCCCGAACTGTAGGGGCATTAATTGCTTTGTATGAACGTGCTGTTGGTTTATACGCAAGCTTAGTTAACGTCAACGCCTACCATCAACCAGGGGTAGAAGCTGGTAAAAAAGCTGCCGCCTCCATTCTCGATTTACAAACACGAGTGGTAGCAGTTCTACAAAAAGAAAAAGCTCCCATTTCTCTTGACGAACTCGCCAAGAAAGCTGGCGCATCAGAGCAAGTTGAGGCAATTTACAAGATTTTGCGTCATATCTATGCCAATCAGCGAGGTGTAGTTTTGCAAGGCGATCTTCAAAAACCCGGCAGTTTAACCGTTTCTGCTAGCTGATAACTCTAGTCTGAATGTCACATTTTGTCCGTAATTGTTGTATCAGCAACAATTTTTTATTGTGAAGCATCCTATATAGAAGTTTTATCTTCCATCTAGGATGCTTCACTGTATAATTCGTAATTAAGTTTTTATAAATTGAATTTATATGGAGAGGCTTAGATCCCCGACTTCTTCAAGAAGTCGGGGATCTTGTTGTTCGTAACTCCTTCAGAAATTGCTATATACATCATTACTACTTACTACTTACCAAAAGGCGTTGATTAAAATAGCTCTTGGGTAAGAAACAGCGATCGAGTAAAAAAGGATTGTTGGTATCTCCAGATAATAAGTTACCCGGATTCTCTCGATGACAAAATGGTGGCACAATTCCCCAGTCTTCTGCTAGCCAAATCCAGTATCCTATGTCAATTCTACCGTAGCTTGAACCTGTAAGAATCTCTCCGACACTGTTGTTAATAGATACTATTTCTGGGGATGATTTGATTTCAATTAATAGCCAAGCTAACTCTTCTACAGAAAAGGAATAGCCATTATCATCTGCTATATTAACGAACTGCTGCGGATCTTTAGCAACGAGCAATTCTTCTTTGAGAGATGGGGTTTTTTGTGCAAAATCAAAAAGATCCCAAATCTGTCTTCTTGTAATTAGAAACCACGCAAGTTCTTCTGCTATCAAATTGTAACCATTTTCTGTTGCTAACTTGAGAAACGGCTCAATGCTATCGGTTTCTGCTAGTTGACTTTTCAATTGGAAAGTTTGCTCTACTAATAACAAAAAATCAATAATCTTTTGCCATACAACATTGTCAAAACTTTTGTTAAATTTTATTTGTTCTTTCCAATAAATATATTTATCTTCTTTAAGAAAAAAATTCCAAATTTGATAATACATGGGTCATCTTACCGAAGTTTTAAACTTGGTACATATTAGGGATCAATGAACACCAGTGTAGTAAGTATAATCTGTTTCTTCGACAGTATTAAATCTTTTATATAATGTAAATGAAGTTACACAGTGGCTAAGTATAAAATTTATGTAAAGTTTGTCACTATAAATAAAATATACTGAGAAAAAGATGAAGATGGCGATCGCTCCTTCTTACTTCTCATAAAATAAAATTAAGTCAATAGATAGTATGAATTATTTATGAATGAATCAACTGCAAAACAACCTGCACGTCGGGGTAGAATTTTTCCAGAACGGACTTTACCACCAGAAGAACTAGCTAGACGCAAAGCTGAACGAGAGGTATTTCATAAGCTTTGTCGGGCAATATTTGAGCGTGTGCGTCCAGAATATATCGAAAAAAATTATGGCTGTTATATTGCAGTGGAGCCAGATAGTGGAGATTATTTCATTGATGAAGATATAGAAATAGCTCATAGAAAAGCCCTTGAGAAGTACCCAAATGCTGTAGACTGCGTTTTTTGCCTAAATGAAACTGGAGCGACTGGCAGAATATGATTCAGGGTACGTTCAATAAGCTGGAAGTGTAAATCATGAATATCCAAATTAAACCTGAACTAGAGCAAATTATCCAAGCACAAATTGCTACAGGTAGATACGCGAATCCCGAAGAAGTGATTAGTAAAGCATTGAAGTTGCTATTAGAGTGGGAAAAAGGTTATCAGCAGTGGGTTGAAGAAACACGCGAAAAAGTTGAAGTTGCTATTGATCAACTGGATAGAGGGGAAGGTATTGATCGGGAAGTTGTAGTTGAACAATTGCGAGAAAAGCTGCGTAAAGCGAGAGCTTAAGTTATTTTGAAACGAACCGCAAAGGACGCAAAGAGCGCCAAGGGAAGAAAAGAGAGATATTGTACTATTTTTAGTTAATAGGTAAATCGCGGAGAAAGTAAAAGCGATCGCTCTTAGAATCACTGCCTTTTATTCGTCCTAAATAGCCTGTTAAGGGTGAAGAAAGTTCTATCAGAATTTCGTGCATTTCTACTGTTTTTATTGGCTGTGGCGGATGTGAGCCGAAATACGCACCATGTAGAGCTTCAACACCAGCAGATTCTATACCTGAGTTTTCTAGATAGTTTTTGACAAGCTGGATAATGTGCGATCGCAACCTTATAGACTGTCTCACTTTATCAATATAAGTATTAATTTTATCTTCAGCTAAACCAAAAGGAGCTTGTTGCAAATACTCTTTTAGTTCTAATAAGTTAATAGAATTTTTGTAGTGTACTTGCAGTTCAATTAGTTTTTGTAGTGTTTCAGGGCTAATAACATTCATTTGATTTTCGGTAGCTGTTCTTAAGGCGTAAAAATTTAGTTCTCCGGCGGCTACAATTAATTTAATAGAATTGTCATATTGAAGTTTACCAAGATGGTTCATACCTATTTTTAGTAACTGTGCAGGTGTACCATCAGTAACTTTTTCAGTTTTAGTGGCCTTGCACTCTCCTACTATTGGATAAGGTTGTTCAGCGTAAAAATCCATACCTCCTGCGCCACCCGTTGCATCTGGATTCAACCCTGAACCTGTAAAGCCTAATTTTAGTAATCCTCTACGAACTAATTTCTCAAATGTATGTCCTTCGCTAGAGTTCCCAACTTCAGCAATTTTATGAATCCAAGGTAAGTCTAAATCTAATGAATTGGTTGGTTTATCGCTACTCCAACCTAAGAATACTTTGATATCCTGGTCTAATTGTTTCGCTGCTGGTTGGCTAATGGTTAAGGATGCGATCGCACTCTGCAATTCTTCTAATTCAGGGTGTAGTGGGGGTTCTAGCTTTTCTAATTGGTGTTTGCGTTGGGCGAAGGTGCGATCGTTTAATACTGGCTTGTCTTCAGAAACACCAATATTAGGTAAACCTACAAATTTACCTACTTTTTCTTGAATGTTCGGATTAGCTGCAACTTGACATAATTGAGGTAAATGATAAACTCGCAAGTAAGCCAAAAAAATATGCGGTTGTTTCTGTAAAATTGCCTCAAATACTTCTGGTTTCCATATTGTTAGCTGAGATAAAATATCTAAATTTTTAGTTTTATCAAGTATTTGGCAATGTTCACATCTTGCCCAAGCTTTAATTGAAACTGTTTCATGAGATAAGAGGGGTAATTTTAACTGTTCTTCATTTTTAAGTAAGCTTATTTGCTTAGGTTGTAATAAAATACCTTGAGTATTTAACCCTATCAAAGCATTTTGAGCAATAGGTAAAAATTTTGGGTGATAGTATTGCTCAATTGAAAGCTTATTTGTTGAATAATCAAGGCGGTAAAGAGCGAATTGTTGCCCTGAATTTAATAATATCCGGGGTATCGCTGCAATAATTCGCCCTTCTATTAAAGCTTCAATATCAGGAGCAGGTAGACATAGGGCGTTATAAATCAAAACTGATTCACTCATGTTTAATTACAAGTTGTTAATTCTGTCGTCTGAGTCATCTGTTTCACTTATAATAGGCAGAATGTTAGGGGTATTTAATACCTCGATTATAAATTTAGTGTATCCCCTCAATAATTCGGGGTAGGCGGTTATTCAGGTATCAAAGACCAAGCAAAAGGATGGGAAGAAGACTTTAGCCGAATAACGCTTCCCA
>NZ_JBALDL010000112.1:0-36118 GCF_036917465.1 Nostoc sp.
CTCAGTTGCACTCGATTTAATCAATCCTCAACATTTAAGAAACTGGTTTGCTAGTTGCTGTTATTGTACCTCATAACAGCCGTGAATGCTGTAACGGGCGGTGTTCACTAAAGGCAGTGTGAACAGCAAGCGCCAGCGAATGAATACCTTGGTCTGGAATTACCTCAAACGTATCATTGTGGCTAAATGCCAGCAGTTGTTTCCCTAATTGCTTTTCTAACTGAAATTTCGCACTTTTTACAGGTAATCGCTCCTGTGCGCTTTTGACATCATCTACACAAAAGCGAATCTTACCCACAGTTTGTTCGAGGATTGTTGCCAGTACTGTCATCAGCTAACTCGACTTAATATTTTCATCGTGAAGAAATTCTGTCACTTTTTGGGAAAATGTAATATGGGTATAATCCCAAGAGTTTGGAATAAAGACTCTAATTTCAAAGTAAAATTTTCACTAGTTTTTGGAGTCGCTAGGGAAGCCCAGAATAAAGGTAGTATCTGAAGAAGATGAAATCCCCAAGAAGTTATTACGATGCTGAGTTTGGACAGATGAGATTGGAAGATAACAACTGGACTTTAGCACAATGTGCTGTTTTGGGCGATCGCCGTGTACCGATTTGTGTGGATTTTGAACAGGGGCAGATTGGGGAACTTTCATCGCTTCAGCGTGAAGCTATTCGGCAAGCTCTAGCCTTGCCACCCGATGTATTACGCATCACTGCTCCTCTGGTACTGCAAAATTATGATGTATATCGTGACATGATTGGAGATGAGTCAATGCCTCTGCTGGCTAATCCCATTCAGGTCTGGGAGCAGGTCACTTTCTCATATATCTATGTGGAGTATGACCTAGATATTGCTACCTTTAAGTTGATAGCTGAGTGTGACTGGGACTCAGAACACGGATTAGAAGTACGCTTTCGCAATGGAGTAGCAGACGATGCAGATCAGATAGGTGAAACAGGACGGTAAAAACTATATAGCTTGGCATAAAACCGTGGTTAATTGAAGCATATTGCTATGAGATTTTTGCCATGAATCAAACAATACTCACACTGCTTAGTAGCTCTTGTGTTTTTTACTTGTTTGTCTTGATAAGCCATACTGCTATCGCAGAAGGTAAACCTTCGGTAGCTACAATTACCAGCGCACCAGCGCATCAAGTTGCTGGTACTGTTGCTTCCCCAACAAAGAGTTCTGCTACACAAACCACTAAAACTTTAGCTGTACAAGTGAATCCACGAGTTTTTTCCCTAGATGCAAATGGTGATCCAGTTGGGGATGTAGCGATCGCTTTTATAAACAACCAACCCCAACGTATCGACTGTCAAAAACCGTTTGCTAATCGCCTTCTTGAGTTATAGCGATCGCTTTTCTTTGGAGTGGCTTTATGCGATCGCAACTTCCTCCGCTTCCCGTTACGTTATCTTTTTGCGAGTCAACCATCCTTAGATTACAAACAAATAGCAGCTTACATCGTTCCCAGCTTCTCTGTGCTTGCATTTCAGGCTCGACTTGTAAGAAGGCAAATACCGTCAAAAGCGACAAGACCAGTCATACTTTTGGCATAACATTGCAATGCCTCTGTCATTTCGATAGGTTTTACTTAACCTTACGTCGATGTCAATGTAAGTAATCTTGATGAATAAAGACTCTGGATGAGCCAGAGTCTTATTCGTTTTTACCTTGTCGAAATATGCCTTTATAAGGAGTGATAAATGCTATCCAGATTTTCACGTGTTTTCAACGATAGTTCCCGAAACGTTAGACGTAAAGTTATCAACATCTATGCGTTCTTGATTAGCGTGAATATTTTGGTCTGGGTAGTTGCCCTGATTGCATTCCATCGCTACCCCCTTCTACTTGGGACTGCCGTATTAGCTTATAGCTTTGGTCTACGTCATGCTGTAGATGCCGATCACATCGCTGCGATTGACAATGTTACCCGTAAATTGATGCAGGAGAACAAACGACCTGTTTCTGTTGGGTTCTTCTTTTCTCTAGGTCATTCCACCGTTGTAATTGCTGCCTCTGTTGCGATCGCTTTAACCACTACAACCATCCATAACGACTTTCCCAATTTTGAAAAGCTTGGGGGGCTAATTAGCAGTACCGTTTCTGCACTTTTCCTACTAGCAATTGCAGCGATCAATATGGTGGTGCTATGGGATGTTTATAAGACCTTCCAAACTGTCAAGCGAGGAGGAATCTATGATGAGCAATCCTTAGATGAATTTTTGAACCAACGCGGGCTACTCGGTCGTATCTTCCGTCCTTTGTTTCGGTTGATAGATAGTAGCTGGAAAATGTTTCCTTTAGGTTTCCTTTTTGGTTTAGGCTTCGATACAGCGACAGAGGTAGCACTGCTGGGGATTTCTGCAAATCAAGCAGCCAAAGGTTTGCCTATCTGGTCGATCCTACTATTTCCAGCTTTGTTCACCGCAGGTATGTCTTTAATTGACACCACTGACGGTATTTTAATGCTTGGTGCTTATGGCTGGGCTTACGTCAAACCAATCCGCAAGCTCTACTACAATATGACCATTACCCTTGTTTCTGTACTAGTTGCTGTGGTTATTGGGGGAATTGAAGCTTTGAATATTATTGGCGAGCAGTTACAACTGAAAAGTCCGTTTTGGGATTTCATTAGTAAACTAGGTGAAAACTTTGGCACAATTGGTTATTTAATCATTGCCATTTTTATATTCAGTTGGTTACTTTCGACCATCATCTACAAAGTCAATAAGTATGATGATTTGGAAGTCACTAGTGTTACAACCGATGAAGACAGGAGGAATAGACATTGAGCTTATATGTAAGACAACGCTTTTATAAATAATTCAAAAATTTAATCAGTTCGTACAATGAATGATAAGTATATATAGTCTGGCTGTTTGTGATTTTCCACAAAACTTGTTTGGATTGTGTTATCACTTCTACTGATAAGCCATTTTTCTTTTGATTAACTTGGAAGCCTGCACGTTTGAAAGCACGAATAGTCCACACAGACGCGATCCCCTCACCTATCAAATTAATTTCTCCTTTGTGGGGTATGTGGAGATGAAATTCCCCAGAAGCAACATCAAACTCTACACCTTCACTACGGAAAGTATCAGCAAATGAACCACTCAATACTAAATCTTCCGGCGCGCCAACGTGTAAAATACCATTAGTTGATAATAGCCAAACTTTATCAGCTAGGCGCAAAGCTAAATCTAAATCGTGGGTAGAAAGGAGAATTGCTTGATTAGTTTCCCGCGCTAACTGACGCAATAACTGCATAATTTCCACCCGTCGCGGTAAATCCAGAAATGCTGTAGGCTCATCAAGTAACATCACAATAGGCGACTGAGCCAAAGCACGCGCAATCATAATTTTTTGGCGTTCACCATCACTTAATTCGCTAACTTGACGTGGTGCTAAATGTACTGCTCCTACAGATTTTATTGCCCAATCTACTATTGCTTCATCTTGGGGTGTCAAATTTCCCCACCAGTCAGTGTAAGGATATCGCCCCAGACTCACCAAAGTGTAGGCTGATAGCATTCCTACATCAACTTTCTCGGTGAGTACCAAACTCAAACGTTTGGCTAATTCTTGTGGTGCTAACTTGTAAATATTTTCGCCCAAGAGTTGCACTTCACCTGATATTGGGGGTTGCATTCCGGCTAGCGATCGCAGTAATGTAGATTTACCTGCACCATTGGGGCCAAGTAAACACACAAGTTCCCCAGCTAAGAGAGATACAGAAATATCTGATGCAACACACCGAACAGTTTTTCGGGATGTCTTATAACCAATAGTCAGGTTGTGAGTTGTTAAAATTGAATTACTCATTAGTGAATTAACTTTAGAAATACTCTGCGTACCTACCCTGCGGGAAGGCGAAGCGCCTATGTGCTTACCTCCGCGTTCCTCTGCGTTTAAAAAAGCTGATTTCGTTTACGATGGAAAAGATTTTGGGGAATTACGCCGCAGAATTACCCAAGTGACAACAGGAGTTCCAATTAAAGCGGTGACAGCATTTAAAGGTAAAACCATCTGACTTACCCAAAGTTGGGAAAATAAATCTGCAATTAACGCTAATATTGCACCCATCATTGTTACACTAGGAATTAATATCCGATGGTCGGAAGTATTGAAAAGACTGCGACACAGGTGGGGAATCGCCACACCTAAAAATGCTATGGGGCCACAAAAAGCAGTAATTGCGCCTGCTAATATAGATGCACTGCTAATAATAGAAAATCTGGTTTTTTGCACCGTTAAACCTAGACTACGTGCATAAGATTCACCAAGTAAAAGTGCATTCAAAGATTTTGATTGCAGCACTGCTCCCAATAAACTCAAAAGTATCACTGGAGTTAAAACAACTAACTGTCTCCAAGTCACCCCAGCAAAACTACCAAAAGTCCACATGATATAACTTTGAATACGTTCTTTTGAACTAAATTGCAACAAAATACTGACAATTGCACTGGTAGCGTAGCCAAACAATAAACCTAAAATCAGTAGCGTCATTGTGTCTTGCACTCGACGAGAAACAACTAGCATTATTCCTAAAACTGATGCTGCGCCGAGACTTGCGGCTATGACTAAACCAAAATCGCCTAAATACCCCAAATCTGTCAATAGTGTTGGTGTTGTAGCACTTGCTGTTAGCACAACTAACGCTACACCTAAACTTGCACCAGAACTAATTCCTAATACAAAAGGCCCTGCTAAGGGATTTTTAAATAAAGTTTGCATTTGCAAGCCACTTACACCTAAAGCTGCACCCGCTAAAGTTGCAGTTAAAGCTTTAGGTAAACGAAATTTGAGAACAATATTAGCCCATGTCGCTTTTTCTATTTCTTGTCCGAGCAAAATTTTGACTACTTCATTAATAGGAATATCAACTGAACCTAAAGCTAAGTCAAGTAAAAAAGCAAATATTAAACCTATTAGCAAACTTGAGAAAATAATAATTTTCAGAGCCAGAGCTTTTTGGGTTAGTAGAGGAATTTTAAATTTAGATTTTTCACTTAACATTATTAAATAAGCTTTCGGTAATAAAATAGTTTATGATTAGGTAATATATCTGGATGTAGTATCTTAATCAAATCAGATAAAATGACATCTGGGTTACTAATACCATCTTCCCAGTAATCATTACCGCCGCTTTCATTAACACGGGCATTATTATTATAAAGATTTCCCTGTTTCACAGCCTTAAAATCAGCATAACGATTATCTTCTGCAACTAAATCTATTAAACTCTGCCAAGATTGACGAAAATTTAACCAGTAATCAGCATTAGCCGCACGTTCTAAAACAACTTCAAAAGATAGAGGTAGACTACCAGATGATTTATCATCACTCCAGAGGTAGTTTGCTCCTGCATCAGCCAGATATTTAGCTACGTAACTTTTGCCCCCAGGCATATACCAAGTTCCTTTAAAGTTAAATCCAACAAATACAGTCGGGCGATTTTTTACAGATTTGGCTTTTTGAGCTATTTGTTCATATTTATTGGCAATTTGATTAAAGATTTTTTCGGCTTTTTCTTCTTTATTAAAAAACAAAGCCGTAAATTTCAGCCATTCACTTCTTCCCAATGGTGTATATTCCATATATTCCGCATTTATCCCCACTTTCAAACCCGCCTCTGTGAGTTTGGCATAGCTATCAGTTTGGGAATTTCCTGTACCAAAGGTTGTTACTAAGTCGGGATTTAATTCTAATAATTTTTCTATATCTACATTGGAATTATTTCCGACTTGTGCAATTTTTCCGGCTTTGATTTCCTCAACTACATCAGGAGTATTGACTTGTTTCATATTACTAATCCCAATTAGTTTATCAACTACATGTAATTTGGCTAGGTGGGGTAAATGTGTAGTTGATAGAGAAACTATGGAGTTAATGGGAACTGTAATTACTTGCGCTTGATTAAATCCTTTTGGTGTGGGAGTTCCACATTGGACTAAAACATATTGAAACTTGGTTCTGGAATTCTGCCAAGGGTTATTGATAGTGATTACTTTGTAGTGTTTATGATATTCTACTGCCAAGCCTGTGGCGTGGGTAATTTTGATTTTATTAGGAAAGTAATCTTGATTGGGATTATAGTTTTGAATGCAGGTGTTAGTAGATGTGTTAATTGTGGTGTTATGACAGGCGATGATGAGAGTGGCGATGAGGAATAATTGACAGACGAAAATAATTGGTTTTTGATGAGGGAGTTTTACCAATTTCATGGTGTTTAGATAAATATTTTTTATCTCACGCAGTAGACGCTTTGCGGCTTCCCGCAGGGTGGCGCAGAGACGCAGAGAGATAGAGGGAGATTGTAGTGTGAGATTTGGGTAAGTTAAGGGGTTTCGGGTGGGTATAAGTTTTCAGTAAGTTTGTTACCTTTGATTAGATGTTGGTTGACGATAGTTTCTGCAACATTGGGGTTAACGCGAGTGTACCAAATTCTATCATTGGAATAAAATACAACTGGGCCGAGTTTGTGAGAAATCCGGGAAATGGAAGTGGGGACTTTAGTATACTTTGCGACTTTTCAAACATCCTCTAAGGGCTACAAAGGCAGTAGCCAAACTGACGAAAATTGCGGACATAATTACAGCAAACACTGATAATTCCAAAAGAAAACCATTCTCACCATAATTAATGATGGGAATGGTAAAAAAATTAGGAGACGCAACAGGAAAATTTAATTTCTGCAATTCTCAGTCAACCTAAGATTGACTTGACTTAATACTCATTTTATCTAATAGGTGAGTGATTTTTTTAGCTTTTTCCGGTTGGCGTTGTTTTTGCAATAAATCTTTAGCTTGTAGCAGATTAGTTTTAGCTTCTTCTTCTCGCTCTTGCTGCATAAGAATATTCGCCAGACGCAAGTAAGCATCGGGATTTTTTGGGCTGCGGCGAATCACTTCTCTGAAGAATTCTGTTGCTTCCTCTACTTGCCCTTGCTGGTTTAAAACATCTCCCAAAAACAAGCGCACTACATCATTAGTAGAGTTGAGGGAAATCACTTTGCGAAACGCTGCTTCTGCACCTTGGTAATCTTTGGCTTGAGCAAGATTGATTCCTTTTTGAAACAAGTCTGAAGTAATCAAAGTTTTCCAAGCGAAATAGCCCAGGATTGACAAACTCAAAACAACTACAAGAGCAGGGATAATAGAACTGGTAGGAAAGGTTTCTAGCATTGTCTAAGCCAAAAGGCAGGCGATAGGAAAAATCAGATATTCGATAAAAAATAGTTTCCAGATAAATTGGTAGAATTGAGCGATCGCACTTTTATCTTGTAAGTCTACCGTCAAACTCCGCAACCACATCCAAACCAACAGCCCTAAATGAGCAGTTATCAGAAAGATGGGGTTAACTGAGGCGATGTGTAGCACTCCTACCAGAATTATTCCCAGATAGCACACAGTTATCACCCAAAGAGCCAGATTAAACACAGCTTGGGAGCCGAGTTTGATGGTGAAAGTAGTAATATTGTAGAGGCGATCGCCTTCTATATCGGGGATATCTTTAAAAATTGCGATCGCAAAGGTAAACACCAAAATAAATAACGTCAGCACCCACACCACAGGCGGAATTGTTTGGCTTTGTTTCAGCGCCCAACTGTAATGCAGATACAATCCTAAATTAACAATTGTGCCGCGTACCGAAAAAATACACAGCGCCGCCCAAAATGGAAACTGTTTTAAACGAATTGGCGGTAAAGAATAAGCAGTACCAATGGCCAAACTAATTGCTACCATCCCAAATAAAAATGGCCCCGTTAGCCACGCCACAACTAGAGCCAAAATCCCAGTAGACGCAACAATTAATTGCCCCGTCTGTTGAGAAAACTCACCTGATGCCAAAGGCAAATGAGGTTTATTAATCTTGTCAATATCAACATCTTCTAATTGGTTCAGCCCTACGATGTAAATATTGCCACATATACAAGCAATCCATGCACCGAAGATAGGAGGTAGGGAGTTCGGAAATAAAGAATCAGTATTATTACTAATAGCAATGGCAATTAAATACAAACTCAACACACTCAGACTTGTACCAATAATCGTGTGAGGGCGAGAAAATTTCCAGAAAGCGTATAACCAATGGAAATATGATTGAACAGGTTTGCGTGGCAAAGGGGTGTTTTGAGAACTCTGGCTCATGAGTACCTTAGATTCAGATTCCGGCTTATTGTTAACTCTGACTTTTCACAAGATTTGGAAAACCTCACTTTCATTCCTCTCTCCTCCTCTTGAGAGACTTTGAATTTTCCCCATTCCCTATAAAACTTGGTAGGGGTTGAGTTTCGTGTTAATTTTTCCACATTGCATGAATTGTCAGATTGTTAACATTGTCACAGAATTTGGTCATTAACAAGAGCTTTAGTAGTTTAAGTAGCGGTAGTACAGCCCTGAGTAGCCCTACTCCAAAGCCAGCTACGCATAGCGAATCTATCTTATGGAAGATCCTCAATACTAAAAAACTTTGACAAGCGATTATAAAAATACATCTTTCAGATTCTCCCCTCTCTACTCCACATAACGTTACAATCTATCTGAAAAGCAAAGAAATAGTTAAATTATGACAGCTAATTTGACACCTACTATAACTACATTTGACTTTGTTACCGTGCTATCAGAAGCTACGGCTGCATATCGACGACAAAGAGATACCCGCCCTAGTACTGAAATATTAGTAAATTCATTACTACAAGCAGAAAAATCTGCCAAGCAGCAACACTTAACTTATCCCTTTGAGTCTCTTCTTGGTAAATGGCAACTTTGCGTTGCTACTGGTACTAAGAAAGTCAGAGAACAGGGAGGAGTTGTATTAGGTAAGGGTTTTTATGTACCCAAATTTATAAAAATCCATGTTTCCTTTAATGCCAATTTAGAAGAGGATTCAGATAGGGGCGAAATTTGTAATCAGGTTAAATTGGGCCCAGTTTCGTTGAAGCTTACGGGGCCAGTGCAATATATAAGTAAGAAAAATTTATTGGCGTTTGACTTTAACCAGATGATTATCAGTCTGTTTGGTCATGTTCTTTACAACAGACCAATTCGTTCTGGTAAAGTTCAAACAGAAGATTTCTACAACCAGTCCATAGCTCAACTACCCTTCTTTGCTTTCTTTTTAGTAACAGAAGATTTCATCGCCGCTCGTGGACGTGCAGGAGGTTTGGCATTTTGGATTCGAGAAACTTAAGGATAGTAGATTTCACCTTTGCGCCAGCCATTAAACTGGACGACTAGCAGACAAAATACTGTGTATATTGACTACTTTTCCAATAACTGCGATCGCAGGCGCACCAAAACCAGTTTGCTCTACCTGTTCTACAATTGTCTCTAAAGTACCAATCAATTCTTCTTGTTCTGGGCGCGTACCCCAGCGCACTAAAGCAATGGGTGTTTCTACCTCCAACCCAGCTGCACTTAACTGTTCCACAATATAAGGCAGATTGTGAATTCCCATATAAATTACAATAGTTTCGGAACCGTGCGCGATCGCATTCCAATTCACTTTTGGTCTATACTTACCTGCGGCTTCGTGACCAGTTACAAATGTGACTGAAGAACTATAGAGCCGATGAGTCAAAGGAATACCTGCATAAGCCGCCGCCGCAATCCCCGATGTGATACCAGGCACAACTTCCGTTGATATGCCAGCGTTGACTAATTCCTCCATCTCTTCGCCACCGCGACCAAAAATAAAAGGATCGCCACCCTTTAACCGCACTACAATTGCATGATCCTGCGCTTTATCAATCAGCAATTGAGTAGTTTCTTCCTGCAATAACGAATGTCTCCCTGCACGCTTACCAGCATTAATTTGTTCGGCTTGCGGATTAATCATTGCCAGAATAGCTGGACTCACTAAGGCATCATAGATAACGACATCTGCACATTCCAATAAACCTTTCGCCTTCAGGGTTATTAGTCCCGGATCTCCTGGCCCCGCACCTACTAAATAAACCTTTCCCAAATACTTGCTCTCCTCTTGTTCTGTGCAGTTCATCTATCCGTTAAATCCCAAATTAGCTCGGCTAATTCTGCACTTGCTCCCAGTGGTTCTGCCAATTGGAAATTCACCGCAGAAAATTGTAATTTTAGCTCCTCTATGGAGGCTGCGATCGCATCGGTTATGCCACCTGCAAATAAAAAGTATGGCAAAATTGCGATTTCTTTATAACCAGCAGCTACCAACTCTTTCACCCGTGATTCTAAACTAGGAGGAGCAGCCCAATAAGCAGCCACTGCTGAGAAACTCGCCGCCATTGCTTCTACAGTTTCTTTGGAACCTGGGCGACGGCTACCATGAGCTAAGAGAATCCATGCCTCAGCTTTTATAGTAGCTATTTGCTTGGTCAGTAATTTTTCTAAATTGGGGTGAGAGCCTAAATATGGTTGCAACTCAATCATAATATCTTCATCGATAGCCTGCTGTGCTAGCGCTACTTCGGCGGGAATATCTGTCATGACATGGACTCCCGGCAGCAGAAATAGCGGTACAATTTTGAGGCGATTCTGGTTTTGAGAGAGTTGCCGATTGCCAAAAGCACTCTTGGCAAATTGTTGAATCTGCTCATGTAAAGGCTGAGGACTCATTTCTAAAGCAGCTATGCCAACCAGATGTTCGCTATTTAATCCATTGTCGTATTTGTGACATACCAGCTTTGCTAGTTGCTGCATAGCAACTTCTGGGCGGCGATCGCGACTTCCGTGAGAGACTAGCAGATAGGCAGATGACATTGGCAAAGTTTGAACTTTTAGTTACTAATGCTCATATTTTACTTAATATAGCGGTTCTCAATTGCATGGAATACAGACCTAACCCCCAGCCCCTTCCCTACTACGCGTTGGGGAGTAAGATTCAAAGCCTCTCTCCTTTTAGCAGAGAGGAATGGAAGTGAGTTCAAACTGTATTGCTTCAATTCGAGAAGCGCTATATTAAGCTGGTGGTAATAAGTACTCTAGTGATTATTGAAACTATTATCAATTGCTAAATATAAGTATTTTAAATCAATTTTATATTCTCCCACTGCAACTTGCTTTATTGTTCTTTAGCAGTGTAAGTATAAAATTGATCGAAAGCTCCCACTGTTTCAAACTTGTAAGAAGGCATCCAAGAATTGATTTTTAAATCTGTACGGTAAATGCTAAAAATTATGTAATTTTGTCTTTCTGTAGTCCTAGTAATAATTCCTTGGATTTGTGGGTTAGCCGAGTCAACCAACTTATCACAATTAAAACGGATTAAATTTTCTATAATATTCGTAGTTTTTTTGCATACATCGGTTTTTAAGTATTTTGTTAACCGTTGCACTGCATATTCTTCATATTCAACCTGAGTGGGATTAGTCTTTGCCATTGTCACACCCAAGGCGGCGAGTCCTGCTGCTGCTCCAGTATATGCAATGAGGGTTAGGGGTTTCATGTTTGCCAAGTAAAATTCATTGTAATTGTTAGATTTGAGAGACTCGAAATCAAGTGAGTCCGTTCCTTGAAGAAAAACTCTTGATCGTTGGCCAAATTATTGCTATAATTCAAATTGTTGAATGGCGAGCGTAGCCAAGTGGTTAAGGCAGTGGTTTGTGGTACCACCATTCGCGGGTTCGATTCCCGTCGTTCGCCCTACATAATTTCATAGTTATCCATAAATTCTTATAGAAGATAAGTGTGGTTTTGAAGGTTCATAACCATTACTTTAGCAAGTATCTGCCCTCTACAAATTAATGATTTGGAAGAGTCGCAAATCTACTATAATTCATCAGATTATCTTATAATGAATTTAATGTATATAAGCAAATCTACTTGGTTAATGAAAATTAAGTGTGCGATGTTCAATTTTTTTACAAAAGTACATAATCTACGCAATGCCAATAGCCGCTTTAAATAGTTTAACGTTAACTAAGTAGTAGGCTCTTTAAATATAAAATGTCATTGCGAAGTGTTGCGAAGCAATCCCAGAGACTTTGCGATTGCTTCGCAACACTCGTAATGGCGGAACATATTATATTTATTCACACCCATCTACTTAATTAGGACTTACGCATTGACAGAAAACAATAAATATATATCCCGGAAAAACCATATTTCTCGTAGGGGTTTAGCATTGCTAAACCCCTACTCCACGGTTAAGTTATCGGTAAAAATATAATTATCAAAGCCTGAAACAATCTATTTCGGTGAAGGCATACTATGACTAATTTGTACAGTGCGTAAGTCCTATTAATGACTTTTCTCCCTCAACTATTAACCATAAACTAATAATTCACGAGATAATTAAACATGAAAGTTAGAGGCATAAAACGTGGTCAAAACATTGAACTTTTAGAAGAACTTAATAATATTCCAGATGGAACAGAAATCATCATAGACGTGGAATTTATTGCGAATAAAATTATAGAATCACAACCAGTATTAACAGAGTCAGAAAGATTAGCTAGACTCAATAAATTATTTTGGGCTTGGAAAAGCCAGCCTGAATTAACAGAAATACTTACAGAAATTGACCTAGAACGTCATACTTATCAAGGCAGAAATATAGACTTACTTGATAATTAGGAAAAATATTAATGTATCTAATAGATACCAGTATTTGTATTGCACTGCTGAAGGAAAATCCTCAAGCTGTTACTAAATTCAATCGCTTTTTCAGCCAATGCTATCTGTCCATCATTGTAGTTTCGGAACTATACAAAGGTGTTTATTGTTCTCGACAGGTAGCCAAGAATCTAGAGATATTAGAACAATTCACAGGACTCCTACCAGTAGAATAATTCGATTTAGATGCAGCTATTGAATTTGGCAAGATTCAAAGCGAACTCCGAAAAATTGGGAAACCAACTGGAGAATTTGATGCCTTGATTGCTGGTGTGGCTCGTTCTCGTAATGATATTCTTGTTACTAATAATATCAAAGATTTTGAAAATATTATCAACTTAAAATTAGAGAACTGGTTAGAAACTTGACAAGTGTGTATGACTAACTCTAGAAGGTTAGCTTTACCAGAAATATTCAATATACCCACGATAAAAATAAATTTTAACATTCTGAAATACTTAACCAAAGTTTTATTTTATAAACATTACAGGGCTTGAGAGCTAAAAGCTGACATTATTGATCTGTTAATAATCAGGTGCATCCAAATAAATGATCTGCTAAGAAGTAGATTAAGCAATTGAGGGCGTGATACATTGTGTCCCAAATTTAATAATGCAGTTATTCCCTAACGTCTATCAAAAGAAATAAAAATTGTATTCCTTTAGTTAGAGTCAAAAATACTGAGTCATAGATACTTTAGGTAAAGAAAAACACGGTTCAAGTGTCTGCTGAAAAGTTGATACTTTTAGGTACACAGATAAATATGATTTATCTGTGTTATTTCGTGTTTGTATCTGGTTTAAAAAAGGTTGAGGCTTATTTGTCTCGCCTTGAAAGTCAACAATGCAAACATCGTCATCTAGTGGAGTTGCTATGTCTGAATTGTTTAAAGCAGTCTTAGATAGTGAAGAAAGAAGTGATTTGCGTTCCTTTATTAGTGAATTACGCCAACAAGACAAGAAGTACTTGCTGCGGAACGACATACTCAATGTATATAGTGAGTATTGCTCAAAATCCCAGAAACCAGAGGATTTTTACACTAACTCTGAGTTAGGCAAACTGATTTACTATACCCAAGAAATTATTCAGGAAGACTCCAACTTCTGTTTCATCATCCGTCCTAAAATTGCCAGCCAAGAGGTTTATTGGTTGACATCAGACTTGAGCATTGAGCCGATGACGGTACAGGATTTGTTGGATTTGCGCGATCGCTTGGTGAACAAATTTCATCCCAACGATGGCGGACTGTTAGAATTGGACTTCGGCCCATTCTATGACTACATCCCAGCCATCCGCGACCCCAAAAATATTGGTAAGGGGGTAGAATTTCTCAACCGCTATCTATCCAGCAAAATATTTCAAGACTCCAAACAATTGCTGGATAGCCTATTAAATTTCTTGCGCCTGCACCACTACAATGGTGTCCAACTGCTGCTTAACGATCGCATTCAATCACAGCAGCAACTTTCTGAGCAAGTTAAAAAAGCGATCGGTTTTGTCAATAATCGCCCCGATGATGAACCCTACGAACAATTCCGGTTTCAATTGCAGTCAATGGGTTTTGAGCCAGGTTGGGGTAACACCGCAGCACGGGTGCGAGAAACCCTAAATATTCTTGATGAATTGATTGATTCCGCCGATCCCCAGACCCTAGAAGCCTTTATTTCTCGTGTCCCGATGATTTTTAAAATCGTCTTGGTGTCGGCTCACGGCTGGTTTGGGCAAGAAGGAGTATTGGGTCGCCCCGATACTGGTGGTCAGGTAGTTTATGTTCTTGACCAGGCCAAGAGTCTAGAGAAGCAGCTACAAGAAGATGTTTTGCTAGCTGGTTTAGAAGGATTGAATGTTGAACCAAAGGTAATTATTCTCACTCGCTTGATTCCCAATAGTGATGGCACTCTCTGTAATCAACGGTTGGAAAAAGTCCACGGTACTGAAAACGCTTGGATTTTGCGAGTCCCTTTACGGGAATTTAATCCCAACATGACTCAAAACTGGATTTCTCGCTTTGAGTTTTGGCCTTATCTAGAAACTTTCGCTATTGACTCAGAAAGAGAACTAAGGGCAGAATTTCACGGCACACCTGACTTAATAGTTGGCAACTACACTGATGGGAATTTAGTGGCATTCTTGCTGGCGAGACGGCTGAAAGTTACCCAATGCAATGTTGCTCATGCTTTGGAAAAATCTAAATACTTGTTCAGTAACCTCTACTGGCAAGAATTGGAGGATAAATATCATTTTTCTCTGCAATTCACAGCTGATTTGATTGCAATGAATGCGGCTAATTTTGTGATCAGCAGCACCTACCAAGAAATTGTTGGTACACCAGATAGTGTGGGACAGTATGAATCTTACAAGTGCTTCACCATGCCTGAGTTGTATCATGTCACCAATGGCATTGAATTATTTAGTCCCAAATTTAATGTTGTACCGCCGGGAGTCAACGAAAATAATTACTTCCCCTACACCCGGACTAAAGATAGAGTAGAGAGCGATCGCCAACGCCTTGCAGAAGTACTCTTTACTCTGGAAGATCCCGCGCAAACATTTGGCAAACTCGACGATCCTAACAAGCGTCCTCTCTTCTCAATGGCGCGTCTTGACCATATCAAAAACCTCACAGGTTTAGCAGAATGTTATGGTCAAAGTAAAGAATTACAGGAACATTACAACTTAATTTTGGTGGCGGGTAAGTTGCGCGTCGAAGAATCAGGCGACAACGAAGAACGTGACGAAATTATCAAACTCTACCAAATAATTGACAAGTACAATCTCCACGGGAAGATTCGTTGGCTAGGCGTGCGTCTGACTAAAACTGATTCTGGCGAAATTTACCGAGTCATTGCCGATCATCAGGGAATTTTTGTCCAACCAGCTTTATTTGAAGCTTTTGGGTTGACAATTTTAGAGGCAATGGTTTCAGGATTACCAACTTTTGCCACACAGTTTGGTGGCCCACTAGAGATTATTCAAGATAAAGTTAATGGTTTTTACATTAACCCAACAAATTTAGAAGAGACTGCCACAAAAATTGTGCATTTTATTACTAAATGCGAACAAAATCCAAACTACTGGAATGAAATTTCGCAGCGAGGAATTGATCGAGTTTATAGTACTTATACTTGGAAAATTCACACTAGCAAGCTGTTATCATTAGCACGGATTTATGGATTCTGGAACTTTACCTCGAAGGAGAATCGGGAAGATTTGTTGCGTTATCTTGAGGCTTTGTTCTATTTAATTTACAAGCCAAGAGCGCAACACCTATTAGAGCAGCATAAGTATCGGTAATTTGTCTTTTGTCATTTGTCATTATCTAAGGACAAATGACTATATTGTTAAAGCCCGCCAAGTTCGTTGGCCAACTACTCCATCCGTTCCTAAATTTTGCTGGTTTTGAAAGGCTTTAACAGCAGTCTCTGTCAGTGCGCCATAAATCCCATCCACTCTCACGGCATAACCGTTAGACACTAACAGCCGTTGTAAGACTCTAACAGCAGCACCAGAGCTACCGAAATAAAGAGTCGGCATAGGTTCACTACTAAACTTCTGGAAGCTTCCTGTAGCCTTTGTACGGACTTTACCTATAGGCTGGGAATCCTTCTTAAACTTACCTAATTTATAAGAAGCTAGGAACTGATTATTTTTGCCGATTTTCTGAAGTATCTGTTCTTTCTCTAGTGCGATCGCTGAGGAAGAAGCCTGAGAAATCCCATCTGTCTGCATAAATTCAGGTGGTGTGACTTGAGCAGTTATCTCTAACTCGCTCTCTTTTAACTGCTTTACGTCATTTTCTCTCTGAACTATTTGCTGTTGTGGCACATTGGCCCCAAATGCTTGTCTTATTGTTAATACGCCCGTCATCATCAGGCCAATTTCAGTCATTGTAGTTCATTTTACTTCAACCAATATTCCTTTTAACCAACAACATTGTTGCTGTCTGGGAGAATGCATACTGACTTCGCAGTGTCCAGATCCCCGACTTCTCAAAGAAGTCGGGGATCTAACTTTTCACGAGTGATTTAGGACTGCTATATTATCATATTTATATATATCTTCTCACCTCCAATTCCATCTAATCAGACTAATATCATTAGCTTTGTGCTTTTTTTATCTTTAATCAAGCTATCAAGTTGTAAGATATAGTATCTAATTCAACGGTTTAGACAATAACACACTATACGATCATCTGGGAATGCTATCAAACAAATTTGCCATTAAATTGATATGACTCTTCCATCGTATTTTCGGAAAACGCATACTTTGAACTCAAGAAAATGAAACCGCACAACATTGTTGCACGGTCTTGAATTTGAACTAGAGTTAAGACTACTGGATAACAAAATTACATCGTGGCAATGTAAATAATGTGTATACAATTATCTTGCTTGACCTGTGTTAATTTTCATAACATTTAAAAATGTTAATAAATGATGCACCTTAACCTTAATAAAATGCACGTAGTTGTAGCCCACCCTTAAACATCGCTGAGTAAGCTTAGTTGTGGATAGTGAAAAACTTTTTACCTTTTTTCATCTCGCCATAAAGCAATACCGCCTAATAAACCAGTGATATTGGGGATGAGTTTCACATTTAACGGTAGCTGTAAATTCACTTTCACAGCTTCACCACCACCAATGTAAAGGTAATCATAATTGAAGAGATGTTGCAAAGATGCGATCGCCTTTTCTAAACGCCTGTTCCATCTTTTCTCACCAATTTTTTCTAACTCTGCACGCCCCAACTGCTGCTCAAAAGTCTCTCCTTTGCGAAACGGATGATGCCCCATTTCCATATTCGGTACTAGCTTCCCATCCACAAATAAAGCGGAACCAAACCCTGTACCCAGAGTAATCACTAGTTCTACACCTTTTCCGGCGATCGCACCAAACCCCTGCATGTCTGCATCATTAATTACCCGTACAGGCTTGTTTAAGTGTTTTAATAATGCTGTTTCAAAATCAAATCCAATCCAATCTGGATGTAAGTTTGCCGCCGTTTCTGTGACTCCACAGCGCACCACACCAGGAAAACCGACTGAAACGCGATGAAATTCACCAAGAGATGCAGCTAACACAACAATTGCATTAATTACAACCTCCGGTGTAGCAGGTTGAGGTGTATCTAAACGCGCCCTTTCTGTTACAGGAGTCCCCGTAATATCTAAAACCATAGCCTTAACGCCACTACCACCAATATCAACCGATAGGGTACGAATCGAACCATTTTCTTCAACCATTGAGTTACATCCTTGTTAATGCTTCTTCTTTCGATATTATGCTCTGCTGCATTTGATAATATTCGGATACTTGGAGAGTCTTTACATTGAGGGGCATTGGGCATGGGGCATTGATAATTATTCTCCTCTACCCCACTGCTTCTCTCTACTAATGCCTTAAAATATAAATGTCATAATTTAAAGTTAAAAAACCAATACATTAGACGCACGACAACATCCAGATTTGTTAATCTAGAGATAATGGAAATAGTACTGGCGTAGCTGCTTAAAATCTATCTGGCAGCAAATTTCTATTAAAACTAATATTAAGAGAAAGAATTATGACGGCGTTTGAACCTCAAAGCATCCGCTCTTATAGCCAAGAAGATGTCCAACAAATTTTACACTTAGCGATCGCTCGTCAAGCTGATGACAAAGATACAGAATTTTCTTATGAGCAGATATTAGAAATTGCTGCTGAGTTAGAAATTTCACCTGATACTTTAAAATTAGCGGAGCGCGATTGGGTAGTACAACAAGGCCAAGTTCAACAACGAAAAGCTTTTGACGCTTACCGGATTAGGAGATTTCAAAAACATCTAAGTAATTATACGATTTTTAATGGCTTTTTGGTACTGATAGATTTAATCGCTGGTGGCGGAATTTCTTGGTCGCTCTACATTTTACTATTCTGCGGATTACCTGTAGGGCTAGATGCCTGGAATACCTTTAAAGTCAAAGGCGAAGAGTATGAAATGGCATTTCAGAAGTGGAGCCGTAATCATCAGATTAAGAAAACTATCAGCACAGTTTTGAATAAGTGGTTTAAAGCATTACAAGCTTAGTAGATTTTTGCGTCAGCTAACTCTTCATAGACATTAGTAACTCAAAGAAAAACCCCGCAGAAAAACGGGGTAATATTTACCGCAACATTTGCTATGTCACACCACTGAAATCAAATCTGAAGAAGCATAGTAATTATTAGGCTAAAATTGATATTACCTAAATTATTAGAGTGTTCTTTCTCTCTTACTACGGAGGTGGTTTTCAGATAAAACTAGGTGAAGCACCTGAAAACCTACATCAGAAGTAAGTCGGTATCAGAAGTAACTCGGTTAAATTAAATATCAAACCTCACCCTGCCTCCGGCTTCCCTCTCCTTACTAAGGAGAGGGATTGAGGGTGAGGTTTGATCTTATATTTAATTACGCTTACCTACTTAGTATTTATTTAAGTTTTTCGTGAGCAGCCAAAATAATTTTTTCGGTTTCTTCCCAACTAATACATTTATCAGTTACAGAAACACCATATTTTAATTCTTCTTGTTTACCAGTAATTGGTTGACTACCTTCATACAAGTGAGATTCCAACATCATGCCAACTATTGATGTATTACCATCCACTATTTGCTGAATAATATTTTCTAAAACAGCGCCTTGTAATCTGTAATCCTTATTGGTATTGCCGTGGCTACAGTCAATCACAATTCTTGGTGGTAAATTTGCCTGTTTTAATTTCTTTTCTACTAGGTTGACATTTGCTGCATCAAAGTTAGGTTGACTACCACCCCTTAAAATTACGTGTCCATAGCCATTACCTTTAGTTTGAAAGACACTGACTTGTCCGTTTTGATTAATTCCTAGAAAATTATGCGGGTTTCCAGCTGATTGTAAAGCATTCAAAGCTACTTGAATATTGCCATCAGTACCGTTTTTAAAACCCACAGGCATCGAAAGTCCACTTGCCATTTCGCGGTGAGTTTGTGATTCAGTCGTCCGTGCGCCAATGGCAGACCATGTAATTAGTTCACTAATGTATTGAGGTATGATTGGATCTAATGCTTCTGTACCCGTAGGTAATCCCAATTCGGTAATTGTTAATAACAGATCGCGTGCAATTAGTAAACCCTTTTCTACATGAAAAGAATCATCCATATCTGGATCGTTAATTAATCCTTTCCACCCAACGGTTGTTCTTGGTTTTTCAAAGTACACTCGCATAATTAGGAGCAGCTTATCCTTAACTTGCTCGGATAATGCTTTCAACCTTTCAGAATATTCGAGCGCTGCTTTTGTGTCGTGGATTGAGCATGGCCCAACTACTATAAACTTTCTCCGATCCTGAAAATCTAAAATAGCTTCTATTTCCTGTCTGTATTCTAAAACCCTCTTTTCGGCTAATTGTGTTAAAGGTAATTTTGATTTAATTTCATTGGGAGTTAATAAAATGCGATCGTTCTCGATGTTAGCGTTGTCGATATTATTAAATAATTTGTTGTGCATGGGCATGCTGTGGCAATTTGATATACGCACTTCAACTCAAAAGTGTAACACAAACCCATGAGATTTTAAAACAGCTTCTTTTTGACTTGACAAATTACTAATTAGACTGTACCTAAATAAGGTAATTATAACTTACGCAAAACACCATAGGGTAGGGGCAATTAATGAATTGCCCCTACCTGAGAATAAGGGTTTTGGCTATTATTTGGCGAACTCCTAGTAATAACTGAAAAAGGGAGAATATCTCCCCCTTTTTATTGCTATTAAATTACTGACTCAGAGGTAGTGTATATGATTACTGCCAAACAAACACTTTCGCTTCGTATGGGCCTAGGTCAGTTATGATACCATCATCACCAGCTTCTACATCATAATTACCTGTCCACTCGTGCCATGTTCCAGCGCTAGGAATGTTAGGAACATGATACTCCGCTAGGAAGTTTTCTGAGAAATTTGCTATTACGACTACACGAGAACCTTCATCATTCCAACGAGTATAAGCTAATACTTTTGCCTCTGGATTTTCGTGGATAAAATCAATATTTTCTGTGTAGAGAGCGTGATTACTTCTACGCAGGTTGGTTAAGCCTTTGTATGATTCAAATAAACTACGATTGAGATCGTTACCTAACAGCGTCCAATCGATTTTCGATGATTCAGGTTGTTTAGGTTTATACTCTCCGAATTCCTGTCCCATCCAAATCAGAGGTACACCAACAGCAGTCATCAAGATGGCTACTCCTAATTTAGCCCGTCTAAAAGCTTCTTCATTAAAAATCTCACGGTTCCCCAGTTCTACCATAATATGGTTGTGGTCGTGGTTGGTGAGGTAATTTACTACATTTGTAGCACCCAAAAAGCCTTGGCGTTTGCAGTCAATGACATCTTTGAGACGCTCTAAATCAAATGTATCACCGCAGATATGTTCTAGAATACAGTGATAAAAACTGTCATGCCAGCAACCATCCATTGGCCCGTCTACATTGGTAATGCTGGTAGTTTCAGGAATGTGTTCTGCAACGTTGTAAAAAGGCTTCATGCTAGCAGTTTTTTTGGCTTCCTGAACAATCCAGTGCATGAAGTCGTAATTTGCAATTTGCCGCGCCGCATCATAGCGAATACCATCAAGATGATATTCATTAATCCAGAAACGGATGGCTTCACCAATAAATTTCCGCGCTGGATAAATCTCTAATTTTTCATCATAATGTTCGTAATTAAATTCCGGCCCCCAGTTATTATCAGGATCGCGAGGTTCATGATGATACCAATAATCGTGGTCAATTTGTGTTAGGGGAGCAGATGCTTCTGAGTGATTATAAATACCGTCAAGAATTACCCGAATGCCTCTGTTGTGGCACTCATCAATTAATTTTTTCAACTCAGTAGTAGAACCATAACTTGATTCGGTTGCAAAAAAGTGGCGGGGATTATAACCCCAACTATAATTACCAGGATATTCTTTAAGTGGCATCAATTCAATAGCATTGATTCCTAGCTCACACAAATAATCTAACTTTTCAATGACGTGTTTGTATTTGCCTCGTGCATAAGGATCGTCCTCACCACCAGAAAAATCACCAACGTGCAATTCATAAATTACTAATTCATGGTCAGCAGGTAAAGGTTTATCATCATGTTGCCAGGCATAAGTATCAGTAATCCTTACACCGTCTTTGATATGCAGAACACCATCATCTTTTCCACTCAGTTCATCTATATCAGTTGCACAGGGATCTGTAACATCAACCCATTGTTCTGGTTCAAAAAACCATGAATTTGACTGGATACGAAATTTATATTTATAAACACCGTCTTCTAGTTCAACACTTGTACGAAAATAACCATCATCACCTTTCTCCATTGGTATCTCTTGCCAATCAGAAAAAGAACCAATTAATGCGGCTCTTTTGTTGTAAGGTGCAAATAAATTAAATTCAATTGGCTTTGCCATAGAAGTGTTTGTAATACCAAGGGTTGATAAAATCATTCTCTGATGCTCAATTAAATTTGCAAATCGCTCTAGAGAAAGAATTAGACAATCAGCGCTTCTCTCTTTAGGGGGAATCTCTAAATATTTTTGTAAGTAATTAATATTTTTGTCATTTTTGGACTGTTTATCTGATTTATTATTAACTAATATCCAGATTCAATGTCAGGCATTTTTTGCTTGTAATACTATTGAATAACAATATAAAAATTAAATAAATAGACTAAGCAAGTGGGTCAAATTAAATATAAAACCTCACTCTGCCTCCGGCTTCCCTCTCCTTACTAAGGAGAGGGATTGAGGGTGAGGTTTGATTTTATATTTAATTACGCCTACCTACTTAATAGCTTTTTACTAACTTCTTTAATTGCAGATATTCAGCAAAAATATCCTATTTTTGCTGAATATCTGCTGGTTAGGATTACTCAATTTTGCCGTTAGTTTGTTGTAAATAACTTAAAAACCAATTTGCCGCCGTTGCTCTGCGAGTTTGCCGAGGCCCAAATTCACCAATCTTGTATCCTTTAAAACCCAGTTTTTCTTTTAGCATTTGTTTATTTTCAGGAGGAATAGAACGAGTCAACTTAACTGTTGCAGGGCGAGATTCGATGAAATCTGGTGGTTGTGGGTACTCGTTTTGCCATTCTGGTGCAACTTGGCTAGTATCCCATTGTGCAGTTGAGGAATCATAGCGATATCCTAAATAATGCCATAGCAGCTGGTTGACTGTGGCATCATCAAGTTCATCATTAATAATTGCCCAAATTGTTTCTGTATTGAGTGGTGGCAGATCAGACATATCTAGGAATACGCTTTGATTTCTGGATTAATTTAGTTTAAAAGGGAAGAGGGAAAATGCAAAAGGCTAGCCCCAGCCCTTTCAAGGTGGGTAAAATTTTTGGACAATAATTACTCTTTTCTCTGTGTTGCGCCAGGTGCTACAACGGGTTCCCCGACTTGTTCGCGCAGCGTCTCCGACAGGAGAAGCAACTGGCGCAACATAGAGAGGAAAGCAGAGATTTTATGAGTCACCTTGAAATTTAGTCTAAACTCCAGTCAGTAAGTCGGTGCAATTAAATAACTGGCGTTCGCGTAGCATCTCCGATAGGAGAGGGCTGTCATTAGTAAGGGCTTTAAGCCTGTTTGCGTTTCATCACATACTTGGATTTTTTCGCGCTAACTTACTTAGTATAAGTATTAAGTACGATTCGTTCTGATGATTTTTAACTTTTGCCTTGTTCTCAGCTAAACTGGAATCGTAAAGATTAGACCAGTTTATGCAGAATTCTACAGCACTGCCAAAAATTACCCGTGCCCATGTATTCATTTCTGGCCGAGTTCAAGGAGTGGGGTATCGCTATTCCACTGTGGATACAGCTAGACAGTTAGGATTAACCGGTTGGGTGCGGAATCTCCCCGATAGTCGAGTAGAGGCAGTCTTTGAAGGGGCGCGAGAGGTTGTAGATGATATGCTTCGCTGGTGTCATTCTGGGCCACCTGCTGCTGTGGTTAAAGATGTTGTGGTTGAGTATGAAGTCCCTGAAAGGTTACAAAGATTTGAAGTTAAGCGAGTTGAGTAGAAAGTTGGGAATGGGTTTTGGCACTGACAATTGTGAAAATTCACAATAAATTTGTGATTTTACAGCTATTTTCTGTTAAATAGACCACGCAATAAGGGTACAGCATTGCTGTACCCCTACGACGAATGTGGTTCAAATACATGAAAACTGCTGTAGGTGGAAAGATTAAGAAGTTTTGTACTATCTCTTAGACGATCGCTAATTACAATAGGAGGATCGGCTAAATTTGCAATCATACTTTGTATGGTAGTTCTGCACGCACTTTCAGATTTCATCGACTGCGATTTTGCTGTCAGCGATTCATCTCCAAGTTATTGGTATGAAGGGCGTTGTCTTGAAAGTGGCGATCGCCTAAAATTACCCCGTACTTCAATTTCCGAAGCGATCGCCCACGGACTAATGCAACGGCTTGCTAAAAATGACTGTTATTCTCATGAAGGCAAGATGTTTGGAATACTATTGGTTGAACTGCCTAATGGCGAACAACGAATACTAAAAGCTTTCTCCGGTCTTTTAAATAGTTGCAGCGTAGTTGAAGGCTGGGTTCCACCAATTCCAGGACGGGACGAAGTTGCTTTAGAGGAAGCCCGCACTTTAGCACAGTTGGACGCGATTAAACAGGAAATCCTTAGCCTGAAGCAACTAAGCGAACGCCAACAATATGAAACTTTATCCGATGATTTTGAGCAACAATTGCAAGCAATGAGCGATCGCCATCGTTATTGCAAACATCAACGACAGCAAAAACGTCAGCAAATCTGCAATCCACTCACTCCAGAAGCACTCACGATTGCCCTTGAACAACTCAATGAAGAAAGTCGTCAGCAGGGAATTGAGCGACGACAACTTAAACGCCAACAAAATGAAGTATTACAGCCCCTTCAGCAGTTAATTGCAGCAACGGATGCGCGAATTAGCGAACTGAAACAACAGCGTAAAGCGCTATCCCGTCAATTACAAGCTCAGATGCACGCTAGCTACAGCCTGACTAATTTTTCGGGGCGATCGCTATCATTACAGCAATTGATGCCGGCAGGTTTACCCACTGGCACTGGAGACTGTTGTGCGCCAAAGTTACTGCATTATGCAGCAACACATAATTTAAAACCACTAGCAATGGCAGAGTTTTGGTGGGGTGCATCTTCAATAAATCAAGATAAAATTCAGGGAGAATTTTATGGCGCGTGTATTGAACGATGTCAGCCATTAATGGGGTTTTTACTCTCAGGATTAAGGCCTAACCCCCCAGCCTCCTTCCCTGCAAGGGAAGAGGGAGTAAGAAGCCTCTCTTTACCCATTATTTATCAAGACGAATGGCTGATTGCTGTGAACAAACCGACTGGACTACTTTCAGTACCTGGGCGTTATAGCGATCGCCAAGATAGTGTTTTGAGTCGCTTACGTCATCTGTTACCGGATGGAATGATGCTTGTATCTGTGCATCGCCTAGATCAAGAAACTTCTGGGATTTTGTTGTTAGCACGCGATCGCCAAACTCATCGGCAACTCAGCCAGCAGTTTCAGCAACGCCAGGTTCACAAGGTTTATGAAGCGATACTTTCCGGTGTTGCGATCGCTGAACAAGGTGTAATTGACTTGCCATTGTGGGGAGATCCTGAAAATCGCCCTTATCAAAAAGTTGATTGGCAAAACGGTAAACCCAGCTTGACACAATTCCAAGTAATGGCGAGAGAACAAGATTACACTCGCGTAGAATTTACGCCGCTAACAGGACGTACCCATCAATTGAGGGTTCATGCGGCTGATGTGCGAGGACTTGGGATAACTATTTTAGGCGATCGCCTTTATGGATGCGATGCAGTTACCAGTCGCTTACATCTGCACGCTAGAGAACTTAGCTTCGAGCATCCACAGTTAAAAAAAACCTTATATTTAAAAGCAATTACGCCCTTTTAAAGGAACCCACAAAAATCAAATTGTAGCTTTGTCTGCCCTAAAAGCTAGCCTATTGCTTTTTTAATTTGTATGTGATAATTTTTGCTTGTAGTTAATTCAACGGTTTTTCGACCGACTTGCCGTATTTACCGAAATATCACAGCTAAAAGACTTCTCAATAAAAATATCCAACGAATTATTGTGAGATTACTTCACAAGGTTGGACGATTTATTCTTTAAAAATCCCTAGTGAGTGGTAAGAACGAGAGTCCTGGAATTTCCTTTTATACTCTCATTCCTATCTTTTCTTTAATCAAAGGAGTTAGGACTTACGCATTGGTACGCAGAGTCTTTTCAAGCAATTTAACTACTCGCCATTCCTAGCTCAAATACCTGAAAACTATTGTAAATAATTTGATTATTTCAAAACTGCATGACTAAAGTACTCATTCTCGATGCCAACCAACAACCGTTGTATCCAGTACGCATTAGCCATGCTAGGCTGCTATTGTCACAAGGTAAAGCTACTGTATTTCAACGATATCCCTTTACTATCATTCTCAAGGAGTCTCTATCTCATCTAAAACTTGAGCAACTTGGCTTTAAGATTCACCCCAGCATTAAAATAATTCGTAATCGGTAATTAGTTAATCTTAGTCACCTCCGAAACTGAGGAATATAGATGACAAACCACACCATTTTGGAACCATTACCAGAAGACCAATGGTTTATTGAGAGCCAGGAACTACGATCCTTTGTAGCAACAGTGCGAGAAATTAGCGCTATCACTGCTGACGATCGCCCCCAAACTCTCGCCAGATTAGAACCATATTTCCAAGAATTGCTTGCTCAACAAGAATGGCTACCTGAAAAGTTTGCCCAAATTAATCCTGAAAGTAAGATGGGGGGAGGTATAGGTCAGTGGTTACTTTATCGTGCTAAAGACCGTTCTCTGTCAGTCTTTAGTTTGGTGATTCCCCCAGGTTCCACGACTACCGTCCACGACCATTTAGCCTGGGGATTGATTGGTTTATACAAAGGCAATCAAGAAGAAACAGTCTATCGCCGTGTAGATAACGGCGATACTGAAGGACACGCACAATTACAAATAACTGAAGTGCGTAGGCTTCAACCAGGGGATATCTACCGCCTTTTACCCCCAGATGGTGACATCCACGCCGTCAAAACTACATCCCAGAGCGCATCTATATCTATTCATATTCTGGGTAATGATACTGGCTGCATCTTGCGTCACCAGTTCATCCCAGAATCTCATAGCGTCAAATCCTTTCGCTCTGGATATTCCAACGCTCCCTGTAAAGAAGAAGAAAAAGAACATGCCCAGGTACGATAGACCACAACCCCCTATATTCGAGCGAGTTGAAGACGAACGTCTGCACCGCAAACAACGCCTAGCTGCTGCTTTTCGCCTGTTTGGTAAGTTTGGCTTCAGCGAAGGAATTGCAGGGCATATTACGGCTCGCGATCCAGAATTTACAGACCATTTTTGGGTCAATCCATTAGGAACATATTTCGGTCATATCCGAGTTTCTGACCTGATCTTAGTTAACAGAGAAGGTGAAGTGGTTAAAGGCGATGCTGAAGTAAATCGAGCCGCTTTCGCCATCCATTCTCAGATTCATGAAGCTCGATCTGATGTAATTGCGGCGGCTCACGCCCATTCACTTTATGGTAAAGCCTGGTCTAGTTTAGGTCGTCTCCTTGACCCCTTGACTCAAGATTCCTGTGCTTTTTACGAAGATCATGCGCTATTTGACGATTTCACAGGTGTGGTTTTAGAAACTTCTGAAGGCCAACGACTGGCGCAAGCCTTGGGGCCAAATAAAGCCATAATTCTCCGTAACCACAGTATTTTAACTGTGGGACATACAGTAGATGAAGCTGCCTATTGGTACATTAGTTTAGAGCGATCGTGCCAAGCCCAGCTACTGGCAGAAGCTGCGGGTAGACCAACTACTATCAAACACGAAACAGCCCGTTTAACACAAACTCAAGTGGGGTCACGTACAAGTGGATGGTTCGGTTTCCAGCCCCTTTACGATAGGATTTTACGTGAAGAACCTGATTTTCTGAATTAATATTGTATTAAATAATACTAAATCGCAAGTAGGGGAAGTATGAATTTCCCTACTTCCCATTATTTGTATGTGTTATTCAGAACCCTTGTAGAGACGTAGCAGTGCTACGTCTCTACGTTCTTTTCACCCCAAATGTCTAAGTTTGCTTGAATTTTAAGCAGTCGCTACAGGCTATACCTTAACGCTAGACAATAACATTAGTACCAACTACCAGATTAGTCGCGGTGAAATTATCCAAAGTCGCCAAGGTATAAAAAGTCTGACTAATACCAAGGTAGGCAAACCGAATTTTTTACTTCGAGTTTAGGTGATGAGGGAAACTAAAACCGACTTCAGCCTTGTAATTACAGGATTTCCACACAACTACGAAATACTTAACTCAAGCGTATTGCTGTAAATACCTCATTTTCTTGCAAACTGCTGTATTGATGGGAATATATAGCTTTTCGGAAAATGACTTTTATAAATTGACAAATTTATTACACAATATTGAATAATCAAACCAAAGGAACTATTGTCCAATTTTCGCAGAGCAGATATTAATTTTTTAATCGTGTTAGTTATGCAAAACAATAAAATAGTATAGATAATAACATGGAAAAAAGTGTTATTAATGCCAGTCTTTCTACTCAGAATCTAACCTTTCGTCCGGGTGATACTCCTGTATCATTTGAAGTAACTGTCAATAATGATAGCGATCGCTTTGTCAATTTTCAGGTAGAAATTACCGCCGCCGGAGAAACCCGGAATACTGGATATCGCTGGTATCGACTCGAACCAGAGGTGGCAGCAGCTAAACCACCAGGCAGTAGTACGATCTTCCAAGTCTTCATATTCAATACACCCATTCCGGGATTTGTCGGTACTGTCAACTTGATGGTGAATATTTTTTCGCCGCAATTAGCACAACAGTGCAGACTTGTGCTGCGCCTGAAAATCGAGCGAGATAACAGACCAACACATTTAAGTGTAGAATTGCCAGTGCGAGAGTTCCAAGTTTATCCTCGCAATTCGATAGATATACCAGTACGGGTGCGGAACTTGGGGCAACAACCAACTGATGTGGTACTACGTTTTACAGGCGTTGATCCATCTTGGCTGACAGGTAGTGCAGAACGCCGATTATCTCTCGATCCCGGTGGATTAGCAGAAGCCACATTTCAATGTCAACCTCCTTCTGTAGTGCAAGCGCCTAGTCAAAATTACCCTTTTAATATTGAAGCTGTTAGCAATAATGGTTATCCAAGCAATGCTGAAGGCAACATTGAAGTTTTACCAGTAGGTTTTATAGACTTTACCACTAGCCAAAAACACCTCAAAATCCCTAGTAAATCGGCATGGTTGCCTGACTGGAAATCGGATACAGCTTCCTTTGAATTACTATTTAAAAATGCTAGTAACCTCAACCAGCAAATTAATGTGCAGGTACAGGGCAGAGACTGGCGAAAATGTAGCTTCAAAAAGCTTCCAGAAGATGCCAATCTTCATTTAGGAGAGACAAGTAAAGTAATCCTTGATGTGAAAACAAAACGCCCTTGGGTAGGAATCGGCAAAACTCTATTATTAGAGGCGAAATCGGAATTATCCGACCAACGTTTAGGGAGTACAGATCCAGCCACGCAGACATTAGAAGTAGAGACTCTGCCAATTATACCTCTATGGCTACAGCTAGCCGCGATCGCACTATTAGCCGCACTCCTAGCATTAATACTGCAACCAAGAGATGTAATGCATACACGTTCTGTCAACTCAGTACGTTTTAGTGGCATTGGTTTATCAGTGGTCAGTGGTTCAGATGATTGTACATTAAGACTTTGGAGAATTAATTCTGATAACTTAGACCCCGATAATAGCGCAACTTATGCTGGGCAACCAGATGCTTGCGAACAACGACAACAGCCTAAAGGTTTGATGGCGATTACCGATGATGCTGTAGAAGTGTTGCGCTTCATGCCATTACAAAACGATCGCGTGGCTGTTGGTCTAGATAATGGTGTAATTGAACTTAGAGATGCACCATCAGGTCAAAAAATTAGCGAACTTCAAGACCTTAAAGATCCTAAAGCAAAAGGCGATCGCGTTTTTGACTTAGCATTTACCTCAAACTCACTTAATTTATTCAGTGGTTATGGCAGTGGTAAAGTTAGATTATGGTCAAGATCAGCGCCTAACAGCAATTTTCTGCCAGAACCGCAAGTTATCGATGTTCAAAGTAGATTGAAACTATCAGGTTTCCAAGTCCGGGCATTAAATCTCAGCCCAGATGCAACAACTCTAGTAATTGCCGGAAACTTTAAGCGTTTCATCTTGTGGCAATGGAATCCATCCCAATCTGATAAACAATTAGTAACTTTATCAGTGCAAAATCTAGAAAAACTAGATCCCTTAGTTGGGCGTGAAGACTATATTTGGGGATTAGCTTTTGTTCCTAACTCGGCAGAAAAAATCATCGCCACCTCCGATTCTGCGGGATTCATTACCATTTGGAATTTGAATCAGTGCCAAACTTCCAAAAATCCGAATCCACTCGAAAAAGTAAATGAACTCAATTGTTTGCCAATAGACCGTTGGCCAGCATCAAAAACATCTGTGCGTAGTCTCGCCTTTAGTGATGATGGTAATTTGCTAGTCAGTGGTGGCGATGATGGACGAGTAGTAGTTTGGTATTTAACCCCCGAACATAAACTCGACAAAAGAAAGGCAGTAGAAGGTAAAACAATTTACCAAAGCTCTAAAAAAATTAATAGTATCGACTTGAAAACTAATCAAGGAACCATGATTGTGAGTGGTGGTGAAGATTTTCAAGTCAAACTACACCGCATAAAATAAGAGAGTCAATGACATGCAAGCTAAATTTAATCCACTGCAAGTTATTATCAATCCACCCGGAATTCAATTTGGGATGCCAGGAGATACCATTGAACTCTATGTTGTTGTGATCAATCAAGGAGATCAAAGCGCGGTTATTGACTTATATTTTGTTTTTGATGAAGTATTTCAAAACTTAACCGGTTGGTCTAGTTCTCCGAGAGAAAGTTTAGCATTAGCTCCAGGGCAAAATAGTGACGAAGTAAAATTTGAGTTTCAAATTGCCGCAAATGCTCTCCCCGGAACCTATGACTATACATTAGTTGTAGATTCCCCTCTCCATTATCCCCAAAATACACCCATAACCTTCCCCAATCAACTTAAGGTTCTGCTACAAGAACAGACTGCAATTCGGATAAACGACCCGACATTTTCCATTAGACCGAATACCAATCCCAACAAACCGTTAATTTTTAAGCCTAGTGAACCTCTGCAAGTAGAGGTGATAGTTGATAATCGCTCTTATCTGGTAGATAGGTTCCGTTTAAGTTGCCCAGATTTAGATGATGACTGGTTCACAATCAATTATCCGGCCACTGGATTTGAGGGGCCAGGATTAATTTCTGATGTGACTGCACTAGAATTAAATCCTGGTAATCAGGGTCAAATATTTTTGAGATTTCATCCACCAGGGGATACCCTTGCAGGAAGTTATTCTCCGACAATCCGCTTATATTCAGAAAACTCTCCCGACTTAGTATTACTAGATTTGGTATATATTCAAGTCCCGACAAATTATCATTTGAATATAGAACTCAATACCATTTTAGGACAAGTTAGCCGGAGTGTAGGGAAGTACGAATTATCACTAACAAACCAGGGTAATATTGTCCGAGAACTGATATTAAGCTTAAAAAATCGAGATGAAGAAGAACTATATATTTACAAATTTGATCCTACTGAAGTCAGATTATTACCAAATAAAACGGTTATCAGTAATTTGAGAGTTAAACCTAAACCTTGGTGGCGACAACCTTGGTTTGGTGCAGGATTAATAGTCAACTTTCAACTCGATATCCAAGACTCACAAAATTTACCCTTACCAAACACATTACCTCAAGGGAGTTTGGTATGGAAACCCCGCCCTTGGTGGCAATTTCTTTTGTTGATTTTGGCAATTTTGGGATTATTAGGAGGGATAGGATTTATCATTTGGCAAATTTTAAACCCCGATCCTTTGAGATTAGAAACTTTTAGTGCCAAGAACTCTCAAATTACTGAAGGTGACGAAGTTGCTTTGAACTGGGAAATTTCCCAGTATAAACAGTTACAAATGTTAGTTCTTACGGCTAAAGGTTCCAAACCCATTGAGCCTATTACCTATGACTTTAGGCGTGGTATTCCTGAAGCACTGAGTAAAGGAAGTACACCTCTTTGTCAGGTGCAAGAAAAACAAGATTTAATTTGTAGCAACATTAGAACTGGAGTGACAACAAAAGGTGATTACACTTTTAAGCTACAAGCTTTTTATCGGAATGGCATACAAATATTGTCTCCAAAGACCCAAACTATCGAGAAAGAAATTCCAGTAAAAATAGCTGAAAAAGAAATCGCAGAAATCATAAGTTTTCAAGCAGATAAACGACAGTATACAAAAGGGCAAAATATTCTTTTAAGTTGGGCAATTGCCCGTCCATTATTGTTGGCGCAAGCTCAAATTACTGGCATTGGAGATGATGGGACATCTTATGGTGAACCAATCAATTATAGATTTGCTCAAGGTAATATTACTGACCCCAAGCTACAAAAACTATGTACACAAACAAATCAACAACTGCAATGTAAAAAGATTGCTTTAGCAGCAAATAGAGCCGGAAACTTCGCTTTTGAAATCAAAGCTCTCTCTAACAATGGAAGTAGCAAATTAAGTTCTAAAAAGACTGAATCCAAAATAGAAATATTACCAAAGCCATTTAAGATTATTTCTTTCACAATCAACGGGATTCAACAACCAAATCTAGAACTTAATGAAGGAACAACTGCTACTTTGAGTTGGAGAGTTGAAGGGGAAAATATTCAGGTTAAACTTCAGCCATACGGAAATGATGTTCCATTAAGTGGCTCACAAAGCCTTCCAGTCAATCTAGCTTTTCCAACTGAAATTTCACTGCAAGTTAATGATAAATCTGGTAAGCAACAATCCCAGGAGAGAGGATTTGCTATTAGAGTAATTCCCAAAGTAGTGCCTACTCCCATACCCAGGATTAACCCAGTTCCACTTGTGCCACCTAGTAGTAATCCATTTAAGGCTCCCTTACCTCAAAGGCAAGGTTTTTAAAACAATGACAACAAAATTAGATGCCCTGATTAATTCTCTAGAAGGCATAGAAATAATCACAGATTCCATCCAAGTAGCAAAATTATCTCAGGATTATCACACCTTTAGCCCGGTGCTAGTGCCGAAACTAGAGGGAAAAGTTGGGGATATAGTTGTGCGTCCCGTTAATGAAACAGAGGTTTTAAAAGTTGCAGCCGCTTGTGCCAAACATCGTGTACCTGTAACTGTGCGGGGTGCGGGAACGGGAAATTATGGGCAATGTGTACCCTTGCATGGTGGCGTAATTTTAGATATGACGCGGATGCAAGAGATTCTTTGGGTGAAACCTGGGGTAGCGCGGGTAGAAGTTGGGGTGAAGTTGGCGGCTTTGGATAAGAAAACCAGAGAGATTGGCTGGGAAATCCGTATGGCTCCCTCCACGTACCGTACAGCTACAATTGGCGGCTTTATTGCTGGGGGAAGTGGGGGAATTGGTTCGATCCAATATGGGTTACTTGGCGATCGCGGTAATATCTTAGCATTGCGTGTGGTAACTGTAGAAGATGAACCCTGCGCGATCGAATTACGCGGCGATGATGTACAAAAAGTCAATCATGCTTGGGGAATTAACGGCATCATTACCGAAGTCGAAATCCCCTTGGGGCCAGCTTATCCTTGGGCAGAAGTCATTGTCACCTTTGATGAGTTTATGACAGCAGCAAAATTTGGTCAGGCTGTTGGCAATACTGATGGCATGATTAAGAAGTTGATTTCTGTCTTTGCATCCCCAATTCCCCAATACTTTCACGCCCTACAAGAGTACATTCCTGAAGGGACTCACTCAGTATTTTTGATAATTTCCGAACCGAGTTTGGAATTCTTACCGGGTTTGGTGCAGAAATACGGCGGAGAGATTACATATAAAAAATCAGCCGAGGAAGCGGGGAAAGGCACACATTTAGCAGAATTTAGCTGGAATCATACAACCTTACACGCCCGGAGTGTAGATACTGGAATTACCTACTTACAAAGTATGTTTCCCCGCCAGAGCAATTTGCAACTGGTAGAGCAGATGTATCATCACTTTGGCGATGAGGTAATGATGCATTTGGAATTTTTTCGCGTGAACGGTGCTGTAGTTCCTGGTGCTTTGCAACTTGTACGTTACACCACAGAAGAACGCCTCAATGAAATTATCCGCTATCACGAAGAACAGGGTGTGAGTATTGCCAATCCTCACACCTATATTATTGAAGACGGAGGCAGAAAAGTTATTGATCCTGAACAGTTAAAATTTAAAGAAATAGTTGATCCCTATCGGTTGATGAATCCCGGCAAAAGTAAGGTTATTCAATTGCCAAATTAAAATTAACGTGAGTTTGGCGACTTGAACTAAAGTTCAAGTTTCTCTCCGAGTCGAGTCTTATAGCCCTTAAGAAACCTCACCCTGGTTTATACTACGTAAAACCTGTCCCTCTCCTTATTAAGGCTACGGTGTACACACAAGTCTTTGAGAGTGGCCTCATAGGCTTTTGATCCCCCCAACCCCCCTTTTTAAGGGGGGCAAAAGTCTCTTAAAGTCCCCCAATTTATCGGGGGATTTAGGGGGATCTCCAACGATTTGGGGTTTGTACAAAGATGTGTGTACACCGTAGCCTTAGTAAGGAGAGGGATTAAAGATAGGACAGGGTGAGGTTTTTCGATAATTCGATGACTGGTGTATACACCGTAGCCGAGTCGGAGAGGGACGGTTTTGCGTAGTAAAACCAGTGTGAGGTTTAAATATTGTCGAACTCACCTAAAATTAACAAACTAAATAGAGCAACACATATCAGAATTTTTCTGTATAGTTGTGTAATTCCCTCCAAAAATCTGGCTGTTGAGCGTTTATAATTTGTGGTTTGATTTTAAGAGCCAGTGGGGATAACCCAAAATCCAACATCCCAAAATCACCCATGATTGAAATTGACGGTTCCTATGGAGAGGGAGGCGGACAAGTTCTTCGTACTTCCTTAAGTCTAGCGGCCATCACTGGCAAACCCATACGAATTGTAGGCATTCGCGCTGGACGCAAAAAGCCAGGATTAGCAGCGCAACACTTAACAGCAGTTCGGGCTGCGGGTAGAATTTGTAATGCTCAATTGCGGGGTGATGCTTTGGGTTCAACGCTGCTAGAATTCATCCCAGGTAGTGCTGTACAAGCTGGAATTTATACCTTTGATGTTAGTAAAGCACAAGAAGGTGGTTCTGCGGGTGCGATCGCTCTAGTTTTACAGACAATTCTCTTACCTTTAGCACTAGCAAGGGGGAATTCTCTGGTAACACTAAAGGGTGGAACTCATGTCAACTTTAGCCCGACAGCGACTTACATTGAGCAAGTTTATCTACCCACACTGCAACGCATGGGTGTAGAAGCCCAAGTTAAGTTAGGCGCTTGGGGGTGGTTTCCCCAAGGTGGGGGAGAGGTAGAGTTAAAAGTGGATGGCGGTGGTAAAATCGGCGGGATTAACTTGTTGGAACGGGGAGATTTACAACAGGTGCGGGGACTAGCTGTGGTAACAGATTTGCCTGCTCATATTCCGCAACGGATGGCGAATCGTGCGGAGAATTTGTTACGGGAAGCCCATTTGAAAGTTGCTGTACAGACTTTGCGAGAAAGAGGTGTGGCACCTGGGGCGGGTATTTTTTTAACTGCTGAGTATCAGAATAGCTTAACTGGCTTTGGTGGATTTGGGCGTTTGCGGTTGTCGGCGGAAACTGTTGCAGAGATTGCTTGTCAGCAGCTGCTTGAGTTTCATCACACAGGCGCACCAGTGGATGAACATTTAGCAGATCAGTTATTATTGCCGGCTGCTTTAGCTTCACAAGAAAGTCATTATCGGGTGGCTGAGGTGAGTAGGCATTTGACAACGAATGCGGCGGTTATTGAACAGTTTGGGCTGGCGCAGATTACGGTAAATGAAGCTGAGAAAATCGTGTCAGTGATTCCTGCAATTGGCAAATTTACAAAGTAACTGCAAGTAGGGTTAAGACTGAGTTCAGTCGTTCCTGATACTTCTTATTTATTTAAATATCCAACATAGCCTTTAAATTTACCTCTGCTAAAGGCATATATTTAGGTTAACTCAGTTTGCGATCGCAAATACAAACGATTGGGCATGGGGGATTGAGCATTAGGCATTCGTCTTTTAAAGGCTTTGAACCCCATTAATGAGTCTTTTATACTCATTACAGCACTTCCGGCTGTTATGAGGTACAGTAGCAGCAACTAGCAAACCAGTTTCTTAAATGTTGAGGATTTATTAAGTCGAGTGCAACTGAGA
>NZ_JBALDL010000113.1:0-19287 GCF_036917465.1 Nostoc sp.
ACGGAGGAACAGGCATCAGTCAATATGCCATATGTTTCGGGAAATCATATTTCCTAGTTACAAGCCCCATCCCCTCGTGGGTGGGGCAGTTGACTGTTCAACAAACCGGCATGGCCGCTGGCTCAGTTTCTGGTGCTTTGTTACAGCTGGAACTTATGGGTTTAGTTTCGCAACTGCCAGGAATGAGATATCAAAAAAGTTAAAATCTCTGCTTTCCTCTCTGTGTTGCGCCATTTGCTTCTCCTGTGGTCGACGCTGCGCGAACAAGTCGGGGAACCGCCAGTGCGTTGCGGGGGTTCCCCCCGTTGTAGCACCTGGCGCAACACAGAGAAAAGAGTAATTATCACCAAATCAAGGGTTAAAGACCCCTACGTCTATACGTAGTATTCTTACAAAGTTGGGCGCACGGAAACCGTGACGCACCCACTTTGCGCTCAGTTGAGTTGGGGTTTTAATCCCCGACTCCAACTGTCTTTAATTTTGAAGTAATAAGTAATGGGTATTTACTCATTACTCATTACTCATTACTCATTTAATGTCCAAAAATTTTACCCACCTTGAAAGGGCGAGTCCTAGAATAAAACCATTTTTAATTATAAATTAATAATTATCTTGGGGGATAATATTGCGGATTCATAACTGGAGATTGATAACCATTTGGCACAGGATTCACAACAGGGGGTTGATAACCACTCATGGGTACAGTGCCTGTTGTACCGTTGGGTAAAGCCGGATTCGCTACTTGGGGCTGATAACCATTTGTGGGTATAGTAGTGGTACTGTTGGGTGTAACAGCATTTTGGCTAAACTCTTCGTAGGCAGCGCGAGAAATTGAGCTAATCAGTTTTTCGGCGCGAGGGTCGTTTTCGGGACGTTGTACCATGACAGTGGCTATATAGCGCTTGCCAGTTGGAACAACAATTAAACCTGTGTCTGCCAGCATAGTACCAATATCGCCCGTTTTGTGGAATGCTCTTGCGCCTGTTCCCAAACCCGATGGTAGCAGAGTATCTCTTTGGGTACGACGCAAGATATCGAGCATGAGATCGCGTGATGGCATACTGACTAAATTTCCCTGACTCACAATAGCCATCAAATTCCCCAATTCTTTGGGACTAGTAGTATTTGTCCCTTGCAAATCTGGGAGTTGATTACGAATTGTGGTGGTTGTCAATCCCCAGGTGCGAAAACGCTGGTTTAACGCTTCCATCCCTCCTAGTCGGGCAATCAGCATATTTGTCGCCGTGTTGTCGCTGATTGTAATCATTTTAGTGACAACTTCCAGAGCGGCGTACTTGGTTCCGGCTGGTTTGTATTGCAGATTTCCAGAACCGCCAGCTATCATCTCCTGTTGCATAGTCAGCATTTCATCCAGGCGAATTTTCCCCGCGTCCACATCCTGGAAAAAGGCAAGTAAAATTGGCACTTTAATTGTGCTAGCTGCCGGAAAACTGGTAGAGGCGTTGACATCTACATAATTACCAGTATCTAAATCTACCAAGAAAACGCCTGGTGTAAGACTTGGGTTGGTGGTCGCCAAATTTTGCACGGCATTTTTTAAGGAAATAATTTCCTGGGATAAGTATAGGCTCGAAGTTGCCACTGGGGGAGCTTGAGTAGGTTGTGGCTGCGATCGCGCCACATTACTATTAGATTGGGGCGCAGGAGTTGTACTGATGCGATTAGCCGGGTCTAATACTGACAACACCGTGCCAACAATTGCACCCATGCCAACACCCACAATCAACAACCGCACAACATACAACATGGTTTTGGCCATTGGCTTTAATCGCGTTTTGTGCGATGTTCGTCTGCCGACTTTTGGCTTCTCCATCCGCACTGTTTTCACCATCACAGCCCCTGGTCGAAAGGGAGGAGTTTTCCCTTTCACAGTCGGTATGGGTTTTACTGCCGTTGGCATGACTAAACCCGATTTTACCCTGCTGCTGCGCGTAGCATTAGGGCTTGGGGGAGGACTAATGCGATTTTTGGGGCGTGCTAGCGCCGCTTTTTGTCCATTGACTGCTTGCTGCTGGCTGTTGTTAGCTTTAACTTTCTTTTGTGCTACTTTTTGAACTTTTTGTGGACGTTGGCGGCGATTTAAGGGTTGTCGCCGCGAGAAAGCTGTTAGTTCGTCACCTGACTCTGACACAGTTACTCCTTGTGACCTACTTGACTGTTTTCTTGCAGACTCCTGACCCAAAATTTAATCTTTAAGCAATATTTAGTACTCAAATTCCACTTTGCCACTAAGTAGCAGTTTTGTGTTTAGTTTAAGCTATGTTAAATATTTTGGGGGGATGATTGCGTATATATTAAACGAATAATTACAAGTTTTCACCATCCCTCTGGTTTTTTAGCGCCCATTCTACCTGTTGCAAAATTCCTCGGAGCATGGCTACTTCCCCAGTTTTCAGGTGAGCGCGATTATACAATTGGCGAAATTTTCCCATCCGACTAGCTGCCGTATGCGGATATACATAACCAATTTTCAGTAGTAGTGATTCTAATTGCTGGTAGTATCCTTCCACAACATCTAAGGGAGCAAGTTCAGGTTGGATTATGCTCTGAGTATTAGGTTGCTGGGCGCATTGTGACAATTCATAACAACAGATTGCTACGGCGGTTGCCAAATTTAGGGCTACATAATCTGGACTTGTGGGAATAGCAACAAACCTCTGTGCATAATTTAATTCTTCATTGCTTAATCCCCGATCTTCTCTGCCAAAAATCAGGGCTGCGGGTTTTTCTGGTTCCTCTAGTAACCAGGGTAGTGCAGTGCGGGGATTTTCTAAGGGTGTTTCTAAACTGCGAACGCGACCAGTGGTAGCGATCGCTCGTACACATCCATGCAATGCTTCTGGTAAGGTCGGCACTAATACCGCAGATTCGATAATTTCCTGACCATGAACAGCCATCATCAAAGCTTCTGTCGATAGCGGATCGCATTGGGGGTTCACTAATACTAAATTATATAGCCCGAAATTTTTCATGACTCTGGCGATCGCCCCGATATTGATCGGCCCAGCTGGTTCTACCAACACAATTCTTAATCCAGCCAAGCTCATTTTTTGCCTCCTGCGATCGTACCAATAAGATATTTTTAGGCTAATTTTCAGCATTGTGGTTCTGCTGAAGAGTTTCCTTGAAATTATTTTACCTGTGTCAGGTCTGAACAGTTCAGCGCAATCTCCGCCGTTCAGTTAGTCGTTCGTCGCTATTTATAAGATAAGTTACCTGCTTTAATCATCCTAGCGATCGCACCGACATTAATCGGCCATATCATAGTTTGTCGTTATTCAATTGCAGTCAGAGGATTGAAAATTAGTTAGCGGGACTTAAACAAAAATTAAGCCCAAATAAAGCCTAAACTTGCTTTATAAGCGGCAAACACGTCGTGGTTCAATATTTAATATGCAAACAGAATCAGAAGTGCGATCGCTCGCGTCCATTGCAGTAGCGATCGCACTGCGATTTCTGAAGTCTGGGGGATCTTGCTACAGCATGAAATTTGACACGCTTCAGCTTTTATGAGCCGACAGTGACTGGGTAAGATAACACAAAGGGTTTGAAATTAGCTCCAGATTTAGAAGTACCGCTTAACTCCAAATCATAAGCTCCTACTTTGGGAAATACGATGTCGGCTCCGGGAATGCTTTTATATTGCTTGGTTGATACACTATGTAAACTTGGCTTCAGCAATGGGGTATCAGTTTTGGTGTGAGGTTGAGGATAGACAGCCAACTGACAGTTACATTGTGTCAGAGGGATTAGTTGCCCGCCTCTATGGGTGAGGACAATCCAAGCATGAGCGGTTTTGCCAGCTTCAGGATTGTCATGGGGTTCAATATGCAGCATCCCGCCCACATCTTGTGAAACCTTTTCAGTGTGGGCATTAACTGGTGTGGCAATCAGAACCGAAATTAATAATAGCCATCCCAAATTTTTCTCTAGGGTAAAGTGGAACATAGAGTTTTTTAGAGTAAGTGAACTAAACCAGGCGGACTGGGGAAAGGCAATTAAAGGAAAATTCAAAAAGATTTTTGATGCTATTTTCCACCAGATATTTAAGAACGATAATTTTAAAAGAATAGTTGCGTCAAAAGACAACCTGTCAAACTTGGCCGGAAAATTCCTTACTAACTACTAAGACTCAATCCCAACTAAAAACTCGTTGACTCCTAAACCTTTACCTCAATATCTAACTTAAAGCTATATCAGCTTATTACTTATGATAGTTACTAAAACTAACTTGGATGAGTGAAAGTAGTCAGAGTGATGAGTAAAGAGTAAATATACTTAGTAGCTGAGGGTGAAAGCATGGATACGACAGGTAAGGTTCAAATTGTGGACTCGTCCTGGTGCGTTCCACTGCCGTTTAAAGAGTATGCAATGAGCCGAGTAACTGTCTATTTTTATAGTGATAGATGGGTTCCAATTAAATTTTGTTCTTTGGAAAAGGCAATTTTGCTTCACCATAAAGCTAACTTAGAAGGCAGGGAAATTTTATTATTTCCTGCTAATTTAGACCCTAATCAATTCTCAAACTCTTTTAACTAAAATGCATTTAGGTAGACTATTTTTCAAACATATTGACGACATAAAAATCGGCTATAGAGGCGCAGACAGTAAATGCGATTAAAAATTCGTGAGGATTTGAAAGCCAAAGGTGCGACTCAAAGAGGTTCGATGATTTTTTTCTAACCATCTCCGCCATTCTTCGCGGCTGGTTGGGCAGAAAGTGGGGAATTCATTATTAAGTTTGTATACACCAGTAATCTTACTTTGACTGAGGTTTATCTCTATATTTTGCTGCATTTGTTTTCTAAACCAACCCAGAACGGAGTGCCACAACTGCTGCTTGCACGCGATCGTCCACTGCTAATTTATTCATAATCCCTCGGACATGAGTTTTGATAGTGTTAGGACTGAGATAAAGTTTTTGAGCAATCTCTGGGTTACTTAAGCCGTCTACCATGAGTTTCAAAACTTCTAATTCACGTCCAGATAAATTAGCGTTGTTGCTGGTGGGTGCAGGCGGTTTGAGATTATCAATTACTCGCCGCGCGATTTGGGGATCGAGATAGGCTGCACCATCAACTGCGGCTGCGATCGCACTTAACAATCGTTCCACACTTGCACCTTTAATACAATACGCATCTGCACCGCTAGATAGCGCGGCAATAATTTCTGTCTCCGTTTGATGAGATGTCAGCATCACCACATGAGTTGCTGGTAGCGCCGCCTTAATTTGCTGTGTCGCTGCAATGCCATCCAATCGCGGCAATCCTATATCCATAACCACCAAATCGGGTTTTAGTTGTAGTGCAGCTTGAACTCCCAAATAACCATCTTCTGCTTGTCCAACAATCTCCAACTGAGGATGAGCCATTAACGATTGCTCTAATCCCAATTGCATCATCGGATCGTCTTCGACAATTAACACGCGCAATGGCGGAGCATTGACAGGTAAATTTAAGGGATAGCGAATATCTAAAGACATTTTTATTAATTAAGAGTCATTTCTTATTTGTCATTAGTCATTAGTCATTAGTCATTTGTTAATAACCAATGCCCAATGCCCAATTTTTATTCTTCGACGCGATAGCCTAACTCTGCTAAACTAATCCGCGACTGTCGCCATTTTGGTTGGACTTTGACAAACAATTCTAAGTAAACTTTGCCAGCGATTAATTTTTGGATTTGTTCGCGGGCTTCACTACCAATTGCTTTGAGCATTGCTCCACCTTTGCCAATGAGTATGCCTTTTTGAGAATCACGCTCAACGTTGATGGTAGCAAGTATACGGGTAATGCTGGGAGTTTCTTCTACTAGGTCAATTGCGATCGCTACTGAATGCGGTACTTCTTCACGAGTCAATAATAAAATTTGTTCTCGGATTAATTCACCCATAATAAAGCGCTCTGGCTGGTCAGTTACCAAATCTGGCGGGTAGTATAACGGCCCAATTTCTAAATGTTCAATTAATAATTCTTGAAGTTGCGGTAATCCTGCACTCGTCTTGGCAGAAAATTTCACAATTTCCCATTCATGAGACTGGGCCATCTGGGCGTAACTATCATCTAGAAATTGAGAATCGGGCGGTTGTTGGTCGGTTTTGTTCATGCCCAGAATCACCGGTGTTTTGCTACGACTGAGCAATTCGGCAATATAGCGATCGCCCGATCCACAAGCTACGGCTCCATCTACCACAAACAGTATTACATCTACCGATTCAATGGCAATTTTGGCATTTTGCACCAACACTTCCCCCAATTGATGATGGGGCTTATGAATTCCTGGCGTATCTACAAATATTAACTGTGCTTCTGGTGTAGTTAAAATGCCGCGCAAACGGTTCCGTGTAGTTTGCGCTACAGGGGAAGTTATGGCAATTTTTTGTCCTACCAATTGATTCATTAAAGTAGATTTACCGACATTTGGACGACCAACAATGCCGATAAAACCTGATTTAAAGTCAGGAGGAGCCTGTGGGATTGTCACTTCTCCTGAAAAAGAGAAGTTGTAATTATCAATACTAGTCAACTTTGGCTCCACCCTCATATTTTACAGCTGGGATAACTTGGTTTTTTCTTAGATACAAAACAGGCATAAAATTACCCTGGCATTTTTAGGGATTGTCTTTGCCGAGGTTTTATCTACTACTGCCTCTACACCTATATTTTACAGCTGAGATAACTTTGTTTTCTTTTTAGATACAAAACAAACATAAAATTACTTTGGCATTTACAAGGAGCGCATTTGCTTAGGTTTAACTAAATTTGGGGGTTTAAGTCCCCTTCCTATATAGGCAGCAGGTAATGGGCGTGGGGTTTAAGTCCTCTTCACTTATAAACCTCGTCCATTTTGAAACCTGGAGTGCGGGCATCTTGCCCGCTACTAGATGGGAGCAAGATGCTCCCACCACTTTTAAAAACTATGGTTCTCAAAATGGATGTGGTTTAACCATGTAACTTTTGAGATTCTCAACTCAGCACTGCTGAGTCGTTTTGTCTTTTCTTAGTCTAAACAGCAATTGAAACCAACGCAGCATGAAACAAATTTAACGAATTGGATTATGTACTGTCACTAACTTTGTACCATCAGGAAAAGTAGCTTCAACTTGCACATCATGCACCATTTCTGGTATCCCTTCCATGACATCTTTCCGCGTTAATAGTGTTGTACCATAACTCATTAATTCTGCTACAGTTTGCCCATCTCTAGCCCCTTCTAAAATAGCAGCAGAAATATAAGCAACTGCTTCAGGATAATTCAGTTTTAAACCTCTTCCTTTACGTCTTTCTGCTAATAAAGCAGCAGTAAAAATTAATAGCTTATCTTTTTCCTGCGGCGTAAGTTGCATTCCTCTCTCCTCTCTCTGTGTTGCGCCAGGTGCTTCAAGTCGGGAAACCCGCCCAACGCACTGGCTTCTCCGCGCCTCTGCGGTTCGTTTAAACCTGCCACACTCTTGGTATACAATTACCCCGATTCAAAAAAGAAACTCGCAGCACCTGCCAAACATCAATAAACCAGTTTCTTACCTCAGATGTAGAAGAACCGCGATATCGACATAATAATCCATGCTGTAATCGGCTAACACCCGCTTCTCCTTGCCCATTCCACAAATTTCGCGTTTTTTCAATTATTTCTCCTGAAACTGCACTACCAACCCAAACGAGACTACCTACTATTGGTTTTCCAGCCAAGCCGTGGGGACTGTGGAAAATGTCTTCGCTACCCCGTAACAATTGCCGATCGATCCATAATGGAACGCCTTGCTGCCAAATTTCGGTGTGCGATCGCCATTCTCCTTGTAAAAATTTTTCTCCCCTAGCACTGCGACCAAATCGGGTAATTTCCCAACCTAACCAACTGCTCCCAGTTGCTAATTCTACCCGTAAATCTTGCCGATAAATCGCGTCGTTAAATAAAATTGTCTCTTGCGGCAACCATTCTAAACAAGCACCAGCGTCAACTTGCATTTGGATGGTTTGTCTAGCTTGTAAGCCATTGCTGCGGTATATCTTGCTTGCAGCAGCCGTAGTAATTAAAGCTTGGGCTTCGGGTTGGAGGTGGATGTTAGAAGATAAGCGATCGCCTCCCACCACTCCCCCGGCTGTATGTAAAATGACACTATGACAGACTTTTTGCCCTTCTGGATAAAATGGGCGTTGTACTTTCAGAGGCGCTTGTTGGTGATTGTAAATTAACTGGGTTGCACCTTGGCGATCGGCATAGACTAAATTAAGTTTGCCATGCCAACCTTCTGCTATTTGTGAGTTGCAGGTCATTTATAAATTCAAGATTAAATTTGACGAGGATTACATTTTATTAATTCACCCTATCAGTGTTTTACCTGCAATTTATCCTTATTTTTTCGTTAACTTGAATACGGATTAGAACTTACGTAAAGACGCTAAGAATAACTGTGCATCAGTTTTTGTGTAGAAGAAATTGAACTGCAAAGCCGCAAAAATAATTACGATATTGAGAATTAACCTGTTACTTGGGTCTATTTTTAGGGAAACATACAACTGTAGCCCATCAAATGCATCAATCTACCAGAAATTATGACAGCTAAAGTGATAAGCGTTTGCAACCTCAAGGGTGGAGTTGGCAAAACTACCATCGTCATGGCATTAGCAGAATATTTAGCAGGCGATACCATGTACAAAAAGCGTGTACTTGCTATTGATCTTGATCCTCAAAGTAATTTGACTAGTGCCTTAATGTCTGAAGAGGTATGGGAAAAAGAATTTAACAATAGAGGTTTGACATTACCTTTTTTATTTAAAAATCCTGAATATTTTTTAGAGGATGCTAAAAATGAAAGTTTTATAGCTAAGTACAATATTTCAAACGTTAGGAATAGGAATTCTTTTTCTCAGCTACATCTTATCCCCAGCAGTCCAATCCTATTTGAAATTCAGGAAGATTTACCATCAGGCTATTATTCTTGTAACTTAAAACCTGTTGAGCTTATTCGTACAATTCTCAAACCTTTATTGAATAATTATGACTATATTTTAATAGACTGTGCCCCAAATATTAACAGAATAGTTAAAAGTGCATTTCTAGCTAGTGATGCTTGTATAATCCCTTGTGTCCCAAACCGAATGTCAATTCATGGATTAGATTTATTACTTGAACACATTGAAAACTTTAATAGAGATTATGTACATAACTTAAAACTAGTAGGAACTTTAATTTCGCGTTATAACGGAACTAAAGCTCAAACTGAAAATTTAAACTCTATTATTGTTAACCCTCTCTATCCGGCAGTTTTTGAAACCAAAATTCTAGAAAGAGCTATAATTGAAAGAGGTTTAGAATTGAGTAATTATTTGACATATAGACAAAAATATGATGATTCTCATGATTCTATGGTGAACTTAGCTAAAGAATTTATTCAACGAGTAGGTAGATAATGGAAAGCTCACAAATTGCAAACTTACTAAGGGCGATCGCAGAAGTTATAGAATCCGATCCAAAACTTGCCAAGGCTGTAGAAAAATGTCTAACTAATAGTTTAAACGCTCAAAAAAGTCAAGATTCATCCGACGCAGTACCAAAGCAGTTAGACGCTAATAAAACTCTTGACAATAGCGATATTATCCTAACTGAATGTCGGCAAATTTTACGCGAACAGGGTGAAGATAAACTAAAGTTTTACTTAACTGAGTTAGGAGAAAAAGTTAGAGAATTATTGAAATACGGCCAACTTGATCCAAAACGTTCTATACGTCGCCGGAAAGATTTGAATAGTATTATTGAGCATATTATTCAAAAATTGCAAGCTCAAGATAAAAGTGGAAAACTACTTGCAGCCTCAATCTCTAAAACATAATGTAGCTATTTATTCGCTAACTGGAATAACCACGTACAAGAATAGGCCGACTTCAATAAAGCAGGCCCAAAGCAGTATGCATTCTCTTGTTGTCTGCGTTTCTACCCTATGGGAAGGCGCAGCGCATCTGCGGTTAAAAATCTTTCACAAACTCCGTCAAGAACCTAAACGCTTTCAAAATATAATTAGCACAATCTCTAGGAGAAGTGTTGTAAAACGATCGCCATGCACTCGCCTTATCTTCATCATAGCGATCGCTGCGATGATTATGATTTTCTAGCCACGCCAATCGCACTGCATGTCCAATCAACACATCCAATACGATATATCCTTCGATTTGCAGCTTGGGATTATTCGCTGCGATCGCACCTAATTCGATTAATGCTTCAATATTAACTTGGCGGTATTCTGGAGCTTCAATTTTATTCAGTAAATGCTCAACTAACAGGGCAAAATTTCTTTCACCTGCTGTCATTTCTGACAGCATAATCTCACTATCTAAACGATTGCGCCGCTCTAGTTTATCGCCAATTACTAAGCCTTTGCAATGTTGCATTAATAACCAAACCTGCTTAAAAAATTCTTTTGGTACGCGCCCCGTCGCCCCCTCAGCTTGGCGAAACCGCCGCCAACCACCAGGTGGGACTTCTATTCCTTCGGCGATTCTTGGTAAAACCACCCAAGCAATATCACTTTCTTTTTGTTTGACGTGCAGTGATTCTTGTTGACGCAACAGGTTACTCATGCCAGAATATCCAGTTAATACCTGACGCAAACGCATTTTTACTTCAAAGGGTGAAAGTTGCATTAAGCGATCGTAAGCTTCATCTTGGGTAACGTGTAATTCCCGCGCTAGTTCGCTGGTTATCAATAAGATGAGATAGCCGACTCTCAGCGTTAGCAGTCCCTGAAATAGTTCGGGTTCTGAGCGAATTAAGATGCCAACATAGATTAAAATCTCTTGAGTGAGGACGCGATCGCGGATATCTTCACGACAAAAATGATTAATTTTATCGGCAATTTCATCGTGGGACATGGGTACGGTAATCAAAGACGTTTCACTGTAAGCTTTACCTACAGCAATTTGCTTACCCCGCACCAAAATACTCGTTACTGCATCCGATAGGCTGATATCAACCATAAGCCGTAACCCCGCAGCCCGACGCACTACTGCCCAAATGCCCAAATCTCCAGCTTTGGTGTAAACTTCATCGAGTAAATCTCCTACTGTGACAGGATATCCTGGGCCACCATACCCCGTATCAAATTCCATTCCTTGCAAGCGAGTTAAAGTTTGCAATAACTCAATTTGCTCGTAGATATTCTCTGATGCGTGCAAATAAGAAAGTAATAATCCGAAATTAGTTTCATACTCCATTTGAAATTCTTGAGTATGCCCTAAGCGCCAGCTTTTCTCAGGGTGATAAGCCAAATAATAGCAACGTAGCCCAGCATTTTTTACTGGCGATCGCGCGAATTCTGCATTTGGTAGAAAATCAATTCTTTGAATTCCAGCCGTCAGCATTAACTGATTTAGCCGCCCTAATTTCACCCGCACACCGTTACAAACACCATCTTTGAGTTCTTGCATCAGTTCTAGTAATGCTTCCGAACCGATTTCTAACATGGTGTGTGTCAACATTAAAGTTAAGGTGGGACGGCCTAAATCGCTCCAATATTTTTGAATATAAGCTAGTTCGCTTCTAATTTGATCTAATAGGAAATGGTAATCAAGGGTTAAGTAAAACTGTTGAGAGTCGGAAAATGAAGGCAGAAATACAATTGTTTCACCGCTAATCCGAAATATTCTTGATGTTGTCAAACTCCGCAGCCGTCTCACTGGCCGCCCGGTTAAACCGAGTTTATCATTACGTCCAATTTGGGTATAAATAGCTGATAATTCTCCAGCTTTTCTCACCTGAATTGGTTCAACTTGGGTAGGCGTTTGTGTTTCAATCCCGTGAACTTCTAGTTTCGTCTGTAAATCTTCATCTTCTGCCAATAAAGCAATTTGTACCAACGATTCGCGTTGTTTTCCCACACACAGATGTCTTCCCAAAGGATCGATATCACCAACCGCTACCAACCCTTCACTCAACATTTGACTAAGAAAATATAAACTCTGCGCCCACACTAAAGGAATATTTTCATTAGGCAAACGTGGTTGCGTTTGGGGTGCTAAGTTTTCTGCTTCTATGTTTTCGGCGGGAACATAATAAAGTTCTGGCAGTAAACGCAACCCATCTTGTTCTATAAGTAATGATTCTAAAAGATTTTGGTATTTCTTAACTTGTTCTTGTTCGCCGCGAAATAATCCATCTAGAACTAAATAAGTGAAAAATAATGGCCATTCGCATTCAATATGCTCAAATTGCTTGAGTTCCCACGGTTCGTAGTGTAAACGTTGATTATCTTCTAAAACGGTTTGGTGTCCATCACGCAGAAAGCGTTTGCAGCCGTATTTACCTGCGAGTTTATTGATAATATCGTTTAAAGTGCGATCGCGTAACTCCAAATCTTCCACTGCAAAGGCAGGATAACTAATAATACTTAACAGCGCTGCATCAATTTCTTTGGAACCAGATTCCCTCGGCAGTAAGGATTCTAAAGTAATCCGGGCGCGGGCGATTTCATCTGGTAGTACGTGAATCACCGATGCTTGACTACCATGCACACCAAACAAATCCAGTCCGTTGATAGCTTCTAAAGCCGCTTTTGCCATGCCTACAGAACTGGCATTTAACTCAGCACTACCACGATTAATTTTATTCCCACGTTCCCAAATGCCGTAATCTGGTGTGCGGTAAGCTCGTCCAATGTAGTAAACCAAATTTTGGACGAAATTAACTTCATCAATCGTATAAATGATTTGCAATCCCCCAGCCGTCATTTGCCCCAACATCAGCAAAAATATAGATGTGGCATCAAGTTGCAAATGTCCCCATTTATCATCACCAACAACAATGTCACCAGTCGCGGTATTATATTTGGCGTGTAATCCATCTAGTAGCGACTGAGTGTGTTTAAATGTCTCTACTTTATGAGCCTGTCGCATCATCGCAAAGAGCAACCCGCGCATCAATTTAACGACACTGTGTTCTAGTTCATAAGTGCGTCCCTTATCGTCGTCAATTTTGCGGTATGCAAGTCCTAAACCCCAAACTGCCAAAATACTGTAAACATTGTCTCGCACCCAAGCATCGGTATAATCGCCGTGGGCTGTAATCGCTGTACTCGCAGGTAGTAAACCAGTAATTGGATTCTGTCGAGTAAGAATTATCGTTTTAATTTGCTGGTAGTAATAGTCCAGACGAGTTAGCAATTCGGTAGATGTTTTCATGATTTGGTTCAGAACTAGTTGCAAAATTGAATCCTGTGACTCTAAACCAAGCCAGAACAAGTTCTGTAATGGTTGATGGGACAACAAGCTAAGGGTGCTGAGAGTGTCAATATTATCTCCTGTTAGTTGACTTCTGGGTACTGAATTTTTTGAAAATCTGTGGCGATCGCTATCACTTGCTTTTTTGTTTAACGCGATTGAGCGATCGCTCAAAGCGACTAAAGGCTTGAGAAGAAAGCAGGGTCAGAAATAAATAGACCAAGGCAACAGTGGCATAAATTTCAAATGAACGATAGTTCTCAGCTACAATCAGCTGTCCTTTGCGGAACAACTCTTCAAACCCAATGATAGCGACTAAGCTGGTGTCTTTGAGCAGGCTAATGAACTCATTGCCCAGAGGTGGCAACATTCGCCGCAGGGCTTGAGGAAAGATTACATAGCGCATCGTTTGTATTGAGCTTAAACCCAGTGATTGAGAGGCTTCTGCTTGCCCAGGCTCAATTGATTGAATGCCTGCTCGGACAACTTCCGCAATGTAGGCAGCGCTATTAAGACTCAACGCAATCACTGCTGCTGCTAAACGATTTAAAGTGAAGGTGAAACCAAAATTTTGGACTAAAGCAGGTAACCCAAAGTAAATCATAAAAATCTGCACCAGCAACGGCGTTCCCCGGAAAAAATCTACATACGCTCTCGCAATCCAGGGCAAAGGCGGAGTGGGGAAAAGGCGAACAATTCCAATCAGTGTACCCCCGATTATACCTAGTAAGGCTGAGATTGCTGTGAGTTCAAGTGTTACTAAAGCCCCACTTAGCAAGATGGGTAAGGACTTAAAGATAATGCTTAGTGAGGTAAATAGTTGAGATACGCCTTTTTGGGGAGTCTGATTTTTGATGGGTGATTTTTCTGGTAGTTGTGGCGGTTGAATACCAAACCACTTTTGGTAGATTTTGGCGTAAATACCATTTTTCAACACCGTTTCTAGACCTTGGTTAATCGCTTGCAAGTTGGGCGATCCTTTAGGTGTAGGAATGCCATAAAATTCTTCTGTTAACAGACTGCTGACCACTTTGAGTCCCTTAAGGTTGCCGCTCTTTATGCCATATAAGATAACCACCTGATCGTTAAGAACGGCATCGACATTACCATTGATTAATGCTTGAAGGGTTACAGGTGAATCATTAAAAGTGCGAATTTCAGAGCCGGGAATATTTTTAGCCTTTTGTGCGCCAGTTGTTCCAATTTGCACGCCAATGGTTTTGTTTTTAAGATCATTGAAATTGGTAATGTTTTGATTATCTGTGCGGGTGACGATCGCTAGTCCTGATTTGAAGTAAGGACGCGAGAAAGAAATTGTCTTCACCCGTTCGGCAGTAATCGTCATTGCCGCAACTGCGGCATCTACAGTTTGCGTTTGCAATGCTGGAATCATACCAGCAAAAGGCATATTTTGATACTTAACTTTAAAGCCAGCAGATTGGGCGATCGCATTCATCAAATCAATGTCAAAGCCTTGCAACTCACCACTGGCAGATTGAAACTCGAAAGGCGGAAAGGTAGGTTCTGTAGCAACCGTAAGTGTATTATCAGGAGTGGAACCATCTGTGATACAACCTGAAAGTAAAAGTAGACAGCTTAAGCTGAAGCCAAAAGCTAACTGACGTAACCAAAGGACAACAGTTGATCCAGTCATATTATTTAGAGTTTTCCAAAAATACTCAAGCTTAGTAAAGCATTTCATTAATTTGTAGCGAATTAAATTTGGTAATACCCTGCAATGCCAACGTGTTGGCTTACAATGCCAATGCGTTGGCTTACAATGCCAACGTGTTGGCTTACAATGCCAACGTGTTGGCTTACAATGCCAATGCGTTGGCTTACAATGCCAACGTGTTGGCTTACAATGCCAATGCGTTGGCTTACAATGCCAATGTGTTGGCTTACAATGCCAATGCGTTGGCTTACAATGCCAATGCGTTGGCTTACAATGCCAACGTGTTGGCTTACAATGCCAATGTGTTCCCCTGCATTAAAAACGCTAGGCTTTTACGCAAAATTGAAAATTCACTTTCTAAATCAAATTCAAAATGATTGTAAATACATTTGATGGTAACAGCGTATTCGAGGAAGATTATCTTTACTTTTATGAAACGTTGTTGACACCAAAGCGGACTAAACACGAAGTTGACCTCATTTGCCGATTGCTAGATTTACAACCAGGGATGAGTATTTTAGACTTAGCTTGTGGGCATGGACGGATTGCTAATCAGCTAGCGGCTCGTGGCTATCATCTGATTGGACTTGATGCAACAGCTTTCTTCTTAGAAAAAGCAAATCAAGATGCGGTTAGCAATGGTGTTAAGGTAGAGTACCTTCAAGGCGATATGCGTTCCCTACCCTTTAGCGATCGCTTCAACTGCATCATCAACTGCTTCACAGCCTTTGGTTACTTCGACGATCGTGAAAATAGATCGGTCTTAACCGAAGCGTATCGCGCTCTAAAAGTAGGTGGCAAATTACTAATTGATATTCAGAATTTTAGCCGCGTCTTACAAGAATTTACACCGGAGTTAATTACTGAGCGTGAGGGAAATTATATGCTCGCACGCACACGCTACGATGCGCTTACCAATCGTACCCATACCGAGCGGATTATCATTCGTGATGGCCAAGTGCGGCACGGTCAATACTTTGTTCGCAATTTTACCTTTCCCGAAATCCGCGATTGGCTCCTGCAAACGGGCTTTTGCGAAGTAGAGGGCTATGGTTATGATGGCGAACCGTTCGCGCTTGATAGCCGCCGAATGATTGTGGTAGCAAGCAAATAAAGAGTTCTACTGCGAATCAGTGGTGAGAGGATGTCAACCATTCAGTTTCAGAGCAATTAAATTACTCAAAGCTGAGAATATCACAGAGACTGAATGTTAATATTCAGTAGCTACCGGAGAGTACTATTCCGGGTTAAGATGATGACTAGCGATGCCTTGATTTAAATATCGATATTGAATTGTTGAAATTTTATGGGCAATAGTCCACCAGATGGCAGTATCAACCTCCTCTGAACTGGCGAGGAAGTCTCCCAGCGCGGGGGAGACTTAGGAGATATATCTCATGCTCACACAAGATATTCGGGATTTGCTGACTGATACTACCGATTTAAACCAGTTGAAATGGGATTTAAATCGCTTGCAACCTGTGGATGTGGGAGAATACATTACACAATTACCTGAAAAACAACGGGCGATCGCATTCCGTTTACTCAATAAAGCTCAGGCAATTGATGTATTTGAATATCTGCCAACAGATGTGCAAGAAGAACTACTTAATTCTCTGCATGATGTCCAAGTAGTGCAACTTGTAGAAGCCATGAGTCCCGACGAACGGGCAGAATTGTTTGATGAACTACCTGCTGGGGTAATCAAACGGCTATTGCAAGAACTGAGTCCAGAAGAAAGGCAAGCAACAGCAACGATTCTCGGCTATCCAGAAGGCACGGCTGGGCGGGTGATGACAACCGAATATGTTCGGTTGCGCCAAGGATTGACTGTAGGTGAAGCCCTAAACAAAATCCGCCGTCAGGATGAAGACAAGGAAACGATTTACTACGCCTACGTCACCGATGACAACCGGACGCTGGTGAGAGTAGTTTCACTGCGCCAATTATTGTTTACCTTTCCCGATGTTTTCATCAAAGATATTGCGAGCGATCGCGTCATCAAAGTTACAACTGAAACCCCTCAAGAAGAAGTGGCGCGAATCATGCAGCGCTACGACTTAATTGCTATCCCCGTCGTCGATCGGGAAGACCGATTAGTTGGCATTGTCACCATTGATGATGTCATGGATATTTTGGAAGAGGAAGCCACAGAAGATATCCAAAAACTGGCGGGTGTCAGTGGTGATGAAGTTGCTTTATCCTCTCCTTTACTCACCATTCGCAACCGCTTGCCTTGGCTGTTGGGCATCATGGCAATGTATATTGGTGCAGCCAGTGCGATCGCGCCTTTTCAATCTGTAATTGCCGCAGTGCCAGTTTTAGCAGTCATTATGCCGATTTTCTCTAACACTGGTGGTACTGTTGGGATTCAATCATTAACGGTGACAATTCGCGGCTTAGGAGTGGGAGAAGTAACACCTAAAGATACCTTGAAAATTCTCCGCAAAGAACTTCTAGCTGGTTTAGGTACAGCCGTAGCTTTAGCCACAACCATGATCCTGCTTTCCTTAATTTGGGCGCGACCCCAAGAACGATGGGTAGCTTTAATTGCCGGCATGGTCATGGCAACTAATACAATTGTGGCTGTTACACTCGGCACGTTACTGCCAATGGGTTTGACACGGCTGAAGCTTGACCCTGCTTTGGTTAGTGGGCCGTTAGTGACTACAATGCTAGATACAATTGGGTTTTTAACGTTCCTTAGCCTAATTTCTCTAGCTTTAAACGTTTTCCATTTACCAACTTGAAGGCATTGGGCATTGGGCATTAGGCATTGGGCATGGGGCATTGGGCATTGGGCATGAGGCATTAGGCATTGGGCATTAGGCATTGGGCATTAGGCATTAGGCATTAGGCATTAGGCATTAGGCATTAGGCATTAGGCATTAGGCATTAGGCATTAGGCATTGGGTATTCTCCCAGTCCCCAGTCCCCAGTCCCCAGTCCCCAGTCCCCAGTCCCCAGTCCCCAGTCCCCAGTCCCCAGTCCCCAGTCCCCAGTCCCCAGTCCCCACTCCCCACTCCCCAGTCCCCAAACATGCCTACTAACACCTGGAATCGTCATCACATTCTTTCCCTAGCTGACTTCACTACCACTGAATATGATACCGTTTTGCAAACTGCGGCCTCTTTTCAAGAGGTGCTATCGCGGCGGACGAAGAAAGTGCCAACTTTGCAGGGACAGGTGGTAGCGAATTTATTTTTTGAATCTTCTACCCGGACTCGCAGCAGTTTTGAACTGGCGGCGAAACGCTTAAGTGCAGATACTCTGAATTTCGCCGCAGCCACATCTTCCATGACTAAGGGAGAGACAATTCTTGACACGGCGAAGACTTATTTGGCAATGGGAACTGATATTATGGTAGTCCGCCATCGTGAGGCAGGAGTACCAAATGCGATCGCGGCTGAGATGGATCGTCTAGGTGTACGAGTTAGTGTCCTCAATGCTGGTGATGGTCAACATGAACATCCTTCCCAAGCACTGCTAGATTTATTTACCATTTGTACTCTAATTGATCCAGCTAGCCCCCGACTAGAACTTTTAAAGGGTAAAAAGATTGCCATTGTTGGAGATATTCTCCATTCTCGTGTGGCGCGATCGAATATTTGGAGTTTAATTGCTAGTGGTGCCGAAGTGCATCTTGCAGCCCCACCAACCCTCTTACCAAAATTATTTGCTGAGTATATCTGTGAAGAGTTAGGAGTCAGAAGTTATTCGCCTACTCCCCAACTTTTTCTACATTGGCAGCTAGAACCAGCTTTACAAGATGCCGATTTTGTGATGACTCTACGCCTCCAAAAGGAACGGATGACGGCTCATTTGCTGCCAAGTTTGCGAGAATATCATCATCTGTTTGGCATTACACGCACAAAGTTGCAACTTTGTAAACCTAATGTAAAAGTTCTGCATCCAGGCCCAGTTAATCGGGGTGTTGAAATTAGTTCTGAATTGATGGATGACTCAGAATTTAGTCTTATTCAATCGCAAGTTACTAGCGGTATCGCCGTTCGGATGGCTTTACTATATTTGTTAGGCAGTGGCAAGGCTTAATAAGCTGAAAAATATTTAAGTCGCATAATCAAATTAAATCAAACTCTTGTGGAGTGGGCATCTTGCCACTGATGTCAACTTAAGCTCAAAGCTTTGTCCCCCAGCCGTTTTACCCCCCTTAATCTAGGCTGTTAACTTTGCACCTTTTCAGGGGTTAAAAATTCATGCACAATACTTTCCAATCCAAGAGGAGTAAAATTTCCAGTGGAAAAAGTTATTTTTCGCGTTCTTTAAGTACTGGAGTTTAGACTAAAAGCGATATGAGAGAACGCAAACCAAATGGAATTAGAGGTTAAAAATATTATCTTGTCAGTCTCAAAGCATCCGCGA